>JBEKSE010000023.1:0-77196 GCA_049517315.1 Occallatibacter sp. | reverse complement strand
AAGTGCATAGCCCCACACCGGGGCGGCTTCCTTCAAGTCGTTGTATCCGAAGCGCCCAATCCAAGATCATGCTGCTGCGCACCGTTGTGTCGCGGGCGCTCCAGATACAACACTAAGACTTCATGGGACCTATCCGAGGAGCGGCGTGGATCCGGCGGTACTTCCTGATGGTCGACGTTCAGCAGCTATCGCGCAAATCAGGATTACTGGTGACATTCACAACGATGAGTGAACTGCGCGACTGCATGGTTCCGCGTTTGCCCAAACAGAACAGACAAATTGAAGAGGAACCTTGGAATATTCCGATTCGCAGTCGCGGCAAACGTACTTGCGGCGCACCCGCGTGCTTGGCGGAATCTTCGGGCGCATGATCGCTAGTTTTCAGGGCAACCGGTCGTACATTCCCTTAGAGCGGCTCCACAATTAACGTGCCCTTCTTAGCATCGCGCAGTGTGGCATTTTCTTGAGGAAAATGCCACTTGAGGGCGGTGGTCTCAGGGTAAAGCAATTGTGGAACCGCTATGGCATGCGATGACACGTTTCCAGGGCGGTGAGCGCGGCTGGACCGGCCAGCAGTTCGAGATTGCCACGCCTGGAAATTGTTATCACTTGCCTGCCGGGGCCGCCTTTTTGTGCTCCACGAAGATGTGTGCCTGATGACAGCTCACACACGTCCTGTCTTTCATGAATGGATCAGACTTCAGTTGTGCCACCTGCTCGGTGTGACAGGTCTCGCATGTGCTTAACGCCGGCCTGCTCGCGAAGTCCTTTGCTGTTGTCTCGCCATGGCACACGGTGCATTCAACACCGTTGGCTCCATGCGGGCTGGCTTTCCATTGGTCATACACCACCTTGTGGCAGGTGGCACAGGTATCCCCGGCTGGAATCAGCCGATGGAAAATATGCCTGGCTTGATCCTGCTGAGCCATGGCAGGTTGGACGGCAATAGCCAAAACGAGAAAAACGAACAGGGTGACACCGAACACACGCGCACAAAAACTATTCATGGACAGACCTCCTGAGTACGGTCTTCAAGTATCGAACCAGTGATGGCTGCAATCGGTGATACACATCACATCTTACCAGAACACGAACTGCGCACTCGCTGCGAAGCCTTTTGCCAAAGGCAATGTTCACAAACCTCGCTTAATGCCGGCTGTCTGTCGCTGCGGTTGCGCAGATTTATGCACTATAGTGCGCCCTTTTGCTACCGGCTCGGCTGGGGCGCTGCTCTCACCAGAGTGGGCCAGCCGCACAAATGGCAGGGCGGCGAGCCGTTGAGGAACCCCGTCCGGCCCGCCAGCGTGTTCCCTCCGTCATTTGGCCAGTGCGCGTCTAGCTGCCGAGGAAGCTGGTCACCGCTTTCTGCCACATATCCGGCTGATCGACGAAGTTCATGTGGCCGGAGTTGGGGAAGATGACGAGTTTTGAGCCAGGGATTTTGTCGTGCATCTCCTTGGCGAGACTGGGGTCGCACTCGTCGTGATCGCCGACGAGAACCAGAGTGGGAACGTGGATGGAGGGCAGGCGGTCAACATATTCGACGCTTTTGAGGTTGCCGTCGATGACGAACTCGCCGTGAGAGCCCCACATTTCGCGGTAGAGCTCCCAGTTGGTGGGTGCGTTGCCGGCGCTGGGGTCGTAGTTGGCGTCGGGGCGCGCGCCGTAGAGGAAGGGAAAGTAGCCAGGGCCCCAGGCGAGATTGGCGTATTCGGCGGGATAGCGGCCGTGCTCCCACAGCTCGCCTTTGCCGAAGAGGCCGGCCTGCTCCAATTCATTCAGGCGTTTCAGCTTGTCGGCGGGCATGGCGGCTTTTTCGCGGGCGAGGACTTCGTTCATCTCACGAGTGGAGGCGAAGGTGCTGTTGAGGATGAGATGGGAGAGATTCTGCTGGTACTTGAGCGCGTAAGCCTCGGCGAGGACGCCGCCGCAACTGTGGCCGAGCAGGGAGATTTTGCCGAGGTGGAGGGCCACGCGGACGGCTTCGATGTCTTCGACATCCGCTTCGACTGTGTAGAGGCTTGCGTCCTGAAGGCGCTGAGAGCGGCCGGAGCCACGCTCGTCAATGAAGATGAGGCGGTGAGTGCGGGCCAGGGGCAACAGGTAGGGCAGGAAGTAGTCGTGGCTGGCGCCGGGACCGCCATGCAAGACGACGAGCGGCGAGCCGGTGCCGAGGGCCACGTAATAGATGAGTACGCCGTGGGCGTCAATGAAGCCCTCCTGCTGCGGGTATATGGCTGATTGGGCGACGGCCGGGGCGGTGAAGGCGGCGGCGAGAAGCAGAGCGAGAGCGAGGCGCAAATATTTCATGAAGATGAGAATAACTGAAGCGGGAACGCGCGGTAGTTTATTCTTTTGTAAACGCATATGAGCGAAGAGATTCCGAATTTGACGGCATTTGATGAGGCTGCGCTGCACGAGGCATTTGCGCGGCTGGAGCGGCAGGCGCGGGCGGTCGCGGCTGCGTTGGACGGTGACGCGGCTGTGGAGGCCTTTCGCCTGGAGTGGCTGGGGCGCAAGCAGGGTCGGCTGAACGAGGTATCGGGCAGGTGGCTGAAGGCTGCACCTCCAGAGGCCAAGAAGCTGCTGGGCGTGCGCTTCAACGCGCTGAAGGCGGTGGTGGAGGGGTTGCTGGACGAGGCTTTGGGAGCGGGTCCGACAGACGCGGCGCTGGCTGCCGAGGCAATCGACATTACGCTGCCGGGAACGCGGCGGCTGATGGGCGCGGAGCATCCGATTACGCGCACGTTGAATGAGATTACAAGCGTTTTTGCGGCGCTGGGCTACTCAGTGGGCGTGGGGCCGGAGGTGGAAACCGACTATTACAACTTCGAGAGCATGAATTTTCCACCGGGGCATCCGGCGCGCGACACGCAGGACACTCTGGTGGTGGCAGGGCAGGAGCGGAGGCCGCAGCGCGACCGGCTGCTGATGCGCACGCACACATCGCCGGTGCAGATGCGGACGATGGAACAGCAGCCGCCGCCGGTGCGGATTGTGATTCCCGGCAAGGTGCACAGGAACGACGCGGCGGACGCGACGCATTCGCCGATTTTTCACCAGGTGGAGGGTTTGTGCGTGGACACGAATATCACCTTCAGCGACCTGAAGGGAACGCTGGACCACGCGATGAAGGCGCTGTTTGGCTCGGCGGTGAAGACGCGGTTTTTCCCGTCATTTTTTCCGTTCACGGAGCCGTCAGCCGACGTGCAGATCAGCTGTATTTTCTGCGGCGGAAAAGGCTGCCGGAAGTGCAAGCAGTCGGGATGGATTGAGCTGCTGGGCTGCGGGATGGTGGACCCGGCGGTGTTTGCGTTTGCCGCGGAGAAGCAGCCGGGATATGACCCGAGAAAGATTTCCGGATTTGCGTTTGGGATGGGGGTCGAGCGGATTGCGATGATGAAGTATGGGGTAAGCGAGATTGGGTCATTTTATGCGGGGGATATGAGGTTTTTGGGGCAGTTTGTTTAATTGACGTTTGTGTAAGGGAGCGGATATGCCTCGCTGGTTTCCCCGGTTTTTTCTGTGTATGTTTTTCTACGGCACTTCCATTTGGGTAGTCGGCGGGATTGCCAATGGCTTGTCGACCCTAATGGCGAAGATCGGCTCGCCCGAACTCTGGAAGATGCTCCACGAGCATCTTTTTGTGCGTGCGTTGATGGTCGGACTGATAGCAGGACTTGTGCCTTTGCGGATATGGATTGCAGCGGCTGGAATATTCAACCGGAAGTTTGAGCGAGGCTTGAAGCGCATAAATCCGGACCTGCTTAAGCCTTGGGTATTCATGTTTCTGAGCCCGGTAATTGTAATAGCATTTTTGCGTTGGACGTTTCAATGGTTTGAGAATGGCAGCCAGTACTCGAGCGTCTTGCAGACCACTTCGCCATATCAGCTTTCTGAATTCTTTAAGGGCTTCTTTTCAACGAATTGTTCGAATGCGAGCGAAAGTAATGTGTTCTGGCGTGATGGATATGGACTTAGCTGCATGGTTCACGTGCAGCTAATAGTGATTTGGATGATCGCGATTGGCTATTCGCTCGCTCCCGCGGTTCGCAAGAAGGCTATGATTCTGTTTAATACGGATAACTCGGTTCCGATGGACGAGCCGTCAACAGCAAACATCCAAGAAAGTACAATCACAGAGAAGACAGATATCCGATGAAAATTCTCACCAAATGGCTTCGTAGTTATTTGCCCGGACTGCCGGTTGACGACGCGCAACTTGCTGAAGATTTGACGCTGCGCGGGATTGCGGTCGAGGGAATTTACGATCTTGGCAACGGCAGTGGCTCGCTCTTCGAAATGGACATCACCACCAATCGAGTGGATGCGATGAATCACTATGGAGTGGCGCGCGAGGCGGCGGCGATTTATGGGCTGGCGCTGCCGGAACTGGATTTTGCTTTGCCGAAGGCGCGCGAGGCCGCGGCGGCTTATCCCGTGGGAATTGATGCTGAGGATGCATGCGGTCGGTTTACGGCGCGGGTGCTGCGCGATGTGACGATGGGCGTGTCGCGAGACTGGTTTGCAGGCGCGGAAGTTGCCACTTACTTTGAACTGCTGGAGCAGAAGCAGATTTCGAATGCCGTGGATGCGACGAATTTCGCGTGGATTGCCATGGGGCAGCCGACGCACGTCTTCGACCTGGACAAGATTGAAGGCGGCATCGTGGTGCGGCGAGCGCGGAAGGGCGAGCGGCTGAAGACGCTGGACGGCGTGGAGCGCGTGCTGGATGCCGAGGACCTGGTTGTGGCCGATCACGCAAAGGCGCTGGGGCTGGCCGGTGTGATGGGCGGCTGGGATTCGATGATTACGCCGGCGACGAAGAATGTGCTGGTGGAGGCGGCGTGGTTTGACCCCGTGGCGGTGCGGCGTACGGCTCGGCGGCACGGACTGCATACCGACGCGAGCCATCGCTTCGAGCGCGGAGCGGATTTCAATGCCGCGCCGGTGGCGTCGGCTCTGGTGAGCAGGATTTTACTCGCGAATGGCGGCTGGCTGGAAGGCGAGCTGGTGGACGTGCGCGTAGCGGCTATCGAGGCGCGGACGGCTAAAAGGAACCCAGTCGCACTCAAGCTAAGCGAGGTGCAGCGGATTCTGGGCGCGACAGTGGACGCGGAAGGAATTACCGCGGCGATGGTCGAGGGAGTGCTGACGGCGCTGGGGTGTGGGCTGGCGGAGATTGCGAAGGGCGATGCGGGCTGGCTGGTGACGCTGCCGAGTTGGCGGCTGGATGTGGAGCGCGAGATCGACCTGATTGAAGAGGTGGCGCGGGTTTACGGGTACAACCGTTTTCAGAATACGCTGCCGGAGTTTGGCGAAGGAGTGCATGCGCTGCCGTGGGCGGAGAAAGAGGCCGCGGTGCGGCGCACGCTGCTGGGAGCGGGATTTCATGAGGCGATTGCGAGCACGTTTTGCTCCGCTGCCGAGGCCGCGCTGACAGCGCCGCAGCCTGGACTTGTGGTCCCGCTGGGCAATCCGCTGAGCGAAGAGGCAGGCGTGCTGAGGCCGTCTCTGGTGCCGGGAATGCTGGCGATGATTGCCGGCAATCTTAACCGCGATGTGAGCGATGTGCGGCTGTTTGAAGTGGGCACGGTCTTCAGCGGCAGCACGGAAAAAGTTGAGGAGCGGCCGTCGCTGTCGTTTGGCGCGGTGGGTAGTTTGCCGGAGCAGGGGGCGTTGCAGGCGGCGCGAGCGATTGAATTCCACGACGTAAAGGGCGTTGTGGAGCAGGTGGTCGAGCGGTTCCATTCCCGGGCCGTGGGTTTTGACCGCTTTCCGGCGGAGGCCGGACTGACGCCGGAGTGGCTGCATCCGTATCGCGCGGCGCGCGTGGTGGTGGATGGCGCGACGGCGGGTTGGTTTGGCGAGTTGCATCCGCGGGAAGCGGCGGCGCGCAAGCTGAAGGAGCGTGTTCTGGTGGGCGATCTTTATCTCGACCGGCTGTATAAGCTGCCCTTGCGGCAACCTATTGCCAGGGAGATTTCGCGATTCCAGCCGGTGCGGCGAGATTTTTCTTTAGTGTTGGACGAGAGCGTCGCTTGGGAGAAGATTGACCGCGCGGTTGCTGGATTGCAAATTCCCGAACTTGTGGAGTGGCGGGCGCGCGAGGTCTTTCGCGACAAGAAACTGGGAGTGGAAGAATACGCGCTTCTGTTGGGCGTGACTTTTCAGGCCGCGGACCGGACGCTGCGCGAAGAGGAGTTGCAAAGCTTCCAGGCACGGGTGGTGGAGGCTGTTGGCAAATTAGGGGCGCGGCTGCGGAGTTGAGCGGGAAGCAGGCCGGGAGCAGGGCGGGCCGGGTTATACTTGCAGCGTCAATTTGAATGTGCGGAGGCTTTTCCAATGACGGAGTTTATCTGGAAGTCGGAGACTATGGACGAGGCGCAGGGAGATGAAGCGGCACGGGAGCCGGCTGCGGAATCAGGCGGAGAAGCAAGCGCGCTGAGGTTGAGTGTGGACGAATTTTCCGCGCTTGAGGAACGGATTGTGCGCGCGGTGAACCTGGTGAAGCGGGAGCGGCAGGAGCGCGCAGCGGCCGAGGAGCGCGCCAGCGCGGCTGAAGAGAAACTGCGCGAGCAGGCTCCGCTTGCCGATCGCCTGCAAAAGGAAGTGTGCGCGCTGCGCGACGAACGCGACCAGGTGAGACAGCGCGTGGAGCGGCTTCTGGCGCAATTGGACGCGCTGGAATTGTGAGGCCAGGCGTGGCTCAAGAACAATACGGCAACCCGGCCGGCTACGTAACAGTCGAGATTTACGATCAGACTTATCATCTCGCAGGGCAGGACACGGAGCACATTCGCCGCCTGGCCGAGATGGTGGATGCGAGGATGCGCGCCGTGGCCGCGCAGGGCCGGACTGTGGACTCATTGCGCGTGGCCGTGCTGGCGGCGCTGAATCTTGCCGATGAGCTGTCGCGGACCGAGCAGGCGGACGGCGGCGATGCGCGGCTGGGCCATGCGAGAGCGGTGAGCCTGCGCGGGCTGCTTGACGAAGTGCTGGGGGAAGAGCGGAAGACAGGGTCTTGATTTTTTGCCCTATCCGGATAACATTCGATGATCGAGTAAGTGTGAAACTGGAGGATCGATGCGCCGGTTTGTGTTTGCGTTGACTATCTCTATAGTTGCATTTTGCCTGACCCTCAACTCTACGGCCCAAACTCCCGCCACCGCACCGCAGAGCAATCCCACGGCGCCGGGCAATGGTCCAGCCGATCAGAAAGCCAAGAAGACTTTTGACGAAGCCACCAAGCTTATGCAAGAACATAAGTGGATTTTTGCGCTGGATGGCTTTCGCAAGGCTGATAAACAAGATGGTGGGCACTGTGTGATCTGCGAATATCGGGCTTGGAACGCCGCGGCCGAGATGGGGGATTTCAAGGCGGCTCGAACGCAGGCTGAGGCGATGCTTGCCCAAGTTACCAATCCTGTGGATAAAGCGACGGCGAAGTATCTTCTGGGCAGGACCTACCTGGCTGAAGGTATACGCGACAAACATGACGGACCGATAGCTTTGGCTGAGACTTCATTTAATGAGGCTCTCCAGTTGCGACCCAAGAACGCGGACTACCTTTATTCCGACGCAACGGCGCTGGCATATCTCAAGCGCGATGATGCAGCGAGAAGTCGCTTTGAGGAGTTTTTGAAAGTCGCCAACCGGGACGACATAGACTATGCGAGGGCGCAGAGGTTTGTCGTGCGCCCGGAGTTAGCCCGAGCGAAGATGGCTCCTAACTTTCGCCTGACGACGCTCGATGGGCGGACACTTACGCTGGAAAGCCTCACCGGCAAGGTGGTGCTGATCGATTTCTGGGCAACGTGGTGCGGACCGTGCCGCGAGGCGCTCCCGCACATTCGGCAGATCGCGAAGAAGTTTGATGGGCAGCCGCTTGCGGTGCTTAGCATCAGCCTGGATTCAGACGAAGCTAAGTGGAAAGAGTTTGTCGGGAAAAATGGGATGACGTGGATGCAGTATCGCGATGGAGGGTTCGAAGGACGCATCGCAAAACAGTTCAATGTGATGGCGATTCCAGCCACATTCACGATTGATGCCGATGGCGTGCTGGAAGACCAGCATGTGGGCGACGCGGATATAGAGGGGAAGCTGAAGAAGCTGATCGCGGGAGCGGTGGAGGTGGCCAACCGGAAAGCGGCGGCGGGATCTGTACCCATAGAAAAGGCTGCCAGTAGTGCGGAATGAAAAAGCAGTGTAGTTCGCCGTTTTGGGAAAATGATACCCGAAAGCGGAGGGACAAAAACGTAGCACACCGCGCCCACCTTGCACAAGACTTGCAATTTCCCTCGCCGGGCCATAGTATCCGCAATAGAAACCGGCCTGCAAAGCAGGTGGGCGATCAACGCTGGTTGAACCAACATTCGTGAACAGGGGCTCAACTCGACAATCGGTTCTGTGTGCCGTGTCCGCCAGTCCGGAATGCCTAATGAACCGCGGAGAGCTCCACCTTCCTAGGAAGGGTTCACCAGCGCATCAACCACGGCCCCGTGGGTCGGATTCTACCTTCCTTGCAGCCTGAGGCGCTATTCTGACTCAGGTGTATCCAGTTCTATTCCATCTCGGCTCTTTTCTGATTCCGGCGTATGGCGTTTCGGCGGCAGTGGGCGTGCTGCTGGCGCTGTATTTGGGAGAGCGCACGGCGCGCATCGTTGGGCTTGATGCGCAGCAAGTGTGGAAGCTGTGCGTGGTGACGCTCTTCGCGGCGCTTGTGAGTTCGCGGCTGCTGCTGGTGGTGCTCAACTGGACCCCACTGCGCACGCATCCGTCGTGGTTGCTGACGCTGGCGATGGTGCATCATCCGCTTCTAGCCTGTTTCGGCGCGCTAATCGCGATGGTTGTGGCTCTTTTATGCGGATGGCGGCAGCGGCTGCCGCTTTGGACTACGGCTGATGCGCTTTCGGCACCGCTCGCATTGGGATTGGCGTTCGAACAGTTGGGCGCGCTGCTGGCCGGATCGGGCTATGGAACGGAGACTGCAGTGCGGTGGGCCGTCACTTACACTGACCCGTTGACGGGGCAGTGGAGCGGCGCTCCGCTGGGCGTCGCACTGCATCCGGTGCAGGGTTACGCGGCGCTGGGATTTTTGACGCTTGCGATTTTTTTGCTTGTTTGGCTGCCGTATTTGCGCCAGCCGGGTGATGTGGCCGGATTGTTGTTGCTGGGCGCGGGCGTGGTTGTTTTTGTTACCGAATTTTGGCGGGATACCGAAGGACGGGGCACGGTGTTGAGCGGCGCGCTGGATGGGCCACAGATAGCGGCGGCGGCGCTGGTGGTGGTTGGCGGGTTGGTGCTGTTGGAACGCCGAAGAGTGGTTGAAGGTTGAAGTTTCCCACCCATTCGCAAAGAGCGCGAATGGATGGGGCACCGATGTTGATGTGAGGCACCCAGTTTTCTGGGTTAGGGACGAAAGGCGAGGCTGTAAATGGCTGAACTGCGCACCATAGAAGTGACGGCGGAGGCAAAGGGGCAGCGGCTCGACCAGTTTCTTGCGGCGCAGCTTGAGGGCGTGAGCCGCTCGCGCGTGCAGCTGTTGATTGAACAGGGCGATGTGCTGGTGAACGGCAAGCGCGAGAAGGTCTCGCTGAAGCTGCGCGGAGGCGAGCGAATTGACATCACCGGCGAGCCGCGTCCTGCGCCGCTGAAGGCGACGGCGGAAGAGATTCCGCTGGACGTGATTTATGAGGACGCAGACCTGGCGGTGGTGAACAAGCCCGCGGGGATGATGGTTCATGCAGGGTCAGGGCAGAATGATGACGCGCGCAGCCGCGGCACTCTGGTGAATGCGCTGCTCTTCCGGTTCAAGAAGCTTTCGGCAACCGGGGGAGATTTGCGACCGGGGATCGTGCACCGGCTGGACAAGGATACGAGCGGCTTAATTGTGGTGGCGAAGAACGACCGCACACATGCGGCGCTGGCGGAGCTGTTCTCAAGCCGCCAGGTCAAGAAGAGTTATATTGCGCTGGTGCAGGGGACAGTGGAGCGGGCCAAAGGCACAATCAACGCCAGCCTGGGACGCGATCCGCTGCGGCGTACACGCATGACCGCAAAACCACTGGGCGATGCGCGCACGGCCGTTTCGCACTACGAGGTGGTCAAGCGGTTTGCGAATCGCTTTGGCAAGTTCACGCTGGTAAAGGTGCGGATAGAGACGGGCCGGACGCATCAGATTCGCGTGCACATGGCGTCGATCGGGCATCCCGTGGTGGGCGACACGCTCTATGGCGGATCGGGGCAATTGACAGACCAAGTGGCGTCGCAGGCCGCGACCTCGAAGGCCGCACGGCGCAAGGCAGAGCCGGAGAGGCTCAAGCTGGGACGAAACTTTCTGCACTCGGCGCGGCTTGAGTTTATCCATCCGAAGACGAAAAAACTTTTGGAGCTTGAGGCGCCGCTGCCCGCCGAGCTTGAGGAGTTTCTGGTCAGATTGGAAGCGAAGTAGAAACAGTCATACGGGGCTAGTCCAGTCCGTTATTCTCGCGCAATGGAAAAGCCGTCCCTCAAGGGCTAAAGCCCGGACGGTTTTATGGCATATATGTACGGGCTGAAGCCCGCCCTCCATATTGGCTCACTCTCATATACTGGCCCACTCTTATGTTTTGCACCGCGGCTAGAACAGATAGCGCGCAGTGAAGACGAGGTTGTGGTTGGTGGCGTGGAAGGTGCTGGTGGCCATTTGGAAACCGGCGCCAAAGGCCAGGCCGATGCGGCTGGTTTTGTTCTCTGGGCGCAACTTCACCTTGCCAAACATCAAGCCTGGAGTGACGAAGGTCTGGACTTTGCCATCGTTTTTTCCGCCGTTATAAAAGGTGGAGTTCTGTTCGACCTCCGGCCACCAGAGTTTGCCAGCGTGGTATTGCAAGACCGCGTTCCACGCAACCGGACGGCCGAGTTTTGAGGTATCGCCGGTGGGCAGCGCAACGCTGGCACAGCTCTGCACATCGAAGCGGCCATAGCCTTTACCCATGCCCACGGTGGGCGAGATTGTGGCGTCGGTGCTGCCGTTTGTGTAGCTGCCGGAGGGAATGGTGGCACCCACCGCGACGCTGGCCACGTAGCTGCCATGCTGCTCGTTTCCAGCGAAGGGCCGGTACTTGAGCAGGAAAGAAGCGTCGCCGGCTCCGTCCTTGGTGGCGGTCGCATTGTGCTGGATGTAGGGCGGGAGGTTGATGTCTATTTCGGTATTGGCAAATGGGATAAAATTGACCCCTTTGCTGTTGTCGTAAATCCAGGTAGTGGTGCGAGCGGCAGTGATTTGGCGAACAAAATCGGTGCGTGCAACTTGGATCAGGGCTGGGTATGGCGTGACAACGGGAACGCTCCATCCGGGCTGCCTGGATTGTGTGCGCGTGGTGCGGGTTTCCCACTGGCTGAAGAACGAGCCTTGCGCGCAAGCGGCCGCAGAGACAGAGAAGAGGGCGAGAAGGAGTAATGTTTGTTTTTTCATTTCACTGAGATTTAGATATTGAGGGTCAAGTGGGAGACAAGCAACCACAAATAGGTGGATGTCCGTCTCCACCTTGCGATGCAGAGCGGGGAGGAATTCACTCCTGAGTGAGAAGGATGGCGCGCAGTCCGGCGGCAACTTCCTGCTGCTGGCTGGCGGTGATGCGGTTGAAGAAGGGCAGCGCGAGCGTGCGCCGGGCAATGGATTCGGTGATTGGCAGCGAGGCTGCGCCGGCACAGGGATGGCTGCGCCAGGCGGGCTGCAAATGAATGGGAGCAAAGTAGCGCGCGCTGGCGATGCCGCGGCGGGCAAGCTCTGCCTGCACGCAATCGCGGCTGACGAGTTCCGGCAGACGCACCACGTAGACGAACCAGCTTATGGTGCGGCGAGGGAGCGTGAGCGGCGGGAGTTCCAGGCCCGGAATGCCTCGGAGAAGAGTGGTGTATCGTTCGGCGGCAGCGTGGCGTAGAGCGAGCATCCCAGCGATGCGGCCAAGCTGTACACGTCCCAGCGCGCAAGCCAACTCAGAAAGCCGGTAGTTGTAACCGACCTCGCTGTGGTCGAGCCAGCCTGCCGAGGGTTGTCGCCCTTGGTTGCGCAAGCTGCGGAGACGATCGGCATGAGCGCTGTTGTGAGCGAGCACTGCTCCGCCTTCGCCGGTGGTGAGTTGCTTGTTGGGATAGAAACCAAACACAGCCATATCGCCGAAGCTGCCGGCGCGTTGGTGGTCGAATTCGGCGCCAATGGCCTCGCAGGCGTCTTCAATGAGGACAAGGGTGTGACGGCTTGCGAGATCGCGGAGTGCGCGCATATCCGCCGGAATACCGAAGGTGTGGACGACCAGAATGGCGCGGGTGCGTCGCGTGATGGCGCGGGCAACGGCGGCGGGATCGAGGTTGAGAGTGATGGGGTCAATCTCCGCAAAGACCGGCGTGGCGCGAACCTGGAGGACGGCGTTGGCCACGGCCACAAAGGCAAACGATGGCACGATTACTTCGTGGCCTTCGCCGATGCCGAGCGTGAGCAGTGCGAGATGAAGCCCGGCGGTGCCGGAACTGACGGCTACTGCATGGGGCACGGAGTGATAGGCGGCCAGCGCGGCTTCAAAGGCTGCAAGCTCGGGCCCAAGGCTGAGATGCGGCGTGCGCAGAACTGCCGTGACAGCATCGATTTCCGCTTGCGTGATGTCAGGAGATGAGAGAGGGATGCGCGCGGTCATGGCTTCTCCGGGCGCGGTTCGCCGGGCAGCGGCGCGGGTTGCTTGATGAGCAAACCGTCGAGCGGGACGGTCGAGAGCACGCGAGCAATGGTGGCAGCCGCAGTGCCGTCGCCGTAGGGATTTTTCATGCCGCGCAGAGATTCACGGAACTCCGGACTGAGGGCCCGCTGGATGCCGGCGTGGATTGCCGAGGTTTCAGCGGGTACGTCGATAATGTTGCGGGAGCGCTCGCGGCCCTGCTGGCGTATGCCGACATTGACCACGGGCAGGGCAAACGATGCGGCCTCCATAATGCCGCTGGAAGAGTTGCCGACCATGGTTGCGACGTTGCCCAGCAGGCTCCAGTACGTCACGGCGTCGAGATTGACGAAGACGTGTGTATGCGGGCGCGTGGCAGCCAGGGCGCGAGTGCGTTCAATGAGCGCGTAACCGCCGGCGTCGGAGTTGGGATAGACAAAGATGAGCTGGCCGGGCGTATCGGCGAGCGCCAAGAAAAAGGCATCGGCTTCAGCGTTGGTGTCCGAGAGGATAGTAACCGGGTGCCATGCGGCAAGAAGCGCGGACGGCGTGAGGGCGAGCAAGAGGCGAGACTCGAGAGCAGTGCGGTCGAGCAGCGCGGAACGGCGCAGATGGTCAAGAGAGGGCGCGCCCGCATGATGCACGCGCCACGGCTCCTCACCCATGGCGATTACGCGGCGGCGCGCGGTTTCAGTGGATGTGAAATGAATGTGGGCGAGCTTGGTGAGAGCGTTGCGAACGTGGTCGTCGATGGCGCCCTGCGAGATTTCGCCGCCTTCGATGTGAGCGACGGGAATGCGCAGGGCGAGGGCGACGGACGCCGGCGCCAGCATCTCATAGCGGTCGGCGATGAGCAGCAGCAGATCGGGACGCCACGCAGTGAGGGCGTCTGCCAGGCCGAGAATGGCGATGCCGATGGTCTTGGCCATGCCGGTGTCGGTGTCAGAGCTGAGCAGGCACTCGATGCGCGCCTTGATGGGAAAGCCGTCGCGCTCGATTTCGTTGACGGTCGAACCAAAATCCGGCGAAAGATGCGCGCCGAGCGCAAAGACGCCCAGATCGACCTCGGGATGAGCGGCTAATTCGCGCAACGGCCAGTAGAGGTGACTGTAGTCGGCGCGCGAGGTGGTGACCACGCCGATGCGACGCTTGCCGACGGTCTCACTCATACGCAGACCCGTGGCGCGCGGATTTGGGGTTCGCGGCAGTCGGCGAGTGTCAGCACAGTGCTGCTTGGAGTGTAATCGGGAACCAGCTTGCACAACTGGGCGATAGCGGCGGGCAGGTCGCGCGCTTCGATGGCCTCACGCAAGGGTGCGAGCGCACGGTTGAGAATTGCAGCCTCAGGTTGAGCCGTCTCGATGCGGACCATCCCGCTTCGGTCAACCGGACCGGTTGATTCGCCGGCGGCCCAGAGGCGTTCGTTTTCCTTGTCGCCGGGACGCAGCCCGATGAAATCGATTGCAATCTCGCGGTCCGGCGCAAGAGCGTGCGCCATGAAACGGGCCAGGTCGAGGACCAGGTGCGCTGACGGAAGAGCGGGCGCAAGCAGAGCGGATGGATTGTGGGGAAGGGGCTGAGAGGAAGTGTCATAGTTTCCCGCCTTTTCGCAAAGAGCGCGAAAGGATGGTGCACTCGGCTGTAATGCACCGGTCCATAGGAGCAGGTTTACCGCCTCGCTGACGGTTAGAAAGTAGCGGCGCGCAGTGGGATCGGTGACCGAGAGCGGATTGCCGAGAGCAATTTGCCGCGCGAAGACCTCCGCCACGCTCCCGCATGAAGCGAGCACGTTGCCGAGGCGCAGAACCGTGCCGCCATGGGCGAGCACAATCTCTTCGGCGACTCGTTTAGTTGCGCCCATGACGGAGGCCGGCTCGACGGCCTTGTCAGTGGAAAGCAACACCACGCGCGCGTCGCGCGCGGCGGCCGCGCGAACCAGTGTTTCCGTGGCAAAGATATTGTTTTCGATGGCCGCGAGCGGCTGCTCTTCCATCAGCGGCACGTGCTTGAAGGCTGCGGCGTGAAAGACGATACGCGGCGCGTGCGTGAGAAAAATTTCATCTAGAAGAGCGCTGTCGGCTGTGCTGCCGAGGATGGGCGTCCTTCGGCACCTTGCGCCGGAGTTTGCGGTCGCGGCAGCAGTCCATTCACGCTCGAGAGTGTAGAGATTGTTCTCTGAGGCCTCAAGCAAAACCAACTTCGGCGGCCTGAGCGCACAGATGCGGAGGGCAAGTGCGGAGCCGATGGAGCCTCCCGCGCCGGTGATGAGAACCGATTGCTGGCGCAGCGCGTCAAGGTCTTCGTGCGACGGCGACGGCAAGGTTGGGCGCGCGAGAAATGCGCGCCAATTGAGGTCTTGGAGCGATGGAGTCACATCAAGAGTATAAATTGGACGACCGCGCCTATTGTGGCGCTTCTGAAACAGGTGCAACGGAACAGTCGACGCGCTGATACCAGGGCGCGTGCAGCCTGCCCGGGTGAAGGTCGAGACAGATTTGGTCGCCCGGCTCGGCGTCGCGATAAAAGCTGGAGGAGACGCTGATCTTGTTTGGATTCTGAAGCGGACCCCAGGGTGCGAGATCGAGGTAATAGGTGGTGGATCTTCCATGAACCATGTGCTTGCCGATGACCGGCACAGTGTAGGAGTCTGGCTTTGCGGCATCCAGCAGAGTGTCTGCCAAGACAACCAAAGGGTAGCTGTAGAGAGCCGAGAAAACGAGTAACCCGTAGAGAGAACCAATAGGGGATGAGTTTTTGCGAGCGGAGTTGAAGAAAGAAGCGATGTAGACAAGCGCGACCGGAACAGCCATCAGTAAGATGGGTTGCATCGAGACGAAGTGAAGATTGCGGACACCAAGAAACAGCCCAAATCCGGCTATTATCAACGCAATACTCAATTCAGCGCGTGGGTCAGCCTTTTTCTTGAAGACTGTGTAGAGCAGAGGTGAGCGCTGCATCAACAGAATCTCAACCACGGGCACGAGCGCCAGAACCACGGCCGACAGCAGATGAAGGTCGGAGGCGCCGAAGCTTAACCCGACAGCAGCCGCGACAGCGGCGGCGATGATAGCGATGCTGATGGTCTTGGCCTGCTTGAGGGCGTTCAGGCGTTCTTCGGGAGTCGAACCCAGCTCCGAATCGCGAGAGATTTCGTCGAGAAGCATGTCGCGGTCGCGCGCGTCCAGATCGGTGAGTTGCTGGAACCAGGCGCGGTAATCGTCATCGGTATCGAAGGACTGAGATATGGTGACCTTGCCACGGCCCTCCTTGAGACAGAGCTGCGTGTATCTGCCGTTGCGCGAACTGATGGTGCGGAAGCCTTCGATCTCGCTCAGGTCGGCGGCGCGATCGCGAAAGGCGTCGCGCACCTCGATGCGCGTGCCGTCAATGACCACACGGGAGCGCAGAGCATAGGCAGCCAGATAGAGTCCCATGCCGATGAAGAAGATGGGCATGATGACTTCAACGGCTCTACCTGATTTGGCGGCGACAATGGAAACGGCGAAGCCTCCGCCGATCATTGCTACGCTCAGGAGCATGAAAAGCACTCTTTGCCACGCTTTCAAACGATACTCATGCCGGGTCGTGCTCGCTTGCTGCATGAAATCCATCGTGATCTCCGTTCCCGCCTTTGTATCACATAAGACATTCATAGGAGAAGGATTTATGGTGATCTTCGCCGCTGCCACAGGGCGCGGCTACAAGCCTGTCGTCTACTCGAATACACTGGATAGTTCCGCGGATTCAAGGGAAGGTGCCCAGTCCCTGCCGCCCTGGAGAAGAAGTTGAGAAAGAATTGGATACGAATGGTTGGGGGAACGGCTGTTGTTTTTATTGCTTTGGCTGCGGCCGGGGCGCAGGGGCGCTTTGACGCCGAGGCGGTGCGGCTCAATAATCGCGGCGTGGCGCAGATGGGCCAGCAGTTTACCGAGCGCGCCGCGGATAGTTTTGCCGCTGCGTTCAAGAAGGACCCCAAGCTGGCGCAGGCGGTGGTGAACGAGGGCATTGCGCTGCTGACGCTGCAAAGGATTGACGAAGCCAAGAAGGCGCTGGAGCAGGGGATTGCGCTCGACCCTGAGAGCGCGCAGGCGTGGTACAACCTGGGCCTGGCCGAGCACGCGGGCAACGAACTGGAGTCGGCACTGGCCAGCTTTCAAGGCGCGGTAAAGCTTGATCCGAGGGACGCGGACTCTATCTATTTTGAGGGCGTTTGCTACCAGGAGATGAAGCAATTCGACAAGGCCATCGCGACTCTGCAGCAGGCACTGCAAGTGAATCCGCTGCATGCGTCGGCGGAGTTTGCCCTGGCGCGGGCGCTGCAGCGTTCGGGCCACACTCCGGAAGCGAAGGTGCATTTTCAGCGATTCCAGCATATGGCCAGCGCCAAGATTTCGTCGCCCATCGGCCTCTCTTACGGCGAACAGGGCCACTATTCGACCGTAACTCCGATTGTCGAGCCGGAAGCGGGCCGGAGGGAGATGATTCCGGTGAAGCTGGTGGCGCGGCCGATGATTTCTGCTATCCCACCCTTGCCGCACAGACGAGAACGCGGCAAGGATGGGGCACCCGCACCTTTCACCACTACCGGCGGGGCGTGCATGATGGACGTGGCCGGAAATGGCCGGATGGACCTGGTGCTGGTGCAGGAGGGCGCGCAGGCGATTCGCGTGCTCCACAACAAGGGTGACGGCAGCTTCGAAGAGTGGAACGCCGAAGCCGCGGGGCTGAAGGCGAAGGGCCGCGCGGTAGCTTGCGCGGTGGGCGATTTCGACGGCGATGGGTTGAATGATCTGGCGGTTGCTCTGGACGATGCAGTGCTGCTGTTTCGCAATTTGGGGAAGGGCAAGTTCAAGGATGTAACAGCAGAGTCCGGGTTTGCGGCACGCAACAGGCCTTCGGGGATCACTGCTGTGGACTACGATCACGACAGCAATCTGGATTTGCTGCTGACTGGCTCGCCCATCAAGGCTGGCGATGAATCGAACGTCTTGTGGCGCAACAACGGCAACGGAACTTTTGCCGAGCGGACGGAACCGACGGGGTTGGGCGGAAGCGGACGGACGGCTGCGGCGATTCTTACCGACTTCAATAATGACCGAGCCGTGGACCTGGCGGTGACCGGAGATGGACCGGCGCCGCTGATTCATGTGAATCCGCGGGAAGGGAAATATCCGACGCAGGCTCTTTATGAGAATGAGAAGTTGCCTGCAACCGAGGGAATCGCCGTGCTGGATTACAACAAAGACGGCTGGATGGATATTGCCGTGACCCATGCGGGCGCGCCGGGATTGACGCTGTGGCGCAACGTTGCCGGACCAGAAAACGTCGGCCGGCGATTTGAAAGAGTGGAACTCCCGCTGCACGGTGCTTTGCGCGGATGGGGAGTTACGCCCATCGACATAGACAACGACGGCTGGATTGATCTGGCGGCAATTGTAGAAACAAAAGCGGGGCCGCGGGTGCGGGTCTTCCGCAATCGTGGGGATGGAACATTTGAGGATGTCAGCCACGCGCTGGGCCTGGATAGCGTAGTGCTGCACTCGCCGCGCGGGTTGATTGCCGCCGATGTGGCGGGCGACGGCGCGGCGGATTTGATTGTGACGCAATTGAATGCGCCGCCGGTGCTGTTGCGCAATGTGGGCGCGAACAAGAATCATTTTGTGCGTCTCGATCTGACCGGATTTGCCGACAACAAGACTGCGATTGGCGCGAAGGTGGAAGTCTTCGCGAATGGGCTCTGGCAGAAGTGGGAACTGGCCGGAGCAGTGGGCTACCAGACGCAAGCGCCGCCGCAGATTCTGGTGGGGCTGGGCGATGCGGAGGGGGTTGATCTGCTGCGCATTCTGTGGCCGACGGGCGTGTTGCAAGACGAGATTGATTTGCCGCATACGCCGGTAATTGCGATGAAAGAGGCCGACAGGCGCGGCAGTTCGTGTCCGGTGCTGTTTGCGTGGGACGGGCATAAATACAAGCTGGTGACGGATGTGATTGGCGCGGCGGTGGTGGGCCACTGGTTTACTCCCACGCGGCGCAATACGCCGAACCCCGGCGAGTGGATCAAGATTGCCGGGGGCTCACTGGCGCCGATGGATGGCAAGCTGAGCGTGCGCTTCATGGAGCCGATGGAAGAGGTCAACTATATCGACCAGTTGCGGCTGGTCGCGATCGATCATCCGGAAAATGTTGAAGTGAATCCCGACGAGCGATTCCTGGACGATCCGCCGTTTGCTTCGGGCCGCGTGGTGGCTTCGGCGGGTGCGCGGTTGCCGGTGGGCGCTTGGGATGGCGAAGGACGCGATGTGCTCGAGCAGGTAAGCGCGCGCGATCACAAATTTGCCAGCGGATTTGCCGCTTTGCCTTACGACGGATTCGCCAATTTGCATGCACTAACTCTTGATCTAGGTCCGCTGAATGCGAAATCCCCGCTGCGGCTGCTGATGACCGGCTATGTGAATTACTTCAGTGCGACATCGCTCTATTCCGCGTGGCAGGCGGGCGTGAAGCCCATCTCGCCTTACGTCGAAGCGGAGTTGCCCAGTGGCGAGTGGAAGCGGATTGCGGACGATGTGGGTTTCCCGGCGGGACTGGAACGCACCATTGTGGTCGATTTGACGGGCAAGCTGCCCTTGAGCACGCGGCGCATTCGCCTGATGACGAATCTGGAGATTTATTGGGACCAGGTGCTCATTGACAATCATGTCGATGCGGAAGCGCGCACGGCGGAAGTTCCGCTGGCTCTCGCCACTCTGCATTTCCGCGGCTACCCGAAACAGATTGAAGGCGCAAGCGCTGGCGATCTCGATTACGACTATGACCGTGTGAGTTTGACCGGGCCGTTCCAGCGGCAACGGGGAAGTTACACGCGCATGGGCGACGTGACCGCGCTGGTGAGCGGCATTGACGATCGCTACGCGATTTTCGGCAGCGGCGAAGAGATTGCCGCGGAATTCGACGCGACGAAACTGCCGACGCTGCCTGCGCACTGGACGCGCGATTATTTCTTCTACGCCAACGGATTTGTGAAGGATATGGACTGGTGGGATGCGTCGCCGTTTACCGTGGCGCAACTGCCATTCCACGCTATGAGCAAGTATCCGTATCCGGCGGATGAGAAGTTTCCTGATGATGCGAATGCGATTGACTACCAGTTGAATTGGAACAACCGGTGGGATTCAGGCGAGCCGGTGAGGTCGTACAGGTTTGATTACCAAGTGCTGCCATCAACGCCGGCCGAGGATACGAGGCCATGATACCGATGGAGGAATCGGAGATTCAGGAACTGGCTGAGAGCCCTCGGGAGATCGGCACGTCTCGCGGAAGGAGCCATCTTCAGCTGGTTTTCAGCGTCGTATGCATTCTGGTCGTTCTTTGGCTGGCGCGCGATTGGCTGATGCGGGAAAGCCACTGGCTGGATGGTCATTTCCAAAAGGAGATTGCGCGGAAGTTGGGCATCTCGTCCGGAGCGATTGGTTCCCTATACTTTCTGCTGCATACGGTCTGGTCCACCTTCCATGCCAACACCAAGAAGAAGCAGAAGCGCGCCGAAGAAGAGAAGAAGCAATTCAACCCGCGCTATAACCCCATCGCGGAACGGGATTCGGAGAGCTGGAGCCATGCACGGCATAACGATTGAGCCCGCCTCACGGCAGCTGGAGCTTCTGCGCGCAGGCGAGGTTTCTGTTGCTGAGTTGGCCGAGGCGCACATCCAGCAAATTGAACGGCTGAATCCGCAGTTGAATGTATTCGCCGACTTCGATGCGGAGCGTGTCCGCGAGCGGGCGCGTAAGCACGATGAGTGGCGTGGAACGCGGTCTCGCAGACCGCTGTTCGGATTACCGGTGACCGTGAAGTCATCGATCGCCACGCGGGGATTCAAGTGCGAGATTGGGAGCCTGTTGCACAAGGGCGAAATTCCTGGTGAAGATGCTGTGGTGGTGGCGCGGCTGCGCGCGGCGGGAGCGTTGATTCTGGGCACGACAAATTGCCCGGAGTTTCTGATGGCCTACGAAACGGCGAACCTGTTGCACGGGCGAACAAATAATCCATGGAATCTGGAGCGCACTCCGGGCGGATCGAGTGGGGGCGAGTCGGCTGCCATCGCGGCAGGGCTTTCGGCGGGGGGGCTGGGCAGCGACAGTGGCGGCTCAGTGCGCGTGCCTGCGCACTTCACCGGCATCTGCTCGCTGAAACCCACGCCGGGACGCATTCCCGGCCGCGGCCATCTGCCGCCTTGCCTGGGGCCGTTCCAGATTCTGGGGGCTATTGGGCCGATGGCGCGTACCATTGCCGACGTGACTCTGATGTTTCGCACGCTGAGTGGGCAAGACCCTTTCGATCCGGCAAGTCCGCCGGTTACTCTGCGGTCACCGAGCCTAGACGAATTGCGGGCAAACGCCATTGGAGTCTTTGAGGACGACGGCCTGGTTCCAGTGACGCCGGAGACGCGCGCCGCAGTGAACGCCGCGGCGACCGCGCTTCGCGAGGCGGGCTTTCGCGTGGAGGCGTTCCGGCCGAGCACGCTGGAGCAACTGCGCAAACTGTGGTGGAAGTTTTTTGTGCAGTGCGGAGCCATGTTTTATACGCCCGAGATTCGCGGCCGGGAACTCCAGTTGAGCCCCATCTTCAGTGAGTTTCTTTCGATTGCCGAGTCGGCGGGTCCGTTGACGGCTACCGAGCTTCTGGATGCGTGGGCCGAACTGGATGTGTTGCGGGCGAAGACGCTCGAGGAGATGAGGGGGCATCCAGTGCTGCTGTGCCCGGTGGCGAGCATTCCGGCGTTTCGGCACGGCGAGAGGGAGTGGAACATCAAGGGGCAGATTGTGGAGTATCTTGACGCGGTACGGCACGCGCAGTGGTTCAACGCGCTGGCCGCGCCGGCAGCGGTGGTTCCAGTTGGCAGTTCGCCGGAGGGATTGCCGATTGGCGTGCAGATTGTTGCTCGACCGTTCGAGGACGAGACGGTGCTGGGCGTTGCGGCGATTGTGGATGAGGCATTTGGGTATAAGCCGCCGCCGATGGCGAGAGGTTAATTGTGAAGAGCAATGAATATAGATATCCCACTTTCGCCAATTCGCAAAAACGCGAATTCCACCCAACGGACGATAGACCTGTCGGCGGGGACCCCGGCGAATTGGCGAAAGTGGGGCGCCCGAAAGTATGTTTGATCCCTTACTGCTGACTACTAAGTCATTATTGCTGAATATATTAACGCGTATCCACCTTTAGATTGAGGCGTAACAGATACATTCGCGGTAGCCTTAGGTTTCCCCAGAATAGGAGCGCGAAAGGTGCGCGAAAGCTGGCACGAACGGTTTGCTGAAACGCCCGATGTCCTGAAGAATGTGCAGCGTCAGCACACAATTGTGCCGGTGCTGGATATGGAGATCGGCGGTGGCGAGTTCATCGTCATGGCGGGGCCGTGCGCGGTTGAGACCGAGGCACAGTTGATGGCCACAGCCAACCACGTTCGCCTCGGCGGCGCGCGCATTCTTCGCGGAGGCGCCTTCAAGCCGCGCAGTTCCCCCTATGCATTTCAAGGACTTGGCCTGGAAGGGCTAAAGCTGCTGGCGCGTGCGCGGCAGGAGACTGGTCTGGCTATCGTCACCGAAGTCATGTCGGAAGACGACGTTCCCATGGTGGCCGAGTACGCCGACATTCTGCAGATCGGCTCGCGTAATTCGGAGAACTACTCGTTGCTGGAGACGGCGGCGCGCTCCGGCCGTCCGTTGCTGCTGAAGCGCGGGATGATGGCCACGGTGGCCGATATGCTGCGTTCGGCGCAGATGGTGCTGGACAACGGCAACCCAAATGTCATTCTCTGCGAGCGCGGCATTCGCACATTTGAGACGGCAACGCGCAATACCTTCGATGTGGCGGCCATCGCGCTGCTCAAGCAGATTTCGCATCTTCCGGTGATTGCCGATCCAAGCCACGCGGCCGGGCATCGCGAACTGGTGCCAGCGCTGGCGCGCATTGCCGTAGTTGCCGAGGCCGATGGCCTGATAGTTGAGGTGCATCCCGATCCAGACAAGGCGTGGAGCGACGGCGAGCAGTCGCTGGATTTCGATGGATTTGACGATATGATGGCTTCCCTTGATCCGTACCTGGCGCTGCGCCGACAGGAATTTACGATGCGTGAGCGGGCAGTTCGGTTGCGCGAGGCGGCGGGCGCGCGTGTCATGGAGGCCGTTGGATGAGATTTCCGGCAAGGGCCACGGCGATCCTGGGCTCGATTGCATTGCTGATTTTGATTTGCGGATTTGCGCTCGGTCCGGCGCAGTTTTCCACCGTTCCCGTAATTGTGACTGCCGCGCCGGCTTACGAACCGTTGGCGGAACTGCGTGGGCGAGAGCGGTTTCCTCAGGGCGCACAACTGTTGGTGGTCCGCGACGGCAAGGCAGAGCCTCTGGTTCCGGGTTTCGCGGCAACTGCCGACGCCGATGTTTCCTTCGATGGCAAAAGCGTGCTGTTTGCGGGCGAGCAGGCCGCCGGCGAACCGTGGCAGATTTGGGAATTGACGCTTGAGAACCACGCGGTGCGCAAGGTGATTACGACCGCGACCGATGCGGAACGCCCACTCTATCTGCCGGGCGGACGGATGGTCTGGGCGCAGCGCACAACTTGGGGATTTCAACTGGTATCTGCGGAAGACGGCCATGCGCCGGCGAATCCGCCCTTGAATCCGACAGCAGGCCCCGGTCTGCTTCCGCTCACTTACACGCAAGCCAGCGCGTTTCCCGCCGCTGTGCTGGCCGACGGGCGGATTTTGTTTGAAGCCGGCTTCCCTCTCGGCTCGGGATCGACCGCAGAACTATATCTGGTTTACGCCGATGGCTCAGGCGTTGAGTCGTACCGCTGCGATCACGGGCGGGCGCGCTGGGGCGGTACGCAGCTGGCCTCGGGCGACGTGGTGTTTACGCACGGAGATTCGCTGGCGCGGTTTACTTCGCCGCTGGCCCATGAAGTGAAGATTGATTCGCCGCGCGCGGAGTATGCGGGCGCGCTGGCCGAGACGGCGCAGGGCGCATGGCTGGTGAGTGCGCGGTCTGGCGCGGGCGTTCGGTTTGCGATCAAGTTGTGGAAGCCCGGAGCGGCGGCGCTCGAAACATTGTTCGCCGTGAGCGGGAAAGATATTGTCGAGCCGGTGATGCTTTCGCCGCGCACCCCGCCCAGGCGCCATCCCTCGGGTCTGCATCCATGGGATTACGCCAATATGCTCGTGCTCGATGCGCGCCTCTCGCGCGAAGGGGATTTGAAGAAGGCTCCCGCATCTGTGCGACTGGAGCGAATGAATGCTGACGGCCAGGCAATTGTTACTGGAACGGCGCCAGTGGAAGCGGACGGATCTTTCTTTGTGAAAGTTCCAGCAGATCAGCCGATTCGGTTTGCGTTGCTGAATGAAAAAGGTGTGGTGCTGCGCCAGGAGCACGGATGGTTCTGGATACGGCGAGGCGAGCAGCGCATCTGCGTGGGATGCCACACAGGGCCGGAGCGTTCATCGGAGAATCGTGTGCCAGACGTATTAGTGCGCACGACGACGGCTGTTGATCTGACGGGTGCGGCGCAGACAGAAGCAAAGCCCGAGAAAACGCCGGGGGACAAATAGAATGTTGATTCGCTTTCTTCTTTTATTCTGCGCGGTTGCCATGGCGGCGGCACAGACTGCACCTACGACACCCGCTTCCACAGCGGCTCCTAAAGTGTCTGCCGCGCACGCGGTTGCCACGCCGGTGCCGGTGATTCGCTTTGAGGACGCCAGCGATAAGGCGGGCATCAACTTTGTTCACAGCTTTGGATCGCGCCAACTGGGGTCGCTGCTGGAGGGAACAGGCGCGGGCTGCATCTGGTTCGACTACAACAACTCCGGACGGGAATCTCTCTACGTGGTGAACGGACGGCCGCTGGACGACTCGATGCATCCCTACCCGCTCAAGGAGAAGCCGGCAACGCCTCCGCATAATCATCTTTATCGCAACGACGGCGGCGGCCACTTTACTGATGTAACGGAGCAAGTCGGCCTCGATCCGGAGATGTACGGAATGGCAGTGACGGCGGCGGACTATGACAACGACGGTTTCATAGATCTGCTGGTGACCGGCTACGGAAAGACGATTCTGTATCACAATGACGGCAACGGCCACTTTACTGATGTGACCGAGAAGGCCGGCATCAAGGTGGACGGCTGGGCGATCAGCTCCACATGGCTGGACTACGACAAGGATGGATGCGTCGATCTCTTCGTGGGCCGTTACGTGAAATTCGATCCCAAGTATCGCGCCTTCTATGCGCCGACCAACTATCCGGGTCCGCTTGACTATGAAGGCGAGACCAATCAGCTATTTCACAATAACTGCGACGGAACATTTACGGATGTGACCGACAAGTCGGGCATCGGCGCATATGTGGGCCGCACCATGGGCGTGACGGCGGCTGATTTCGACAACGACGGATGGGATGACATTTACGTCGCCAACGACCGTACTGAAAACTTCCTCTTCCACAACAAGCACGATGGAACCTTTGAGGAAATTGGGAACGATACGGGTACGGCTTTCGGGCAGAATGGTGAATCGACTTCATCGATGGGTCCGGTCTTCGCCGATCTTGAAGGCCGCGGCATGCTTGACCTGTGGGTGACCGACGGACACTATAATCGGCTGTTGCATAACACAGGGAAGATGAGCTTTGAAGATATTGGCGCGTCCAATGGGGTCTCGCAGACCAACGGGCAATACGTCAGTTGGGGAACGGGGATTTACGATTTCGACAACGCGGGGCAGCTCGACATTCTCATCTTTCACGGCGGACTGATCCATCTGATTCCGCAGGAGCACACGGTGTTTCGCGGACTGGGCGAAGGGAAATTCGCCGATGTTTCGCGGGATGCCGGGCCGGTGATGAGCGAGCGCACGACGGCTCGCGGCGCCTGTTTCGGCGATTACGAAAACGACGGCAAAGTGGACGCGTTTGTAGTGAACCTGGGCGCGAAGGGAACACTGCTGCACAATGTCTCAACGAATTCCGGCCACTGGATCGAGATCAAGCTTGTCGGCACTAAGAGCAATCGCGACGGCGTTGGCGCGCGCGTTGAAGTCTTTGCCGCAGGTAAACGGCAAACGACAGAGCGCGTAGCTGGCTCAGGCTATCTTTCGCAGAACGATGAACGCCTGCACTTTGGATTGGGCGCAGCCACCATCATTGACAAGCTGATCGTTCACTGGCCAAGCGGGACTGAGCAGGCGCTGGAGAGACTCAGCGTGGATAAGGTGCTCACGGTGCAAGAGCCGGGAGAAAGGAAGCTGAAGTGAACCAACGCCTAGAAACCGCGGTGGGCACGGGGCTCGCGGCCTTGGCGGTGGCGTTGCTTGTGCCTTTATTTTGGCCCGCCATCAATCATCCGGTGCGCGCTGACGAGCGAAGTGTACCGGATTACGCGTCGCCGCTCGAAGTTCTGTTATCGCCTGATGGAGCGCGCATTTATGTGCTCTGCCAGCAGAGCGAGCAGGTACGCGTGCTAAATGCATCAACCTATGCGGTCATCAAGAATATAGTGGTAGGCAAGGTGCCGCGCGGAATTTCGCTATCGCCTGACGGAGCGCGGCTGTTTGTGACCAACTCCTGGGACGACACGCTCTCGGTGATCGACACGCGGGCTCTGACAGTGACGGCTACGTGGCCAGTGGGCGCAGAACCGTCGAGTGTCGTGGAGGATCGGGCAGGCAGACGGCTGTTTGTGGCCAATCGAATCTCGAACGATGTGGCCGTGCTGGACGCGCAGACCGGCGCGGAAGAGAAGCGGCTGATGGCGGGACGCGGCACGAGTTACATGACGCCATCGCCTGATGGCAGCCGGCTTTACGTGACGCATGTTTATCCGAATCCGCCTCGGGTGCGGAGCGAGCGGGACAATCGCACGGCGCCGGAGTCAGAGATTACCGTAATCGACATGACGCGCGCGATGGTAGTTGACCGTATTCCCTTGCACGGCATTGCGGGCGTATTTCATGTAGCGCTCTCCGCCGATGGCCGCCTCGGGGTTGCGGCGGAATATCATCCCAAGAACATGATTCCGCTGGCGCACCTTGAACACGGCGGAGCCTTCGCCTACACGCTTGAGCTATTTGGCGCTGATGTAGGCAAGCCGGTCGAGGTGCCTCTGGACGAATTGGAACGCTATGCGTCGCGGCCGTTTGGCGTGGTTATTTCGCCGGATAGGTCGCGCATCTACGTGACCATCGGCGGCTCCGAGATGGTCACGGTAATTGACGTGCCGCGCCTGTTGCGTTTTATTCATGCGCGACCTCACGCAGAGTCGGTATCATTCGCGCAGGATCTAGCGGCCAGCGCAAACTATGTAGTGGCGCGCATTGCAGTAGGACATGATCCGCGCGGTCTCACGCTGAGCCGCGACGGGCACAAACTGTATGTGGCAAACCGGCTTGAGGATACGCTGAGCGTGATTGACACGCGCACCAACCGCGTGTCCGCGACCATCAAGCTGGACGGACCGAAGGAAATTTCGGCACTGCGCCACGGCGAACAGACTTTCTATACGTCGCGTTATTCGTTTCAAGGCCAGATTGGCTGCGCCAGTTGCCACATCGACTCTACCTTTGACGGACTCACGTGGAACCTGGAACCGGATGGCTTTGGCCGCAGCACGGTGGCTAACAAACTGCTGGAGGGCATCAAGGACACCGAGCCTTACAAGTGGACGGGCACGAATCCCAACATACCGACCGAGTGCGGTCCGCGCACAGAAAAATACTTCTGGCGCGCGGAGAATTATGACGACCGGACGCTGACGGACTTGGCAACTTACATTCGCAGCCTGGAGCCACGGCCCAACCGCTGGCGGCTGGAAAACGGCGAGTTGACGCCTGCTCAAGAGCGCGGCAAAGCAATCTTCGAGCGCGCAGTGGACAAGTTCAAGAAACCGATTCCCGAATACAACCGGTGTTCATATTGTCACAGCGGGCCGAAGGGCACCAATCAGAAAACGTCCGACGTGGGTACGCGCAGGCCGACAGACAATGCAAGCCTTTTGAAATCGGCGCCGCTGACCAACGTTGCGCTTATTGCACCATACTTGCACGATGGATCGGCGCACTCGATGGAAGAGATTTGGACGGTCTATAACCCCGACGACAAACACGGACGGACCAACGATCTGACCAAGGATGAGCTCAACGATCTGGTTGAATATCTCAGGTCCCGATAGGAGAATGCGCGATGAACAGGCTCAATAAGTTTGCAATGCTGCTGGTCGCCGGAACGTTGGCCATTATCGCGCCACTGGCATTCGCCGCGCCGCAGGCGTCAGCAGTGCCGAAGATGCCGCATTTTCGCTTTGAAAACTTCACGACAGCCAACGGCTTGCCGAACGATCACGTGTATGCGGTGCTGGTGGATGGAAGTCGCATCTGGGCGGGCACGGACAACGGCCTGGGGCTGTATGAAAACGGGAAGTGGAAGACCTATAACACCGCGGATGGCCTGGCGCATCGCGCTGTGATATCGCTGGCCCTGGATAAGCGCACGGGCGACGTGTGGGCCGGGACGATGGGTGGATTGAGCCGCATCTCCGGTGGCCACATCGACAGTTTCACGCAGTTGAACTCGGGGCTGAGCAACAATGTTGTCTATGGCGTCTCGGTCGAAGGCGAGAACGTTTGGATTGCCACGGCCGCCGGTGCCTGTCGCCTGAATCTGCACACCAACGAGTGGTCGCTCTATAACGAGCGCAATACGCCGATGTTCGAGATATGGTCCTATTCGGTCTCTGCCACGCCAACCAAAGTCTACTTCGGGATTTGGGGCAGCGGAGTTCTCGAGTACGATCAGAAGACCGGGAAGTGGGACAAGTACGACGATCCAGACGGAGAGACGGAGATGGTGCTCTTCAAGGATCAGGGATTGATCCACGAGATCGTCACGTCGGTCAGCTATATGGAAAAGGACAAAGTGTTATGGGCAGCCACATATTTTGGCGACAGCCACTATGACGGGCGCTACTGGCATAACTTTCTCACCAAAGATAGCGGGCTTCCCTCGAACTTCACTAATATTGTGAAAGGCGTGGATGGCAAGCGAGCTTGGTTCGGCACCGACAAGGGGCTGGCTTACTACGACGGCGTCAATTGGGCCGTGTATAGCCCCTCGATGAAGGACGGCAAGCCGGAGATGACGGTGCGGGACGCAGCGGGGAAGGTAACGCCGGTCACGGTCACCACAGCGCCGGCGCACAACTACATTCTCTACATCGATTTTCAAGGCGATGATATTTGGGTTGCAACCGCCAAAGGCTTAAGTCACGGAGTTCGACAAAAGTAAGACCATCAGGAGACATCATCATGAATGCATTTTCAGACATTCTGGAAGCCATCGCACACGCGCCCATCGAAAAGCGCGCGATAACCAATCACGGAGTACTCAACGAGGCCTATGCCTATGAGAAGCCTAGTTCGTTCTCGCGCGGCATGAGAATCGATATCGGAGGCGTGGCCATTCTGTTGATTTCGGGCACGGCCTCCATCGACGAGCACGGCGTCAGCGTACACGTCGGCGACTTTCCCGCGCAGCTTCGCCGCACCTTCGACAACATTACCGGCTTGCTTGAAGCAGAAGGATGCACCTGGCACGACATTGTGCGTACCAGTTGCTACCTGCGTGACATCGATCGCGATTACGATGTTTTCAATGCCGGGCGCACCGCGTTCTTCAAAGAGCAGGGACTCGATCCGCTGCCCGCGTCCACCGGTATCCAGGCGCATCTCTGCCGCCCAGAGCTGCTTATCGAGATCGAAGCCATTGCAATGTTTCGCACGGACAGGGCTTGCTGCAACAAGGAGTAGTTGTCATGCGTAAGGGATCGCAGTTAGTCGCGGTGGGCATGCTGGCCGCGTTCGCCGCCCCGAATCTTGCGGGGCAGAACATGGGCACAGAAACGGTGAACGCCGCGAAGGTGTGCGAGTGTGGCGCTCATCCGCCCGGACCGCCGCGCGATCGCGAAGTGACGCCCTATGCGGGGGAACCGGCCGACATGAGGCCCTATGCAAAGTTTGCGGCTCCCTATGACCTCAATTACACACGTCCCAACATATACGCCGGCGCGGCGCGGGATATTCCCGAGCCGAAAGATTTGACCGAGGTGCGCATCGGCTTCTTCGGGCCGATTGAGCATAATTCGGAATCGGTTCTTGGACTGCGCATGTTGCACGGCGCGCGATTGGCTTTGGAAGAGGCCAACGCACGCGGCGGCTACGGCGGCAAGCCCTTCAAGCTGATGCTCCACAACGATTACAACAACTGGCAGGCGAAAGCAGTCTATGGTGAAGTTCGGCCAACCGAACCGGCGATCTGGGGTTCGGCCTCCGATGAAGCCGTGAAGATGGCCTATGACGAACAGGTTTGGGCGATCTTCGGCTCAATCAGTTCCGAGTCAACGCACATTGCTCTGCGCGTCGCTCTGCGCGCGGAGCTTCCGGTTGTAAGTTCGGCCAATACGGATCCCACCGTTCCGGAGACTACCATTCCGTGGTACTTCGGCACGATGCAGGATGACCGGGAACAGTATCTGACGCTGGCTCGCCGCATCTATACCGAGCTTGGGCTGAAGCGCGTGGCGGTTCTCAGGTCGAGCAGCCGATATGGCCGCTTTGGTCTTGGCAAATTCCTGGATGTCTCGCGGCGGCTGGGCCATCCGGTTGTGATGGAGCAGATCTTTCAGCCGGGAGATACGGATTATGCCAGGCAACTTAGAGTAATCCGCAGTTCACGCCCAGACGCAGTCCTCCTGGTGGCAGACGAACCGGAGGCGGCGGCGATTCTGAAGCAGTTGCGCGCAGCTGGGATGAAGCAACGCGTCTTTGGAGAGTTTCGCACGCTGGGCGACACTCTGCTGGCCCAGGCCGGCGATGCCGCCGAGGGATTCGAGGCTGTTTATCCCTACGATCCCACGCGCACTGATCCGCGCTGGCTGGATTTCAACAGGCGCTTCGAGGCGCGTTTCAACGAAAAGCCGGAGCAGTTCGCCTCGCTGGCCTATGACACGATGAACATGCTGCTCGACTCGATCTGCAAGGCCGGACTAAATCGCGCGCGGATTCACGACGCGCTGGCCAACATAGAAGAATACGACGGCGTGACGGGGCACATGGTCTTCGATCCCAACCAGAAGAATACGGCTCCTCTGTACCTGGGCACGGTGCATAACGGCGCGATCACTTACCGCGTGGCGACAATGGAAAAGCCACCTACAGCGCAGCCACCTGCGCAGGCACCAGTATCAGCTGCACCGCCGGCGGCGCAGAAGACGCCCTATGCGCGTGTCGGTGAGGATGGTGTGGACTATGCCGGCCCGCACCAGCCCGACGTCCCGGCAGGGCCGGTAAATGTGGTGCTGTTCGGGCCGAAGGCGGTTGAGGTCGCCGAGTTGCCTGAAGTGCGGGCGGAGCTGGCGTTCGGCGCGGCAAAAGGCCGGGCGTGGAAATTGCTGGCTGTGCCAAGCGATCAGAATTGGGGCGCGGCGTCAACTCAACTGGTTCATGCTCTTAAGGACGAGCACGCACTTGCGATTGTGGCGCTGGACCGTGACGCCGCTCATTTAGCCGAGCAACTGGCGCTCAAGAGTTTTGTGCCGGTGATTGCGCTGAGCGATGATAAAACGCTGACATCAATAAACATTCCGTGGATATTCCGGCTCCAACCGGAAACGACGCCGGCCACTGCGCTGCGGATGCTTGTGGCCGCTGAATGTCTCAGCGGTGCCAATCCAGAGCGGCTGAGGAACACGCTGGCTTCGGGAAACCTGATCTCCGGAGCTGCCTTTCTGCCAACCGGCGAGCTACGCTGAAGCGATTGCGGTGCCTCCTATAGGCAGGCGGCAACGAGAGTCCCCCACCGCCGAACTGTGCCGCAATGAAGCGCCTTCCAGAAATAACTCACTATTCCTTTTTGTCCCGGCAGGAGCGCAGATAGGCGAGCAGATCGGCTAGCTCCGAAGCTTGCAATTCATCTCCAAAGGGCGGCATGCGCATACTGCCGCTGACGATCTGCTGGCGCATCTGGATTTCGTTCAGCCTTCTGCCCACGCCAGAGAGGTCGGGCGCTTTGCTGCCGCCGGCATGGTGGATGGCATGACAATGCATGCATCCGCTGGCAGCGAAAAGTGAAGCGCCGCGTGCGCGTTGATCGCGCGTGGACGCAAAACACGCAAGTGAACAAACCAGAGCCAGGCCAGAGGCAGCCAACCACAACCTCATTGAGCAGCCCCTCCACGCGCAACGGGCTCTGCCGCCAAATCGCTGTGCACATGCCACGGCACACTTTCTGAAGTAATCTCCGGATGCTTCCGAAGGAATTCCAACGCATAGGTGCTGGCGGTCGGATCGTCCTTTTGATCAGCGAATGCGCTGGCCTCGCGCGTGGCCTCGGCTTTCATGCCCAGCCGGCGATAGACAATGGAGAGAATATAGTGGGCAGCAAGGTCGTCGGGATCGATCGACTGCAACGTTTCGTATTCAGTGCGTGCCTCGCCGTACTTGTGCTGCTGATAGAGCGAGAAACCGAGTTCGCGGTGAGCGTCGCGCGAGCGGGGGAACTGCGCAGTAACCTCACGGAGATCGCTGATGGCCGCGTCGAGATGCCCTTGAATGCGCTCAACAAGCGCAAGGTAATAAAGTGCGCGGGCATTGTGCGGAGCAAGCTGCAAGGCCTTCTGCAGGCTGGCGCGCGCGTCGACGTAACGTTCCCATTGCGAATCGGCGATGGCCACGTTGGTGTATGCATCGGCATAGTCGGGGCGCATCTCGGTAACGCGCTTGAAGGCGTGCGCACTCTCCGCGTACTGCTGTGCATCCAGCAGGCCGATGCCGTAGTTATTCCAGCGCATCCAATCCTTGTTATCCTGCGGATCGGGTGTTTCAGCTAAGTTGGAACCAACTGCTAAGGTGCGGGTGCGCGCAGCGATCTCAACCACCGGCATTTCATAATGCTTGCCCAGGCCGTAATCGATGAAGTGCTGATTGAAGCGGCGATAGTTTACTTTTGCGGTTATGTTGATTGGTCCGGCGGCATCCGCAGGTACATTGAACTGGTAACGAACAATCTGCGAGCGGCCCGATTGAATGGTGTTGTTATAGGCAACCACCCTGGTATTCCAGACCTGGTGAAGATCGTTCAGCCCTCCCTGCGCATTGACCAATCGATTAGTGAAGCTATGCGCTTGCGGATCCAGTGAGCCTCCGGGCTGCAATGCGCCGGAATGCATAAGTGTGCGGCCCGAGGCGTCTTTGGCCTCGAATTCCACCCAGCTCTCGTAAAAGTCGCGCTGTTCGGGAACAAGACTGTGCGCGATGCCCTTATTCTGAATCACGATGGAGACGGTGAGGTCGTCGCCAGCGGCGATTTCGAACGGCGCACTCCCCAGTGGCGCAATGATCTTGTCTCCGTTGCGCTCGACTCCAAAGATGTCAATATTCAAGACTCCGTTGCGCAGAAAGGCAATTGTCTTATCCATCTGCGCATCGTAGCCGTAATACTTTGACAGAACCGTATTGGCTCCGAGCCAACGATGCGACGCCAGCTTGCCATCTTTGGCGCCATAGTCCGGCAACAGAATTTCTTCCTGTTTCATGTGGCAGGTCTGGCAAGTGGAGACCTGATCCTTGACGTAGAAAGGAAGCGGCGACTGCTTGGCGAAGGAAGAAAGCTGCCACTCATCATAAAGAAAAATGGCGCGTTGCCACTTATAGTCATTCAGTATTCTGGGCAATGCGGCCTTGTGGCATGCTGAACAGAATTCGCTGGTGTGGTAAAAGTCCTTCATCACTGCCTTGGAGTGCCGGTCAAGGTGAGCTAATATCTCCTTGTCAGAAACTTCGCCGTAGATAGGCTTTCCGTTTTCGTCCACCATAACTGCCGGTTGAGCGAGTACATAACTCCCGGTGCCGCGCGTATTGACCTGTTGAATGGAGTGGCATACCGAGCAGGTTATGCCGTCGGCGTCAAAGTTGCGATTCACAGGAGAGTGCTGAGTCATTGCGCCGGAAGTGAGCGCGATGGGATTGTGGCACCCTTCGCAGTGACGCGCATACTCGGTTCCTTTTTCCGTCATAAGCATATTGACATTTTTGACGTACCAGGGCGCGCGGAAAGAATTTGCATGCACGCTCTGACGCCACTCAGCGTGCGCTTCCTGATGGCAGTGGCCGCAATACTTTGCCGTGGGAAAACTCTTGGGATTGATGAACTCGCCTGTGTCCGTGACAGCGTTCGAGGGGAGGAACGGCTGGTCCACGCCAAAGCGAGAATTGTAGTGCTCTTTGACAGTCTGCGAATAAACCGACCGGTCGGCGGCATCGGGTTCGTCGTTGGTCGCGTAGGCTCGTTCTGCCAGCCACGCCATCCAACCGCAACATGCGGCGGCGGTAAGCGTGAGGACGCAAGCCATGCGAAGCGCGCGATTGGCAAGCAGCGCGGGCGGGATTGTGATGCTCTTGAACCTCATCGGGTTTGACCTCCGGCGTTGGATGGGGAAGACTCTCCACGGGAGATGGAGAGGGAACCATGGACGATGCGCTTTAAGGTTTCATTCCTTGTCCCTCCGTCAGGGTTACGATTCGGTCAATCTGCGCGACCGCGAAGCGCTCTTTGGCGCCGCTCGGCCAATGTACTTCAATTTCGTCAATGGCTGCGGCGTCGCCAAGGCCAAAGTGCAGACGCAAATCACTGGTGGACGCATAACTGCCACCTGAGATGACATCGCCTCGCTGCCGCATGTTATTGGCCGTGACAAAAACGGTAGCGCCGACCGCATCACGCGGGCTCTTCGGCCCACCGATCAGCTTGAGCTCAACCCAATGATGTTTGTCGGGTGAGACATCGCGAAGCAGTGCCGGAACACCGTCGAGATTATTGATGACCACTTCGAGCTTGCCATCGTTGAACAGATCACCCACGGCGAGACCGCGGCCAACATAGGTCTGAGCAAGCGCCGTTCCCTCGACCGCGGGCATCAGCTCGAAATGCTTGCCGCCGATGTTATGAAGCAGCAAGGGGCGCTCGGCATAGCTCGTTCCCCACGGCTCCTTATCCACAATTGGGTAGACGTGGCCATTAGCGAGAATCAGATCCTTCCAGCCGTCGTTGTCATAGTCGAGGAAGGCTGTGCCCCAACTGAGGAACGGAACGGTAGGTTCGGCAATCCCCAACTGATAACTGATATCAGTAAAATTGGCGTCGCCATCGTTGCGATAAAGCGGTTTGTAATCGTCGGAGAAAGTCGTGTCGTAAAGATCGATCAGCCCGTTGTTCTGATAGTCGCCAACAGCGATGCCCATGGTGGCAGTCTCGCGCCCACTCTCGTTGAGAGCAAAACCGGAGGCGTAGCTCACATCTTCAAATGTGCCATCACCCTTGTTGAGATAGAGATAATTCGGAGTCGAGTCATCGCCCACCAGCAAGTCCGGCTTGCCGTTGCCATTGAGACTTACGAAGACTGAAGTAAGTCCGTAGTAGCCATTTGCGTCGGCTACGCCCGCCTTTTCACTTACATCCGTAAACGTTCCATCGCCGTTGTTATGAAAGAGGTGATCCGGTTCGCCCTTCAGGCCTCGCGGCCCGCACATTACATTTTCACCGCGAAACTGGCAAAAGCTGTAAGCCACACCCTTTTCGCCGGAGGCAGGAGGATCCGCCAAATCATAGTGAACGTAGCCGGGGACAAAAAGGTCAAGGCGGCCATCGCCGTCATAATCTCCCCACGTGGCTCCGGTAGACCAGTTACCCAAAGTGACGCCGGCTTTTTCAGCGACATCAGTAAACGTGCCATCGTGGTTGTTGTGGTAGAGACGATTCTTGCCGAAGTTTGTTACATAGATATCCGGCCAGCCATCATTGTCATAGTCTGCTATGGCCACGCCCACGCCCCACCGATCGTTGGTGACTCCGGCCTGCACCGCCACGTTGGTAAAGGTGCCGTCATGATTGTTGCGGAAGAGCGCGGCCTTCGGGTGCACGGCCTTGCCGCTTTCGGCGTTGTAGGTTGAACCGTTCACAAGATAAATTGACAGCCAGCCGCTGTTGTCATAGTCGATGAGGCCCACGCCTGATCCGTTGGCCTCGATGATGAATTTTTTCTCCGGGGTGCCCATGACGTGCTTCCACGTCGTTAAGCCGGCCTGGCGCGCAATGTCCTCGAAAATGACCGGGCCCTCTTTGACGAAACCGCCGGCAGTGATGGGACGGTGTTCGCTGTCGAGCACAGCTGGGTGCGCGCCTCCAGTGTTGACTCCGCCAACGGCGGGAGCCTGTCCGCCTTCACGCGGTTTATCGGACTGGGTATCGGCGGAATGAGAATCCGGCGTGGTGGACTGCGAAACGCAGGGGCTCGAGCCCACGATCAGCAAGGCACAGAGCGCGACGGCGACAAGCCGGCAGATGGGAAACTGATGGGCAGCGAACTGAACTCCGTCATTCCGCGAGACCAACGCTTTGGAACTCGGGGAAGGAGAAGCCATGGAATGTCGGGGAATCGAAGTGGACAAAGGGCCTCCACAAAGGGAACGTCCTCAAGATACACGATTTGGCGGCATGTGAGACTCATCCAAAAGATGGAGGCTGGGTGAGGACTGCGCCGGGTCTTTCTCGAAAATATCTGCTTTTGTTTCTGTGCATTCCGGAGCCCGTCCAATTACTGTGGAGGTGCGCGGTTTTTTGCGCAGAATGAACTCTGTTTAAGGAAGCCGGCTCGCACTTCCGTGGCCCGAGATTACGCCAACCCGATGGATGCAGCGCGAAAGACCGTCCAGAACAGGGCGCGGTTTGCCGGAACTCGGCGCGTGGATGCGTTATGGCATTTGCTGGCGATAGCAATTTTGCTGGGTTGCGGACTCCTCGCGCACGGGTTGGAGCCTTCCACACCGCTAGCCAATTACGGACGCCAGACGTGGGTGATGGAGAACGGCTTGCCGCAGAATACGGTGCAGGCGCTAGTCCAGACCAGAGATGGATTTGTGTGGCTGGGGACCGAGGTGGGACTGGTCCGCTTCGACGGCAACGGGTTTCAGGTCTTTGACCGCAATTCGACGCCGGCGTTGCCGGGGAGCGATGTGCGCTGCTTGCTGGAGACGCAAGACGGGGTGCTGTGGATTGGAACGAGCGAGGGGCTGGCGCGGTGGAAAGACGGCGCGATGAAGGTGTTCACCAAGCGAGATGGGCTGCCTGCAAACGGGATCATTGAATTGTGGGAAGCGCAGGACGGCGTTCTCATGATGTGGACAGATTCGGGCCTGGCGCAGCAGAAAGGAGAACATTTTGTTACGGTGAGAAATGTCTATGCATGGCCTCACACCGCATTACCTTCACCGGGAGAACCCCCGGATTATGTCTATTTCGAGGAGAATCTGCCAAACGATGTGTTCGTGATGGGGACCAGAGGCGTTCTGACGCTCGTCATTAAAGGTCCGAAACCGCCAGGAATGGCGACCCAACTGACTGCAGGCAAGGAGCTTCCAGGGAGCCGGATACAATCGCTGCTGGTAGACCGCGAAGGGTGTATGTGGATTGGCACCAACGGCGGGCTAGTTCGGTGGGCTGGAGGAAAGCTCGAACGGTTGCCGGTGACCGATCCGCTGGCGACGGCCTCGGTGCTGGCGCTGATGGAAGACCGCGAAGGAAACATCTGGGTCGGGACAGAGACCGGCGGGCTTCACATTTTACGCGATCAGCGCTTCCGCACCATTGGAGCGCGGGAGGGACTTTCTTCCGACGCAACGACCACCGTTGTTGAGGACAAGGCGGGTACGCTTTGGGTGGGAACCAATGGAGCTGGGCTGAATGCACTCAAACCCGGCGCGGACGGAGCCAAGGCACGGCCGGTGAAGACTTACTCGGTCCGCAACGGCCTTTTGAGCGACGTGATTCTATCCCTGGCCGCCGCGCCCAACGGCGACCTTTGGTTGGGAACGCCGGATGGGCTGAACCGGATTCGCGGGGGCAGAATTGACTCCTTCACTTCGGCTGACGGGTTGCCTGACGACTTCATCCGCTCGCTGCTGGTGGACGCTGATGGGTCGCTTTGGATTGGGACGCGGCGCGGGCTGACGCACTGGGCAAATGGAAATGGTGGGCCCGGTGGCGCGCATATGGAGACTTATTCTCATGCCAACGGGCTGGGCAGCGACCTGGTGGGCGCATTGGCTCGTGACGCGGCGGGAAACCTCTGGGTGGCAACCTTCGCGGGGCTGTCGCGTCTGCACGGCGGCACGATTGCAAACTATACGACCGCAGACGGGCTCTCAAGCAACGTGGTCACAGCGCTTCTTTCGCGCGGAGATGGAACTCTGCTAATTGGAACGCAAGACCATGGGTGGAATGTTTGGGACGGCCAAGGATTTTCGCCCGTAAAGCGCGACGGTTTGGACCAAACGAGTATCCACGCAATTCTGGACGATGGCGGCGGGCATCTGTGGTTTGCCACCGGAAATGGGATTGCGCGCTGCGACTGCGCGGGTGCGGGCAATGCGATGCAAGGGGCAGGCTGCTCTCACTGGATGGAGTTTGGCGCTGCGGACGGGCTGCGCAGCCGGGAGACAGCGACCAACAGTCATCCGTCGGCGTGGCGCTCGGGAGACGGACGCTTGTGGTTTGCCACGTCCAAGGGAATTGTGGAAGTGGACCCGGCGCACTTTCCGGTGAACAATGTTCCGCCACCGGTGGCGCTGGAGCGCTTTGCCGTAGACGATCTTCCCCAGGCATTGAATACAGCGGATTCCACCTTGCGCATTCCGGCGGGTCATGTTCATTTTCAATTCGATTATGCGGGACTGAGTTTTACTGTGCCGCAGAAGGTGCGCTACCGCTATATGCTAGAGGGCTTCGACCGCGACTGGACCGATGCCGGCGCGCGCCGCTCTGCGTACTACACAAACATTCCTCCAGGGCGGTATACCTTTCGCGTGCAGGCGGCCAACAACGACGGGCTTTGGAGCACTGCCGGCGCTGCGCTCACCTTCGAGTTGCGGCCACACTACTATCAGACAGCATGGTTCTTTGTTTTACTGCTATTGGCAGCGGCGGGAATCGTTGTGCTGTTGTTGAGGCTCCGGCTGCGGCGGGCCGAGGGCGAATTTCGCGCCGTATTGGGCGAGCGCAATCGCATTGCGCGCGAGATTCACGATACGCTGGCCCAGGGCTACGTGGGCGTCAGTGTGCAGTTGGAGGTGTTGGCAGAGCTGCTGCGGCTGAAAAAGCCGGAGGAGGCGTCGAAGCATCTGGACCTGACGCGCAACTATGTTCGCGAGGGGCTGGCTGATGCGCGCCAATCCATCTGGGCGCTGCGCTCGCAAGACTCAGCCGAGACCACGCTGCCGGTTCGCCTGCGCCGCATGACGGAGGCCGAAGACGGTCACGGATTGGAAGCAAGATTCAGCATCTTCGGCGCATACAGGCCCATGCCTCCAGGCACAGAGCAGGAATTTCTGCGCGTGGCCCAGGAGGCAATCCATAATGTGAAGAAGCATGCCGGCGCCAAACAGCTTTTTGTCCAGCTGGAGTACGGGCCGGACGGAGTTGCGCTGGAAGTGCGCGATGACGGGAGCGGCTTCGCTGCGCGACAGGAGCCCCAGCAGGGAAGCTTCGGGCTTACGGGAATGCGAGAGCGCGCGGCGGCCATCGGCGGTACGCTTGAGGTAGAGAGCGAGCCAAGCAGGGGAACCACAGTGCGGCTGCTGCTCGCGCAAGTCTCAAAATCGAGACCTGGGGCACCTACCGAGTTAAAGGAGCAACCGTGATGAAGGAATCGATTCGCGTGCTGATTGTCGAGGACCACCACGTGGTGCGCCAGGGACTGGTCGCGCTGCTCAATGTGGTGGATGGCCTTGAGGTGGTGGGCGAGGCCGCGGATGGCGTGGAGGCCATTGCGCAGTTTCGCAAGCACCAGCCAGCCATCACGCTGATTGATCTGCGGCTTCCGCGGCTGAGCGGAGTAGAAGTTATTGAACGCATCCGCATGGAAACGCCGCAGGCGCGCTTCATTGTGCTGACCACTTACGATGGCGACGAGGACATTTATCGCGCCCTGCAGGCGGGCGCGCGCGCGTACCTGCTGAAGGGCATGACCAGCGAGGAGTTGATCACGACCATTCGCACGGTCCATGCCGGCAGATCCTATATTCCGCCGGCGATCGCCGAGAAGCTGGCCGAGCGCATGGGCACCGAAGAGTTGACGCCGCGTGAGTTCGACGTGCTGGAACAGATTGTTCACGGCAAGAGCAACAAAGATATCGCGACCGAATTGGTGATATCAGAAGCCACGGTGAAGACGCACGTGAACAGCCTATTGAGCAAGCTGGGCGTGACGGACCGGACGCAAGCGGCCACGGCGGCCATTCAGCGCGGCATTGTTCCGCTAGAGTCACTCAGAAAGACAAAACCATGAAACAAAATCCGATTAAAAGCGTGATTCTTTCAGCACTTGTTCTGTTATTATTGCCGCCGTTTGCGCAAGCCCAGAAAACGGCATGGCGGCAGGCGACAGATGCGGAGCTTGCGTCGTTGTTGCCGGCGCGGGCGCAAGTGGTAACGGAACATATCGAAACCGAGATGCGCACTGCCTCAGGCATTGTGAATGGCAGAGGCCAGTTCATTGCCGGGGTGGTTCTGATCACGGCCGGATACTCGGCGGCCGACAAGTATTCGCACTACCTGATTGTGCAGGCGCCGGTCAGCATTGGCGGTGTCGAACTGAAGCCGGGGAAGTATGTTCTGGGTTGGGTGCGGGCTGGCGACGGCCTGAGCGTACGCCTCTATGAAGCAGCTACGGGCGTGCCGGTGGGCACTACGGAGGCGCATCTCATCGCGGGGTCGAGCCGGGTAGAAAGTTTGCACATATGGCCTCCCTCCAGCAAGGCGCTGATTCAGATTGGGCGTTTCGGAATTCCGTATCAGTTAGGCGAAAAATAGCGGAGGCCCTAAAAGAACAATTTCGAGGCGAACTGAATCAGTCGCGGATTGGTCCCAGGGTCTGTGCTGGTGACAACGCCAAAGTTGCCGTTATTACTCGTGCAGCACGTTGTATTCGGCGGCGCAAACTGTTTGTGGTTGAATAGATTGAAAACCTCGACGCGGAATTCAAAGCCGAGGCGCTCCTGCATGCCGAAGAAGATTTTCTTGAACGCGGCCATATCAAAGTTATCCACGCCATCGGAGCGTAGGGTTGGATCAACGCGCGGCTCGGTACCAAAAGTAAAGTCAGACGGCGCTGCAAAGCAGGCCTCATTGAACCAGCCTTGAATTCGAGCGTTCCCGCTGGCTGGGGAGGACTTGCGACAGGAGGGCAGCAGGTTCGGACGCGAGCCCGCTCCGAACAGGGTGACGTCATTAACCTGACCACTGCTGAATACTAACGGAAACCCGCGCTGAAATGAAGTAACTCCGTCCATGCCCCAGTTCCCGATTATTTTATTCAGGGTGGGGCCAATATTGGTCAGGTAACGTTTGTCTTGTCCGACTGGAAAGTCAACCGCATAGCTGACTACCAATCGCTGGGGTACATCCTGCGAGGATAACGAACGTTCTCCCCTCAGGTTGTTATTGTCTTGTATCACTCCCACGCTGTTTTCAACCCATGCGGTCAGGGTATCCGTATTGCTGATCAATTTCGAATTAGTATAGGCCGCGAGTAGTGACCCTCCTTCCGAAAAGCGCTTTTGGACAGTAAGTTGGAAGGAGTGGTAAATGCTGTCAAACGATCCCTGGCCAGCGAGTTCCACGCTGGTGTACTGAGGGAAGGGCCTGAGGAGCTGACCTACTGTTGTGGTGGGAGCCGTAAGGGCCAGCGCTGTTCCATTCACAAAGAAAGGATTCGGAGTGGGATTCAGAAGCGCGACACTAGCCCGCCCCCCTTGTGTAAATTGACTCGCGGCTGTTGAGAAAAAGCTGTCGGCAATCTGATTGATCTGCTGCGAATACTGGGCTAAGTGAGTTCCCTTTGATCCGACATAAGCCGCCACAAAAGAGAACTTCGCAGGCAGCTGCTGCTCTATGCTGAGGTTCCATTGCTGGATATATCCGTGCGGGTGGTTGGCGCGGTCAACCTCGGTGATCGATTGCACAACCTGGGTAAGAAACTTCTGCGTGCCTTCAGTTCCGAGAGAGGTGCCAGGCGGTGGGGAAATTCCGTTTGGAAAGGGAAGGGAAATGGTATTATAAGGGTGGATCCCATCCACCGTTCCTGTGTAAGTGGTGCTCGCCGCATTGACCATATCATTATTGGGATTCAAGGCGTAAGACATATAGTCCGGAATCCATAAAATTCCATATCCACTGCGCACTACCGTAGTAGAAGGCAGGCTATAGGCAATGCCCAGGCGCGGGGAAAAATTGTCTGTAGCAAGGGGCAGGTTATTTCGCTCCCCCGGGGAGATCAGAAACGCGTCACCCATCACAGGAGAAGATCCAGCCGGAAGAAACTGGTTGATATAGCTTGTTGCGCCCGGGTCGAAATAGGACAGGCGGTTATGACGTTCGGACCATGGTCCTTGCAATTCATAACGGAGCCCCAGGTTCAGGGAAAGCGCATTGGTGGCCCGCCAGGTGTCGTTGAAGTAAAGCGCGCGATATACCTGCTTTCCCGCAGTAAATGTCGGAACGACCGCCTGCGAGGAATAGTGGTTGTTGACATTGCTGAAATTATCGGCGTAGCCCAATAGGAAATCGGCCATGGGCTCGCCGGTAAAACATGGCTCGGCAACGCCGCAGAAATCAAAAGCCGCGCTGGCGACATTCGTCTGCGCCGCATCGTCGTAGCTCGTTTCCAGTTGAAGGCCCATATGGTAAAGATTCCGGCCGCGCACCAAAGTGAGACTCGGAGACAGATTGTATTGCGTATTGCGGTCCTTGATGTAGCTCTGCCCCTGGGTGCACATGATGTTATCGGAGAAGCCGGTGACACACGGGGTTGGTGGCGTGCGCATGACGGAGGGTATCGCGGAATTATAGGAGGCGGGCCAACCGATCAACGTCAGATCAAAGTCCGCATTGGTCGGGGACCGAAGATAGGCAAAATGACTGACGCCGGCATTGAAGTCGAAAATGGTCATCGAACTGATGCTGTAGTTATATCCAACTGCCAAAGCGTTGGTTGAGTAGTTCTCCAGGCATCGATCCACACATAGCCCGTTGTGCAGCGGATCAATGGGCAAATCGAGCACATTCCAATAGCTGTAGCGGCCAAAGAGCTTCTGCTTCCTGGTGATATCCCGATCAACGCGTCCGACCACCTGATTCTGATTTCCGCCTGTGTCGGCGACGGTATTGAAGTTGTTGAGGGTGCCTGAAGGCGTAACCGTCCCCGGAACGTTGGGCCGCGGCCAAAGATAAAGAAGCGCGTTGGACGTGTGATTGATGCGGTTCGGCGGTATAAGATTTGCCTGAAATGCCGACGGCGCGGAAGTGCTCGAAGGGCAGGCGCCCTGAGCATTCAGCACACTGCCGGCGCAGGGGTCTGTGATAGCCATTCCCAGCGCCGCAAAATCTCCTCCTCGCTCCGCCTCAGTTGGGACGGTCGCGGTGAAGGGAGTGCCGGTGCGCAGCCTAAAACCCTCCCAATTCGTAAACCAAAAGGTTCGATTGGCCTGGCTTGCGCCGTGGAGATTCAAAGGGCCGCCCACCTCTGCGCCAAACTGATTCTGCACCCAGGGCGGCCGCGGTTTGCCTGCCTGTTTGAGAAAGAAGTCATTTGCATTGAAGACTCGATTGCGCAGGTACTCGTACAGTTCGCCGCGCAGCAGCTGAGTGCCGCCCTTGGTGCTCAGGTTAGTGACGCCGCCCGCGAACCGGCCCCACTCCGCGGGCAGGTTGCCGGTATGGACTTTGAACTCCTGAATCGAATCCTGGATGGGAATCAATATCGGCAGATTGATGTATGTGATGTTCAGAGGCTGCCCGTCAAGATACTCCACGCTCTGGTTGCCGAACGCGCCGCTCACCTGGTAGTTACCCCACCCAAACGGATTTACCCCCACCGGCGTTCCCGTCGCGCTGCCTTGCGGAATGACGGAGGGGGCGAGGGCGATCAGGTTGAAGACATTGCGTCCGTTGAGGGGCAGTTCGTTGGCCTCGCGGCTTTCAACCACGGTGCCCAGGCTTGCGGATTCCGTATCGAGCCGCGGCGCGCTGCCTGCTACCGTCACGCTTTCCGACGCGGAGCCAAGCTCCATCTCAAAATTCACTTCAAGAGCATCCTGCACGTGAAGGATGATGCCGGACTCGATGACCGCGATGAATCCAAGCTTCTCAACTTCGATGCGATACCCGCCCGGAGGCAGATCTGAGACGTAATAAATGCCTGCCTCATTGGTGAGGCCATGGTAATGAATTTCGGTGCTGGTGTTGATCACCTGCACTGTGGCCGCGCTGATAACCGCCCGGTGCGAGTCGCTGATTCTTCCGGTGAGGGAGGCGGTGGTAGATTGCCCATGAATCATTCCTGGAAGACTAATCAGGAGCAGGAGCGCAGCAAGTTCCCTGCATATCGCCCTCCCGATCCGCTCTGAAGTACTGTCTTGCAATACTCCCCCGAAAGGCTTACAAAGCCGCTCCAAGTCGTTATGAGCCAAAGTGCTGGAGACAAGAAATCAACCGTAAAGAACCGGCCGATTTCGCAATACGCCATTATACATACGACACAGAGGGCTGATTTGTACCAGCGGAATGCAAACATTTTTTGGACCGGGGGGCGGCAAAATTGGCTGGATTATCGTCAACTGGCTGGCGTATAGTTCGTTGTCGTGAGGTTGTTCTCTTTGGCCACTGACGTAGATACGGTGAGAGGAATCGCGCTGACGGGGAGGCTGGAGTATCTCCCGGCGCTGCGAATCGAAAAAATGCAGGATACACTGCAAGACTCTCTGGATACAGTTTCCCGGCCTGTCGAGGTACCCGATCCGAGCGATGAAAAGCTTATGGCGCTATTACGCGCTGAGGATTCGGATGCCTTGCATATACTGTTCAACCGGCACTCCAGGCTGGTGTACAGTATTGCGCTGCGCATCTTGCATGATGCGGGCGAGGCAGAAGAGATTGTCCAGGAATGTTTTATGTACATCTACCGGAAGGCATTGTCTTTCGAACCGACCCGGGGCAGCGCGAAAGTTTGGATTGTTCAAGTTGCCTATAGCCGGGCGCGCGACAGGAAAATGCACCTGTCACGCAGGGGATTTTATCTCCGCACGGATATCGAATCGGACGGGCTAGACGGTACACTGGTGGGTAACGCAGATGTGGAACGGGAGATTGGAGCGAAGCTTGACTTCGACCTCCTGCAATGTGCATTCGAGGAATTGACGGAGAGCCAGCGCGAAACGTTGAAATTGTTCTATTTTGAAGACTTGGAGCTGAGAGAAATCAGCGAACGTCTTCATGAACCCCTCGGGAATGTACGGCACCATTTTTATCGGGGTCTCGAACGGCTGCGCCACAGCGCAGTGGTTGAAAGGCTACGGAATCATCGACATGGAACGAACTGAAGGACCCGTCGATCACGAGAGGTTCAAAAAGCTCTGCGCACTGGCACAAGCCGACTCGCTCAGCGCGGGGGAAAAACTGGACCTGGAGCGGCACTTGAAGATTTGCGCCGCGTGCCGGGAAATCTACGATCAATATTCCGCAATCGGCAGAGTGGGCGTAGCCTTCTTGCCCGAAGCCTGCGCACTGACCGAAGAAGCCCTGAGATGGGATGACCGGAAGGCATGGGCAGATATCTCTGCGACGATTCGCAGCCAGCGAACGCAACAAGTGTTGCCCTTCAAGGCAACCAGAATGCGCCGTGGATGGAGCCTGATGCCGTCGATTACCGCCGGCAGGCTGGCGGTAGCTTCTCTGGCGGCGTGCTTGATCGTCGCGCTGACGCTGAGCGCGTATCGCATGGGAGAGCGGAAGAATCTTGTATCGCCTGGGTTTTCAGCAAGCCTGGCTCAAAGAGGGCAAAATCTACTGCCGGAAAGGCGGGCGACTGCCAGTTTGCCGGTCGTGCAGACTGAGCAGATTGCAGATCTCGATAAGCAAATCGCGAATGAACGCCGGGAGATTGCGCTGTTGCGTGCTGCGCTGGTTGTCGCAAATGAGAAAGTAGACGAACTGGGAAGCGCAAACGGCAAACGGGAAGCGGAACTTCAACAGCTGACCGGGCAACGCGACCAACTCGCCAAGCGGCTGGCGGACAGCGAAAGCGCCTACCAAACCATGCAGACGGATTACGCCGGCCTTCGTGCCGATCATGACCGTTATTCTCTGCATACGGCATCTCTGGAATCAGAGTTGACGGAACTTCGCGCGACTAATCAGGATCAGGTGCGTCGCCTCAAGGACGATGAACAATACCTGACCTCGGACCGCGATATCCGCGAACTGATGGGAGCACGCAAGCTTTATATTGCCGACGTCTTCGATGTGGATAGCGACAGCCACACCCGCAAGCCTTTTGGCCGCGTTTTTTACACGCAGAGCAAATCGCTGGTGTTCTACGCCTTTGATCTCGATCATCAGCCGGGAGTCAAGAATGCCAGTGTATTCCAGGTTTGGGGGCAGAAGGATTTCCAGTCAAGTGGGCAATCCCATCCCATGAACCTTGGCATTCTGTACATGGACAGCGAATCGAATCGCCGCTGGGTGCTTCGGTCTGACGACCCAAAACAATTGTCGGAGATTGACGCTGTTTTTGTAACCGTGGAGCCGCATGGCGGCAGCCAGAAGCCAACCGGGAAGCCGCTTCTTTACGCGTTGCTCAGGAAAGAAGCGAATCATCCGTAACGGCGGTTATTTCCAGCCGCGATTGGCAACGATGCCCGCGCCTTCCCTGATGGTGTATAGCTGGTCCGCCTTGAGCGCGGTCAGGGACTGACGCTTGCCATTTGGCCAGCGGACGGAGACGTCAGCCACGAGCGCGCTGCCCAACCCGAAATGAAGCCGGAAATCATTGCAGGAGAGAAAGCTGGACTGGCTCTGCACTTCCTTCATCTGCTTCGCTGCGCCGGCTAGAATTTCAATGCGCGCGCCGATTGCCGAACGATTGGAGACTGTGCCCTCCAGCCTGATTTTGATCCAGTGATTTTTCCCGGAGACATCGTTCCTGAACAGGGACGGCGGCTCGCCCAGATTCACCACCAGCATATCGATGTCGCCATCGTTGTCGAAGTCCCCAAACGCCATTCCTCTGCTTGAATGAGGCTCCAGAATGGCGGCGCCGGCCTCGTCGAATAACTCCTCAAAATGGCCGTGGCCCAGGTTGCGATAAAGCAGGAGTGGGCTCTTGTAAGGAGAATCTGGATAGCGGCTTTCGAGCTCTGGATAGATATGACCTGTTGCCACGGGAATATCCAGCCATCCATCGTTGTCGAAATCTTCAAGCCCCGTTCCCCAGCAGACGAAACGGTTGTCCACCGCCAGGCCGCTCGCGCGCGTAGCGTCCTCGAAGACCGCCTTGCCGAGATTCCGGTAAAGGACGGGAAGGTCCCCGCCAAAGTTTGTCTTGAAAATGCCAAGACGGCCGCTGCCGTCATAATCGGCGACAGCCAATCCCATTCCTGCCTGCTCCTGGCCGTCCTCGCTATAGGCAACGCCGCGCACTCCGCCTTCCTCGCTGAATGTGCCGTCGTGGTTGTTCATGAATAGCAGGCTGGGGCTGGAGTCGCATGCCACGTAAATGTCCGGCCATCCATCGTCGTCGAAATCGCCGGCAACAACAGTGAGGCCGTAGTTACTGCGCGAGCCGGAAATTCCCGCAGCCTGACTCACGTCGGTGAATGTTCCGTCGCCGTTATTGCGGTAGAGGCTGTGCTGACCGAAAGGCAGGCCGCGAGGTCCGCAATTGACGGGCAGGTTAAGAAAGTAGCAGTAAGATTTTTCTCCGGGCCGAGGCGTCTTGCCATAGTCGAAGCCCACGTAATTGGACACAAAAAGATCGAGATGCCCATCCCGGTTGTAATCCAGGAACGCGCATCCGGTTCCATAACGTGTCGCGGGGCCCAGTAATCCGGCTTCGTGCGTTACATCGGTAAAAGTTCCGTTCCCGTTGTTGCGATAGAGAACGTTTTGCCCCCAATAAGTCAGAAAGATATCGTCGAAACCATCGTTGTTATAGTCGCCGACGCATACGCCGCTGGCCCAGCCGGTCTTGGTAAGTCCGGCTTCAATAGTGACGTCGCGAAACGTGCCATCGCGATTGTTATGGTAAAGCCGGTTGGTGACGCCGGGCTCAGGGTCCACGAATCTATTCCCGCCCAGCACAAGAATATCGACCCATCCATCGTTGTCGTAATCGAGAAAGGCGCACCCGCATCCAATCGATTCGAGGATGTAGTCTTTGGGGTTTTGGGAGCCGTAGAGGACGGGGTGATCAATTCCAGCTTTTCGCGCCACTTCGACAAAATGGGCGTCGTAGGGCAAGCCGGATCTCTTGCCTCGCGGCAATGCGGCGCCTTTGTGCGCGACGACGCCTTGCGCCAGTGCCGTGGCCGCCGCAGCATTTAACGTGCTTAACAAAAATGCCCGCCGCGACTGCTTCATTCGTCTCCCTTGCCGCTCAACGACGCACTGCAACTCATCGAACGAAGGTTATCATACGCGCCCGGAGTCAAGCGTCTTGACGCGAAAGGCTGAGGTTCACTTCGTTCTGCTTGACAACACTTGACCCTCGGAGGAAGCTAGGTAGGGTTCTTCACTCTCGCCTTTTGACCGTTATGCGCAAGAATTGTTCGCAGTTGTCATTCATTCGCCGCAAGCAGTTACCGGTCGCGCTTCTGCTGGTGTTGACTGCGTCGAGCGCAGGCCTGACGCAGGCCCAACAACCGTCCGCGCTTCAGTCCGCGCGCGAAGCCATGGAGGCCACCCAATACTCCACCGCCGAGCAGTTCTATCGCAAGGCGCTCTTACAGGCTCCGTCATCCGCCGGAGTGTTGACCGGGCTGGGGCTCAGCCTGCAGATGCAGGGGCGGGCGGCGGATGCCATGCGCTATTACTCGCTCTCACTGAAGCAAGGGTATGTTCCGGAAACCTACGCGCTGCTGGCCGAGGAAAAATGCGCCATGGGCGACGTGGATGGCGTCAGTCCGATGCTGGAAAAAATCTATCGCGAGGAAAGAAAGAATCTTCGCGTCCTCTCCGCAGTAGCTCCATGCTATCTGGATATCGACGAGCCGGTTGAATCCGCGGTTGTCTACCAGACGTTACTGGGAAGTGGGGATTACCCCGAGGATCTGGCTCTCATTCAGCTGGGCAAATCGTATATGCTCAGCGGACAGTTTTTTGCCGGCAAGTTGAGCAAGGCGCAAGGCTCGGAGCCGTTTCTTCAAGCTCTGAGGGAAGCCTCGACCGCAGGATCAGAGGGAGCGCGCAGCGCATTCCCTCAGGCGGCGAAGCTCTCGCCGTACTTTCAGCCGGACCTGAGCTGGTCCGATGCTGTGGAGCGCTGGCGGCAGCATCCGCAGGACATCGCCCTTCTTTACCTGCTATCGATTTTGAGCACGGAAGAGGGCATGCGCCAGATCGAAGCGTGCCAGGAACGTTTCCCCGCCTCCCCATATCTGGAACAGTTTCAGGCGGATATGCTGGCCGACCAGGGACACCCGGAAGAGGCTGCGGCGGAATACGAGCGCCTTATGCGTGAGCATCCTGACCTATCCGAACTGCGCTACAGCCTGGGATTGCTGCGCGAAAAACGGGAAGAGTGGGAAGCGGCTTCAGAGGCCTACCGTCAACAGCTCGCTGCCTATCCTACGGATGAGCGAGCCGCCGCGCATCTGAGCCGGTGCATGCTGCGCCTGGAGCAATACTCTGCTGTCAAGGATTTTATCGAGCCCCGGATGCGCAGCGAGCACCCGCCCCAGTGGGCAAGCTTGAACCTGGCCGAGGCAGAGCAGAAATTGGGCCATCCGGATGCCGCCATCCGGATACTAGTCCAGGCAGAGCGGGAGCCAAACCCCGATAAGCTTGTGCACTACCGCCTCATGCATCTCTACACGCTTTCAGGCCGCGATGCCGATGCCAAGCGGGAATACGCGCTCTTTCAGGCCGCAAACCGGAAATGAGCGCGCTATTCGCGCCGCCCCTTGGTACAAAAACCCTGGTCTCCCCGTAAACCTCTGTGTGGGGTGCGTACTCTTCGTGTGCGCTCCACAACAGAAGCACATTTCGGAGGCACCATGCATAAATCGAGAAGTGCAAACTTGGGCTGGGCGTTTCTGCGCGGCCTGTTGAGCATCATTCTCCTCTTGTCTTGCTCTGTTGCTCTGAGAGCACAGTCAACCTACGGCTCCCTCACCGGCACGGTCACCGACTCGACCGGCGCGGTGGAAGTGGGCGCCCTGGTCACACTCACCAACACCGGAACAGCGGTCAGCCAGACGCAGCCCACCGGCGACACCGGGCTGTATTCCTTTGTGAACCTCATCCCCGGCAACTATCGTCTTACCGTTGAAAAGACCGGATTCAAGCGCGTAAACCGGGAAAACATCGTCATCTTCGTTCAGCAGACGACCAGGGTAGACGTTGCTCTCACGGTCGGCGGCAAGGACGAAACCATCACGGTTACCAGTGACGTCCCGCTGCTGCAGGCGGAGACTTCTTCGCTGGGCCAGGTGGTCGAAACGCGCAACGCCGATGAGCTTCCGCTCAATGGGCGCAACGTCTTCAGCCTCGTCGAGGTCGCGCCTTCCGTGGTCATGCAAGGACAGGCCGGACAGACGGCGACAGGCCAGAACCCGTTTTCATGGGGCAACTTCCAAATCGGCGGCTCATTCGCCAATCAAAGCGCCGAGTATCTTGATGGCCAGCCGCTGAACATTGGATACATCAACCTGCCTATTTTGATTCCCACGCAGGACACCATTGGGGAATTCAAAGTCCAGACCAATGATATCGGCCCGGAATGGGGCAAGGTTTCAGGCGGCGTTCTCAACCTGAGCACCAAGAGCGGAACCAACACCTTCCGCGGCGAAGCCTATGAATACATCCGCAACAAGGTTTTCAACGCCAACGACTGGTTTTCAAACCACAGCGACCTGGCCAGGGCGCCCTGGATTCAGAATCAGTTTGGCGGCAACGTCAGCGGAAGAGTTTTCAAAGATAGAACCTTCTTCTTTTACAGCTATGAGGGATTCCGGCTGCGTTCGTCCGCGCCGTTTACCACCACCGTTCCAACCCCCGCGGAACAGGGCGGCGATCTGACTGCGCTTGCAGCGGCCTCAGGTGTTCCGGATCTCATCGATCCGTGCGGCGGGGCCCTTCAAACGACTCCCAACGCGAATGGCTTGGGTAAAGGCGGTTGCGCCAGCGCCACCCCTACTCCGACGCCGTTCCTGAATGAGACCGGCACCGCGCCAGGCGCCGTGATTCCAACCAACCGCCTCAACGCGACAGCGTTAGACATGCTGAACCTTTGGCCGGCTCCAACGAATAAGTCCGCCGTCCTGAATAACTACGTGGCAGGTTACAGCCTCGGCGGCAATCAGAACCAGAACGTCGTGCGCGTTGATCAGAAGATCAACGAAAAGCAGAATATCTTTGGCCGCTTCAGCCAATGGAATAACTTGAACCAGCCCGAAGATCCGTTAGGCACCGGTCTCTGCCTGGATCGTTGCACTGAAACCATGACCTCCAAGGCAATCGCCACCGGCTACAACTACATCTTCTCCCCGAATGTAATCGGGAACTTGGCTGCAACAGCCAGCCGCTTCAACTACCTGCGCACTCCCAAGAACTCGGGCTTCGACTTTACCAAGATTGGTTGGAACGCCGCGTTCAACACGGAGCTGCCTTCGTCGCTGAGAACGCCGCCTACGCCCGACGTGCTGGGCATGGCTGACAACGTCATGGCCACCCAGGGACAAAGCTACATCGTGGACCATGACTCCCAGTACTGGTTCTCTCCGACCCTCAGCATCGTGAAGGGACGCCATACCATCCAGTTGGGCTTGCAATACGAAATTACCCTGGACGACTACGCCCAGAGCAATATCGTCAGCGGCTCCTTGGGGTTCAGTGGATCCTACACACAGGACTACAGCCTCACTACGAACCCCAACCAATCACAATTGGCCTTTGCCGATTACCTTTTGGGATGGGCGCAGAACCCGAGCAACGTGGGCAACCACTTCTTCGGCGATGCTGTTATTCCCAACCTCGTGGCTGGAAAACAGATCATGTTGTCCGAATATGCCAATGACACTTTCCATGCAACCAGCAAGCTGACACTCAATCTGGGCTTGCGCTACGAGTACCAGAGCCCGTGGTCAGAGCGCCACGACCGGCAGTCGTACTTCAATCCGGCCGCGGTCGATCCGCTGGCCGCATTAGCCCAGACGGGAGGGATTCCCTCGGCTGGCGCCGGCCTCGTTCCCACATCTTCGGTGCTAGGCGCTGTCGGCTTGGTAAACTCGCCCGGCGGGCGCACCAGCCGCTACAATATCGATCCGAACAGGCTCGGGGTTGCGCCGCGCATTGGTTTCGCTTACTCGATCGATTCCAAAACCGTGGTGCGTGGCGGCTATGGAATGTTCTGGATGCCGATCGACGCCAATTGGGCTACCAATCCTCTCAACGACCCTGTGAACTCCATTCAAACCGACTATGTCGGGAACAATGGCAATGTAAAAGTTCCAGACAACACCATCACCACTCCGTGGATCAACTTTGTCCAGCCCCCGGGGCGCACAGCGTCCTCGTATGCTGGCATCTCACAGGCGGCGGTGGATCTTGAAGGGAACGCAAACCCCACATTCGACATTCCTGCGTACAACTACGGCTATATGCAGCAATGGAACCTCGACGTCCAGCGCACTCTCTGGGGCGGATGGTTCGCCGACGTGGCATATGCCGCCAACAAGGGAACGCACCTGCCACAGTACAGCCAGCAAGTGGATCAGCTGGGAGACAATTATCTTGCCCAGGCGGCAGCGCAATCCCAAGCCGGTGCGCCAGTTGCCATCGCTCAGTTTGTAGCGAACCCATTCGCCAGCAGCTCGGCGCCCGGCAGCGCAATGTCTTCATTGACCACCACCGTTGGGCAATTGATGCGCCCCTTCCCGCAGTTCGCCGGTCTTCAATATGCGGGACAGGGAAGTTTTGCCAGCAACTATCAATCGCTTCAGGCAACCTTGCAGAAGCGCTTCAACGGCGGCGGAACTCTGCTGGCTGCCTACACCTGGGCGAAGCTGCTCAGCAACACGGACACCATCACTTCCTGGCTGGAAACAGGCGGCACGGGAGGAATTCAGGACTGGAACAATCTGCGCGGCGAGAAGTCGATCTCTTCGCAGAACGTTCCACAGCACCTCATCGTCAGCTATGTGCTGGACCTTCCGCTGGGCAAGAACAAGAAATTCCTCAGCGATCTTCCGGCACTTGGCGACAAGATTGTCAGCGGTTGGGGAATTGACGGCGTAACCACGCTGCAGACGGGCTTCCCCGTCAACATCAGCGCGGGAGGCAACGGCGCCAACTATTATGGCGCCGGATTGCGTCCCAATGTTATAGCCGGCTGCAAAAAGGCAACCAGCGGAGGTGCGCAATCTCGCGTAGAGAGCGGTCTGGTGGGCGGGCCCGGATCAGGCTGGGTTAACTCAGCGTGCTTCTCTGAACCCGCGCCATACACCTTCGGCAACGAACCTCGTGTTGATCCCTCTGTGACAGCCGATGGCATCGCCAACTGGGACTTTGCCGCCTTCAAGCAAACCAATTTCGGCCCGAAAAACAAGTATGGATTCGAATTCAGGGTCGAGGTCTTCAACCTCTTCAACCGCACGCAGTTCGGCCCGCCCTCAGGCGGATATGGATCCTCCACCTTCGGTTCGATTACCGGCTACATGAACAATCCGCGCCTTGTGCAGTTCGCAGGGAAGATCACCTTCTAAACGCAGGTTCAACCGCGAGAGTGCGGCATCGCGCCGCACTCTCGCACTAAAAAGCTAAAGTAGTGCCGAACGAGACAGTTGCCGCTTCAACTGCGGAATAACACTGAAATAGTGCATAATCTAAGCGTCAAGGCGCATCCCTCGGCTTTTGTGTGAGGACTAAAGCCAGTACCCTTCGGATATTGATAAAATGAGAGAGCTATGAACAGAAAGCTTTTTTCAGGACTTGTGTTTGCCGCATTATTTACGGCAGCCGCCTTGAACGCGCAGCAACCCGCGCCCCCACAACCCGCTCAACCGGCGCAGCCTCCGGCAGCCCAGCAACCGGCGCCGCAGCCCAATGGTGACCAGGCCGGACAGCAGGGGGACGTGAACGGATCGCCAGTCATCCGGCTGGGTGTCAATGAGGTCAACCTCATCTTCACCGTTACTGACAAGCACGGGCACTATATTCCCGACTTGCAGCAGAGCGACTTTGCGCTGCTCGATGACGGCAGAGCGCCGGCCAGGGTGAACAGCTTCCACCAGCAAATCAATCTGCCGCTGAGGGTGGGCATCGTTATAGACGCCAGCACTTCGATTCGCTCGCGCTTTCAGTTCGAGCAGCAGTCGGCCACAGAATTTCTGCTGCAGATTCTGAAGGCCAAGAGCGACCGCGCCTTCGTAATGGGCTTCGATGTGACGCCCACGGTGACGCAGGACTGGACCAATAATATCGACGGGCTGGAGACGGGCATCAATCGGCTCCGTCCGGGCGGTGGCACGGCACTGTTCGATGCCGTCTACACAGCCTGCCGCGACAAACTGCTGGACGAGTCGCGCGGCCAGGAGCCCGTGCGCAAGGCCATGGTGCTGATCTCTGACGGCGATGACAATCAGAGCCGCGTCTACCAGGACGAAGCCATAAAGGAGTGTCAGCGCGCTGAGACCATCATCTACGCCATCAGCACCAACTGGACGCCGAGCCGCGGCAAGGGCGACAAAGTTTTGTCCCAGATGGCAGATGATACCGGAGGGCAGGCATTCTTTCCGCCTTCAGTCGAGGAAATGTCGGCCAGCTTTAAGGGCATCGAAGAAGAACTTCGCAGTCAGTACGCGCTGACCTACACCCCGGCCGAGTTCAAATACAACGGCGCGTTTCGTCCCATCTATCTTTTCTGCCACGACCGGCGCTACCAGACACGCGCCAAGAAGGGGTACTTCGCGCCGAGGCAGTAAAGACCGTAGCGGTGTGCTGTCGCTTTGAAAGGGCGTGGCTTTCGCGAAAGCCGCGCTCTTTCACGTTCTGGCCCCCGGCGACCGGCCCATCTCGCGGGGGTGGAAAGCGGCGGCGTTACCGCTTGTTTCGCTTTGCCTCATCGCGAATCGGATTTATATCTTATTTTGCCTCCCTTTTCTCCCGCTAATTCAAGCGACATTCGTCGCTCGTTCCGTTTCAGGAAATTTCCCGGCCTCGCTATACTCATTTGACCCTAGTCCGCATTCTTTTGGTTCTTCTCTCTCCGATTTCGCCTTGTGCGCGATGAAATGGAGGTACGCCTTATAAGGCTGCGAGAAAAACGGAAATCGGCCCGGCCGCGAATGGGCTGTGCGAAGGGAAACAGGGTGATCCGGCAGGCGATATCGTGCGACATCTGCGGAACGGAAAAGAAGCAGACGAACCACTGGTTTGTGACCTATGAACAGGCAGGCGAATTGCGAGTCAGCGGATGGAGCACGCGCAACCGTCTGCGTCCAGGGTCGAAGCATCTCTGCGGTCAAACCTGCCTGCACAAGCTGTTGGACGACTTCATGGCCAGGTCCTTGACGGTGCGTGCGCCGCGGGCCGCTGAAAACGATGTCGAAGAAAGAGTGATGGCTCAGGCCGCAATCGCCGACACCAGCCTTACCTCTGACGCCGCTTACCAGGAATTCGAATCTTCCGCGCGTCTGATTGCGACGCCAGGGCCTGCAAAGCCCGCGCGACCGGCAGCCGCGCACCCGCCAATTCTGGCCGCGCCCGCCGCGCTTGCCAGACCCCAGCTCCGAATGCCGCTGGAACTGGTTGCCGTACCTCCAGTGAGGGCGTGCGACGAGGAGGAGGCAATTGCGGTAAACGAGCCGCCCCGCTATACCTCGCGCAACTGGCACGCCGCGGCCTGGGAGCGAGAGCGCGAACGGGAGCGCGAGATGCACACTGGCGAGCGCCATCCGGGCATGGCGGCCCGCCGCCGCAACGTTTCATAGCAGATGAGAATGTGAGGATGCCATGTGGTTGGACATGTTGTTGATTCTTGTAGCCGTTTCGCCGCTGATGCCTTTGAGCCGCTTCGGCTGGCAGAGCCATGGAAGCACGGCTGACCGAGAGCATGAGGCGCAGCTTACTGCGTGTTCGGTCCCGCGCTAAGCAGCTCGAGCAACCCGGCCTCATCCACAACAGGAACCTTGAGTTCACGCGCCTTGTCGAGCTTGGAGCCGGCCTCCTCGCCGGCCACCACGTAGCTGGTCTTCTTGCTGACCGAGCCGGCGGTTTTGCCGCCCGCTGCCTCAATTCTAGCCTTGGCCTCGTCGCGGGTGAGGGTGGGCAGCGTGCCTGTAAGTACAAAGGTCAGCCCCGCCAACTGTGCGGAGCGTTGCCGCTTCTCCGCTGTCATGTTCACACCGGCGCTGCGCAAACTCTCGATGAGCGCCAGGTTCGCCTTCTGCGCGAAAAATTCCAGAATGGCTTGCGAGATGCGCGGGCCCACTTCTTCCACGCGCTCCAGTTCTTCGGCGGTTGCCGTCTCCAACGCTTCGATGGAGCCGAACTCCTCAGCCAGCAATTCCGCAGTGCGCTCGCCGACAAACCGAATGCCGAGGCCCATCAGCACGCGGGCCAGTCCGGCGCGCTTAGAGTTCTCGATCTCAGCCAGCAACGCGCGCGCGGATTTCTCCGCAAAGCGGTCGAGGCTGGTCAGTTGCTCCTCAGTCAGCGTGTAGAGATCGGCCACGCTCTTCACTAGTTTTCGATCCAGTAACTGCTGTGCGACCGCCTCGCCCAGCCCTTCAATGTTCATCACTCCGCGCGATGCAAAGTGGAGCAGGCTTTCGCGCAGCTTGGCCGGACAATCGGCATTGACGCAACGAAAATCCACTTCACCCTCAGCGCGTACGACTGCACTTCCGCACTCCGGGCAAATCGACGGAAAGATAAAATCAACTTCTCCGCGACGATGTTCTGCGTCTTCGAGGACCTCGACGACTTTGGGAATCACGTCTCCGCCGCGCTCGACGCGCACCCAGTCGCCAAGTTTCAGCCCCAAGCGCTCAATGAAGTCGGCGTTGTGCAGCGTAGCGCGGCTGACGGTTGTACCGCCGATGAAGACCGGGGTCAGCTCCGCGACCGGCGTGAGCTTGCCTGTGCGGCCCACCTGCACAGTGATGGAGTTCACTTGCGTGATCCCGGAGCGCGCGGTGAATTTGTACGCGATTGCCCAGCGTGGCGCGCGGCCGGTCGAGCCAAGCCGCTGCTGCGTGGCGTGCGCGTCGACCTTGAAAACCACTCCGTCGATCTCGTAGGGCAGAGCGGCGCGGCTAGCTTCTGTGGCGTCGATGAATGCGGTCATCTCCTCGACCGAGGCAACCAGCTTTCGTTGGGAGTTGACCCGGAAGCCGAGTGCGGCCAAAGCGTCGAGAGTTGCGCGTTGACCTTGCGGCCAGTAATCGCCCTCCACAAGCAAAAAGTAGGCGTAAACGTCCAGGCGGCGATTGGCCACGATGGAGGGTTCGAGAGTACGCAGGGTTCCGGCGGCGGCGTTGCGAGGATTGACAGCCGGCGCAAGGCCCTGCTGTTCGCGCTCTTCGTTCAATCGCAGGAAGGCGGCTTCGGGCATTACCGCCTCGCCACGAACTTCAAAGGCCGGCGGCAGGTGGAGTTCTCTCAACTTCTCAGCCGGGATGGTCAGCGGCACACTGCGGATGGTGCGGATATTTGTAGTAACATCCTCGCCGGTCTGTCCGTCACCGCGCGTGATTCCGGTGGTGAAGCGCGCGCCGCCGCCCTCCGTTGGCTCGTAGCGCAGGGCCACGCTCAAGCCATCCATCTTGAATTCGGCAACATACTCGACCGGCAGCGGGCCGGCCAGTTCGCGGCAGCGTGCTTCCCATGCTGCCAGTTCCTCGGCCGAGTAGGCGTTGTCCAGCGAGAGCATGGGGCGCGAGTGCGCCACCTTGCGAAAGCCCTCGGCCGGCCTGCCGCCCACGCGCTGAGTGGGTGAGTCGGGGGTAACGAGTTCGGGATGTGCAGCTTCGATGCCTTTGAGCTCGTTCATCAGCGCATCGTAGGCGGCGTCGGTGATCTGGGGCGCGTCGAGAACGTAATACAAGTGCTCGTGGCGGCGCAATTCGGCGCGCAGTTCGGCGGCGCGCTTGGACGCGGAGGACTCTGGGGTGGTTCGTTCGCCCATGGGGAGAATTATAGGGGGCCGCAGGGCAAGGTAGTATGGTTTGCAGACTGATATGGAACCCATTACTCACTTTCTGACCGGAGCCTGCATCGGCAGGGCGGGGTTGAACCGCAAGACGGCCTACGCCACGCTGGCGGCTGTGCTGGCCGCCGAGGCTGCCGACATCGACGTGTTCTGGGGGCTGGCTGGGCCGGTCGAAGAGTTGAAGCACCATCGCGGCATCACTCATACGTTCATCGCTGTGCCAGTGGTGGCGGCTGCTGCGGTGGGCTTGGTGTGGGCGATTGACCGCTTGGTGCAGGCGCGGAGACGGCGCAGGCTGGCGGCGGTATCCGCTGTTGATGAACAGACGCCGGTTGAGGGTCGTGGTTTCCCACCCTTTCCGCAGAAAGACGCGGAAAGGATGGGGCACCAAGTTTCAGGTGCGCCGGTCCAGAAAGCTCGGCAGCAAATCTGTTGGGGCTGGCTTTATTTGACGGCGCTGATCTCCGCGCTTAGCCATCTGCTGCTGGACTGGACGAACAACTACGGTCTGCGGCCATTTTTCCCCTTCAATTCGCGCTGGTATGAGGGCAGCTTTGTTTATATCGCCGAGCCGGTAATTTGGGCGCTGCTGGCGGCGGCGTTAGTGATTCCGGCACTGCTGGGGCTGATTGGCGGCGAGATTGGCGTTCGCCGCACTCCTTTTCGCGGACGGCGGTTGGCAATCTTCGCGCTTACCGGGATCGTGCTGCTGTGGGGCTGGCGCTGGTCAGAGCATGGGCGGGCTCGGATGCTGGTAGAGAATGCGCAGATTGCGACGGCTCCCGTGAAGCGCATGGCTTTTGAGCCTTATCCCATTAATCCTTTCCGCTGGCACGCCATCCTGGAGACGGCGGAGTATTACCAGACCGCAGAGATCAACACACGCACCGGGGAGATTGCGAGCGACCCTCGGACGGACGTGATTTACAAACCGCCCGCGACCGCGGCTACGGAGGCTGCCAAACGCACGCTGCTGGGGCAGGTTTATCTGGATTGGGGCACGTGGGCTGTGGTGCGCGATGTTGGCCCGGTACCTGCGCCGGGCATGAATCCGCCCGAATTGCCGCCGAACCAAACCTGGACGACGGTCATGTTTACCGATCTGCGCTTCGACTACCCGTTTCTTGGCCGGGGCGCGGAGAGAACTCCAAACCGGGCGCCATTGAGCGGCTGGGTCTATATCGTGGACGGCCGTGACGATGCGGGCGAGGCGATGAATGGACGGGAACAGCGGTAGGCGCGTCGGCTGAAACAAAAAAAATTGTTCATCGCGTCAAGGCGTTAGGGTTGACCCGGCGGCGCGCGACCCGCAGAATGAGATGAGTGCTGTTGTTGCCACCCCAGTAACATAACGTGTCGCCGGGGACCCAGTAGTGCTGCCGGAGAGTCTTCTTCCCCTTGGGAGATGCCGGAATCCTGAATTCTGAGGTGCTCATGCCTGCTTATCTGTTGCTGCTGGTTGCCGTGTTGAGCCGTGTTCTGCCCCATCCTGGATGGGTGAACTTTACAGCCGTTGGCGGTGCGCTGCTTTACTTTGGTGCGCGTCGGCCGTGGCGAGAGATGCTGGTTCCGCTGGCTGCGCTGATGGCTACCGACTACTTCCTCACCACATATAGCTACCACTACAACTTTGTCTGGCAGGGTTACGTGGCCACATGGGCGTGGTATCTGATGGCCATGGCGCTGGGGCAGATTCTGTTGCACGCGAAGACAACCTTTGTGCGTGTAGTGGCAGGCGCGCTGTTGGGGCCGACCTCGTTTTTCCTGGTCACAAACTACGCGACCTGGTTGAGCGGCTGGGCCTTTCCCTATCCGCATACGATGAGCGGACTGGTAGCCTGCTTTGCCGCAGGAGTGCCGTTTTACCGCAACGATCTGGCTTCTACGGCCATTGTTGCAGGGCTGGCGTTTGGGGTTCCTGTGCTGGTGCGCCGGATGAGCGCAGCGCGGGCGCAGGTGGCGCTGGCCGGGAAGTAACGTCCGCGACAGTGGTTAGTGATCCGTGGTTAGTGGTCAGTCAGCAAGCTAGCGAAACAGCCCCAAAGCGACGCTTCGGGGCTGTTTATTTGGGCGAAAAACGGTTCTTTTCGGTGATTTTCAGAGGCCAAAATTCACGATGCGGAAGAATCTGGAGGCGAAAAGTTCTCAACAGGTGTTGATTTCAAACGGGTTAAGAATAATCTGCAAGGTCTTAGGGTAAATTTATACCCCAGGGGGGTATAGGGGGGGGTAGGGGGTACGCCTTTCTTGGTACGGACCGGGCGCAGGCCAGCACATAGCTGACAGATTGGCCTGGCCAGAGCGGGATAACCTTCTTCATTTCTCCATTGTGCGCGCGGGGAAGGAAATTATTTGCAACCACCTGCGCCCACCGCCAACTGTTCTTTCCCTTCGGCGCAAGCTTTGCCTAGACGCAGTAGCCGCGCGCCAACGAGGAAGAACCAGAGCGTTGCGCCCAAAGCATTTGCCATCACGAATGGAAAGAAGCCCGTCAACGTCAGTACCCCGAACACCCCCGAGATGACCCCGGTCCAGGCGCTCGCCCTCCCGAATCTTGCCTTCATCATAGTGATGCTCGCCAGCAGAACGCCCACCGATGGAATCACGATTATGTAAAAGGCCAACAGCGGCGTCGCATAAATCGAGGAGGCATATTCGGCTGCAGCCAGATAGGCGGCCCGATGAGCCTCGTCAGCGGCGCTCGTGTAGTTTTGGAAGAGCGCCAGCAGAGAAGCGTGATGCGTCCAGGTCACTGCCAGATCGAGAACTACAAACAGATGCAAACAGACTATGGCCGCCAGCATCAGATTTGTTCCCGCTTTGCGCAAGGCGTTCCACAGCGCCCAGGCAACCGGCAGATAAAGGAGATCGGTGACCACCGAAAGCCAAATAATCACCCACCACACCGTCGTTTTGCCTGGCAGGTAGCGGAACCATGCCTCGCCTGTCACCGGAGGCGCGCCGGCCCATGCGAAGAGCGGAATAATCGCCACGTATCCTATTGCCAGAAACAGCGCCGCTATCCCGCCCCAGCGATAGCACTGCTTCTCTTCATAAGCATTCAGACCGCTCATCTCAACCGACATCTCCATATTGGCTTTTTTTGCTTCTCCGAAATCATACGCAGTTTGCTATGGCACTGTTCCGGTCTTATCTACCCGGCAGTATACGTCCTGGCAGATTTCCACGTATAAATGGTCTATGAAGTGTCTGCGACGGCGATGGTTGCAAAACGCACTTTAGCGCCTTTATGAAAACCGATATGCCTGGCCAGTAGTTGCGGCAACGCTTTGTGAGAATCTGCATGAGGCGACAAATGTTGGCGTCAATCTCCCTCTGGATTCATTCCTCAGGGCTGACCACTCAAAATGCGAGATATTTCGACTCCGATCAGTACAGGCTCCGGGGCACACATTCATTTTGAGATAGTCAGGCCTGCGCGGCCCGCCCAGGTGGTATTTTGGCAAAGCACAGGCACCTGGCCGGAATCGGGAACGGGGGCCAGGGGCGTTTGCTCAAGAAGCGGCGAGTGGCCTTGTTTTTCGGTAGACTACGGTTAAGCGGCTTAACTTGCCTTACCATGGCCACCAAGGCTGGGTGGGGAAAAGCCATGTTGCGGTCCGGAAAGCGGCACGCCGAGGCTGCCGCGGGGAGGACACTATCAGCACGCGAATGCGGTTGGGCGATCTGCTGATCCAGGCGCATCTGGTTACCCTGACAGATGTTGTCAAGGCGCTGGAGCGTCAGTCCGGCAGCGGCGGCCGTTTGGGCGAGAACCTGGTGGCCATCGAAGCCATCAGCAAGGATGTGCTGGAGAACTTTCTGAAGCGCATTCCCGTTGAGCCGGCGTCGATGGCGGCCACCGGAATCGACGAGACCGAACTTCTGGGCCTGTTGATGAAGCTGATCCACGCGGGCAACCTGGAGGATTGCCGCCAGTACGTCGAGGCCATCAAGCTGCCCTACCACATTGTGGCGGACTTGGTTCACATGGCCGTGGATCGGAAACTGCTGCGCGCTTTGGGAATGCGCTCCTCCAGCAATCCGATCGAGATGGGTTATGCGCTCACCGACGAAGGCAAGCGATGGACCATCGAGGCGCTGGAGCGGTTGCATTATGCGGGGCCGGCGCCGGTGACGCTGGAGGACTTCACCTACCAGGTGAATTTACAAAAGTTAACCAACGAACTGGTGACCTTCGATCGCATCCGCCAGGCGCTGGGCGAATTCATATTTGAGGACAGTATTGTTGAGCAGGCTGGGCCGGCGTTGAACTCAGGCCGGGCGATGCTGCTTTATGGCCCTCCCGGCAACGGCAAGACTTCGTTCGCTCATTCACTGGCCGGCGTCTTCCGCGATGTGATTTACGTGCCTTATGCGATCTCTATTGAAGGCGAAATCCTCCGCTTCTATGACCCCAGCGTTCATCGCGCGGTGATTCCCGCCGATGTCACGGATGATAGTCACCAGTCGTTTGTTCGGGCTGAGGAGTATGACTTGCGCTGGGTTCCGTGCCAACGGCCTTTTGTGACCACAGGCGGCGAATTGACGCTGGAGATGCTTGACCTGAAATATGACGTAACAGGCCACTTCTACGAGGCTCCGCTGCACGTGAAGGCGCTGGGCGGCTGTTTTGTCATCGACGATTTCGGCCGCCAGTTAGTAACTCCTACCAGCCTGCTGAACCGCTGGATTGTACCCCTGGAGAACCATGTCGACTACTTGAAGCTGCATACCGGAAAGAGCGTGACCATCCCCTTCGAGGGACTGGTGATTTTTTCCACCAATCTTGAGCCGGAGAGCCTGATGGACCCGGCGTTCCTGCGCCGCCTTCCCTACAAGATTGAGATTGGTGCGCCCACGCCTGACCTTTACAAACGCATCTTCGAGGCAGAGTGCTTTAGACATGGATTGCCGCCGTTCGATGATGTGATCGACGCCATCACACTAAAGCTCCAGGATCAGTATGGGCTTGAGCTGGCTTCCTATCAGCCGCGGTTCATCGTCGATCAGGTTTTGGCTACCTGCCGGTTCATGGGCCTGGCGCCGCACTTCGAGCCGCGGTTCATCGACTATGCACTGAACAATCTGAGGGTGAAGAAAGCCGACCAGGTGTACGGGAAGAGCGGTGGAGAGCCTGGTGGAGACCAGAAAAAGCTATAAAAACTTTAGGTAGAGATATCCCACCTTAGGCGCAACAACAAAAGCGCGCCGAAGGTGGTGCACCTGGAGTGGCTGGTTGAGGTTAGAGCGCGGGTTCGCCGCGCTCGTCGTTGCGGATACGGATGGCTTCGTCCATGTGGCTGATGAAGATCTTGCCGTCGCCGATGCGGCCGGTGCGAGCGGCGCCGAGGATGGCATCGACTGCCTTGTCTTTGAGGACGTCGGAGACCACCAACTCGATCTTGATCTTGGGCAGAAGGTCAACGGTGTACTCACGGCCGCGATAAAACTCGGTGTGGCCCTTCTGCCGGCCGTGGCCGCGAGCTTCCAAAATTGTCATGGCTTCGATGCCTGCCTCGAGCAGCGCATCCTTTACCGCGTCCAGCTTTGAAGGCTGGAGAATCGCTTCTATTTTGAACATACGCAAATGCCTCGTTTGACAGCGTAACAGGCGGGACCGCTTTTGTGTGCAGCCCGCCGGATTTGTGTTGGTCCGTCCCGGATCCTTCAGGCCGGAGCAGCTTAAAAATGCAACAATCGAACCCTTCGACCTCGCTCAGGACATGTTTTCGATTACGAAAGCCGCAAAAGGCGCGGCCTAGGCAGCACTAGAGATCAAATTATTACGAGTTGAGGTCGTAGCCTTCTTCGCCGTGCTGTGTGATGTCTAGGCCTTCGGCTTCCTGCTCGGGCGAAACGCGCAGACCGATGAGCTTATCAACCACGAACAGCAACACCAGCGTGCCGACTATCGAGATGCCCCAGGCAAGGCCAACGCCAGCGGCCTGGTTGAGCACCTGGCTCCAGTGTCCGTCGAGCGCGCCGGTGGCGATGGGGTTGCCCGCGGCGTCTTTGCCGAAGGCGGCGTTAATGGCTCTGGTTGCAAACAGACCGGTGAGCAGCGCGCCCAAAGTTCCGCCGGCTCCGTGCACGCCAAAGGCGTCAAGCGAGTCGTCGTAACCGAAGAAGCTCTTCACGATGAAGACCATGAAGAAGCAGAAGATGCCAGAGAGGAGTCCGATGAGCAGAGCCGGGAAGGGCTGCACAAATCCGGAGGCTGGGGTAATGGCCACCAGTCCGGCGACAGCGCCGGAGATGGCGCCCAGTGCGGTGGGCTTGCCGTTATGAATCCATTCTGCGATGGACCAGCCGATGGCGGCGGCAGCGGCGGCAAAATGGGTGTTGATGAAGGCGCTGGTGGCCAGGGAACTGGCCCCCAGCGCGCTGCCCGCATTGAAGCCGAACCAGCCTACCCAGAGGAGACATGCGCCGATGAAGCTGAGCACCATGGAGTGGGGTTGCATTTTGGTGTAGGGGTAGCCGACGCGCTTGCCCAGGTAGATGCAGCAGACCAGCGCCGAGACGCCGCTGGTGATGTGAACCACTGTGCCTCCGGCGAAATCCAGAGAAGGAACGTGACCGCCGGTAGCGTTCAGGAAGCCGCCCACGCCCCAAACCATGTGAGCCATCGGGCAATAGATGATGAGGGACCAGAGCATAAGGAAGACTGCCATGCCGCTGAACTTCATGCGTTCGGCAAATGCGCCGGTGATGAGCGCCGGAGTGATGATGGCAAACATCAGCTGGTAGACCATGAAGGTCTGCTCGGGAATGGTTGCGGCGTAGTCGGTGTTGGGAGTGAGCGTGACACCACGCAGGAAGAGGTGTTCCAAGCCGCCGATGAATGCCGTGCCGTGGCCGAAGGCCAGCGAATAGCCGACGACGGCCCAGATAACGGTGACCAGGCACATCACGGCGAAGCTCTGCATCATGGTGGCGAGGATGTTCTTCTTGCGCACCAGGCCGCCATAGAAGAGAGCCAGTCCAGGTCCCGTCATCAACAAGACCAAGGCGGCTGAAGCCAGCATCCAGGCGTTGTCGCCGGCCGAGCGGGCATCCGTAACGGCCTGTTGCAGGGCGGCAATCTGGGCTTGTGTAGCGGATGGGGCGGCGGGTGCGGACTGAGCTAAAGCCGAAGCCGGAATTGCCAGCATAGCAAAGAGAAACAGCAGTTTGAGTCGACGGTACATTCGGTCTCGCTTCCATGAAATATGCGGTGGGCAAAAGCCTTGCGTGGGGCCGGAACTATGGCGGAACCTTCGGCATAATAGTGAACAAGGGCGCGCCGGCAGCGTGAGTCTCGGGTGGTTCCAGACCGCTGCAGGAGCAGGAATCTCGCTGAGTAACTGTCAAATATGACCAAAGGAATTGTAGGGTCACGGAAATAAGGAACCCATGAAGATATTCGCAAAAGGGCGTTCAAAATGCCGGAAGTGAGCAAAAAACTATTGAAATATCATCCAGGATGCGCAAGGAGTATCGGTTAAATTCGAATCTGGTAGCCGTACCAGACAGGTAGGGAATGCGCTAGTGTGCTTGGCCACGGAAAGTAAAGCAGTTAGGCGTGTTCTGAAAGCTATGAAACGGATTGCCCTCTGGGGGATTTGAACTTCATGGCTCTCTTTATCGCGTCAAATACATCCCCAACCCGTAAGCCGGTCGCCCCTCCGGGCATTACCCCGTTTTCGCCGGCGGCGGTATAGTAGAGACATGGCGGCCACTGCAGAGCGGGATCGTTATTTATTCGGGGCGCTGGACAGCAGCGCGACAAACCGCATCAAAGTGAGGGAGGCAAACTACGGCTATGAAGAGCCGGAGGGAGTTCTGCTGACCTCGCTGGATTACGCAGTGAACTGGGTGCGCAAGAACTCGATTTGGCCCATGACCTTTGGCCTCGCCTGCTGCGCCATCGAGATGATGTCAACGGGCGCGGCCCGCTATGACATTGCACGCCTGGGCGCCGAAGTCTTCAGGCCGTCCCCGCGCCAGTCAGACCTGATGGTGGTTGCGGGACGGGTTTCGCAGAAGATGGCCCCGGTGCTGCGCCGGCTCTACGACCAGATGCCGGAGCCAAAGTGGGTAATCTCGATGGGCGCCTGCGCGACCTCCGGCGGAGTTTTCAATAATTATGCTGTAGTGCAGGGCGTAAACCAGGTGGTTCCCGTGGATGTGTACGTTCCGGGTTGCCCGCCGCGGCCTGAGCAACTGATTTACGCGCTTACTCTGCTACAAGAAAAGATTCAGCGAGAACCGCGCAGCCTGATGAAGACTCTGAATCTGGGATAACTCGAGAGCAAGCGTTCAGAAGCGGATTACCATAGTAATTTCAGGGTTACCTACAGGGCGTTGAGGCGGGTAACGGAGGAAGCTCCTCAGAGAGAAACTTTTACCTGAAACGCTTGTCATGATGATAGGTTAAGTTGTATAGCAAGGGTGCCCGATTATTCTGCGAAGAAATTATTCTGCGAAAAATGCTTGAATCTTCTTCCACTTGAAGAATCTTGCCGGTGCTGAGCTGGTCGTCGTGCTCGCAAGCAACCTTGTTCAACTGTTGTCGGTCAGATTTTTCTGTGGAGGAAACTGCATGTTCGCGCACGTTGCGAAAGATGTGTTCCGGCTTTTTACCCTTGTCTGCGTGGCGTCAATTCCATGTGTTGTTAGCGCTCAGGTTGTTCCTGCCGTCAAGCAAGCTCCCAAGGGCGATATCGCAGCCAAATGGGACTTCTTTGCGGGCTACAGTTACATCCGGCCATACGGAACGGTGATTTCGCAGGTGGGCCCCAACTCTCCACATACTGAGCCGTTCAGCTATGTACCCGTCGACGGCGAGGTAATTGGCAGTGTCACTCGCTACTTCAGCAGGCATTGGGGCGGGGAACTGGTCGGTGATGTCCATTTGCAAAACGATGTTCCGTGGCCCGGCCATTATGTGCCCGCAAACTCGTTCAGCGGCGCAACGGGCGGCGTGATCTACCGGTTCAAAAACTCGAGCAGCACGCCCTTCATTCACGCCCTGGTGGGCGGCGAGATCGCAGACGGTCCATATTGGCAGGCTGACAACTGGGGCCCGGTGGGAACTATAGGCGGCGGCATGGATTGCGAGACATCGCTGTTCAAGCATCACATGGCGATTCGCTTTATTCAGGCGGACTACCAGCGCGTCTACGAGAATTTTGGAACCGGGACATCGGGAGGCATTGGAAACATAAACGCTTATCGCCTGAGCGCCGGCGCGGTGTTCCACACCGGTACCGACGACCAATATCGTCCGGTGCTGGGTCTGGCGTGCCTGGCTACCCCGAGCCCGGTTTTTCCCGGCGAGCCGGTGACCGTGACTGCGACAGTCAGCGATCTCAACCCCCGGCAAAGCGCGATTTACTCCTGGTCGGGAGCTAGCGTTAGCGGCAACGGAGAGCGGGCCACTGTGGCCACTTCTTCACTGGCGCCCGGCACTTATACGGTGACCGCCGAGGTGAGGGAGATCAAATCGACGCGGGACTGCCTGCGTGTAATTCCGCCCCAGCATGCTTCTTGTACGGCCACCTATATCATCAAGCGGTTTGAGCCTCCGACCGTCAGTTGCGTGGCCAGCCCTGCCACCATCAAGGTGGGCGAGACCAGCACCATTACCGCGGTTGGCGTTAGCCCTCAGAACCGGCCGTTGACTTACAGTTACTCGACCAGCGGCGGCTCGGTTGCTGGCGGCGGGACGACGGCTGTCTTCAATTCAGCAGGCGCGCCTATCGGCGCTGTGGTGATTCCCTGCGTTGTGACCGACGACTCGGGTCAGATGGCATCGTCGAGCACCAGCGTGACCATCCTGCCTCCGTACGTCCCCCCAATTCAGCACAGCCAGGCGCTGTGTTCCATCAGCTTCGCCACCGACAAACAGCGCCCGTCGCGCGTGAACAACGAAGCCAAGGCCTGCCTGGACGAGATCGCCCTTGATCTGGAAAAGCAGCCGGATGCCAAAGTTGTGGTGGTGGGCAATTCGGATGCGACAGAAAAGGCCAATAGCGCGCGGCAGCAAAAGGCGGCGCTGCGGAACAAGCGCATCAAGGCCGAGGATGCCGCGGCCGAGCGCGCAGTGAACGCCAAACAGTACCTGGTGACCGAGAAGGGTATCGACGCGGCGCGCATCAGTGTCGCGACCAGCGCGACGAATGGGCAGGCCGCTGAAGATTACCTGGTTCCCTCCGGAGCCAACTTCGCGGCTGACGTGGAAGGCACGATACTGGTGGATGAAAGCACAGTGAAGGCGAAACCGCTTCCCGCCAGGCCGCTTCACAAGCCAGCCGTGGCCGTAACCAAGAAAACCGCACAGTCGCCAGCAGAGTAGGCTAGCAGCGGCAAGACCCGGAATCCGGCTCCCATCGATGCAACAAAGGGAGCCGGAGCCCGGCCAGATTGAGAATTCGCAAACAGAATTTGAGGTTGACTGGCGGCTGGATGACGCTTTATGTTATTCCCGGCTTCCGAGTCTGTTCAGCGTCAGGAATGCCTCGTTCAGCAAGAATTGTTTTCGAGTTACACGGGCAAAAACCAAGCCATGGATTGAGCCGGAGTCGGGAGGCCAATATGTTACCATGGTTCCGTATTGAATACTGTCTCATTGTCGCTTTCTTGATGCTTGGTTAGGACTTAGTTTGGAGGTGGTGAGCATTAGCGAGCCGTCTCAGCAAATTCTGGAATTTGAAAGTGGAGGAGAATCACATGCACCCGCAAAATCTGAAATCTGTTAGTTTACTTCTGGCTTCGGCGTGTTTGGTACTGGTACCCATGGGGTGCAAGCAGGCTCCGCCGATTACGCTGTCGGCCACAGCCACACCCCCCGCCGTATTTCCTGGTGACACAGTCACAGCGACTGCTACCGCCGGGTCAGTGGACCCCAACAAGAAAACGAACGTGATTTACAACTGGTCCGGAACCGATGTAACAGGCAACGGCACCACAGCCACAGTCGCCACCGCATCGCTGGCGCCGGGCACTTATACGGTGAAAGCGGATGTGAAGGAAGGCAAGAAGGGCAAGGAAGGCCTGAAGCCTGGCCAGACTGCTGACGCCACCGCTACCTTTACCGTAAAGCAGTTTGAGCCGCCGACGATCAGTTGTTCGGCCAGCCCGACCACCCTCAAGCCGGGTGAGACGAGCACGGTGACCGCAGTCGGCGTTAGCCCCCAGAACCGTCCGCTGACCTACAGCTACGCGGCAGTTGCCGGCACCATCAGCGGCAGCGGCGCCACGGCGACCTTCTCCTCGACCGGCGCACCGACCGGCGAAGTGGGGATCACCTGCACCGTCACCGACGACAAGACCCAGGCGGCAAACGCAAGCACCAGCGTGAACATCCTGGCCCCCTATGTGCCTCCGGTTCCTCACACCCAGGCGCTGGCGACGATCAGCTTCGGCGCCGACAAGAAGCGTCCGGATCGCGTGGACAATGAAGGCAAAGCGGGTCTGGACGGAATCGCTCTGAGTCTGCAGCAGGCGCCCGATGCCAAGCTCGTAATCGTTGGCGAGGCGAATGCGAAGGAACGGGCGAAGACCGCGAAGGAAGCAGCGTTCGCGTTGAAGCACAAGCATGCCAAGGTTGATGACCCCGCGGCCGATCGCGCCGTCAACGTCAAGGATTATCTGGTAACGGATAAGGGCATTGACGCTTCTCGCATCACCGTAGCCACAGGCACCACAGACGCCCAGGAAGTGGAGACTTACCTGGTGCCCGCAGGCGCAAACTTTGCGGCTGACGTGCAGGGAACCACTCCTGTGGACGAGACCATGGTGAAGGCGCAGCCGCGCAAAGCCATGGCTCCCAAGGCCGCGCACAAGAAACCAGCGGCCGCGAAGATGTAATTTGCTTCACTCCCGGCGCGGCGGCCTTCGGGTTCGCGGCAACGGAGAATACTATTCGCAATCAGAGAGGCTGACCGGCTTGCCGGCCAGCCTTTCTGATTTTCGTTGAATTATGGCGCGCGCGGGACAGGCGATTCTGCATTCTTTGTATACTCTTCATATGAGATTAGGGAGTTTCTTGTCCGCATGAATCGTTTGCGAGTCTGTTTTAATTATTCCTACCAGTCCGGATTATTTGCGCAAATCTCATTTCTGTTTCTGGTTTTGCTTGCCGTTCCGGGACTGACGGCGCAGGTGCCATGGAGCGCGATTGGTCCCGAAGGCGGCGACGCGCGCGCCTTTGCGGCCGTTCCCGGCCAGCCACATCATTTGTATCTGGGCACAACCAACAGCTGGCTCTACGAGTCATTGGATGGTGGCTCATCGTGGCACAGGCTCTCTAAGCTGGACGCGGCCGACGACTTGATTCTGGACCACATCGTTGTGGACGCGGCAAATCCGGCCACGCTCTACGTAGCTGCGTGGAAGCTGGACCATCCCGGCGGCGGGTTGTGGGTGAGCCGCGACGGAGGGCGCAGTTGGGGCGAGGTCGCGGCCCTGCGCGGCCAGTCGATTCGCGCCTTTACGCAGGCGCCGTCGAATCCCGCCATGCTGATTGCAGGAACGCTCAAGGGGGTATTCCGTAGCACGGATGCCGGCGCCACCTGGACGCAGATCAGCCCGCCCGGCAGCAAAGAGATTCACGAAGTGGAGTCGCTTGCCATCGATCCGACAGACACCGATGTGGTCTACGCGGGCACGTGGCATCTGCCCTGGAAGACTACCGATGGCGGCAATAGCTGGAGCAACATCAAGCATGGCGTCATCGACGACTCAGACGTGTTTTCGATCATCATCGATCCCGCCGAGCCGAAGATCATCTTCGCCAGCGCGTGCAGCGGTATCTACAAGAGCGTGAACGGGGCCGAACTGTTCAAGAAAATCGAGGGCATTCCCGACACTGCGCGCAGGACGCGCGTGCTGAAGCAGGACCCGGGAAATCGCGACGTGGTGTATGCCGGAACCACCGAGGGGCTCTACAAAACCTTGAACGGCGGCAAGAGCTTTGAACGCATGACCGGCCCAGACGTGATTGTGAACGATGTTTTTGTCGATCCGGGGGACACGAATCATGTGTTGCTGGCCACCGACCGCGGCGGTGTTCTGCTCAGCCAGGACGCTGGAGTCAGCTTTGTAGAGGCCAATGGAGGCTTCAGCGGGCGCAAGGTCGAGGCGTTGCTGGTCGCCAGCGGCAGCCCGGCGCGGCTGTTTGCCGGCGTGGTGAACGACAAGAGCTATGGCGGCGTTTTTGTTTCCACCAACGGTGGCGCGCATTGGGAGCAAATTGACAACGGGCTTGACGGGCGCGATGTTTTTGCGCTGGCTGAGTCTCCGGATGGAACGATCCTGGCCGGAACGAATCACGGAATATTCGCGCTGGCCAAACCAGACAAGGCAGACAAAGACGCCGCGGCTACGCCGGGTGCGAGCGCGGATCCCCCCGCCGTGAGTTGGATCCCGCGCGGCACGATCGAGAACACGCTCGTGGAGACGGCCACGGAGATCCATGACGGAAAGCGCGTCACCGTTGAGAGGCGCGTTAAGGACGCAGGCCGCGAGATCGACGGCCGCGTGCGCGCGCTAGATCTTTCCGGCGATGCATGGCTGGCCTCGACCTCCGGCGGCCTGTTCTCAAGCGTCGATCACGGCGCCACTTGGCAAGGCGGCCCGGTGATGGGCTCAGTGGATTATCTTTCGGTTGCGGCGCATGGGTCGAAGCTCGTCGCTGCTCGTCGGGATGGGGCGGTTCTGTCCACCGACGCTGGCGAGAGTTGGATGCCCATCGGCATTCCGGCCATGCTCACGCGCATTCATTGTGTGGCATTCTCGGCAGATGGGACGCTTTGGCTGGGCGCGCGTGAGGGCGTGTATTTTTCGCGCGATCTGGGCAAGACCTGGCTGTGGGTTCACCGGCTTCCGTTGAACGATGTGGATGACCTTACCTACGACGATCACCTAGGCCAGATTCTGGTCAGCTCGCGTTTGAGCGACCAGGTCTTTGCCATCAATCCCAAGACGCTGGAGTGGAAGTTCGCTCAGACCGGATACCATGTCAACCTGGTGCGCGCGGCCGCCGGAAGGCTGCTGGCGGCCTCAATGTTTGACGGGGTGGTGGTTGAGCCGGAGAAAACAGGGACTAGCGAATAGGGACTTAGGGACTAGGGATCGGGACTCTTGCAGCCTAAACCTGTCGCCGGGAACCCGAAAGGCAACAGGGAATACTTCCCTGGAGAAGCTGTTTCTGTATCATTAAGATATGCAGACCGAGAGGGCGGCTTCCCGCCAGCCAGCAGCTTTTCGCACCCATGATTCGCGGCTTGAGCCTATTGCCGCCAAAGTTCTGGCCGGCGAGCGGCTGGAGTTCAACGACGGCCTTGCGCTTTACGGTTCCTCGGACGTGCTGGCCGTGGGCTGGCTGGCCAACCACGTGCGCGAGCGGCTGCATGGGGACGTGACCTACTTCAACGTCAACCGGCACATCAACCCGACGAATGTCTGCGTGGCGGCATGCAAGTTGTGTGCCTTTGGACGCAAGAAGGGCGACGCGGCAGGCTACACCATGGCCCTGGAGGAGGCGTGGGAGACGGCGGCCTCGGGCTACTCAGAGGCGGTGACGGAGTTTCACATCGTCGGCGGGCTGCACCCGGACTTGCCCTTCGAATATTTTCTCGACCTGGTGAGCGGCCTCAAAGAGCGTTTTCCCAAGGTTCACGTGAAGGCCTTCACCATGGTCGAGGTCGCGTACCTGGCGCGGCGGGCGAAGTTATCTATTGAAGAGACGCTCGTCAAAATGCGCGAGGCGGGGGTGGACTCGATGCCCGGCGGCGGGGCGGAGATCTTTGCCGATCGTGTGCGTTCCATCATCTGCGACCACAAGATTGACGGCGAGGAGTGGCTGCAGACGGCACGGCTGGCCCACAGGCTGGGCTTCAAGTCCAACGCGACGATGCTCTATGGGCACATCGAGAACGACGAAGACCGCGTGGACCACCTGCTGAAGCTGCGCGCCTTGCAGGACGAGACGGGCGGCTTTCAGACGTTTATCCCGCTGGCCTTCCATCCGGAGAACACGATGCTGGACCACCTGCCGGTGACCACGGGCCTGACTGACATTCGCCAGGTTGCGGTGGGCCGTTTGCTGCTGGACAACTTCCCGCACATCAAGGCATACTGGCAGATGCTCACGGCAAAGATTGCGCAGATAGCGCTGCGATTCGGCGCCGACGATCTTGACGGCACGGTCGTGGAAGAGAAGATTTATCACGACGCCGGAGCAACCACGCCGCAAGGCATGACGCGCAAGGAGCTTTGCCGCTTGATTACCGAGGCCGGCCGCGTTCCCGTAGAGCGCGACACGCTGTACCACGCCGTTACGCGCACTGAAGATAGTTTTGTAGTTGCTGTTTAGAGAACGTGGAAAGGGGCGATTTCGATGGAAGCTTTTGGACGGGCTGCTTTGGCTGGATTCTGTTGGGGGTTCGCGTGGGGAGTCGGTTGCTCAATCGCAATCCTGTATTCCATTTATCTGTCCGCTTACCGCAAGGCGGTGAAGGATTCTCTCAAGAAGGTAAAGCCGCCGCGGTACACGCAGGTTCTCGATAAGATTCTGGCGAAGAAGGAAAAGAAGGCGGCAGCGGCGTCCACGTCCAACCCGCAAGGAACCGCTGTCTAGCAGTAGGGTCTCGATAAGGAAACGAGCCTCTGAACAAGATTTACTGGCGCACGACTGCGCCGCCCTTCATTACAAAGCTCACACGCTCGACAGCGGTAATGTCTTCCAGAGGATTGCCAGGAACGGCGACAATGTCAGCATAATAGCCGGGCTTTAGCTCGCCGATCTGGCCTTCCCAACCGAGCAGTTTCGCTCCGTTGATCATGTCGGCCTGCAAGACCGCCAACGGCTTCATTCCATAGCGGACCATCAGCTCCATCTCGACGGCTTGCGTGCCGTGCGGGAAGGGGCCAACGTCGGAGCCCACGGCAAATGGGATTCCGGCGGCAATCTGCTTTTTGAATTCGCGCTTCTTCACATCGAGCAGAGCTTTCTCGCGCGCGGCAACGGCGGGCGTAGGCGCGTGCTGCGCGAAGTAGTCGAAGATGGCGAATGTCGGCACGGCGGGAATCTGCTTTTCGCGCATCAGGCGCATGGTTTCGTCGCTGAGCTGGGTGGCGTGCTCCATGGAAGCTACGCCGGCCTGCGCTGCAAAAAGCGTGCCCGGCTCGCCCATGGCGTGGACGGCAACGCCGGTGCCCAGGCGATGCGCCTCCTCGACGGCCGCCGCCAGTTGCGCCTCAGTGTACTCGTAGGGCGTGTGCAGTTCGCCGTCAACCACGGTGTCTTTCCCCGTCTCATAAATCTTGACGAAGTCGGAGCCTTCCTTGTGCTGCTGGCGGATGACCTCGATCAGTTGGTCGGTGGAGTTGGCATAGTCCGCATTGGACAGCACGTGCTGCGCGGGGTTGTAGTGAATGGCGTCTTCGTGGCCGCCGAGGATGTTGATGGCGTTGCCGCTGATGCGCAGGCGCGGGCCGGGGATCAAACCCTGATTGATGGCGTCGCGCACAGCCGTGTCAGCCGAGCCGGCGCCTTCAGTGCCCAGATCGCGCTCGGCGGTGAAGCCGGCCAGCAGGTCGGCCCTGGCTGCGTCGGCAGCAAGCAGGGTGCGCCAGGGAACCGACTCCTCGACGGTTTGCAAGTCCTCAGCGCCGGGGTGCAGGAAGAGATGCACGTGGGCGTCAATCAGGCCGGGGAGCACCGTGGCGTCGCCCAGGTCGATGATCTTGGCCCCTTGCGGACGCTCGACCGAGCGGCCCACGGCGCGGATGCGCTCGCCTTCAACCAGAATCTCGCCGGGCTGAAGCAGGGTCCCGGTATCCACCTGGAGCAGCCGCGCCGCATGGAGAACGATGGTCGTGCTGGCCGGTTGCTGCGCATGGGCTGCGCCCGCAATGACGATAGCCAGGGTGAAGATGAGCAAGCGAATGGGGCGGGGGCAAAGAGACAGATTTTGCATGACACAAGAATATGCCGCATCAGCCCCCTCTTGTCGAGGGCCGATGCGGCATTGGTTGCACTTATGGCTCAGTACGCCGGAATCCCGGTGAGGTGCTGGCCGAGGATCAGGGTGTGAATGTCGTGCGTGCCTTCGTAAGTAATGACCGATTCCAGGTTCATCATGTGGCGCATGATGGGGTAGTCGTCGGTGATGCCGTTGGCGCCCAGGATGTCGCGCGAGATGCGGGCACATTCCAGAGCCATCCACACGTTGTTGCGCTTGATGAGAGAGACGTGCTCGTGGCCGACCCGGCCGGCATCCTTGAGGCGGCCCACGTGCAGGGCGAGCAACTGAGCCTTGGAGATTTCATTGGCCATCCACACCAGCTTTTCCTGAACAATCTGATGGCTGGCGATGGGCTGGTTGCGGAACTGCTTGCGGAATTTGGCGTACTGGAGTGCGGTGTCGTAGCAGGACATGGCCGCGCCGATGGCTCCCCATGCAATGCCGTAACGAGCCTGGTTGAGGCACATGAAGGCGCTCTTGATGCCGAGGGCGCCGGGCATGGCCGCCGTGAGGGGCACATGCACGTCTTGCAGCGAGAGGCCGCTGGTGTGCGAGGCGCGCAAGCTCCACTTGCCGTGGACATCGTAGGCGGAAAAGCCCGGCCGGTTGGTCTCGATCAGGAATCCGCGGATTTTGCCGCCTTCATCCTCGACTTTGGCAAAGACAATGGCCACGTCGGCGATGGTTCCTGAGGTAATCCAGAGTTTTTCGCCGTTGAGAATGTACTCGTCGCCCACTTTTCGGGCTGTCGTGGTCATGGCTCCGGGATTGGAGCCGGCGCCGGGCTCGGTGAGGCCGAAGCAGCCCAGCTTTTCGCCGCTGGCGAGCGCGGGAAGCCACGTGTTCTTCTGCTCGTCGGAGCCGAAGGTGTAGATGGGATACATGACCAGTCCGGACTGCACGCTGACAAAGCTGCGGAAGCCGGAGTCGCCGCGTTCCAGCTCCTGCATCACCAGGCCGTACTCGACGTTGGACATGCCGGCGCAGCCGTAGCCTTCGAGGTTGGCGCCGAAGAAGCCCAGTTCGCCCATGATGGGGACCAGCTCGCGCGGAAAACGCTCCGTGCGGAAGCACTCCTCGATGATGGGAACGAGGTTGTCCTCGACAAAGTCGCGAGCGGTCTTCCGGACGAGCAATTCGTCCTCGCTGAAGCTGGAGTCGAGATGAAGAAGATCAAAGCCTTGAAATTTGAAGCCCATAAATTACCTGCCATTCTGTCGCAATCAATCAAAGACAGACGATTCTAGCAGGCGGGAAGGGGCGGTGGGAACTGAGGGATGAATGAGAGTGGTAGAGTTTCCGGTTAGGCGGTGATAAAGCAGGAGGCCACGATTGCAGACGATCGGGATCGCGCTCACGCGGGTTCTTCACAGGTGGATTTGGCTTGATCGCCAGGTTTGGGGATTTGGCCTCGTACTTAATCAGCCCTAATTGCCGGCTATGACTCCTGGCGTCATCAGATCGATGTGATCGACATTGGAGGCCCTCCCTATATCGATGACTTCGGCGATGTCGGAAAAGTTCAGATTGTCGTCGCCCTTGATAAACAATACGCGCTTGGCTCGGTTGGCAAAGATCTCATTCAACCGGGACTGCAGATCGGCGTGCGCGACGTCGACCGAGTTGATCTTGTAGGCCGGGGCAGCGTTGGGGCGATAGATGACATGAACGACGATGGTGCGGTCTGGAGGACTCGATCCTCTTGTGGGCGTCTTAGGCGGGTAGGGGAATGATACTTCCAGCCCCACCGATTTGAGCAGCGGATTGCCAATCCAGAGAGAGTTTTCAGGCTGAGCGGCGTCTTCCGTCCTCTTGGTCAGCAATCCCACTTCCTCGGCGCCCGCGCTGCGCATGGCTTCGATGGCGTTCTCAACGTCACGATACTGCGCACGCCTATCCGCGCGGAGGTACATGGTCTCGCCGGTCCTATCGGTTCGATTGTCGCGGATACGGCGGTCGAGTTGGGCGGGATCGACTCTGTCCGGTCCTAGGAACACTGCGCCGTCGCGCACAACAGCCACGACGATGGCGTCATCACCTCCGGCGTCCGGCATGGCGACAGGATGCTCTGCCTTGGCCAAATCGACGAAAACCATGTTGTACGGCCGGAATGTCTCTGCAATCTGCT
>JBEKSE010000022.1:0-78928 GCA_049517315.1 Occallatibacter sp. | reverse complement strand
ATGGCGAAGGAAAAGTTTGATCGCAGCAAGCCGCACGTGAATGTGGGAACGATTGGTCACATTGATCACGGCAAGACGACGCTGACGGCGGCAATCACCAAGGTATTGCAGAAGCACAATCCGAAGAACCAGTTCCGGTCGTTCGATTCCATTGACAACGCGCCGGAAGAGCGTGAGCGCGGCATCACGATCGCCACGGCGCACGTGGAGTACGAGACCAAGAACCGTCACTACGCGCACGTGGATTGCCCTGGTCACGCCGACTACATCAAGAACATGATCACGGGCGCGGCGCAGATGGACGGAGCGATTCTGGTGGTAGCGGCCACGGACGGCCCCATGCCTCAGACCAAGGAGCACGTTCTTTTGGCGCGCCAGGTGGGCGTTCCCTGCGTGCTGGTCTTCCTGAACAAGTGCGACGCGGTGGAAGATCCGGAGCTGATTGACCTGGTGGAGATGGAAGTTCGCGAGCTTCTGGGCAAGTATCAGTTCCCGGAGGACGCGCCTGTGATTCGCGGCTCCGCACTGGGCGCGCTGAACGGCGAGCCGGCGTGGGAAGCCAAGATCGACGAGCTGATGGACGCGGTGGATGCTTACGTTCCGCGTCCCGATCGCGCGGTAGACCTTCCGTTCCTGATGCCGATTGAAGATATTTTCTCGATCTCCGGCCGCGGCACGGTGGTGACGGGCAGGATCGAGCGCGGCAAGGTGAAGGTGGGCGAGGCCTGCGAGATAGTGGGCTTCCGCGAGACCCGGCAGACGGTTTGCACGGGCGTGGAGATGGGGATGGTGCTGGCGAAGCCGGGATCGATCACGCCGCACACGGTGTTCAAGGGTTCGGTGTACGTGTTGAGCAAGGAAGAAGGCGGTCGTCACACGCCGTTCTTCAAGGGCTACCGTCCGCAGTTCTACTTCCGCACGACGGATGTCACGGGAGTGGCGCAGTTGCCGGAGGGCGTGGAGATGGTGATGCCGGGCGACAACGTGGAGCTCGAGGTGGAGCTGATTACGCCGGTGGCGCTGGAAAAGGGATTGCGGTTTGCGATCCGCGAAGGCGGCCGCACGGTGGGCGCGGGCACTATCTCGGAGATTATTAAGTAACGAGTAATAGTTGTCGGTGAACAGCGAAAACTGTTCACTGACAACTCTGGGCAACGAGGATCAGGGAACAGGGCTGAAGTGGTAAAGCGGCCTGAGCAAGTCGGCACTGATTGCTGATCCCGGAAAAAATCAGGTGCGTGGGCGGCTGACAAGTTGTCCGCGGGGAAGATGGAATGGCATGGTAGGACAGAGGATTCGCATCCGGTTGAAGGCATACGACTATCGTGTGCTGGATACCTCGACCGGCGAGATTGTGGAGACGGCCAAGCGCACCGGGGCAACGGTAGCCGGCCCGATTCCCTTGCCGACGATCAAGAACAAGTATTGCGTGCTGCGCTCGCCCCACGTTGACAAAAAGTCGCGCGAGGCCTTCGAGATTCGCACGCACAAACGGCTGATTGACATTCTTGAGCCGACCCAGCAGACAGTGGACGCGCTGATGAAGCTTGATCTGCCGGCCGGTGTTGATGTCGAGATCAAGGCATTCGAGAAGTAGGCATCTGCGGTGCGGCAGACGCGCCCTACGGGTGCAAGAAGCCGGACGGCAGCACGAAACTTAAGAACGTTCGCAGCCCGCGAAGGGCCCGGCAGTGCGATGAATTGCACTTCGCATGATGAGGAAAGGGGAAAATGGCAGTTACAGGAATTCTGGGAAAAAAGATCGGCATGACGCAGGTCTTCGACGAAAAGGGCGATGTGCATCCGATTACGGTGCTGCAAGCCGGCCCTTGCGTGATTACGCAGTTGAAGACGCTGGCCAAGGACGGCTATGAGGCCGCGCAGATCGGATTGGTCGAGTTCGTCAAGACCAAGAATGTAACCAAGCCGCAGGCCGGCCACTTTGCCAAAACCGAAGCACCGCCGGTGAAGGTTATCAGGGAAGTAGCATTGGAGCTTGACGCCGATGGCGTTGTAGCTACAAAGGCCGGCGATCGGGTGCTGGTAGACATTTTCTCTGAATCCAGGTTCGTAGACGTGATCGGCACTTCCAAAGGCAGAGGCTTTGCCGGCGTAGTACGCCGTCACGGTTTCGCCGGCGGACCCAAGTCGCACGGCCACATGTTTCAGGTGCAGGGCTCGATTGGCGCCTCCAGCTATCCTTCTCGCGTCTTTCCCGGCCAGCGCATGCCTGGCCACATGGGCGCTGAGCAGGTGACGGTTCGCAACCTGCGCATTCGCGGCATCGACCTGGAAGAGAACCTTCTGATGGTCGAGGGCGCGGTGCCCGGAAGCCGCGAAGGCTACGTGCTGATCTCCAAAGCCAAGATTCCTCCGCGCGAGCGCCGTGGCTTTGCCGGTTCGGGCACGGTCGATCCGCTGAAGGCTTCGAAGAAGCTCGGCAAGCGTAAGTAGGCACCTGCGGTGGGGCCAATCGCGCCTTGCGGCGCAACGATATTGAAAGCTGGCAAGAGTTACTGCTAGCAGAAGAAGAAGAAGATGGCGAATCTGGATGTATTGAATATGAACGGCGACAAAGTGGGCACGCTGGAGCTCTCCGACGCGCTCTTTGGGCCGGACTCGGTGAACGAGGCTCTGCTGTGGGAGGCGGTCAAGCACTACCGTGCTTCTCTGCGCCAGGGCACGCATAAGACCAAGAGCCGCACTGAAGTCGCCGGATCGGGCAAGAAGCTGTGGAAGCAGAAAGGCACAGGCCGGGCGCGTATCGGTTCGGTGCGTTCGCCTCTGTGGCGTCATGGCTACACGGTCCACGGACCCCAGCCGCGCAGCTACGATTACGCCTTTCCGCGCAAGAAGCTGTTGGGCGCGCTGCGCTCGGCCTTGGCCGCGAAGCTGGCCGACGGCAAGCTGACGGTGGTTGACTCGCTCGAGATCAAGGAAGCCAAGAGCAAGCTTTACCGCGCGGCGCTTACCAAGCTTGATGTCACGCGTACGGCTTTGCTGGTCGAGAACAGCAAGACGCTGAGTCCGGCGCTGGTGCTGGGTGCGCGCAACCTCAAGGGCGTGGAACTGGTGCTTAACAACGAAGTGCATCCCTACGATCTGCTTCGCTATGAGCGCGCCATCTTCTCGACGGCTGCGATCGAGCAGTTGACGGAGATGCTGGAGAAAAACGCGTCGAAGCGCAAGCTCGCCGCTGAGACGGAGGCCGCCTGATGCCGACACTTTACAACGTGATTCGCCGTCCGCTAATTACCGAAAAAGGGCTGAGCGTGAAGGAAACCGAGGGGACGCTGGTTTTTGACGTCGCACCCGACGCTTCGAAGACCGAGGTGAAGCAGGCCGTCGAGGCTCTCTTCAAGGTGAAGGTCTCCGGAGTACGCACTGCAAATGTGGTTGGCAAGGAACGCCGCCGCGGCAAGTTCGCGGGCTTCAAGCCGGACTGGAAGAAGGCTTATGTCCGCCTGAAGCAGGGCGAGAAGCTGCCCGAGTACGTAAGCAACCTGTAGGAAGTAACTGTAAGCTCCTGGCTGGCCCGGTTGGGAATCGAATGCAGGAGTTGGGCGCAAAAGTTTGATGAGCAGGACGAGCAAGAGGCTGGCACTTAGGAGCTGAAAGCCCGTCAAGGACAAACGACTATGGCAATCAAGACATACAGACCGGTAACGCCGACCTTGCGCTTTAAGACCACGCAGGTTAATGACGACCTGACGACAGATAGGCCGCACAAGCCGCTTCTGGCGGTCAAGCAGCGCACCGGCGGACGCCGCAATCAGGGCGACCTGACCATGCGCCATCAGGGTGGCGGCCACAAGCAGATGCTGCGCCTGATCGACTTCAAGCGCGAGAAGTATGGAATTCCAGGGCGAGTCGCGACGATCGAATACGATCCAAACCGCTCGGCCCGCATCGCTTTGATTCATTATTTGGACGGCGAGAAGCGCTACATCCTGCAGCCGGTGGGCCTCAAGTTGGGCGCGACGGTTTCCTCCGGGCCCGATGCCGACATTCTCGTGGGCAACGCGCTGCCGCTGAAGAACATTCCCTCCGGCACGACGGTTCACGCGATCGAGTTGAGGCCGGGCAAAGGCGCGCAGATGGCCCGTTCGGCGGGGACGCAGGCGCAGTTGGTGGCCAAGGAGGGCGAGTACGCCCTGCTCAAACTGCCCTCGGGAGAGACCCGCAAGGTACTGGTTGAGTGCATGGCAACGATTGGCCAGGTAGGCAACACGGACCACGAGAACGTCTCGATAGGCAAGGCTGGACGCAACCGCTGGAAGGGGATTCGTCCCGCCAACCGCGGCGTCGTCATGAACCCTGTTGATCACCCGCACGGCGGCGGCGAGGGCAAGACCTCGGGCGGACGTCATCCGGTGACCCCGTGGGGCCAGCCGACACGCGGCTACAAGACGCGCAACAACAAGCGGACCGACGCATTCATTGTCAGCCGCCGGGCGAAGTAGAGGAGCTAGGATTTATGGCACGTTCGACAAAGAAGGGCCCGTTCGTGGATGCGCACCTCACTGTCAAGATCGAGGTGCTCAACCAGGCCAATGACAAGAAAGTAGTCAAGACCTGGTCGCGCCGCTCGACGATCTTTCCCGAGTTTGTGGGCCACACCATTGCGGTTCACAACGGCAAGAAGTTTGTTCCGGTGTACGTGACCGAGAACATGGTGGGTCACAAGCTGGGCGAGTTTGCGCCCACGCGCATTTTCAAGGGACACACCGGGGGCAGCAAGGCGGTCGAGACCACCGCCAAGCCGCGGTAAGGAACCAGGGACCAGGGACCAGGAACTGCGATGCAGAACCCGTCGCTGGCGGAGATTGAGGACAGACTAATGGCAGTCGAGACAAAGGAATACCGGGCCGAGGCCAAGTTTCAGCGCGTGTCGCCGCAAAAGGCGCGGCTGGTACTCGACCTGATCAAGGGCCGCGGGGTCGAAGAGGCGCTTACCGTCGCGGCCTTCACCAAGAAGCGCATCGCTCCGGTGATTCACAAGCTGTTGACCTCGGCGGTGGACAACGCCAAGTACGTGGCCGGCGAGCAGGGCGTCGATCTGGACGTGGACAACCTCTACGTCAAGCTGGCACTGGCCAACGACGGGCCGCGCATGAAGCGCATCCGTCCTGCGCCGATGGGCCGAGCCTTTCGCTATCAGCGCAGGCTGACGCACATTGTTCTTTCAGTGGCCGAGCGCGAAGCAGCCGGTGGTCTGGTGACCAGGGTTGAAGAACCGGCGGTCGAGCCCAAGGCAGGCAAAGCTAAGGGTGAAGAGTTGAAGGCGGCGCCCAAGGCGGCTAAAGCAGCCAAGGCGAAGGCCGAAGAGCCGAAGGCGACGCCCAAGGCAACCAAGAATAAGGCCGAGGAGCCGCAGGCTGCGCCCAAGGCAACCAAGAAGAAGGCCAGCACTAAGGCCTAGAGGGTTTTGAGGAAAATAGCATGGGACAGAAAGTCCATCCTTACGGATTCCGGCTCGGAGTGAACAAGCCGTGGCGTTCGCGCTGGTTCTCCGAGCGCGACTATGACAAGCTCCTGGTCGAGGACGTGAAGCTCAAGGCTGAGCTGCGCGAAAAGCTGAAAGCCGCCGGCGTCAGCTCGGTAGAGATTGAGCGGCCTGGCAACAAGCTGCGCTTCCTTATCCGCACCGCCCGGCCGGGCATCGTAATCGGTCGCAAGGGCGCGGAGATCGATAAGCTCAAGACCGAGCTCGGCAAGCGCACCAATCGAGATGTGTTTATCGACATCATCGAGGTGAACAAGCCCGAGCTGGACGCGCAACTGGTCTCTGAGAACATCGCGCTGCAGCTGGAAAAGCGCGTCAGCTTCCGTCGCGCAATGAGGAAAAGTGTGGATTCGGCGCTGCGATTCGGCTGCAAGGGAATCAAGGTGAGGGTCTCAGGCCGCCTCAACGGAAATGAAATTGCCCGTTCGGAGTGGTATCTGCAGGGGCGGTTGCCGCTGCACACGCTCCGCGCCGACATCGATTACGGCTTCACCGAAGCGCATACGACGTACGGCGTGATCGGCGTGAAGACGTGGATCTATCGCGGCGACATCTACGAGCAGAAGCGCCGTCAGGCGCCCCCAGTGGGCACGTCGGTGTTCTAGAAGCAGGGACTAGGGACTAGGGACCAGGGAATGGGGTCCCGCCCACAAGTCCATTGGTTGTAGGGTGTTGAGGTTTGCAGTAAGTATGCCGGGAAGTGGATTGCGGCGGGATGAAGCTAGTCCCTAGTCCCTGGTCCCTAGTCCCTGCTTTTGAGGATTTTCGTTATGTTGATGCCAAAGAAGGTGAAGTTCCGCAAGCAGCAGAAGGGCAAGCGCCGGGGCAAGGCGTGGCGCGGCTCTACGATTTCGTTCGGTGAATATGGTCTGCGCGTAATGGAGTGCGGCTACATCACCGACCGCCAGATCGAGGCCAGTCGTATTGCCATGACCCGCTTCATCAAGCGCGGCGGCAAGATCTGGCTGCGCCTGTTCCCGGACAAGCCCATTACCAAGAAGCCGGCTGAAGTCCGAATGGGATCCGGCAAGGGCGCGCTGGACCACTGGGTAGCAGTGGTGCGGCCGGGCAAGATCCTCTTCGAGATGGAAGGCGTGGACCCTGCGACAGCGCGGGAAGCCATGCGTCTGGCGTCGAACAAGCTGCCGTTGCTAACGAAGTTCGTGATGCGGCCGGGCGCTGAAAAGGTTGAGGCCGCGGCCAAGTAAGCCGGACCGAGTGAATTTGGACGCGCTCGCGTACCCCCAAAGGGGCCGAGAAGAGCGCCGGAGAGAGAAACACAATGGAACTCGAAAAGATTCGTAGTTTGAGCGACGAGGAACTGGCGCATCAGGCGAAGACCACCGCCGAGCAACTGTTCCGGCTGCGCTTTCAGGTCTCGCTGGGGCAGAACGACGGAGTGAAGAAGCTCCGCGAAATGCGCCGGGAGATCGCACAAATCAAGACCGTGGCCCGGGAGCGCGAGCTGGGCATTCGCGGCGAGGCCGCCAATGCAGGCGTGGCCGCAGACAGCAAGAAGGGAGCCCGCTAAATGACGGCGACAAAAGAGGCAGTGCAGGCGCCGGCGGCTGTAGGCGCCCGGCGAAACGAGAAGGTTGGCCAGGTGGTTTCGACCAAGATGCAGAAGACCATTGTGGTCGAGGTCGAGATGCGCAAGGCCCATCCCAAGTACAAGCGGATCGTGCGTTCGACCAAGAAATTCTATGCCCACGACGAGCAGAGTTCGGCGCGAATGGGAGATGTGGTGCGCATCCGCGAGACCCGTCCGCTGAGCAAGCTGAAGCGGTGGGCTCTGGAAGAAATCGTGCGGCGTTCGGCCCTCGGTCAACTCGAGGACGCGGCGCCAAACGCTGCCAACTAGCGCGCAAGCGCGTCGGCATGCTTATAGCTTCTGGCCTTCGGCTTCTGGCTATTTTGCGGGTAAGTTAGGTTGAGCTGGAAGATTTTGAAGTAAAGAGCTGGTAGCTGGAAGCTGGCAAGGAGAAGAACCCATGGCTGTGCAAATGAGAACCATGCTCGCGGTAGCCGATAACTCTGGCGCACGCAAGCTGCAAGTGATTCTGCCGCTGGGCGGCGGGTTAGGCAAGAAGGCCGGTCTGGGCGACATCGTGACCGCCGCTGTAAAGGAAGCCTCGCCCGACGGCACGGTGAAGAAGGGCAAGGTAGTGAAGGCGGTCATCGTCCGCACCCGCAAGGAGCATCGCAGGCGCGACGGAACCTATATCCGCTTCGACGAGAATGCCGCCGTGGTGATCGACGATACTCACGAGCCGGTTGGCACGCGCGTCTTTGGCCCCGTGGCCCGCGAACTGCGCGAGAAGAAGTTTTTGAAGATTGTTTCGCTGGCCCCGGAAGTTGTCTAGAAGCGGCTGGTAGCTGTTTTTGAGAGTGAGAGAGAAGATGCCGAGTTTGAATATTCATCGCAATGATACGGTCAAGGTCCTCAGGGGCTCGGACCGCGGCAAGAGTGGCCGCGTGCTGCGCGTTTTTCCTGACAAGGGCACTGTGCTGGTGGAGCATGTGCGGGTGGTCAAGAAGACGGTCTCCAGCAAGCAGGGACAGCGGACCAAGGGCGGCATCGCAGAGCAGGAATCGCCCATCGACGTCTCGAATGTCGCGCTGATCTGCCCCAATTGCGGCCCTGCGCGCGTGGGATCGAAGACCGAAGGCGACGTAAAGGTTCGTGTTTGCAAGAAGTGCGGGCAGACGCTGCCGACCAAGAAGTAGTGGAATGAATGTCCGGCACGGAATGAGCGGCAAAGCTCACACCCGTGCGGCCAGCACCTTCCGCAACGGTAAACGGCCCCTCGATACGAGTTGTGGCCACTCCGGGCGCCGGAAGAAAGAGAGCAAAGCATCATGGCAGCAAGGCTGAAAGAGAAGTATCACAAAGAGATCAAGCAGGCGCTCAAGAAAGAGCTGGGGCTTGAGAACTCGATGGCGGTGCCGGAGTTGAAGAAGATCGTCGTCAACATGGGCCTGGGCGAAGCCACGCAGAACACCAAGCTGCTGGACCCGCTGGTGGCCGACTTGGCAGCGATAGTTGGGCAGAAGCCGGTAACCACCAAGGCAAAGAAATCGATTGCGGCCTTCAAAGTGAGGGAGGGAATGTCGATTGGAGCCATGGTAACGCTGCGCAACGAAAAGGCCTACGAGTTCCTTGACCGGCTGATTTCGACAGCGCTGCCCAGAGTGCGCGATTTCCGCGGCGTATCGACCAAGAGTTTTGACGGGCGCGGCAACTACACGCTCGGCCTGCGCGACCAGCTCATCTTTCCTGAAATTGACTACTCCAAGGTGGAGAAGCTGAAGGGGATGAACATCACGATCGTGACCACGGCGAGAGACGACAATTCGGCGCGGGCGCTGCTGAAGCACTTTGGAATGCCGTTCCGGCAGGGCGCATAAGGGGATTTGAGGGTTTATGGCAACTACTGCAAAAAGGGTGAAAGACGCGCGGAAGCCGAAGTTCAGCTGCCGCAAGCACAACCGGTGCCAGCTCTGCGGGCGGCCGCGCGGGTTCCTGCGCAAGTTCGGCGTCTGCCGCTTGTGTTTCCGCGCGCTGGCGCTCAAGGGCGAAATTCCCGGCGTAGTCAAGTCGAGCTGGTAGTCGACGGAAGCCGGGGATGGTTCCGGCAAGTTTGGTTTGGCCGGCGGTAAACCGCCGGCAGACATTCCCGCAGGTTCTCCCCTGAATTCCGCGCAGGCGGGCCGGGGAGCGAACGGGGAATGAAGGAGAAGGAATGAGTCTGACCGACCCAGTAGCCGATTTTCTGGCGCGCATCCGGAACGCAATCCGCGCGCGTCATCAGAAGCTGGATGTTCCGGCTTCGAAGCTGAAGACTGAGATTGCCCGCATCCTCAAGGAAGAGGGCTATATCTCGAACTACAAAACCCAGGAAGAGGAAGGCAAGCTGGTTCTCCGCGTGTACCTGAAGTACGGCGGAGCGGAAGCGGCCATCCGCGACCTGGCGCGCATCTCGCGTCCCGGTTGCCGTGTGTACATCGGCCACGACGAGATCAAGCGCGTCCAAGGCGGGCTGGGCATCTCGATCATGACCACGCCCAAGGGCGTAATGACAGGCCGCCAGGCGCGCCGCGAAGGCGTAGGCGGCGAGCTGCTCTGCGAAGTTTGGTAAAGGCAGGGACTAGGGAATAGGGACCAGGGACTAGAGCCCACCAATTCCCCGATCAAAGTTCACGCTGTTTTTGGGTATTAGCCTCTAGTCCCTAGTGGCTAGTCCCTGGTTTTACAGGCTGCAGTGGAACGCGGGAGCGAATCTGCCCCGCCGGGACTCGCAAGCCAGATGAAGGATTGATTCGATGTCGCGTATTGGAAAGAAACTCATTCCGCTGCCCCCGGGCGTCAAGTACACCGTTGAGGGCAACACGGTGCTGGTCGAAGGCCCCAAGGGCAAAGTCTCGGCGCTGATTGCTCCGGGCATTACCCTGGAAGCCAAAGACGGCGTGTTGCACGTCAACCGCGAGAACGACAAGCAGGCCGCGATGCACGGGCTGACGCGTTCCCTCGTCGCGAATGCGGTTCATGGAGTCACCACGGGCTGGAAGCGCGAGCTCGACATTGTGGGCATCGGCTATCGCGCCGAGCTGAAGGGCAAGAACACAGTGGTCTTCACCCTCGGCTATTCGCATCCCATCGAGTTTCCGCTGCCTACCGGCATCGATGTGGCCATCGATCCCAAGCAGCTCCACCTGGTCATCTCCGGCATCGACCGGCAGAAGGTGGGCCAGGTTGCGGCCGATATGCGCTCACTGCGCAAGCCCGATCCTTACAAGAACAAGGGCGTGCGCTACTCCGACGAGAAGCTGAAGAAGAAGGCCGGCAAGACAGGCGCCAAGTAAGTTGCGCGAGGATTAGGGAACAGAAGGCGCTCACACGCTGGCTTGTTCCCAACAAAACAACCGAACGGGGCCACCAGGCGACTCCGCTGATAGGAATGAGAGACCATGATCACCGAGACCAAGAGAAACGCAATTCGCCAGCGCATTCACCAGCGCATCCGCCGCAAGCTCTCCGGAACCGGGGAGCGGCCACGGCTGAATGTTTATCGCTCGCTCAACCACATCTACGCGCAGGTGATCGACGACCAGAAGGGCGAGACGCTGGCCTCAGCTTCGACGCTGGCCTTGAAGGTGAAGACCGGCGGCAACATTGCGGCGGCCAAAGAGGTCGGCAAGACAGTGGCCGAGGCGGCCGTCAAGCAAGGCATCAAGAAGGTAGTCTTCGATCGCGGCGGCTACCTCTATCACGGGCGCATCAAGGCCTTGGCCGACGCAGCCCGCGAGGCAGGATTGGAGTTCTGAGCTGCGCGGCTGAAAGGCGTGGTCCATCAGTCAGAACCCTAAACCGAAACGCCGAACCGCGGAGCGGCCCGGAAGGACAGACGAGAGAGCAATGACGATATTGAAGAAGAAAATCGATGCCAACCAGTACAACCTGAAGGATCAGGTGGTCTCCATCAATCGCGTGACCAAGGTGGTCAAGGGCGGAAAGAACATGTCGTTTGCCGCGCTTGTGGTGGTGGGCGATCCCACCGCCGGGGTGGTCGGACACGGTTCTGGCAAAGCCAAAGAAGTTCCCCAGGCGATTCGCAAGGGAATTGAGGCGGCCAAGAAGAATCTGATCAGGGTCCATATGACCGAAACCAGCATCCCGCATCTTGTCCTGGGCCGTTACGGCGCAGGGCAGGTTCTGCTGAAGCCGGCCCCGGAAGGCACAGGCGTAATTGCTGGCGGCGCGGTGCGCGCGGTGATGACCTCGGTCGGGGTGCAGAATGTGCTCACCAAGAGCCTGGGTTCGCCCAACCCGCATAACGTCGTCAAGGCCACCTTCGACGCACTGCTGCAGTTGCGCGACAGGACAGAAGTGGCCAACATGCGCGGCAAGTCGGTTGAGGAGCTTTAGCCATGACTGAGACCAAGAAGATTCGCATTCAATACTACCGCTCGAAGAACTCCACGCCCTACACCCACCGGGCGGTGGTCAAGGGCTTGGGCTTTACGCGGCTCAACCAGATCGTCGAGCGCGTCGATACGGAATCCACACGCGGCATGGTCAAGGCCATTCCGCATTTGGTCAGGATTCTGGAAGACTGATCGGCTTCTAGCTCCGAGCTCGTCGCAGGACAGAGTTTCGACTTACACGAACGGCTAGAAGCAAAAAGCTAGCAGCTAAGGCTGCTTTTACGCGAGTCGGGGAAGGCCTGGACGGCAAGTCCCCGGCGCTACAGCGAGGGAACAATGGCTTCAAGAAACTTATCGAACTTACGCGCGCCCAGAAAAGCTAACACAGGGCGCAAGCGTGTGGGCCGGGGCATGGGTTCCGGCATGGGCAAGACCTCGACCCGCGGCCACAAGGGCCAGGGCTCTCGCACCGGCACCAGCCTGATGCGCGGTTTTGAAGGCGGCCAGATGCCGCTGCACCGCCGCTTGCCCAAACGCGGTTTTACCAACATCTTTCGCACCGAGTACACGGTGGTGAATCTGGATCGGCTGCTCGAGCACATTGAGGGTCAGACCATTACCGAGATCACTCTGGACGACTACAAGAAGCTGGGTCTGGCCTCGAGCAAAAAGGCGCTGATCAAGATTCTTGGCTCCGGCGAGCTGGCTTCGGCTCTCACAATTCACGCACACAAGTTTTCCAAGTCTGCTGTCGAAAAGATCGAAAGGGCCGGCGGCAAGGCTGTGGTTCTGGGCGGCGAAGCTCCAGCGGCAACAAAGAAGGGCAAATTGGTCGCCAAGGCATCGCGATAGAAACCTGTGGCGCCCGGCTGGAACCAGAAGGACACGCAAGAGCCAGCGCCGGTAAGATGGTCAATGGCAGAGATTCTTGGGGTCAACGAAGGCCCAGAACGAAGCGGATAACCAATCATGCTTGAGAAGTTTCTTAATATTTTCCGGATTCCTGACCTGCGCAAGCGGGTGCTCTTCATGCTCGGCATCCTGGCCATCTATCGTCTCGGCGCGTGGATTCCCACGCCGGGCGTCGATACCCACATGCTGGAGCGGATGTTCGACTCGCAGGGCGGTTCTTCTCTCGGCCTGATGAACCTGTTTGGCGGCGGCAACCTGCGCCGCATGACGGTCTTTGCTTTGGGCATCATGCCCTACATCACGGCCTCTATCATCTTTCAGTTGCTCACCGTGGTCTATGAGCCGCTGGCGCGCATCCAGAAGGAAGGCGAACTGGGCCGGCGCAAGATCACGCAGTGGACCCGCTATATGACCGTGATTCTGGCTGCTTTGCAGTCAATCGGCATCGCGTTTATGCTCACCAGGGGCGGTATGGTGCTCCATCCGGGCATCCCCTTCGTGCTGATGACGGTGCTGACGCTAACCACCGGCTCTGCCTTCATCATGTGGCTGGGCGAACAGATTACCGACCGCGGCATCGGCAACGGCATGAGCCTGCTCATATTTGCCGGCATTGTCGCCGGCCTGCCCCGCGGCGTGATGGACCTGTATCAGAAGGTTCAGACCAATCAGTGGGGCTCGTTCACCATCATTGCCATGGCTTTGCTGATTGCGGGCATGTTTGCCGTGGTGGCATTTATCGTCTTCGTCGAGCGCAGTGAGCGGCGCATCCCCATTCAAAGCGCGCGGCGCATTGTCGGCCGCCGCATGATGGGCGGCCAATCGAGCCACTTGCCCCTCAAGGTCAACTCCGGCGGCGTCATGCCGGTCATCTTCGCCGCCTCCATCCTCTCCGCTCCGATGATGCTCGGCCAGTCAGAATTCGTGCAGAACAGCAAGCTGCTGCAGCCCATCATGCAGGCTCTCCAGCCCGGGTATCCGTGGTACGAACTGCTTTACGTTCTGGCCATCATTTTCTTCGCCTACTTCTATGTGTCGATCATCATGAAGCCGGACGACATTGCCGACAACTTCCGCAAATCGGGATCGTTCATTCCCGGAATTCGCCCCGGCAAGCGCACCTCGGACTTCATCAACGACATCCTCACCCGCATCACATTGGTCGGTGCGTTGTACCTCATCATTATTTCGCTCGTGCCGACCTTTATGATCTCGGGCATTCGTTTTGACAAGGTCTGGCTTATCGGCAAGTTCTTTGAGAGCCTGCCAAACTGGACCACGCACGGCCTTGGGGTCAACTTCTACTTTGGCGGCACCTCGCTCCTCATCGTGGTGGGCGTCGCCATGGACACCATCAACCAGATCGAATCGCAGCTGATTATGCGCCACTATGATGGCTTCTCTCCGCGCTCCGGTCGTATTCGCGGAAGGAAAACCTGGTAATGTCTTCTTCCAGCATTCATGTCGAACGGGTCCGTGAGGAGGGTCAGAAGACCCTTCCGGGTCCCATTCTTTTGTTGGGCGCACCGGGCGTAGGCAAAGGCACCCAGGCCAAAGAACTGGTCAAGCTGTGGGGCATTCCCCAAATCTCCACCGGCGACCTGCTGCGCGCCAATGTGACTCAGGGAACCGAGCTGGGCAAGACAGCCAAGGAGATCATGGGACGCGGTGAGCTGGTTCCTGATTCCCTCGTCAACGAGATGGTAGCGGTGCGGCTCGATCAGCCCGATACGGCCAACGGGTACATTCTGGACGGTTTTCCGCGCACTCTTGTCCAGGCCGCCTGGCTGGATGGCCGTTTGGCAGCTCGGGCAACGGGTTTGCCTGTGGTTGCCGCCAGTATTAAGGTGGACTATAATCAACTCTTGCGCCGTATCACCGGGCGCAGGAATTGCCCTGTCTGCCAGACCATTTATAACGTCTACGGCAAGCCTCCTCAAAAGGAAGGCTTTTGCGACGTGGACGGAGCCGCACTGGCCCAGCGAGCCGACGACACGGAAAAGGTCTTTGAGGAGCGCATGCGCGCTTACGAGGCCTCGACCGCGCCGGTGGTGGAACACTACCGGGCCTTGGGACGCTTTGCAGAAGTGGATGGAGACCGGCCGATTGCGAAAGTCGCGGCCGGAATTATTGCCGCCGTCGAGCAGTTGCGCAAGTAGCGCAGCCTGACGGTGAGTTCTTGTGTGAGTAGCAAGCTGCCAGCGAATAGCTGGCAGCTCGGTTGGAAAGCTGGTTTAGTGCCGGTAGTACTGAAGTCGTCTAAAGAGATCGAGAAGATGCGCCGCGCGGGCCAGGTGGTTCGCGAAGTGCTCGAGTTGGTGCGGGGACTCATCAAGCCCGGCGCCACCACGCTTGATCTCGAGAAGGCGGCCGAAGCGAGCACCAAGGCATTGGGAGCCAAACCGGCCTTCAAGGGCTATCACGGTTACCCTTGCGTGCTGTGCACCTCTATCAACAGCGAGGTCGTGCACGGCATTCCGTCGTCCAAGCGGATCCTCAAGGAAGGGGAGATCGTTTCGGTCGACTTTGGGGCATTCGTTGAAGGGTACTGCGGGGACGCGGCTATCACCGTGCCGGTGGGCGAAAAAATCGACCCAGAAGCGGCGCGGCTGATGAAGGTTACCGAGGCTTCGCTGCACGCTGCAATCGGCGTGGTGCGGCCGGGCGCAACCCTGGGAGATATAGGCTTCGCCGTGCAGAAAGTGGTTGAGGCGGCGGGTTTCTCGGTAGTAAGGGATTTTGTGGGCCACGGCATCGGAGTCCACATGCACGAAGATCCTCAGGTGCCGAACTTTGGTGAAGCAGGCCGGGGCATGAAGCTGCGCGCCGGCATGGTAATCGCCATCGAGCCCATGGTGAATGCGGGCAAGCCGGATGTCGTGGTTCTGGAAGACGGCTGGACGGCAGTCACCGCGGATGGAAGCATGAGCGCTCATTTTGAGCACTCGGTGGCGGTGACCGCCACCGGAGCGAGAATCTTAACCGAGTAGCACGCTCGGGATTACAGGCCGGTTGGGCATTAGCGCGCCGGCGGAAGTGGATGCGGTTTGTCGAAGGAAGATGCGATTGAGGTCATGGCCGTGGTCACCGAGACGCTGCCCAATGCCATGTTCAAGGTCAAACTCGAGAATAATCACGAGGCGCTGACCCATGTCTCGGGAAGGATGCGCAAGAACTTCATCCGCATTCTGCCTGGCGATCGCGTGGCCGTGGAGTTGAGTCCCTACGACCTGAATCGCGGGCGGATTGTTTATCGCTACAAGTGATTTTTTGTAACCCGCGCCTGGCTTTTTAGCGTGGAGAAGGGCAGTAACAGATGAAGGTTCGTGCATCGGTCAAGAAGATTTGCGTGAAGTGCAAGGTCATCACCCGCCGTGGGGTGGTCAGGGTGATCTGCGAAAACGCAAAGCACAAGCAACGCCAGGGCTAGTTGGGAGCCTGGCAAAACGGCGGGATGCTCCACGACAGTGAACAGTTGACAGTGAACAGTGAACAGTTGAAAAGGCCGCAAATTGAGCGAAAGAAACTAACCACTAACCACTGACCACTGTTCACTGACCACTGGAAACGAGGCTAGTTAGCCTGAGTCAAGGCTTGCGTTGAACCTCTCGGAGCCAACCGCTTAACCCGTGCGAACCGGCTGAGGCCGGGGGCACACAACCTGCAAGCAGCAAAGGAATTCGAATGGCACGTATTGCTGGCGTCGATCTGCCCCGCAACAAGCAGGCAAGAATCGCGCTCACATACATCTTCGGCATCGGAAATCCTCGTGCGCTCACCATTCTGGCGAAGGCAAATGTTGATGCCTTCAAGAAGATTCAGGATTTGGGCGAAGAAGAGGTCAACCGTATCCGCCAGGTGATCGAGGACGAAGGAAACGTCGAGGGCGACCTGCGCAAGGACGTCCAGATGCACATCAAGCGTCTCATCGACATTCAGAGCTATCGCGGCACCCGTCACCGGCGAGGTCTGCCGGTTCGCGGCCAGCGCACCCACACCAATGCCCGCACCCGCAAGGGCCCGCGAAAGGGCACAGTTGCCGGCAAGAAGAAAGCGACGGGTAAAACCTAATGGCGAAACCAGAGCAGAAAGCCGGCGCCGCCAAGGCGGGCAAGGGCAAGAAATTCAAGAAGCGCGAGCGCAAAAATGTGCCGTTTGGCATTGCGTACGTACAGGCCACATTCAACAACACCATCGTCACCATCACCGATCCGGTGGGCAACACATTGAGCTGGAAGAGTTCAGGCTCTCTCGGCTTCCGCGGTTCGCGCAAGGGCACGCCATTCGCGGCGCAGCAGGCGGCCTCGAACGCCGCCAGCATGGCGCGCGATCACGGTCTGCGCGCTGTCGATGTGCGGGTCTCCGGGCCGGGTTCGGGCCGCGAGTCCGCTATTCGCGCACTGGCTGCCGCTGGTGTCGAGGTGCGCACCATCCGCGACGTGACGCCGGTGCCGCACAACGGCTGCCGTCCGCCAAAGAGGCGCCGCGTCTAAGACGCGGCAGGGAATAGGGACGTCGGGACTTGGGACTAAAAAGGGCCGGCACAGGCTTGGTTTGTGCTAGTCCCTTAGTCCCTAGTCCCTGGTCCCCAAAACAAGGGCCGGGACGAAATGTCCTCCGGACACGTAAACCGGCCGTCATCCGAAGTCAGGAGAAGAAATGGCACGTTATACCGGAGCAGTATGCCGCCTCTGCCGTCGAGAGGCCACCAAACTCTTTTTGAAGGGCGCCAAGTGCGCCTCCGACCGTTGCCCCCTGGAGAAGCGTAACTTTCCCCCCGGCCAGCACGGCAAAGACCGCAAGGCAAAGATCGTGGGCTATGGCTTGCAGCTGCATGAAAAGCAGAAGGCCAAGCGCATGTACTTCACCCTCGAAAGCCAATTCCGCGAATACTACGAGAAGGCCAACCGCGCCTCGGGCGTCACCGGCGAACTGCTCATCCAGCAACTGGAACGCCGTTTGGACAACGTGGCTTTCCGGCTTGGCTTTGCCATCTCGCGCCGCCAGGCTCGCCAGGTAGTCCGCCATGGTCACGTCGAGGTCAACGGCCGCAAGGTCAACATTCCCTCCTTTCAGGTGAACGCGGGCGACGAAATCAAGATCCGCGACAACGCCAAGAAGCTCATCATCATTGAGCAGGGCGCCCAATACGCCGCGCAAAACCCCGTGCCCGCATGGCTGGAAGCAAACTTTGAGAACCTTTCGGGCCGCGTGCTCCATCTGCCCAAGCGTCAGGACGTGAACCTGCCCATCAATGAGCAGCTCATCGTCGAACTGTACTCGAAGTAAAGTAACAGTGAGCAGTGAACAGTGGATAGTGAACAGTAACAAAGCCTGAGCGGGTTTTGACTGACCACTGATCACTGTTCACTGATCGCTGCATTTCAAACGAAGGAGAACTTGCGCGGCCGCCGCAAAATGCATCGCGACGTACATGCCGCGCGGGAAACGAGACAAAGATATGCTTTGGAGAGGATTTCAAAAGCCCAAGCGCCTGGCAGTCGATGGCGAGACGCTCACAGACACATTCGGCAAGTTCAGCGCTCAGCCCTTTGAGCGCGGCTTTGGCACCACCATCGGCAACGCATTGCGCCGCACCCTGCTCAGTTCCATCGAGGGCGCCGCGGTCACAGCGATTCGCATCGAGGGCGTGCTCCACGAGTTCCAGTCCATCTCGGGCGTGGTCGAGGACGCGACAGACATCATCCTGAACCTCAAGCAGGTTCCCTTCAAACTCGCGGGCGATGGTCCCAAGGCGCTTTATCTGCGCGCCGACCAGCCCGGCGTGGTTACCTCGGGAATGATCGAGGCTGACGGCGACGTCGAGATTCTCGACAAGAACATCTATATTGCCACCCTCTCTGAAGGCGGCAAGCTCGACATGGAAATGCGTCTCAAGCGCGGTCGCGGTTACATCTCTGCCGACAAGAACTTTGACGCCGATCTCGGCCTTGGCTTTATTCCCGTGGACTCGGTCCACTCGCCAGTGCGCCGCGTCAACTATGTGGTTGAAGCCGCCCGTCTGGGCCAGATCACCGACTATGACAAGCTAACCCTCGATGTGTGGACCAACGGAGCGGTGTTGCCCGCCGACGCAGTCGGCCTGGCTGCCAAGCTGCTTAAAGACCACATGAACATCTTCATCAACTTCGAGGAGGAGATTGAGGCCGACGGGCGTGGCGAAGAAGGCCGCACCCTGTTGCGCAACGACAATCTCAACCGTTCGGTCGAAGAGCTGGAGCTGAGCGTCCGCAGCTACAACTGCCTGAAGAACGCTAACATCCAATCCATCGGCGAGCTGGTGCAGAAGACCGAAGCCGAGATGCTCAAGACCAAGAACTTCGGCCGCAAGAGCCTTAACGAAATCAAGGAAATCCTCGCCCAGATGGGCCTCTCGCTGGGCATGAAGATCGACGAACAGGGCAACGCCGTTCCCGGACCCACCAGCATTTCGCCCGCCGCAGCTCTGGCCGCAAATTACAGCCACTTCGACGACGAGGACGAGCCGCTGGATTCCGTGGATCTCCAGTTGCCCACTGAGACCGAGAACTTTTGAGTACAGGGACGAGGGACGTAGGGACTAGGGACTAGAAAGCCAATCACGCGCTTCATCCCGAGTCCCTGGTCCCTAAGTCCCTCAGTCCCTAGAAGAAAGAGAGTTTCACCATGCGCCATCGCAATGCAGGATTCAAGCTCGGACGCAACACCAGCCACCGTCGCGCCTTGTTGCGCAACCTGGTCACGTCCGTCATCCTTGAAGACCGCGTCGAGACCACTTTGACCAAGGCCAAGGCAGTCCGTCCGCTGGTTGAAAAGATGATTACCCTGGGCAAAAACGGCGATCTGCACTCGCGCCGCCAGGCCCTCAGCTTTCTCATGACCGACAAGTCCGTCACGCGGCTTTTCGAGACCGTTGCACCCCGTTACGGCGACCGCCAAGGCGGTTATCTGCGCATCGTTCGCACTGGATTCCAAAAGGGCGACGGGGCCGAAAAGGCCTTCATCGAACTGTTGGGCGCCGAAAAGCAGCTCGAGGTCAAGCGCCAGAAGCGCGAAGACATCAAGGCCAAAAAGCGCGCCGATCTGGAAAAGCAGTTGGAAGAATCGAAGAAGGAAGAAGTCAAGGAAGAAGCCGCCTAGAAAGGCGATTCTTCAGTTCTCCCTCCCTCAGAACGCCAAACGGGCGCATCCCTTCGCGGGATGCGCCCGTGTTTGTTTGCGGACTCCTACCACGAATTCCTACTCCGCTCGCGCCAGCTTCTTGGGCCTCGTCAGCCGGAGATAAATGTAAACCGCCAACTGCAGTGCAATAGCACCCGAACAATCCAGCAGCACATCCCATACCGATCCCGTGCGGTTGGGCAGAAATGCTTGGTGCCACTCGTCGCAACTGGCCACCACAGCAGTTCCCAGCAGCGCAAGAAAGGCGTCGTGGAGGAAGCGTGAGCGGGGCAGCGTCATCCACCAGGCGCGCAGCCACAGCAACCCGATGCCCCCGTAGCCTAAAAAGTGTCCACTTTTGCGAATCAGGTGATGAATCGTTTGCCAGCTTGCGTCGCCAACAGTCCCGAAGATCGTCTGCCAAATCCAGCGCAGCGGCCCACTCGTATGTTCAGAGCCGAACAGTTCTGTCGATTCCAGCACAATGACGCTCACGCCGATGGCTACCGGCAACCAAGCGCTCACCCAAAACTTGAGTCCGTGGCGCCCGGGCGCGTCTTTCTCCTTCCTGGCGGCAACAACGTGCACTAATCACTCTTTCCAGAGCCAGATTCAACCATCGCAGGCAAATCCAATGCTACCAGCGCAAAACGGGTTTGTTTGTCCTCTGACCCTTCAAAACCCAGAATATGCTGGTGACGCTTTGAGCCGGCCTTCAGTTCCACGCTTTCCTTGCCGTTTTCGTCCCTGCTGATCTTCACATGACCGCCCTGCTTGTCGTCGGCGCAGGTAAGCCCCTCGGAGGTAGCCGCCGGCGTATCCACTGGAGAATCGCCCCGGCATATAATCACGTCCCCGTAGCGGCCCATCGCCTTCTTGTAAAAAGCGGTCACCTTATCTTCGGAATCCGGAGTCTCGTAAGAAACCGTCCGCACGCGCAACTCGAACTCGCCAAAGCCCAGATGCACGTCCGCTGACTTGTCGCCGTCTTTGTCCTTTGCCACCGTAGCGCCCGGATAGGCCGGCAATCCCAGGTCCGCTGCCGTGGTCTGGTCGGTATTCACATGCACGCCGCCAAATGGCGTATCCACCTGGACCTTCTTTTCCTGGCCGTTGGCGTCCTTGTCCACATGGACCCTGCATCCCGCCAGCCCGGCCGCCAGCGCCAGGCCCACCGCCAAAGTTACCGCTCTCTGCGTCGCATCGAGATTCATGGCAATCGTCCTCTAGCCCCGTTATACGTCCGCATCCATCAAATTGTTCCTCGAATCTGCGCGCTCCATCCCTCTTCTGGGTGCCCCATCCTTCCGCGTCTTCTGCAGAAGGGTGAGAAGCGACGAATGAGCTGCCTGCCGCCTTCCACTCAGTGCGTCGAGTCTCCGTCCTCTTTTGAGCTTGTCGCGAAGAGAATCGCTACAGCAAATATCACGACAATAACCGGGACAACGAAGAACGGGGAAGTAATGTGCATTGTGCATGCTCCTTGCCGTTAGAGTATCAAAACGAAGGACCGGGTGCCCCATCCTCGCCGCATTTTGTTTTTGCGGCAAGGGTGGGATAGCACGAACCTCAGCCTTCTCGAATCTCTTACTCCTTCGGCCCGCCGTTTGGGTAATCCACGCGAATCGTCAGAATCTCATAAGGATGAATCGGCGCCTTCACCACGCCGTCAACCACAGCAAGCGGCGAGCCTTCCGGCGTCTCCATGAGATTAGTCACCGTCGCTCCCGTAGCTCCCGGCGGCACATGGAACTCGGCGGTTGTCTCCTTGCCGGCCCACTCATAAACGCGGAAAATCAGCCCCTTCGCGTCTTCCGCCTTCTTCATTGCAGTCAAGACAACATTCTCAGGCGCGACCGATGCAAACGAGTGGCTTGCCGGCAGCGAACCTGCATGAGCCGTGGTCACCACAGCCGTCAGCGGATAGTTGTACTCGTAGCCGTGGCGCACCGTGAGCGCATCTTTCCACGTCCCCGCGTGCGGATAGAGCGCGTAGTGGAAGTGATGGTGGCCCATGTCGGCGTCAGGGTCGGGCCATTTCGGCGAGCGCAGTAGCGTTAGCCGCAGCGTATTGCCCACCGCGTCGTAGCCGTACTTGGTCTGGTTCAGCACGCTCAGCCCATGCTTCCCGTCGCCCAGATCGGCCCAGCGAATCGCCTCAACCTCAAACTGCGCCTTCTCCCAACTGTTGTTCCGCGTGGTGGGCCGCTCGATGGTTCCGTAGGGAATTTCGTAAGTAGCAAACGGCCCCGAAGCCGCCAGCGGAAACGCCGCCTTCAGCAGCACATGCGACTCGTGCCAGTCGATCTCGTTGTCGATGTCAACCAAGTCACCCTGCAGGCGAATCGTCTGCACGAACTTCGAATTCTGCCAGTGGTGTGTGATGCGGATGGCGTCGTTTCCGATCATCTGAACAGAATCGGCCTTCGCGATCGTCATCGGCGGAACGTCGAAGGTCCCGGGGTCCACGTTCCACGCGTCGTAGTCTTTCGGTGTGTCCTTGAAGAACTGGAGTTGATTGCCGCAAGCATGAGGCGCTAATAGTTCCTCTCCAACCTTGTTGTTTCTTATGCTTGTTATGCATCCACTCGTTTCATCAACCTTAAGAGAAAGTGCTTCATTTCCAAATTCAGTCAACGACGCATGTAAAACCTTCTTCTCATGTTTGAGATAGGGAGAATCCTTGCCCGGAATAGCGATATGTATTGTCTGATATCCCAAAGCCGGGACGTTAACCGAGGGAATCTCAACATCAGCGCGGTGTGCTACCTTATCGATGTTTGTTAAATGTACCTCAATAACACCACCGTTCTCCAACATCGCAGCTCCAGTTTCGGCGGGTTCACCCTCAATTGGTATCGAGACATTTACAGTCTCTTTACGCTCCCATCCAAGAGGATTGAAAATCACCACTGTTTGCGAATTCTGAGTGAAAACCTGCAACTTCATTCCGATGTTTGCAACGATTGTCTGTATTGCACCATCTTCAATCTCATTCGTAGACCAGCGCACCACGTCATAATCCTTCTGCGCGTCCCTGTAAATCTGTCCAATACCCGACCCTGCCGCCAAATCGTGGAACTGATTGAAGAGCACCTTCTTCCAATCTTCAGTCAGTTCTTTCCCCGGATACTCGCGCCCATCCAGCCAAGCCAGGGAGGCCCACTTCTCCGCGTTAATGACTTCTTCTTCGCTCTCGCGCATATTGCGCTTGTGATTGGCCTGCGTGGTCATCACGCCGCGGTGATACTCGAAATAAAGCTCGCTCTTCCACGTCGGGATGGAGACCTTGCCCTCGACCGCCGGAGGCGCCGTGTAGCCTTTCGCAATTGACCGGTAATCCCACTCCGGGCTCTCCGGCGCAATCTGCTTTTCGAGCGCCGTGAAGTAACTCTGCGCCGTCCCAAACTCGATCTTCGGCGTCACGTGTCCGGCAGCAGTCCAATGGAATCCCTCATCCAGAATCGCCCTTGTCGGTCCGCCGCCGTGATCGCCTACACCATATAGGTCCATGATGCCCGGCAACCCCGTGGCCTGCTTCTGCGCGATGACGTAGTCACGCGAGAGGCGCACCAGGTTCAGATTGTCATTCGCGTAGTCGTGTGGGAAATAACTCAGCACCTTCGACCCATCCGGCGATTCCCACCAGAAGAATTTGAACGGCATCTGGTTGGTGTCGTTCCAGGCCATCTTCTGCGTCACAAAATAATCAATGCCGCTCTTCTTGTAGATTTGCGGCAACTGCCACGTATAGCCAAACGAATCCGGATTCCAGCCGATGCGCACGTCCACGCCGTAAGCCTGTTTGTACCAGCGCTTGCCCACCAGAATCTGTCGCACCAGCGATTCGCCGTCGGGCATATTCAGGTCCGGCTCAACCCACATGCCGCCCACAATCTCCCATCGGCCTTCCTTGATGCGCTGAGTAATCCCGGCATTTATATCCGGGTACTTCTCCGCCAGCCAATCGTTGTAAGCCGCGGCCGATTGCGTAAATGTGTAATCGGGATATTCGTACATCAACTGCAGCGCGGTCCCGTAAGTCCGCTTCACCACGTCCACGGTCTCGGTCCACGGCCACAGCCACGCGGCGTCGATGTGCGAGTTGCCGGTAAGGTGGAAAGTAACCTGCTGCAAGAGCGGCTTCAGAGCTTCGAGCCTGATTTGCGCGCTCTTGAGCGACGTGTCGAATTCGAACTGCGATTCCGATTTCGTGATCGGACTGCCCGATTCGGCGTGGTCAAGTGCCGCGACATTGACTGTGTTGATGGCCGCATTCAACGCGCCCATTTTGTCTTTGTCGCCCGGGGCCAGAGCGGGAACCAGCAAAGCGGCCGAAAGAAACTCTTCGCGCAAATCCTCAGGATTGGGTCGGCTTTCAGGAAAATCGATCTTCAGCGTCGCGCCCTTGAATCTCTTGTCATCCACCGTGTGCAGCAGTTTCACCGCAACCGTCACCGTGTCGCCGGGCTTCGCCTGGTCAATCAGCACCACAGGTTCCAGATCGTCGCCCATGGCCACGCGGCGGCCGTTGAAATAAAGGATTTCGGGCATGGGCCCGTTGGCCTCGGCGTGAAACTGGAACCAGATGCGCGCGCCCGTCAGGTCGTAGCCGTTCAGCGTCGCCGGAACCTGATAAGTCTGGCGAAACCAGACCGCATCCTTCGGCGCCAGCGAACCCGTTGCGATTTGCTTCCACTGGCTCTCGTCCAGATTCAGGGCCTCGCCATGCGCGAGATCGCCGGAGTGCATCTTCCATGCCACGTCGGGCAACTCGCGCAGGCTGGAGAGCCGATCAATCACCGCGCGAGTGTCGGCCGGTAAACTGGCGGCAATCTTCGCGGCATCGGCGGCGCTTTGCGCCACGGCCCGGCCCGCGAAAAGTGCAGCGCCGGCAACGACAACCAGAGATACAAGAAGCACAAAGCGCAATTTCAAGTTGAAATTCATCGCAGAAAATCCTCACTCACATAGTAAAGCCTGAAAGCTCTTCGAGTGCACACGTGTGAACGGTAGGAAAACTTGAAGCGTGCGCGTCTTTAGAGGCTGCGGAAAAGCTCGATTCGGAGGGAGGCGGGGGTTTCAACCCTCGCGTAAAGCCAGCAATATTAATGCGGGCTTTAGCCCCGGAGAAACATCTCCACTAGATTTCACTTCAATTCCCGAGTTTTTCCGCAGACTGTTTCTACCATGCGAAACAAGCCAATCAGAATCTATAAGTCTTTAGCCCTGATCGGGAATTCATGCAAATTCATCAACCTGCTCTGCCCCGGAGTCGAATATTAAATCGCCGCATCTAAGACACAGACAGCCCTTGACCCACCGATTGCCCTCCGCCCTGCTCGGCCTTGATTTGCTTGCCCTGGAAGGAACCGAACCAGCCCGGATGGGGAAGAAAGCGCGCATCTCGCCACGTGAGACGCTGTCTCCCCTATTACGGTTTTCGGTAGATAATAGATGTAGGCTGCCTTCCCCGGCGGATTCCATTATCGCTGCGCGGCCTATTGGAGATCACTCAGCCTCAGCTCATTCGCCGAGCAGGCGTCCCAGCCCGCTCCAAAAACGTTAACATGGGGAAAACCGTACCTTCAGAGAGGGATTCATGACTGTTGCTGCTCGCTTTCCCGGCATTCGGGTTACCGCTAACGGAAACCAGCTTGTCTCGTACCATACCGAGACGCGCATCGCTGACGCCGGCGTCTTCTATCCGATTACGCCTTCCACGGAGGGTGGCGAGCTATTTCAGCAGGCCTATGCCGAAGGCCACTTGAACGTCTTTGGCCAGAACACCATCGCCATTGAGACTGAGGGCGAGCACGCTGCCCAGGGCGGCGCCATTGCCCACTCAGTCTGCGGCAAGCGCGTGGTCAACTTCACCTCCGGCCAAGGCGTCGTGTATGGAGTCGAACAGTATTACCACGCTCCCGGAAAAGCCAGCACCATGGTGCTTGAAGTGGGAGCGCGCGCCCTCACCAAGCAGGCCCTCAACGTTCATTGCGGCCATGACGACATCTATGGCGCGCTCGACACCGGCTGGATCATGCTCTTCGGCAAAGACGCGCAGCAAGCCGCCGACCAGGCCCTCATCCTTCGCCGCGTCACCGAGCTATCACTCACGCCCGGCATGAACATCATGGATGGCTTCCTAACCACCCATTTGGAGCGGACCTTCTACAAGCATGAGTCGGAGTTGATTCGCGAATACCTCGGCGCGCCCGACGACATAATCGACTGCCCCACCCCGGCGCAGCGCACGCTCTTTGGCCCCACGCGCCGCCGCGTGCCCAAGATGATGGACCTCGCCAACCCCATCCTTCTCGGCCCCGTGCAAAACCAGGAACATTACATGCAGGGCGTGGTCGCGCGGCGCAACAACTTCGCCGAGCCGATTCTTCAATTCCTCGAGGCCGCCTACGCACAGTTTGCCGAGCTCACCGGCCGCAACTACGGCCTCCTCAGCGAGTACAAAACCTCCGATGCAGAAACCGTCTTCGTCTCTCTCGGCTCGGCCGCTGAAAACATTGAGGCCGCCGTGGACTACCTGCGCGAGACGCGTAACGCAAGCGTCGGCTCCATCCACGTCAACGTGATTCGTCCCTTCCCTGAAGCCGCCATCGTGGCCGCGCTCCGGGGCAAAAAGAACGTCATCATTCTCGAGCGCACTGACGAAGCTCTCTCCGGCGATAATCCGCTGGGCCGCGACATCCGCACAGCGTTCTCCAAAGCCGTTCAGTCTGTCGAAGGCCTCCCCGCAATTTCTCTCGCTGAAGTTCCCAAGATCTACGGCGGCTCATACGGCCTCGGCTCTCGCGACTTCCGCCCTGAGCACATCTTCGGCGCTTACGAATTCGCCGCTGCCGGCCGCGCTCGCAAAGACGGAAAGACAGCCGCCGACGGCGTTTCCTTTTTCGTTCTCGGCATCGACCATCCCTACGCGGTCCTCGGCGAAGAGACCCCGTCTCTACTGCCTGAAGGCGCGGTAGCTGTCCGCTTCCACTCCATCGGCGGATGGGGCGCCATCACCACCGGCAAAAATCTTGGCGCCATTCTCGGCGACCTCAACGATCTGATCTACAAGCGCGACGGCTTCAAGGATTCGCTTGGCAATCCCAAAGAAGTCATTCACGTCAGCGCCAATCCCAAGTACGGTTCCGAGAAAAAAGGCGCGCCCACCTCCTATTTCATGGTCGCCGCCAAAGACCGCATCCGCGTGAACTGCGACCTGCGCCACGTAACCGTGGTTCTCTGCTGCGACCCCAAGGCCTTCACTCATACGAATCCTTTGGACGGTATGGCCGAGGGCGGCTCGCTCGTATGGGAGTCCGATCAGCAAGGCGAGCAGGCCTGGGGGCAACTGCCGCTCTGGGCGCGCAAGCAGATCATCGACAAGAAAATTCGCGTCTTCACGCTTCCCGGTTTTGAGATCGCCAAAAAAGCGACTGACCGCGCGGACCTGCAACTGCGCATGCAGGGCAACGCCTTCCTCGGAGCATTCTTCCGTGTCAGCACGCTCCTCAAGGAGTTCGGCATTACTCAAGACCAATACCGCGCCGTCGTCCGCGAGCAATACGTCAAGAAATTCGGCAAGCTGGGCGAGGCCGTTGTCGACTCCAACATGGAAGTCATGATGCAGGGCTACAACCAGGTCACGGAAATTGCAATCGGCGAGCTCACCGCCGCCGATCACTCATCGCTGCGCGGTCCGGCGCTGTTGCCCATCCTCGAAACCGTACCCGCTGCCGAAGGCTCCGCGTGCGGTACCGGCTGCCGTTCCCATGCACTCCCTGAGGGCCAGGCCGCGCGCGTGCCGCTCGCCACTCTCGCCGGCTTCGATGCCGAGTTCCGTTCGCACTTCGGCTATAACCAGCCCTCCACGCCGCTCTCGGCCATCGGCCTTATCGCCGCCGCCACTGGCGACACAGCTTCCAAATACGTCGCCCGGCGCGAAACTCCTCACTTCATCGCGGAAAATTGCACGCAATGCATGGACTGCATCTCGGTCTGCCCTGACACAGCTCTGCCCAACACCGCGCAGGACCTCAGCACGCTGCTGCGCACCGCTGTTAACCACTATGTCGCCGGCGCCGCCGACCGTGCGAAGCTCCTCGCTGTGCTGCCCGAGATTGAAAAGCTCGCCCGCGAGCGCATGGTCTCTGACACCAAAGCCGGAACGCCGCTGCCCACCATCCTTCGCGAAGTCACCAATTCACTCGACGGGTTCTCCGCCCAGGCCAAGCAGCAGTTCTTCGCCATCCTCGACCAGGTTCCCATGGCCTACCAGAAGGTGACCGCCATCTTCTCCTCGCCCGAGCGCAAAGCTCCCGGCACCGGCGGCATCTTCTCTATTTTTGTCTCCGATCTGTGCAAGGGATGCGCGGCCTGCGTCACTGCCTGTGGCGACCACATGGCGCTCAAGATGGTTGCGGAAACCGAAGAGGTCAACGCCGAACACACCACCGGCACTAACTTCCTTGACCTGCTGCCTGACACGTCGCAGAAGTTCCTTGGCCTTTACAACGCCGCCAATCCCGCCGACTCCAAGACCGCAACCTTGCGCAATATGCTCATGGTTCGCTCCACTTATGACGCATTGGTTTCAGGCGATGGCGCTTGCGCCGGCTGCGGTGAAAAGAGCGTCCTTCGCTCCATCGCTGCCGTCACTGAGGCTTACATGCGCCCCGTCTTCCACGCCAAAAGCGACCGCTTCCTGGCCAAGGCCAGCGACCTCGAAAAGCGCGGCGTGGCTCGTCTCGCTGTCCTCAAGTCTCGCAATCTGGCGGAATACGATTTGCTCCGCCAGGCCATCGCGCACCTCATCCTCGGCCTCGGCGGCGAAGATGAAAAAGACACCCTCGCCCGCATCGCGGACTACGAAAAGACCCACGGCCCCATCAGCGACGCCGCGCTTGTCGAAGCCATCGCAGCGGTCCTGCTCACTGAGGCTTTCAACCACAAGAACCTGCAAGCCATCGATGGTCGCCTCGCCAACGGCATGAGTGTCATGGCCATGGCCGCCCACACCGGCTGCAACACCGTCTACGGCTCAACCGCGCCCAACAATCCTCACCCCTACCCGTGGATGAATTCGCTCTTCCAGGACGGCGCAACCGTCGGCTGGCTCATGGGCGAGAGCTTCATCGTGGACCACGCCCGCCGCTCCGTCATTCCCGAGCGCCTCGCAGACATCCTCCTCACCCGCGACGAAAACGTGATTGATGCCGAGCAGTATTACCAGCTCAGCCACTTCACTGACGCGCTCATGACCGATCAGGAAATCGTCGAACTGCCCAAGGTCTGGACTGTAGGCGGCGACGGCGGCATGGGCGACATCGGCTATCAGAACGTCTCCAAGGTCGTCTTGCAGAACCGGCCCAACGTCAAGGTCCTCATGCTCGATACGCAGGTATATTCAAACACTGGCGGCCAGAACTCTGACTCATCGCCCATGCTCGGCGGCGGCGACATGAACACCTTTGGCGCGGCCACTCAGGGCAAAAACACTGAGAAGAAGACTGTCGCTGAAACCTTCCTTGCCGGTCACGGTTCGCCCTTCGTCGCGCAGGTTTCCATGGCCAACGCGCCCAAGCTCTACCGCGCCATTCTCGATGGCCTTGAATATCGCGGCACCATGTTCCTCCAGGCCTTCACAACCTGCCAGCCCGAGCACGGCGTCGCCGATGATATGGCGCTCTTCCAGGCCCAGCGCGTCCGCGATTCGCGCGGGGTACCAGAGTTTGTTTTCAATCCCCGCCTCGGCGAAACCTATCAGGAAGCCCTCGACATCAAGGGCAATCCCTCGATTGATTTGGATTGGTACGAGACCAAGAACAAGGTCACCGGCGAAACCTCTCACTACACCGTCGCCCACTGGTGCACCACTGAAGCTCGCTTCCGCAACCATCTCAAAAAGATCAAGCCTGAAGCGGCAGCCAAACTCATCCCGCTCGATAACATGCTGGTCCGCATAACTCAGCAGGATGTGGTTTATCGCCGCTATCTCTCGTCCGGTCACCGCTCCTTCATTCCCGACTTCGGTGTCTACATCACTCTCGAAGACGCCAGCAAAACCATCCACTACGCGCTCTCGCGTCAGCTAGTCATGTTCTGCGTAGAGCGCCGCAAAGCCTGGCGCATGTTGCAATCCAAAGCCGGCATCGTCAACAAGGAGTACGCCGCCCAGCGCGACCTACTCGCCGAAGTAGACTCCGGCAAACTCCCGCTGGAAGAGTTACTAAATCGCGGCCACGAACTAATCAAGGAACGCATCAGCGGCGGCGTCCTCGCCAAGGCCTAACTTAAGACGTAACGCAAACGCCAAGAACGCGGAACCTCGGGTCCGCGTTCTTGGCGTTTGCGCTGTTATCCTGACCTCCCCTCTAAGGCTGTCATCCTGAGCGGAGCGCAGCGGAGTCGAAGGACCTGCGTTTGCTCTTGCATTTGTCTTTGCTCTTTTTCGCCTCAACTCATCCTCTAACCGTAGGGTCTATCGCATACCACCCATCACTCAGATCGCTCCACGCAGGGTTAGTTTTTTCAATCAAAGCAATCTTCTTCGCACGAATCCATCCCTTCAACTGTTTCTCCCGCGCAATCGCGCTTCCGGGGCCCGTAAATCGTTCGAACCAGACAAGTCGGTTGCAATTGTATGTTGCAGAAAACCCCTCGTGGATCTTCCGTTTGTGTTCGAAGACCCGCTTCAGCAGATCGCCTGTCATGCCAATGTAAAGTGTGTGACTTCGACTCGCTACGATGTAAGTGAAATAGACCCTCTCGTCCATGGCGAGAATCTATCGCAAATCGCTGGCGATGGCAACAGGCGCGCACTGAAAGGTTTTCCGTCTAGGTCTGTCATCCTGAGCGGAGTTTGGCGCGTGCTATGCGCCAAACGGAGTCGAAGGACCTGCGGTTGCTTTTCTCTTGCTCCGTTTCAACTCAATCTGGCAAGGATGAGAATCCACCTCGTGGAGTAGATTCCAGAATTGAATTCGCCCGTCAAAAAAGCCATCAATACATATTGGAGGTCTTTCCGATAATATGTTGACAAGTCTAATGGCTGACGACGCAAAGATCGGAAAACCGTGGCGAGATGATGAGCTCGACGCGATCATCGCCGACTACTTTGCGATGCTTGCTGCCGATCTTGCGGGAAGACCCTACGTCAAGTCCAGACATAGTGCGGCTCTCATGGCGCAAATTGGCCGCACTCACCGTTCTGTCGAGTTTAAGCACCAGAATATTTCTGCAGTACTAGACGAACTGGGACTTCCATGGATTCCTGGCTACATGCCAAAGCGGAATTACCAGAACGCCATCTTCGACGCAATCGACCGATACCTCACACTGCACCCTGCGATCTTGGTACCAGCACCGGCTCTTCAGTTGGAAACTCCTCTTACCTCGGCGATTTTTGTAGACCCGCCGACACCAGCAACAGCGAAACAGTCAATTCCAGAAAGACTGAAACGGCTCGTGCAAAAATTCGACCCCGTAGAACGAGACCAGCGCAACCGGTCGCTCGGGAAAGCAGGCGAAGCCTTTGTGGTCGATGTCGAACGAAAACGGCTCGCTCAGGCTGATCGGGGAGACTTGGCTCGAAAGGTCCGATGGGTAGCGGAGGAAGACGGAGACGGAGCAGGTTACGACATCTACTCGTTTGATCCGCTCGGCAATGAGCGCCTGATTGAAGTGAAAACTACAAATGGGGCCGCACGGACTCCATTCCTTTTAAGCCGCAACGAGTGCGAAGTAGCTGCGGAGCGCCCCAGAGACTGGAGCATTTATCGAGTGCACCTCTTCGCCAGGCAACCGCGCATCTTCACCATATCACCGCCGCTCGAGAATACAGTTCATCTTAGACCTGAAACATGGCGCGCATCCTTTTAGATAATTGCGGCTCAGGCCCGCCGCTTCCTGTATAGGACCGTTTCTTCTTGTGCCACCCAAACCCAAGCAGCGACCCACGCGCCATTTTCCGCAAAGCTCACCTGCGGCTCATCGTCAATCTCAAGGTCGGAAGTCGAGGTCGAGTATTGTCTGCGAGCTTGGGCGACGTAGGCCGACGCGATGGCCTTTTCGCTGCGTACAGGCCTTGGTGTGGCGGATTTCACGGATTTCAGGTCCTTGCTCATAGAGTTCTCAACTCCACGCTTTCAGCTTGATCATTACTCGCTCGTTTGGATAGGCCGAAGGGCTCCGATTGATCCGCAGCTATTGGATCGCACAAGAGAAAGGAAAGAGCAAACGCGGGTCCTTCGACTCCGCTTGGCGCAAACGGTGCGCCAAACTCCGCTCAGGATGACAGCTTTGTGGTACTGCTATGATTTGCGCCCGCCTCATCAAACACACTCCCACACTATCAGGATTCGCCAGCCAAGAGAACGTAACTTTCGTTGATTACGGAGGTCCCTTTCCCGATTCTGGAAAAGCTTCACTGTCCAGAATTCCAAACGGGATTTCGGTTGCCTTCCGCAACCTGGATGCTGATGCCAGAAGCACCCGTGAACGAAGATGATCTTTCCTAGTCGCGGGAAAACCATGTCGGGAGTCCCGGGAAGGTTACGTGCGTGAAGCCGGTATCGAAAGCCCGTGCCATGAACCAGACGGCGTACAACCATCTCCGGGCCGGTATCCACGCTCCTTATGCGGGACATCCGCTGACTTCGCTCCTGTTTGGAGAGATTATCCATTGGGTTGGACGATCCTGATCCAGATTCTACCCTGCGCACCGGTCCTTTGCTCCGATCACGGCCGGTTCTCCCATCCCCACGTCGGCCGAGGTGGCCTCCTCTCGAGAAGCTCAACCCCCACCTGTAGGCTCGTTAGGATTTTGGTACCGATCGGCACAAAACCCGAGAATAACCCTATAAAAACCTAAACGGACCGGAAATAATCGGGAAAGACAGCGCATAAGGAGCCGCCCCAATGCAGTTTACAGCCCGAATCGAAATCCACGATAACGAGTACGTACTGCTGCATGAGCGTATGAAAGCTGCTTCTTTCAGCCGCACCATAGTCGATTCAAGCACCGGGAAGAGAGTCCATTTGCCCATCGGCGAGTACGTCAGCGATGCGCACGCAAATGCCCAGAAGGCGCTCTTTGCAGCCATGCAGGCGTCCCTACCGATCGATTTTCACGCTGAGATCGTGGTCTCCGGCGGAGGGCGAATCCTGACTCACGGATGTCCCGAGGTGGAAGACGACAGTCCATGGTCCTTTATCTTCACAAATCCGGTCCAGTCCAAAGTATCTATGCCCTTGAGGGAATGCTACAGCCTATTCCAGAATTAACCCTGGTTACACGGCACACAGCAATGGCCGGATAATATGCCCCTTTTTCCAGTCGGGGAATCATCCGGCCACTAAACACTGCTTACTGATCCCTATCTCCCGAAACTCACATACTTGCGCCCGGCATACAACCGGAAGCCACCGGCCGCATTGGCCACCACTTGCAGCGGCATGGGCCGTTTCAGCCCGGCATCTTCGCCCGCGCTCACTGTCAGCACGTCGTGCGCGCCCACGTCGGTCACTACAAACTTGTCGCCCACGAATCCCACGCCATACACGCCTGCGGGAAGCTTCTCGGCGCCCACCTTCAGCGGAACTTCGGTGATGAAATAGGCCTGATACTTGGCTTGCACGCCTGTGGAGTAGCCACTGGTGTCCACCAGGCTTGCCAGCACAAAGAACCCGTCAGAGAACTTTACGCCACCGGAGTTCCTCAACTGCGTCGGCGCCAACTGCCCGCGATAGAACACGGTCGCCGCCATCAGCTTCTGCATATCCGTCGGCTTCTGAACCATGTCGCCGCCCGCTTGCGCCTTCATCATCCCCGGCGCCATCATCGCCACGGCCATCATCCCGGCCGCTGCCATCTTTGCAAATCCACTTAAACGCATCGCTTACCTCCTTGTTTCTGCTGCGTCTGGAGTATATCGCACCTTGCACTGCCATTTCCCCAAAGGAGCCGCGCGGTGCGACAATCATCGCGTCGGGGCTTGCGCTTCCGGCAAGGATTTTTTACACGGAGAGAACAACCATGAAACGTCTTTTGGTCTGTACAGGGCTGTTGATCGTCGCCGCCACTCTATCCGCCCAGCAAGGCCCGCCAAAGAGCCCGTCGGCCACAGCGTCGACGACCATTGCCGGCAAAGCCATCACCGTCACTTACAACTCGCCCGGAGTCAAGGGCCGCGCCGGCCAAATCTTTGGTAAGGGCGGCCTCCTCAGCAAGGATCCCACCTATCCGGTCTGGCGCGCCGGCGCCAATGGCGCCACCAAACTGCACACCGATGCTGACCTGACCGTAGGCGGTTTGAAGGTTCCCAAGGGCGACTACTCCCTTTATGTCGATGTCGCCGACCCTGACAACTGGATGCTGATCGTGAACAAGCAGACCGGCCAGTGGGGCACCAAGTACGACAAGGCGCAGGATCTGGGCCGTGTGAAGATGACCATGAGCAAACCGCTCGCGCCGGTCGAGAATCTGACCTACGCCTTTGCGGCCCTCGGCGGCCCCACCGGCAAGCTCACCCTCGAGTGGGAGAACCACTCCGCATCCGTGCTCATCGCCGTGCATTAAGCCTGTGATCTGGGTGCAGCACCGGCAAGTCTTCTTCGTTGGGGAGATCTGAGGGCGGGCGTCAACGAACCTCATGGCGCGCAAGCGCCGCCCGCCTGGACGGCAAGTTCCCCCCACTGCAGGTGGCTTACCGATAATTACCATTCTGCCGATACAATAGGAGTAGTGTGTGATTTGGTCCCCGAGGGGTGAATACTTTGCCGTTGTATGCGTATCGTTGTACCCAGTGCGGTCACCGTTTTGAAAAAATCCAAAACTTCAGCTCCAAGCCGGAGTCTGTCTGCCGCGAGTGCGGTGGCGAGCTCGTGCGTCCGCTTACCGCGCCGCGCCTCCACTTCAAAGGCTCTGGATTTTATGTGAACGACTACCCTGGCAAAAGTGACAAGCCCTCCATGGATTCCACCCCGGCTGAAATCAAAACCCCATGTGGTGGAAGCTGTGGCGCTGCCTGCCCCGCCGTCGCTGCTGCGTCTACTGCTTCAACCGCCGAATCGCCCAAAAATTAGGAAGCGAAAACTCGCATTTGTTGGCTTTCAGCCTGCCACGCGCCGCCTGATTCATGCGCAACCCGGCATCGTCATAGGATAATGGAGTCCTTGAATCCTCAAGGCTCATCCACGGCTCCCACTACCACGCCGAGTATTTCGCAATCCGGCCAAGCGGTCTTTCGCTCGCTCGCCTTCGCCGCCGTCCTGCTCTTTGCCGCGGGCATCGCAGCCGGCCTTTTTCACCCTTACGCCCAACTTGCCGCCGTCCTTCGCTGGACCGCGCTCTGCCTCTTTCTTCCCTTTGCCGTACGCCGTCGCTCGCTGCTGGTGTGGACCTTCTTCGCCATGCTCGCCGGCGCAGAACTGGGTGTGGACGCGCCCTCCATCGCAGCGCAAACCCACTTCCTCGCTGACATTTTCCTGCGCCTCATTCGCATGATTGTCGCGCCGCTCATCTTTGGCGGCATCGTCACCGGCATCGCGGGACATAACGAACTGCGCGGTGTGGGCCGCGTGGCGCTCAAGTCGATCATCTTCTTTGAGGTTGTTACCACCATCGGCCTGATTCTGGGCGCCGTCGCCATCAACTTCTCGCAGGCCGGGGCCGGAGTCACGCTTCCCGTCTCCATCCAGTCCGTCGCGCCCGCCGCGCGCCCGGCAGGCTGGCAGCAGATTCTGCTCAACATCTTTCCGGAAAACATCGCCCAGGCCGTCGCGCAAAATCAGATTCTCCAGGTCGCCGTCTTCGCGCTGCTCTTTGGCGTCGCCCTGGCCATGCTGCCCGAGCCCAAGCGCGCACCCCTGGTCTCTGTTCTGCAATCGCTCACCGAGACCATGTTCCGCCTCACGCGCATCATCATGGTCGCCGCGCCCATCGCCGCCGGAGCCGCGCTGGCTTACACCATCGGCAGCATGGGTCTCGCTACGCTGCTCCCGCTGGCCAAGCTCCTGGTCACCAACTACGTCACCCTGACGATTTTCTTGTTTGCGGTTTTCGTGCCCATCCTGCTCGCGGCCCGCGTCCCTCTCGGCCGGTTTGCCTCTGCTGTCGCCGAGCCTGCCGCCCTCGGCTTTGCCACCACCTCGTCTGAGGCCGCGTTGCCTTTGGCCATGGAGCGCATGGAAGAGTTCGGCGTGCCGCGCTGGATCGTCTCCTTTGTCATCCCCACCGGCTACAGCTTCAACCTCACCGGTTCCACCATCTATCTCGCCATGGCCGCCCTCTTTTCAGTTCAGGCCGCCGGTATGCATCTTTCCGTGGGTCAGCAGATCGTCTTGCTGGCCACTCTCGCGCTCACCAGCAAAGGCATCGTCGGCGTGCCCCGCTCAACGCTTGTCGTGCTGCTGGCTGTCGCCAGCTCGTTCCAGATTCCCACCGCCGCCGTTCTGATGCTTCTCGGCGTTGACACACTCATGGACATGGGCCGCACTGCCATGAACGTCATCGGCAACTGCATGGCCGCCGCTGTCGTCGCCCGCTGGGAAGGAGAACTTATTTATTCAGCCCCAATTAATTGCAACACTACAAATCTGTCATCCTGAGCGGAGTTTGGCGCGTTCTCTGCGCCAAATGGAGTCGAAGGACCTGCGGTTGCTTTTGTCGCCCGCTCAACCACAGATTTGGGTGCCCCAGTTCCTCTTTTGGGATATGGGAGGTCACAACCATCACACCATACGTCATCGTCGCACTGCGATAATCATTGGGTATGCCCCTTCTCGATCCCATCCCGTCGCCGGTTCTCGACGCCGACTTTATCGCACTCGAATGGGAGCCGTTGCTGGCTCTCGTCTCTGGCTTTGCCGCATCCCCGGTTGGCCGGCAAGCAATTCTCGATCTCAAACCCTCCTCCGATGAGGCATGGATCGCCCTCCAGCATCAGCTCACCGGCGAACTGCGCCTGCTGCTCGAAGAACAGACCTCCATCCCCGTCGGCGGCCTTTTCGATCCCACGCAGCACGCCGCCAAAGCCCAGATTCCCGGCGCAGCTCTCGAAGCCAACGAACTGCAAGCCATCGCCCGCCTGGCCAACGATGTGGCCTCCTGGCAGTCGCTGTTGCAATCGCCCCCGGCGCGGCTGGCCGGCAAGCTCTACGGTCTCTCCCAGCTTTCCTCAGCACTCACCGGTAGCCTTCGCCCGCTCGCCGAATCCATTGAGCGCACCATCCAGCCCGACGGCTCGCTGGCCGACAACGCGTCGCCCGAGCTGGGCCGCATCCGCCGCGAGCAGGAGCGCCAACAACACGTCATCGAAGAAAGCCTGCGCGCCGCCCTGCGCAAGCTCGCCTCCGAAGGATCCACGCAGGAAGAGCTCATCACCATCCGCGGCGACCGATTCGTCATTCCCGTCCGCAGCGAACTTAAACGGCGCGTAAGCGGCGTGGTCCACGGCGTCAGCTCTTCCGGTCAGACCGTCTACGTCGAGCCTCTTGAAACCATCGAGCAAAACAACGAACTAGTGCGCCTCATCGAAGAAGAGCAAGCCGAAATTCACCGCATCTTCATGGCGCTCACCCGCCAGGTGGGCGGCTATTCCGAATCCTTAGTCGAAGGCGCGCGCGTCCTTGCGCTCGTCGATAGCCTCCAGGCCCGCGCCCGGTTTGCCCGCGATTACAACTGCGTGGCTCCGGCCATCACGCCCGATCTTCTGCGCCTAGAAGCGGCTCGCCATCCTCTGCTTGAACGCCATCTCCGCGTGACCAGAGGCCATGTCGTTCCGTTGACTCTCGAACTCACCGCCGCTGAGCGCCAACTCATCATCAGCGGACCCAACACCGGCGGCAAAACCGTCACGCTCAAGACCACAGCCCTGCTCGCCATGATGGCGCAGGCCGGTCTGCCCGTCCCCGCCACGGCTGCCAGCTTTCCGGTTTTCACGGCATTCCTCGCCGACATCGGCGACGCGCAATCAATCGAAGCGGAACTCTCCACATTTTCCGCGCACATCGTCAACCTCGACCGCCTCTCGCGTCTCGCCGGAGACAAATCGCTCGTCCTTCTCGACGAGCTTGGCTCTGCCACCGATCCAGAAGAAGGCTCCGCGCTTGCCGTCGCCATCGCCAGCCACTTCCTCACCGCGGGCGCATGGACGCTCATTTCCACGCACCACACCTCGCTCAAGGTTTACGCCGCCAATACCGATGGTGTGCTCAACGCGGCCGCCGGCGTGGACGAAATCACTCTCGCGCCCAACTACCAGCTCCGCCTCGGCGTTCCGGGTGCGTCGGCCGGCATCCAGACCGCCGAACGTCTCGGCCTCAACGCGGCCATCATCACCAATGCCCGCCAACGTCTCGGCTCGCAGCAGGTAGACATTGCCCGCTTCCTCGATAAGCTCCACAGCGACCTCACCCAACTCGAAGAAGATCGCAAAGCCGCCCGCGTCGAACAGTACGCGCTCAATCAGGAGCGGGCCAGGCTTGCACGCGAGGGCGACGTCGAACTGCGCAATCGCACGCGCGAGCTTGAATCCAAGCTGGCCTCTCTGCTCAAGGATTTCGAATTTCAGATGCGAGAAACCGTCCGCGCCATTGAGGATCGCGCCGGGCAACAAAAACTATCCAAAGAAGCCGAACGCCGCATCCTGCGCCTGCGCCGCGAATTTCAGGAGAGCTTCAACCAGACCGTCGTCGCACACCGCACCGGCGCGGATGTTGGCGACTCGAATGCCCAGCCGCACATCCTCAAGCACATCGCCGCCGGCGATCAGGTGCGCATCAAATCAATGAACAAAATCGCCGTCGTGCAGCGCGAAGTCGAGAAAGACGTCTTTGAAGTCGCCCTCGGCCCCATCAAAATGCGCGTCAAGCGCGACGAGTGCCTGGCGCCTTCACCTGCTGGAGGCGAGTCTGCGGCAGAGAAGCGCCCCGACCCGCTAGCCGCCGCCCGCAAACAGAAGAATGTTCACGTCACCGTCACCAGCGCCAACACCGACGAGTTGCGCACGGAGATCAACCTCATCGGCCGCACTGTGGACGAGGCCACCGAGGAGTTGGAGCAGTATCTTGACCGCGCCTTCCTCGCCGGCCTCGAGCGCGTCCGCATCATCCACGGCCACGGCGCCGGCATCCTCCGCCGCGGCGTCCGCGAATTCCTCAAAAGCCATCCCCACGTAGCCACCATCGCCGAAGCCCCACAAAACGAAGGCGGCCAAGGGGCGACGCTGGTGGAACTTCGCCAGTGAAAAGTAGTTGCAAAATAGCTACGATGTAGCTACAATAGTTTTTGAGATAGAGCCGAAGTGTTCCGGGAGGCACTTATGGACCGTCAAGAGCAGCGCACAAGGAGATTAAGATGCCTCCGCAGTTTTTCGATTGGGACGAACAAAACATTGGGCATTTAGCCCTTCATAAGATTTCACCGGCCGAGGCAGAACAGGTGGTACTCAACCGTCCGGTTGATCTTGAGTTCGAGCTTCGCAGCGGCGAAGAGCGCGCTACTCAGATCGGTGAGACAGACGAAGGCAGAATTCTTATCGTGGTTTCAACCGCGCAGGACAAGAAGGTTCGTGTAGTCACTGCTTGGCCTGCCAAGGAACGACTTCGGCGATACTTCCAGACTCAGAAGAGGAATGGCAATGTTGGAAGAACTGAAAAAGATGACCTTCGCGAATGAAGCTGAAGAAGCTGCATGGTGGGAGTCGCACGAAGACGATCTGGCCGACGAGTTCGAGAAGGCAACAGCCGAGGGGCGAGTCGGTATCGGAACGGTTGCTAAGCGCGCCGCTCTCCCTTCCACCACAATCAGACTCGATCCCAGCGATATTGCGGTGGCTCGCGTCCAGGCAGAAAAACGCGGCCTGCGCTATCAGACATATTTGAAGATGATTATTCACGAGGCTCTGCGCAAGGCGGAATCTGACCGCAAAGAAGCCGCCGCATAATCTTCATCAGCGTTACGCCATCGCCGAAGCCCCCCAAAACGAAGGCGGCCAGGGAGCGACACTCGTGGAGCTGCGGCAGTAGTTGATGCGTGAACGTGTTTCAAGAACCTGCATTGTGTCAGGGCACAACTCAAAGATCCATTGAAAACACGTATGTTGCTGATTTTTTGCAATGTTCCAAATGTCCAAAATGCCCGGGAAGACCGAAGCGTTAGCAGAAATTAGCACAATTTTGGGCAGAGAGACGGTATGGCGCGGATGGTTGTATCATTTCGGGTTGGAGACAAAGAATGTCAGACCTGATACCAGATGCCGCGAGTAGTCGGTTCACTGTCTTCGCGATCCGCAAAGCCAGCTCTGAACCTCTATTGCAGTTGAATCTACCGTGGGAACGCCTCATGGCCGACATCGTGGAACCATATGACGCTGGCGAGATGTTCTTTATCGACGGTGCCCCCGTTAAGGCGACCGACCTCGATCGGTTGAAGATTCTAGTTAATCGCCCAGGGTTTGACGGAAGGTTAGCCGAAATCAATCGCGGTATGAGAGTCGGAGAACCAGAGTCCAAAGAGGTGTATGCCAAGCAATACAACGTATTCATGGACGCCGCTGTCCGGTATTACTGCACAGACGTGACCTCGCAGGTCGTCAGCGCGTTCAAGACTGCAGTGAAGCCCAAGCTGTCGGATCGTATCGACAAGAAGTTGCTATTCGATGCAGCCATTAAGTTGGTTATCGAAGGCACGAAGGCATGGTCCGGCCCTCAATAGCCGCACGACAACGCGTTTCGGTCAGATCATCGCCGGGTGCCCCAGATCCGGATTTTCGGACCTGGGAAAGGCGCCAACCCCACCGCAAATGGTTGCAGATAATTTACTTCTTCTGCGGCACAACTGAAAATTGAGGTCGTGCGGAGAACTCTCCGCACGGAGAACCGCCGCCCTCCCCTTGTATAGATTAAAGACTCTACAATATTCTCGCTCCCTGTTCGTCTTTACGAATGGACGGGTGAGGCCATGAGCGTAGCCGCGATGATCGAACAAGACCGCCAAATCTCCGAGGTCATCGCGGAAGAGCGGTCCCGGCTGCGCAACTTCATCCGCAAGCGTGTGCCCAACGAAGCCGACGTCGAAGATCTGGTTCAGGAGGTCTTCTACGAACTGGTGCAGGCCCACCGCCTGCTGATGCCCATCGACTACGTGACCGGCTGGCTCTTCCGCGTCGCCCGCAATCGCATCACCGACCTCTTCCGCAAGAAGAAGCCGGAGAATTTCACAGACACGGCGGTGGAGAACGACGACGGCGAACTGCTGCGGATCGAAGACCTGCTCCCTTCCGGCGATGCCGGGCCGGAAGCGCTCTACCTCCGCGGCCTGCTTCTGGATGAACTGGAAGACGCCCTCGCCGAACTGCCCCCAGAGCAGCGGGAGGTCTTTATCGCTCACGAAATCGAGGGCCGCAGCTTCAGCGAGTTATCGGCGGAAACCGGCCTGAACCTCAACACATTGCTCTCGCGCAAGCGCTATGCCGTGCTGCATCTCCGCCGGCGTTTGCAGGCCATTCACAACGAGTTTACGAAGAAATGAGGAACGCACCATGGAAAAGAACTGGGTGAAGAGAAACAAATGGATTTTTGTTGCGGGTCCGCTGGCGCTGGTAGCTTTCGTCGCCATTGTCGGCGAAGTGGTTATGCATCTATGGAACTGGCTGCTCCCGGCCTTGTTCGGATGGAGTCCGATCACTTTCTGGCAGGCCCTCGGATTGATGGTCCTCAGCCGCATCCTTTTCGGCAGCCTTTGCGGCGGTCATGGCGGTTCCGATCGCTCCCACTTCCGCCGGCCAAAACCTGAGAACTGGGACCGAATGACCCAAGAGGAACGCGACAAATTCCGCCACGAAATGCGCGCCCGCTGGTGCGCTCCTGCTGCTCCAGCCAGCGAAAGCAAAGACACAGCCTGATGCGGCGGCCCAGGTCCGGGGGCGGAGATCTGGACTCTCGGACCCTGGGCAGCACAAAGCCCTTGCGAGCGAACAGCGAGCGTTTGACCACGCCGCAGATGGTTTGCAGAAGATTTGCTTCCGCTGCGGCACAATAAGATTTAGGTTGGTGGGGTCCTTCCAGGGCGAAGAGCACCCCCTACCCCCTATTTATATTTTCAAAACCTTGTAGTTAATTAATTGGTAAACAGTGAGCCGCGTAGCTCGCCAACGCCGCCGGGTACCGAGTGCCTCACTCTTCGCTTTTTTCTAGCGAAGGGTGGGAAGACGAGAAGCCTGTGCGAGCGAATAGCGAGCGTCTGCCGCACCGCAGGTGCTTACGCCATCGCTTCCTTGCCCATCGGCTCAAAGTGCAGCTGGTTCGTCTTGCGGTCCACATCAATCCGCACGTGCGCTCCGTGCAGCACTTCTCCGTTGAGAATCTTGATGGCCAGCGGATCCTGCACCATGCGCTGCAAGGCGCGCTTCAGCGGACGCGCTCCATAAGCCGCATCGGAGCCAGCAGCCAGAATCAATTGCCGTGCGGGCTCGGTCAACTCCAGTGAAATCTGCCGGTCTTCGAGCAGCTTGCTCACTTCATTCAGCCGCAAATCCAGAATCTTGCTCATCTGCGCCGCGCCCAGCGGACGGAAAATCACCATGTCATCCACGCGATTCAAAAACTCCGGCCGGAAGTGCTCTCTCAGCACGCGCATCACCGACTCGCGTGCCATGTCGAAATCATGCTCGCTCTTGAGCGCGTCGGTAATCAGCAGATTCGCGCCCAGATTCGAGGTCATAATCAGTACAGTATTCTTGAAATCCACCGTGCGCCCTTTGGCGTCGGTCAGTCGTCCATCGTCCATCACTTGCAACAAAATGTTGAAGACATCCGGATGCGCCTTTTCAATCTCGTCGAAGAGAATCACCGCATAAGGCCTGCGCCGCACAGACTCGGTCAACTGCCCGCCTTCGTCGTAGCCAACATATCCAGGCGGCGCGCCAATCAGCCTGGCAACCGCGTGCTTTTCCATATACTCGCTCATATCGATGCGCACCAGCGCCTGCTCATCGTCGAACATGAATTCGGCCAGTGCCCGCGCGGTCTCTGTCTTTCCGACGCCTGTCGGCCCGAGAAAAATGAAGCTGCCAATCGGCCGCCGCGGATCGCTCAATCCCGCGCGCGAACGGCGAATCGCATTGGCCACAATGGTCAGCGCCGCGTCCTGCCCGATAACCCGCTCGCGCAGCCGCGCCTCCATCTCGACAAGTTTCTTCACTTCGCCTTCCAACATGCGCGAGACAGGAATACCCGTCCACTTGCTCACAATGCCGGCGATGTCTTCCTCATCAACTTCTTCCTTCAACAAACGCGCAACGGCGCCATCCTTCTGTGCGCCGTCCTGCGCGGCATTCAACTTCTTCAGCTCAGCTTCCAGCTTGGGCAGTTCGCCATACTGGATTTGCGCGGCGCGGTCGAGCAGGCCTTTGCGCGTCTGTTCCTCAGCTTCGAAGCGCAACGCTTCAATCTTCTTTTTCAACTCGCTCACGCGGCTGATCGCTTCGCGCTCGCGAGTCCATCGAGCGCGCAGCGCAGTGATCTTTTCCTTCAGTGTGGCAACTTCGCGATCCACCACTTTGCGCCGCTCAATACTGTTTGAATCCGTCTCGCGCTTCAGCGCGGCGCGTTCAATTTCGAGCGACGTTGCCTCGCGTTCCAGTTGATCGATCTCCGTAGGCACCGAGCCAATCTGAATGGCTAGCGAAGCCGCGGCCTCGTCCACCAGGTCGATGGCCTTGTCTGGCAAAAACCGGTCGCTGATGTAGCGATGCGAAAGCGTTGCCGCAGCCACAATCGCCGCGTCCTTGATGCGTACGTTATGGTGCGCCTCGTAGCGGTCTTTCAGGCCGCGCAAAATCGCTATTGTGTCTTCAACGTTCGGCTCGCCAACGTACACAATCTGAAAACGCCGCTCCAGCGCCGCGTCCTTCTCAATGTATTTGCGATATTCATTCAGCGTGGTTGCGCCGATGGCTCGCAGCTCACCGCGTGCCAGCGCCGGCTTGAGCATGTTGCTTGCGTCGATTGCGCCTTCGGCCGCGCCCGCACCAACCAACGTGTGCAGCTCGTCGATGAAGAGCACTATCTCGCCATTCGATTCTTCAATTTCTTTCAACACCGCTTTGAGCCGGTCTTCAAACTCTCCGCGATACTTCGCACCAGCAAGCATCGAGCCCAGGTCCAGCGAGATCACCCGCTTGTCCTTGAGGCTCTCCGGCACGTCGCCCGAAACGATACGCCGCGCGAGGCCCTCGACGATTGCCGTCTTGCCCACGCCCGGCTCGCCAATCAGCACAGGATTGTTTTTCGTTCGCCGGCTCAGCACCTGGATCACGCGGCGAATTTCCTCATCGCGGCCAATCACTGGGTCCAGCTTGCCGCGCCGCGCAAGTTCCGTCAGGTCCTTGGCGTATTTTTCCAGCGCCTGAAATTTTCCCTCGGGGTTCTGATCCGTCACGCGCTGCGAACCGCGCACCGCCGTCAACGCTTTCAGAATCGCCTCGTGCGTCGCACCCACGGCTGCGAGCGTGTCGTGCGCGGATTCTCCCTTTACGTGTGCCACGCCCAGCAGTAAATGCTCCGTGGAAACGTACTCGTCCTTGAAGTTAGTGGCCTCACGGAAGGCCTGATCGAGAACCCTATTCAACGCCTGGCTCAGGCTGGGTTGCGCCGCAGCTCCAGCCACGCGAGGCAGTTTCTCCTCGATCTGGTGCAGCTCAGTCTCCAGCCGCTCGGTGGGAACACCAATTTTATCGAGCACAGAAGGAATCACTCCCTCGCGATCCTCGATGAGCGCCAACAATAGATGCACCGGCAGCACCTCGGGATTTCCAAGTTCGGTTGCCCGCGCCTGCGCCTGCTCCATCGCCTGCTGCGATTTGACTGTAAGTTTTTCCCACCGAATAGCCATTACTTAGCTCCTAGCTGTTAGCTTCCAGCTCCTGGCTTGCTTGTGCCAGTTGCCAGGGTTCAAGCTCGCCTCAATTTTGATTCCCTTCCTTGTTGCAAAGTACCCAGAAAAACAGCGCCGGGAGAACAGCCGATTGCTGCCTCCCGGCAAGATTCAAGCCCAAGCCGCAGGCTGTTGCAAGAACAGGCTAGCGGCTAGAAGCTGTTCTTACGCGACCTTGATTTCGATCTGCTTCGGCTGGGCCTCTGGCTTCTTCTTCAGCTCCAGCTTCAACACACCCGCATTGTAGCTGGCCGCTACGTTCTCCGTATCGACTGTATTGGGCAGTGTGAAAGCGCGATAGAAGCTGCCGTAGCGTCGCTCGATGCGATGGAAGTTCTGCTCCTTCTCCTCGGACTCGAACTTGCGCTCGCCCTTGACCGTCAACGTATGGTCCTCGATGCGCACATCCAGGTCCTTCTGGTCGATGCCAGGCACTTCCAGTTTGAGCATCACCTTCTGCGCGTCCTCATAAATATCGACTGCCGGCACAAAACTGGCTGCCGCCACCGGGTCATCCCCTTCGTTCAGATCGCGGAACAAGGAATTGACGCGGTTCTGTAATGCTACGACTTCGCGAAACGGATCCCAACGAGTGATTGCCATAATTGTTTACCTCCTGATGATGTTTGGATAGTTGGGCCGACTATGAGCCTCGGCCACTCAACCAATCTGATAAAACTATAGCACAAAAGATTCATAAAATATGCGCGTATAGCGCTCATATTTCAAACACTTTGCATTCATGTTTATTTTCAGTCATTTACAGAGGATTAGAGACGAATGTTCCACTCGACTTTTCCGAATTCATGCACTTATTGCCGCTTCCCGCTCCACTCCAGGTAGCTCATGAACTCCGTCTGGCCGGGCATTTTCAGTTCAAATTTACCGCTCATTACCCCGTCGAGCAGCTCATAGCTCAGTCGGAATTGCGGCCCAGGTTGCGCAGCATCGGAAAGGAAAACCACGCTTCCGGGTTTCGCGGTGGAAACGTCATAGTGAATGACGTGGCCCTCATTGTCGAAGTAGATTGCCTGGAGTGCCAGCCCGTTGCCCGAGGGGTAGATGTAGAGCAAATCGCTGTGCTGGCAATTGAAGTCGTCCGGGGCAGTGCACGCGCCGCTTCTGGAGTGGCGTGCCAATACATGGTCGCGCAGTTCCAGCCGAAAGGCGTAACCAGCGGAGACCTGCGCCTGCGCCATTCCGCCGGTGGTCTTTGCTCCCCATGATCCCAGCAGAAAGCGAACCCCGGCCCACGGGTCGGCTTTGGCAGAAGTTTGCGCGGGGGCTTGCGCGGAGATGTGCGCGGCCACGCCACCGATCGTCAGCACAGTTACTGCGGCCATCAAAACAATGCGTCTCTTCATCGGCATCCTCAATTCCGAAAGTTTACCTGAACCCCCAAAGCGCGCCCATCGAGAACTCCCGCCAATACTCTCAGGAAATCCATCTCCCGACCATCGGCCTTTTACAATCGGAAACAGATGATTCAGCTCGCCGCTCCTTCCCACTTTATCGACTGGCACTGGCTTTGGTTTACCGTGGCGTCTTTTTTGGCCGGTGTGCTCAATGCCGTTGCGGGCGGCGGATCGTTTCTGTCCTTCCCGGCCATGCTCAGCATGAAGATTCTCCCGGTACAGGCAAACGCCACCAACACTGTGGCTCTGTGGCCCGGCCAGCTCACCTCAATTGCCGCTTATCGAGAAGACATTCGCAAGAATCTGCGTCTGGCCTGGCCGATGGGCATGGCCGGACTCATTGGTGGCACAGCCGGCGCTCTTGTGCTGCTCAACACGCCGCAGATGACCTTTCTTCATCTGGTGCCATGGCTGCTGCTGATCTCAGCCTCGATCTTCGCATTCAGCGGCCCAGTCTCCCGCCGTTTTGTGCGCATCAGCCTGTCGCACCGCCAAAATAGGCTCGACGCCATTCCTCATCCGCCGCGCCGGATGTCCGTTTTTCTCGCGACCATGGCGGTCTGCTTTTACATCGGCTACTTCGGCGCCGGTGCCGGCTTTCTGCTTATCACCGTACTCTCGCTCTTCGGCTTCCAGGACCTGCACGAGATCAACGCTCTCAAAGTCGTCTCCACCACGCTGGCCAACGGCATCGCCGTCGTCATCTTTGCCGTGAGCAATAAGGTTGTCTGGCCTTACTGCCTGGTGGCCATGGTTGTTTGCGCCATCGGCGGCTATTCCTCGGCCCGCCTGGCTCGCCGCGTACCTCAGCCGGTGCTCCGCGGCCTGGTTATTTTTATCGGCTTTTCTATGGCCGCATGGTTTTTCTGGAGAAATCCATAGTATGAGTGTCCATTGGATTACAGATTCGGTTGGGCTGCTCGCCGGCTTCTGCACTACTGCTTGCCTGGTGCCTCAACTCCACAGCATTTGGCGGAGCAAGAGCGCTCACGGCATCTCGGCGGCCATGTTTCTGGTGATGGGCTTGGGCGCAGCTTTGTGGCTCACTTACGGCATCGCGATCCGATCCTTGCCGGTCATCGTCGCCAATAGTGCGACTCTAGCGCTGATTGTTACGATCCTGACTCTCAAAATGCGCTATGACCGAGGACATTAGCTAGCGGCAGCAGATACTCCTCCGCCCGTTGCAGGCTGCTGCTAATTACTCTTCACTGTAAACTGTCCTTATGAGCCACGAAGGCATCCGCATCGCGCCCAAGGAAGACGAAGCTCGCCAAAGCGAGGCCGAGCGTCCTCTGCCCCGCATCAGCATCACCCCGGAAAAGGTCCGTGTGCTCATCACTGAGGGCAAAGGCATGGAGATCGATTGGATCGACGGCCACAAGAGTGCCTGGAGTTTTGCCTGGCTGCGTTTGGCCTGTCCCTGCGCCACCTGCGTCGAAGAGCGCAAGGCCGAGGGCCGCAAAGTCGGCCAGCCCAAACCCAAGCCTACCGCGCTGCTGCCCATGTACACCCCGCCCGCCAAGCCCGCCAGCGTACATCCCGTCGGCCGCTACGCCATCCAGTTCAACTGGCTCGACGGACATACTGCCGGAATTTACTCGTGGGAGTATCTGCGCCGCGTTTGCCAGTGCGGCGAGTGTACCTTCGCGGACGCAGAGACCACCGGCGCTCCCAACTAAGCTCGGATGCCACTGCTGTGTAGTTTTTCAGTGAAATAGCACTGCAAGCAGCCGCTAACTTGTCTACACTGGTTCTCATGTTTTAGATCGTGAGGCTCCGGTGCGCAAGATTGCCGTTCTGTCCATCGCTTTTCTTCTTTCTTTACTGACTCCCAATGCTCATGCGGATGTGGCTGCCATTCATCAGGACAGGCTTCCGCAGGAGACCGCCGTTCTGGCCGCACTCGACGACGTGCGGCAACTTGAACCGTATTGCCATTCCTGGACAAACAACTGGCAATTTCCAGTCACCAAAGATGACGTGGGCACACGCCTTGGCAAAGACCTGGGCTTTCTTACCATTGCGCTGAAAAATCACCCAGACAATGCAGAACTACTGCTGCTGACTGGTCTGGTCGCGCGTTATGCCTATAACCTCGATGTTAAAGGAAGCTATGACATCACGCTGAACGTGCTGGAACAAGCCCAAAAGCTGGCCCCATCTGACGTGCGCGCACCCTGGTTTCGAGCCACACTGCTCTGCCAGACAATGCAGCCCAAAGCTGGCGCCGATGAGTTTCTGTCGATCGAAGCCAGTCACGCTTGGGATCAACTGCCAAAAACATTCTGGGACGACTACATGGAATGTGCCTCGGTCACAAGTATGCCCGCTCATATACTGCGTGCTGCCGACCATTTGGAAAAACTGCACGCTGCCGATTCCGGGATGCGCACTTTTCTTGCCAATGGTGCTCGCAAACGATACGACGCCTTCGATCCGAAGAGGAAATATGAACCCAAGGAAGTGTGGGAGGGCGCAAACGCGGGCGAGGATACCGAGTTCACCAGCACCACCTGCGGCGTGCGACTTCGTGCGCACGGCAAATGGGAAGTCAATCAAATCGGACAGAGTAAAAGCGGGTGCATCGCATACTTCAGCACAGGTCCGTACAAGGCGACGACTCGCGACCTCAGCCCCAGCATTCTTCTGCTCGTGCAGCAGCCTGCGGAAAACGAAACCCTCTTGGATTTTGCCAAGAAATATTCAAAAGGACTATTTGGACTTTTTACTCCTGCTCGATGCCCTGCGGCGGAATGCATCGCACTAGGGGGAGTACAGCCAGGGATGTACAAGAAAGACGGAGACGGGCGTGGACGGATCGTCGTCTTCGAACGGGATCAGCCGGAGTTTCCAGGGTTGATATTCGAGGCTCCACAGCAATTGCCCAAGTCAAACGGGGAAGAAGGCGCAAAGTTCTACCGGCCTGGCCAAATCCAACAGCGCATTCCCGGCAAGCTCTACTACCTGGTTCTGTTGGACACCGCGGCGTCCATTGAAGAGCCAGCCATGAAAGATTTCGATTTCTTTCTCGAAAATCTGACGGCGGAGTAAGTCCGGTGGGCACCCAGGTCTCGCCATTGAGACCTGGGCCATCCGCACTACCCTCCAACCCGCCAACGCTACAGCGGATACCGCTCGACCTTTACGCAATCCCGGGCCACGCTGCGGCTCAATCCCACCACGTCGGCCGGCGTAAACTTTGCCAGACGGCGCAGGATAGACAATTGCGTTCGCAGCAGGTCGCCCTCGCCGCAAGCCGCCAGCACGCGCCGCGCCGCTTGCTCAGCCAGGGCCATAGTCTCGTCCGCCAGCAGGCCGGTCATGCTCGCCGCAACCTTCGCGGAGCCATTGCCAGAAACGGCGAGTTTCCTCGCCCGCAGTAGCGCCGACTCCAGCGCGTAGACCTGCATGATGATCGCGGCCAGATCGGCCATCACTTCCTGCTGCTCCTGCAATCCGGTCATAAACCGCTGGCTGGCCACGCCGGCGGAAAACAGCGCAATCTTTTTGGCCGAGACGAGCGCTTCGGCCTCCCGCGCCAGCACTTCGCCATTTTCTGAACCGGTCTCGAACGACGGCGGCTGCATCACCTCGTCCATCAATTTCTTGATCGCGGGCAAAAGAGGCAGTTGCCCGTTCAGCGCGCGCTTCATCAACCAGCCTGTGATAATCATCAGGTTGATTTCGTTGGTGCCCTCGAAAATCCGATTAATGCGCGCGTCGCGGTAGAAGCGCTCCGCCGGGTACTCCTCGACGTAGCCGTAGCCGCCCATGGTCGCAACCAGCTCATCGGCCACCAGGGAGAGCATCTCCGAGCCGTAGACCTTGAGGATGGAGCACTCGACGGCGTACTCCTCTATGCGCTGCTGTACGTCGCGCTGCGATCGGGAATGATCGGGCCCAAGCTGCGCCAGCGCCGCGTCGATCATGCCTGCGGTCCGGTAAGCCATGCTTTCGGCAGCGTAGAGCCGCGTAGCGCTGGTAGAAATCTTTCGCTGAATCAGCCCGAACTCCGAGATCGTTTTGCCGAAGGCTTTGCGCTCCTTGGCATAGCGGATCATGTGTCCCAGGGCGTGCCGCGCGCCGCCGATGCAGGCTACGCCCAGCTTGAAGCGGCCCACATTCAGCACATTGAAGGCGATATGATGGCCCTTGCCCGCCTCACCCAAAAGATTGCCTGCTGGAATCTTGCAGCCGTCCAGCACCAGCGGACAGGTGGATGAGCCGCGAATCCCCAGCTTGTGTTCTTCTGCGCCCACAGTCAGGCCAGGCGTGTCGCGCTCCACCAGAAAAGCCGAAAACTTTTCGGTGCCTGCAGCCGGGTCCACAATCTTGGCAAATACGGTGTAGAGGCCTGCGATCCCGCAGTTGGTAATCCACATCTTTTCGCCGCTGAGCGTGTAGTACGCGCCATCAGGCGATAGCGTGGCGTGCGTGCGGATATTCATAGCGTCTGAGCCGGAACTGGCCTCGGAAAGCCCATAGCCTCCGACGCACTCCGCCGAGCCGAGCTTGGGCAGGTAGCGCCGCTTCTGCTCATCAGTGCCGTACCAGACCAGCGGCAGCGTGCTGATGCCGGTATGGGAGCCAAAAGCGGTCGAAAAACTGGCCAGCACGGCCAGGTGGTCGGTAATCAGCGTGGAGGTGATCTTGTCCATCCCCATGCCGCCGTATTCCTCGGGAATATCCACGCAAGTGAAGCCCAATTCGCCGGCCTTGCGCAATAATCCAGCTAGAATGCCCGGCTGTTTGGCTTCGAGGGCCGCCGCATTGGGCAAAATCTCGTCGCGGGCAAACTGCGCCACGGTCGAGGCAACCTGCCGTTGTTCTTCGTTCAGATCCTCAGGGATAAAGACTTCGTCGGGGGTGCGGGATTCAAGCAGGAAGCTGCCGCCCGCTGCGGCAACAATCGGAGAAGCGGAAATCGTGGTCATAAAAGAACTTGCCTCCTATGGCTCAGCCCACTGTACCCCAGAGCCTTGGGCGGGAGCAAGAGAAAGAAAGGAGCCGCAGAAAGTTTCCTGTCGAGTCAGGCCGACAGCGCCCTCAAAACGAATACGATGTCTATCAGGAATAAAAACCATGCACATGCTCAACAATATTCCGGGCCAGAGCGAACTCCCCTCCTACGAGGTGGCTTACGGCCCTCGGAAGGGCCATCTGCTCTATTTGCTCAGCGGCTCCGAAGCCTCTACCCGAGGATGGCATTCTCTGTCAGGTGCGGATGCGAGAAGAGTGGGATGAGCAATCAGACGAACGAGGAAATGAATGCGATTTAAGTGGATGATTGGTGTGTTGCTCGCGGATGCTTGTGTCTTGGTCAGCCAAGGCCAGTATCATGTTTTGCCAGGCAAAACTGATCCGGGAGATTTTGAGGACTGTCTTCCAAAGACACCTGCCCGCATCTGCCTGGGGGCAACGGGATCGGCACATTGCTACGAGCCTGCAAGCGAAAAGGATTACATTTTCGGATTGGATCCTAAAGCCACTCCGGTGGGCCGGCTCGATGGAAGCGACCTTATCCTCTTCACAGCAACGTTCTCTGGCTGCGGCAGCGGAACCCTGACCGATTTCTCCCTACTTACGGTCATAAATGGCGAGTTTCTGAACCTGCTGCCCAAGGTGGAACTTACTAACCAGAGCGAATACAAGCTATGGGACTTGCCGCAGCTATCCAGGCTTCCCATTCTGGTCACGGCAGATTTCGTTTGGGATTTTGAGGCCATGCAGAAATCGAATTACGAAGAGGAGACGCACTTCGCGCCTCACCACTATCGTGTTGAAGCGTTTGTCTTCGATGCCAAGAGCCGCGAGTATCTTCAAAGAATTCACTACCAGACCAAGAATAAGTATCCAGGCCTGGACGATGCGGATGGAATCAAGGTTCTGGACGCCGAAAAGACCGTCATCCTTGCCAAGCTATGGCAGAATCCGCCCGCTTGACGAGTGTTCACAATCGTCGGATTCCCTTCGGCGGCCGGACTGAGCTGCCGCCAGCACCGCCAGCGGTGCCCTCCATCGACTACAATTGGCCATATCTTAGCCGTGGAGGCTCGCCCTGTATTCCACCCTTGCCAACTGTCTGAATCCCACCTCCAGCCAGCTGCATTGGCCTCCCATGCCGCTTGCCTATTTCGCCTTTGCGCCCCATAACGGCCTGCTCCACGCGCTGAAAATGCAGTATGCTGACCAAACCTTCAAAGGACTCTATCACTGGAATTGGTTTGATCTGACGATGCTGCTGCCCTACTTCGCGGTGATGATCGCCCTCTCGTACTACGGCATTCATCGCTACACAATGTGCTACAACTACTACAAATTCAAGAAGAACTACCATCCTGACCCGCCGCAGCACTTCGATGAGCTGCCGCGCGTGACTGTGCAACTGCCCATTTTCAACGAGCAGTTCGTCATCGACCGGCTCATTGAGGCGGTCTGCGCGATGGAGTATCCGCGCGGGAAGCTGGATATTCAGGTACTCGACGACTCGACAGACGAAACCCAGCAGGTGGCCGCCGACATTGTGGCGCGTTACGCGGCGCTCGGTCATCCCATTAGTTACATTCACCGGACCAATCGCTACGGCTTCAAGGCTGGGGCGCTGGACGGCGGCCTCAAGGTGGCCAAGGGCGAGTTCGTGGCCATGTTCGACGCCGACTTTGTTCCCCAGCCGGACTGGCTGATGAAGGTGATCCATCACTTCGCCGAGCCGGAGATCGGCATGGTGCAGACCCGCTGGACGCACCTCAACCGCAACTACAGCATGTTGACTCAGATTGAGGCCATCCTTCTGGACGCGCACTTTGTGATGGAGCAGGGCGCGCGCAGCCGTTCCGGCGAATTCTTTAACTTCAACGGCACCGCGGGTATGTGGCGCCTCAAAGCAATTGTCGATGGCGGTGGCTGGCAGCACGACACTCTCACCGAAGATACCGACTTGAGCTACCGTTCGCAGATGGCAGGCTGGAAGTTCAAATACCTGCCCGACGTCGAGTGCCCTTCCGAACTGCCCATTGAGATGACCGCCTTCAAGACGCAGCAGGCGCGCTGGGCCAAGGGGCTCATCCAAGTCTCCATCAAGATACTCCCCCTGGTCTTCAAATCCAACATCTCGCGGCGCAACAAGCGGGAGGCGGTCCAGCACCTCACGGCCAATTTGAGCTACCCGCTGATGGTCATCATGACGGCGTTCCTGCTTCCGGCCATGGTTGTGCGCTTCTACCAGGGCTGGTTCCAGATGCTGTTGATCGATTTTCCGCTCTTCACCGCCTCCACTTTCTCTATCGCTGTCTTTTACATCATGGCGGAGCGCGAGCTCTACCCCAAGACCTGGATGAAGACCTTTCTCTATCTGCCTTTCCTGATGGCCCTGGGCATCGGACTCACGGTCACCAATACCAAAGCTGTGATGGAGGCCCTGGTCGGCATCAAGAGCCCCTTTGTGCGTACGCCTAAGTACCGCGTGGCCAAGAAGGGCGAAAAATCCCAGGCTGCCAAGTACCGCAAGCGGCTGGTGCTGGCTCCGTGGATCGAGCTTGCCATCGGCACCTACTTTTTCATGGCCATCCTCTATACGTTTTCCAACCACAACTACTTCACCGCTCCGTTTCTGATTCTGTTCGTCATCGGCTACTGGTATACCGGGCTGATGAGCCTGCTACAGGGCCGCTTTGAGCGCTGGCGCACGGGCACCAGTGCCAACACCGACGAATCCAGCCCCAAGCCGTTCCCGGTGGGAGTGTAAGATGCAGCCCCAGTTGATCATTTGGGATCCCGCGAAGGCTTTGCTCAATAAGGGGAAACATGGCGTAGATTTTGAGGAGGCGGCAACAGTTTTTCGAGACCCCCTCTTGCTTGTTCAGCCCGATCTGGAGCATTCTCAAGAAGAGGAGCGGTGGGTTGCTCTCGGGCAATCAGTTCGGCAGTTGCTCTTGGTTGTGGTGCATACGGAAGATGAGCGGACGATTCGGCTCATTAGCGCTCGAAGAGCTGAACCCAAGGAAAGGAGGCAATATGAACAGCAATCCTGATCTGGTGGGACAAGACGACGATATGAACAAGGAATACGATTTCACCCATGCAGTTCGCGGAAAATATGTGGATCGTTTCCCGCAGGACGTGGTGATGGTGACGCTGGCTCCGGACGTGGCTGCCGCCTTCCCTGACGCTGACTCCGTGAACGAAGCGCTGCGTCTGCTGCTTAAAGCAGCAAAGAAAGTAGCTCAGGCGGCCTGACGGAAGATTCTGAAGAGGCGCATGTGCAAGACTGCCCGAATACCCTGTCCCCCTACTGGTCGATTCTCTTAATGGGTCTCGTTATTGCGGTATATTGCTCCGGGCTCTACCTGAATAGCCTTTCGAGTGGTTGGCATGCGCTATCTAAGCATTTCCGCGCACAATCCAAGTTTCCCGGCCAATTGAAGTCTTCGAGGCCTTTCTTCAATATTTGTATGAAGAACTGGGCTGATTACAGCGGCATCATCCGGATAGCCGCCGAAGAAGACTCCCTATATCTTTCGGTGGTGTTTCCATTTCGCATTGGCCATCCGCCGCTTCGTATTCCGTGGCAGGAAATCCAGTTTGGCAAAACACAATTCCTTTGGCGCCGGTACGTGGTTCTCACGCTCGGCGATCAGGAGCACATTCCCATGCGCATCTCCGAGCGCATGGCGCGCAAGCTGGGAATTCTGGAACGCATCCCCAGATGATTCGACTTCCCATTGGTCGTTTAGATGAAGCAACAAATCATCCCGTGCCCCTCCGTTACAATAGGTATCAACCGCTTGTCGCGCAGAGACATGCTTTCCCTCGCCCGTCAGGCGTCTCAAAACATTATGCTTACTAAAAATTTGCCCGAAGCTCTCACCTTTGACGATGTGTTGCTGGTGCCCTCCTACAGCGACGTGGTTCCCGTGCAGGTCAGCACGCAAACCCAACTGACTCGCGATATCACGCTCAACACTCCGCTGCTCTCCTCGGCCATGGACACTGTGACCGAGTCGCGCATGGCCATCGCCATGGCGCAGCAGGGCGGCATCGGCGTGGTCCATCGCAATCTGACCATCGCCGATCAGGCCGGCGAGATCGACAAAGTAAAACGCTCTGAGAGCGGCATGATCGTGGACCCGGTCACCATTGGCCCAGATCAGATGATCGGCGACGCCCTTGAGGTGATGCGGCGCTACAAGATCTCCGGCGTGCCGGTCACGCAGGGCCATCGGTTGGTGGGCATTCTTACCAATCGCGATCTGCGCTTTGAAACCCGCACCGACATCCCCATCGGCGACGTGATGACCAAGAAGGATCTTATTACGGTCCCCGTCGGCACCACGCTTGAAGAGGCCGAGCAGATACTGCACGTGCACCGCGTGGAAAAACTGCTGGTGGTTGACGATCAGTACAACCTGAAGGGACTGATTACGGTCAAGGACATCCAGAAGAAACTGAAATACCCCAACGCCAGCAAGGACGAAAAAGGCCGTCTGCGCGTGGCCGGAGCCATTGGAGCCACGGGGGATTATCTGGAGCGCGCGGCGGAACTGGTGCGGGCGCGCGTGGATGTGCTGGCCATCGACTCGGCGCACGGGCACTCATCGCGCGTGCTCGAAGCGGTGAGCGAGGTAAAGAAGCTCTTTCCGAATGTGGCGCTGATGGCCGGCAACGTGGCCACCTACGAGGGCGCAATGGCGCTGATGGACGCCGGCGCTGACGTCATTAAAGTCGGCATCGGGCCTGGCTCCATCTGCACCACGCGCATGGTCACTGGCGCGGGAATGCCGCAGATTACCGCCATTGCCGAGGCTTCTCGTGCCGCACGCGAGCGCGGCATTCCGGTGATCGCCGACGGTGGCATCAAATATTCCGGAGAAATCACCAAGGCCATCGCAGCAGGCGCAAGCTCCGTGATGATTGGCTCGCTCTTTGCCGGCGTGGACGAGAGTCCCGGCGAAACCATTCTCTACCAGGGCCGCAGCTTCAAGAGCTATCGCGGCATGGGCTCGCTGACTGCCATGGGCCAGGGTTCGGGCGAACGATACTTTCAGAGCACCGACGACCTGGCCAGCGCCGAGTTGGGCAGCGAGGGCGTGGTCCAGCGCGAACGCGCCAGTCAGAACCGGCTGGCCAAGTTTGTCCCCGAGGGCATTGAGGGGCGCGTGCCGTACCGCGGACCGCTCGAAGCCATGGTCTTCCAGTTGGTTGGCGGCCTGCGCTCCGGCATGGGCTACCTGGGCTGCCGCAACATCGCGGACTTGCAGGAGAAGGCCCAGTTTGTGCGCATCAGCGGCGCCGGCCTGCGCGAAAGCCACGTCCACGACGTGATCATCACGCGTGAAGCGCCCAACTATCACGTCGAATAGCGCGGAAAACAGACACAACAAAACCCCGCCCAGTCAGGACGGGGTTCGCGTCAATCTTGAATTTCACCTCTGAACTTCAGCCGCCAATATAGCCCGGTTCATTCCAGCGGGCAATCAGTCCGCCGACCTCAGGCCTTGGCGATCTTGCCGCTCTTGATGCAGCTTGCACACACTCTGATTCGCTTGGCGTGGCCGTCTATCAGCGCCTTCACTGCCTGCAGATTCACGCTCCAGCGCCGACGTGTGATGTTGTGGGCGTGAGAGATATTATTGCCGAACTGCGGGCCTTTCCCGCAGATGTCGCATACTTGTGCCATTGCTTTGCTCCAAACTTTGGTCTTTCGCGCCGCCGGAACCACTCGCCGTCATTAGACGCGCTCAATTGCGGTCTATCCAGCGGAACTGCCAGCGGGGCGCATCAAGACACACGCCTCCGGCAGCTTGCCGAATCTCCATTATAACCGGAATCAGCGCCTGGGCCAAGCCGCACTCTCGCCGGGCATTTCATTCACACAAAACGATTTCCGTTGCAATGCGCCCAGCGCCTGCGCAGACACTGCTTCGCTGCGGCGCCGGGTGCGATTCAGAACCTCGTCCCTTTGTTAAAGTCAGCGGTGATGGCTGCTTCCACGCCCTCCATGCAGGCTGCATCGGAGAAGATGAGGCCCAGTTCGCGATTGTCGCTCAGCGAATCAGCGGAGAAGTTTTCCGAGCCCACAAACAGCTTCGCCTCCGCAGTACCGTAGTCAGCCAAAACGGTCTTGGCGTGAATGTAGTAGCCGGTCTTCGAGCTGAAGATCGCTATTCGCGCACCGGCGGCTTTGAGGGTGTTGAGAACTGAGGAATACGCGCCATTCACGTTCTCCTGGACAAGCGTAACCGCGACGCCGCGTTTGAGAGCCGCTTCGACCGCGGACTCGATGCCGGTGTCGTCGAATTCTTCCTGCGAAATGAGCAAAGTCTTGGCTGCGCCGTTGATGAGCGCAAGCAGCGCTGAACGCGAGTTGGTGGGACTCCAGACAAGGTTGTCGCCGGCCGGCGCAGTAATCGTTGTGTTCGTAAAATCGGCTTCGAATGTCGCCTCGATGGCGGCCACATCGGCGGCGTCGTTGGTAATCACGGCGAAGTCGCGTGTGGTCGAGTAGTCCTCCGGAGTCAGGTTGAGGGTCATGATCGCCGACGTCGCCCCATCCACGGTAATGGTCTTCTGGTGCGTGCATTTGTAGGATGGGTTGGCCCAGTGAACGGAGACTTTGCCTGTGGTCAGCGTGTTGTAGGCCGTTGTGTTGTTGGCCTTTTCGTTGTTCTGGTCGAGAATCACCCGGACCGTCACTCCGGAGCCTGCAGCCTTGGCAAGCATGGTGGTAACGGTGGTGTCAGAAAGCTCGTACATGGTCATGTCAATGGATTTTTTGGCCGAGGAAATCAGGTTGTAGATTGGCGTCAGGCCCTGATCGGGCTCTGTCACTAGCGTGTATGTTGTGGCGCCTGAAGCGGGTGTGGGCTTGGGAGCGGGAGCAGGATGCTGCGGTTCAGGATGTCTTTGTTCCTGGCCTTCGGGGCCGGGAAAGGGAATTGTCGCGTGTCCCATGATCTCCTCCTTTGGAGAAGCCGATTGAGGTTCAGGTTCTGCCGGGGGGAAGCCCGGTGGAAAAATCGCCATCCTACCCGAATTCATGAGGTACTGCCTTGAGGTCTCAAGGGGTGGGTTCCCGCCCAGCCTCACACCGGCTCTCACGCGCCGATTTTATCCCCATTGCGGCAACTTTAGAAAGGGAATTGCATGAAGTTGCCGTAAATCGCCAGCCGGCAAATCAACGAATTGGGTGGCCTTCGGGAGACGCGAAAACAAAAAACCGGCCCGCTTCTCGAAGTGAGGAGCGGGCCGGTCAGTTCTTGCAGGTAAGTTGCGTTATGCCTTGGCGGAGGTCAGCGCGCCCAGGTCGGCGGCCAACTTCTCGGTGGAGAAGGCTTCAATCAAATCGCCTTCCTTGATGTCGTTGAATCCGGAGAGGCCGATGCCGCACTCCATGCCGTTGGTGACTTCGCGGGCATCGTCCTTGAAGCGCTTGAGCGAGCTGACCTTGCCCTTGAAGAGCTGCTCCGTGCCGCGCATGACCTTGATCTCCGCGTCGCGGCGGATCACGCCATCCTGCACACGGCATCCGGCGATGGTGCCGATCTTCGGAATCTTGAAGACGTTGAGCACTTCCGCGCGGCCGATGTAGTTTTCCTTGAATACTGGTTCGAGCAGCCCCAACATGGCCAGGCGCATCTCGTCCTGCAGCTCGTAGATGATGGAGTGCAGCCGAATTTCGACGTTTTCCTGCTGCGCCAGTTCCGCCGCCTTGCGTTCCGGCCGCACATTGAAGCCGATGATGATGGCGTTCGAGGCCGTGGCCAGCAGCACGTCGCTCTCCGTAATGGAACCGACGCCTGAGTGGATCACCTTGACCCTCACCTTCTCAGTGGACATGAGCACTAGCGAGTCGGCCAACACCTCGACCGAGCCGGTCACGTCGCCCTTGATAATCAACGGCAGGTCCTTCACGCCGGCGGTACGAATCTGCTCCGCCAATCCTTCCAGCGAAACTCTGGAACTCTTGGCAAGCTGAGCGTCTCTCTCCTTCATCTTGCGATACTGCGCAATGCCCTTGGCCTTATCGCGGTCGGCTACCACCAGGAACGTGTCGCCGGAGTCAGGCATGGATTCCAGGCCCAACACCTCGACCGGAGTCGAGGGGCCGGCAACTTCGAGAGCTCGCCCGCGGTCGTCGAACATCGCGCGAACCTTGCCGAAGGTGTTGCCGACGATATAGCTGTCGTTGAGCCGCAGGGTGCCGTCCTGTACGAGGACAGTGGCTACAGCGCCGCGACCGCGATCCAACTTGGCTTCGAGGACCGAGCCCACGGCCTTGCGTCCGGGCGTCGCCTTGGGCGCCTTGATATCGGAGACCAGGCAAATCATCTCCAGCAGCAGATCGAGGTTTTTGCGCTTTTTGGCGGAGACTTCCACAAAGACCGTGCCTTCGCCGGCTCCTGCCCACTCTTCTGGAATCAGCCCGCGGTCGGCAAGCTGTTTCTTGACGCGTTCAGGATTGGCTTCAGGTTTGTCGATCTTGTTTACGGCCACAATGATCGGCACACCGGCAGCCTTGGCGTGGTCAATGGCTTCCAGGGTCTGTGGCATGACGCCATCGTCTGCAGCGACCACAATAACCACGATGTCCGTCACCTTGGCGCCGCGCGCTCTCATGCGCGTGAAGGCTTCGTGACCAGGCGTGTCAAGGAAGACGATCTCGCGGCCAGAGGCCGGAGAGCCTTCCTTGGCAAACTTCACCTTGTAAGCGCCGATGTGCTGCGTGATGCCGCCGGCTTCGCCAGCCGCTACGTCGGTCTCGCGGATAGCGTCCAGCAGCGAGGTCTTGCCGTGATCGACGTGGCCCATGACGGTGACCACGGGCGAACGCGGCACTTCCAGCTCGCCGGTATTCTCGGCTTCGAGAACTTCTTCGATAGCCTGATTGGCGATCTCTTCCTCATAGCTGATGACCGTGGCGGCCGCACCAAACTTGGCGGCTACGTCCTTGACCATCTCGGCGTCGAGGGATTGATTCACTGTGACGAAGATGCCCTTCATCAGCAGAGTGGCAATCAGGTCCTTGGCGCGGACTTCAAGCTTTTCGGCCAGATCCTTTACGCTGATACCCTCGGTGACCGTAATCTCGCGGGTGATGGGCAGCGGCTCGCCGCCGTATTGCACCCCGCCATAACGTGGCGGCGGCACAAAGCCCTTCATCGGGCCTTCCTTGGTTTTGGGATACTGAGGGCGTCCTCCGCGGCCTCTGGAGGGTGCGCGCTGCGGACGAGGCGCCTCGCCGGTCGGTGGCGCGCTGCCGGGGCGCGGTGGGCCTCCGGGACGCGGCGGGCCGAATCCAGGCCGCGCGCCAAATCCAGGACGCGCTCCGGGCGCTCCAGGCGCGCCGGTTCCAGCGTAGCCGCCAGAGGTGGTGCGAGTGGGATGCTTGGGGCGTGGGCCTCCGGGGAACTGGCCTGCTCCCGGAGCTCCGCCGGGGGTACGCTGCGGGTAGCTGCCAGGGCCGCTCGATGGCCGGTTGCGGTCGAAGATGGGCCTGCCGCGCTGAATTCCTCCAGCGGCGGTTCCGGTATTGGCCTGGACCGGAGCCTCAACTACTGGCGGCGCCTTGTAAAACGGACGAGGCCCGGTTTGCGGCATCACCATGCGCCGGGCAGGCAGTGCGGGGGTCGGCGACGCAGTGTGCGTATGCCCCTTCCCACGATGAGCGGGAGCTGGCGTGGTAGCCGCTGTCTCCTCGGCAACCTCTGTCGCAGGTTCCTGCTCGGGCGCAACGGAGATCGCCTCGGCAGCCGGTGGGACCGCAATCACTTCAGACTCAACTGGCTTGGCAACAGGAGCAGCCACAACCGGCGCTGCTTGAACTTCAACCTTGGCCGCGGATGCTGGGGCTTCGATAGTTGCAGCCGCTGGTGGAGCGGGCGCTACCGTGTGCTTTACGACCACAGTCACCGCGGGAGGCGCTTGGGCAACGGCCGGACGCTGTGCGAATACGGCGCCTGCCGGGGCCTTGGCGACTACCGCCTTGGCAGGCGGTCGCGTGGCAATGGCTGGCGGAACCGGCGGACGAACGACAATGGGCGGCGCGGAACGAGGCTGGGGAACAATCTTGCGCGGCTCCGGCTTGGCTGGAGCTGCGGGCGGAGGCGCGACGGCGACAACCGCCGGAGTTGGACGCGCCGGAGCCTCGACAGGCTTCGCTGCCGGACGCCGCGGCATACGGCTCTGCCGAGCCTCTTCTTCCTCTTCCTGTTTCTTGGCCAGGATGGCCTTCAGCACGTCGCCGGGCTTGGAGATATGCGATAGATCAATCTTGGGCGCTATGCCCTGAGGGCCGCGTGACCCCTGTGTGCTTGCCTGGCTCGAGGACCGCGTTCCACGCTCAAAATGCGCGCGTACCTTGTCGGCCTCATCGCTTTCCAGGGAACTGGAGTGGGTCTTGCCCGTGGCCAGGCCGAGCTCTGCCAATATGTCAAGAACCTGCCGGCTCTTGACTTCCATCTCGCGCGCGAGATCGTTGATACGAACCTTACTCATCCGCCTCTTTTCAAATTGTGTTTCCCAAAGCCCTTAGTCGCTCATAGCTACCTCATGGCATTGGCTGTTCTGAAGACTTCCGTTATCGTCTGATGGGGCTTGAAAGACGCGACGCATCTTACGCGCCGTCCTCTTTGGCCGTCCGCTCGTCCGTGGTTGCGCTTTCGCTTTCAATCTCATCCGTCTCCGGCGCCTCATCGGCATCGGGAACGCTTTCCACCGCTATTTCGGCGGCGTTGGGAATTTCGGTTTCGGCGTCGGCCGCTTGTACGCTTTCAGCTTCTTCCAGAACGACGGCTGCGTTTTCCGCCTCGGCTTCCGCGTCACCCACAACCGCAGGGGCGTTCACTATCTCCGCTTCGCCGGCTTCTTCATCGGCGGCCCCTTCCTCGACCGCTGGTACGTGGCCTTCCTCGCCCTCTTCAAATTGGCCGAAGTAGTGGCGCACAGCGACGCTGATCTTTTCCAGAGTCTTTTCGCCGATGCCAGGAATCTCTTCGAGTTGCTCCGGCGTCATATCGGCTAGGCCCTCGACTGTGGTGATGCCGGCTGCGACCAGTTTCTGCAGAACTCCCTCGGCCAACTCCGTCACCCGCTCGATGGGAGTTGTGGGTCCGCCGGTGAGAGCTTGCATCTGCTGCTCGACCTCCTGGCGCTTCTCTTCTTCGCTCTTGATGTCGATCTTCCAGCCAAGCAACTTAGCGGCAAGGCGAACATTCTGCCCCTTCTTGCCAATCGCCAGCGACAGTTGTGTATCGTCCACGATCACTTCGAGCTGCTTGTCGGTCAGGTCCGCAACCGAGACGCGGCTCACCTTGGCTGGCTGCAACGCCTTCTCGGCAAACGTTGTAATCTCATCCGAAAACTCGATGATGTCGATCTTTTCGCCCCGCAGTTCGCGGATAATCGACTGCACCCTCATGCCCTTCATGCCCACGCAGGCGCCCACCGGGTCCACATCCTTGTCGCGGCTCTGAACGGCAATCTTGGTGCGCTCGCCGGCTTCGCGCGCTATGGCGCGGATAACCACCGTGTTGTCGTAGATTTCCGGCACTTCGGACTGGAATAAATTGGAGACCAGTTCTGGCGCGGCGCGGCTGACAATCACCTGCGGCCCTTTGGCTGCGCGGTCCACCTTCAAAAGAACAACGCGAACCCGCTCGCCGATGGAGAACTGCTCCAGACGCGATTGCTCCCGCTTGGGGCAGCGCGCTTCAGCCTTGCCCAGGTCGTAGATCACGTCCTGACCCTCGATGCGCTTTACAGTCGCGTTCAGAACTTCCTTTTCGCGGTGAGCATATTCGTTGAAGACTGTGTCGCGCTCAGCCTCGCGCACCTTCTGGAAGATGACCTGCTTGGCCAACTGCGCGGCGATGCGGCCCAGCGGGGTGGTGTCCTTATAGATCCGAATCTCGCTGCTCACCTCCACATCCGGCGCCAGTTCCTTGGCTTGTGTGAGCGTAATCTGGTTCAGCGGATCATCGAGAGGATCGTCGTCGGCCACAACCGTCTTGTAAACGTAGGCCGTGATCTGGCCGGTTTCCTTGTTGAGCTCGCCGCGCATGTTCTCCTGAGTCTTGTAAAACTTGCGCGTGGCCAAAGCGATGGCCTCCTCGACCGCGCCAACAACGATGGCGGGGTCAATGCTCTTTTCTTGGCTCAAGAGCTCGATGCTCTGATACAAAACGCTGGCCATACTCTGCTTGCTCTCTCGGTAGTCTCACGGCCTGAGACGATTCGCGCCCCAGCCGGTTGCTGTTTCATCTTCCATGTAATCGGGGTCTAGTCCCTCAGTCCCTAGTCCCTGATTCAACTAAATCTCCGGCACCAGCTGCGCCTTCTCAATGTTGCTCAGCGCAATCTCCACTGTGCTCACGCCGGCCTTCCGGCTCTTGCTGTTCTGCTTGACCGCGTTCAGGTCGAGCGTAATAACTTCGCTGGCGCCGGACCCACTCCTGGCCGTCAATCGTCCCTGCCAGTGCCGGTTGTTGCGGACCGGCTCGAAAGTCTGCACCTTCACCAGCGAGCCCAAAAATCGTCCAAAATCCTCTGGCTTGGTCAGCTTGCGGTCCAGCCCCGGAGAACTGGCTTCAAGCGTGTACTCCGCTCCCGGAACCAGGTCTTCCACGTCCAGCAGCACGCCAAAATCCCGGCTGAAAGCTGCGCAATCTTCGTGTGTGATGCCCGAAAACTGCTCCAGACTCAGCGTGCCTTCACGCACTTCTTTCACAAACCGCTCTGGCAGATCCTTGGTTGCAGCCCAGGCGCTCGTTCCAACCCCGGCCGCTTCGGCCTCAATTGCCGCTTTCAGCTTCGCCCGGCCTTCGGCATTCTTCTCAAGAAATACGCGAAGAACGCGTTCCTTCGATGGCCCAACAAGCTCAATCTCCACCAGGTCCAGCCCGTGCGAGGCGGCCACTCGCGCCGCAGCCAATCGAATTTCTTCCAGCTTTGCCGCCATCGTTTCCACGCCGCCCCTTGGGGGCGGATCATCTCACCGGGGCCTTCCTGCGCAAAGTCAGCCCCATTTAACCCCAAAATCTTGGAAAAAGCCCTCAAAATCCCGGAAATTTTCCGCAAATAAAAAGTGGGCTGTAAGCCCACTCATCTCTCCGCCAGCCGGTGCGCTCACGGCAACTCAGGCGGACAAATTCGTCTGCATCCTTAGCATAGGCCAAAATCGGGGGAAATTCAATGGGCAATTGGGGAAAAGCCTTGAAACCTGACATCCCGCCGTAGAAGGGTAGCTCAGGCAGTTTTGCGGTTGGCGTTCGTGCCGGATATGGGTCTTTCAGCTCCACTTTCCCGGAGCTTCTCGGAATATTAAAGGAATAGCGCATGTTTACATGGATTTAGCAGACGCGGAAGTTGGAAGAGAGTACTATCTCACCGTAAAGCCCAGACGGGGAGGAAGCGATGCGGCATTTCGTCCTCCATTCGATGATGCACACTCTCAAGCAACGCGTTACCGTCATCCTCATGGCAACGCTTGCCGGAGCGGCGTGCGGCATCGTGGCAGGCTATCTGCTCGGCCGCGCCTTCACGCTCAATCGGGTTGAAATCAGGCTCGGAGAGTCCGCGGCACGCACCATGACGGAGGCGGATGTATCTTCACGGGAGGCGCGGTCGGCGCTGACCGCGATGAACGCTTCTCCCGACCCCTATTGTTCCGACGCCGGAATCGCCTACTTTCACAGCCTGCTTTTCCAGTCGGAGTATTTGAAAGAAGCCGGACGCATACGCGGCGGCAAGATTGATTGCTCGGTGATTCTGGGCCGTCTGCATCAACCTATTGCGCTGTCCAAACCGGATTTTTCCCAGCCGGACGGCACCAAAGTGTACAAGGACTTCGCCCCGTTCCGAATGGCGGATCTGACGGTTGTCGGTCTGCAATTAGGCGACTCGTTTGTCATCATCAACCCCTATCTCGAAACGCACCGGGCAATCCCTCCTATGCACTACGCCTCGACCGCGATCAACGACCCTACCTGGCAGGCCAGCCCGTTGATTGCCGCGTTTCCCCAGGCGACAAAGGCTATTCTCACCACGAACGGACAGGGCCGCGCGGGAGACACTTTGTACGCTACGCGCTGTTCTAATAGCTACTACAACTGCGTTACGGAATATATCTCAGTCCCGGATGCCTTGCTGGTCAACGTCACCGAGTTTGCCGGGCACATTATCATGGGCGGACTCACCGGCGCCTGCCTGGGCTTTCTCTTGTCGTTGTTCTACCGGCACAATCGAAGCATGGTGCAACAGCTTCGCAGGGCGATTCGCGATGACGAACTGCGGGTCGTCTATCAGCCTATCGTGAGCCTGCCGAGCCGTAGGATTGTAGGGGCGGAAGCCCTGGTGCGCTGGACCAACGAAGACGCCTTCGTGGTCGGCCCCGACGTTTTCGTCAAGATGGCCGAGGAGGGCGGATTTGTCGGAGAGATCACCAGGCTGGTGGTGCGGCACGCGCTCCGCGATTTCAAAAAGACGCTGCGCAGCCATCCGAATTTTCAGCTAAATATCAACGCGGCTGCCGCCGACCTGAACGATCCTGATCTCTTGCCCTTGCTGGAGTACTTTCTGGAAAAAGCCGCAGTTCCGGCGCGGAGGCTGGCGATCGAGATCGCCGAAAGTTGTACTGCGCGGCACCAGTTGGCCCTGGAGACGATTCTCCGGCTGCATCAGAGGGGCTTCGGCATCGACATTGACGACTTTGGCACCGGCTATTCGAGCCTGTCTTATCTGCACGATCTATCGATCGACTCCATCAAGATCGACAAGGCTTTCACTCATGCGATCGGCACGGAAGCGGTGACTGTGACCATCCTTCCGCAAATCCTTGCCATGGCCGAGGCGTTGGACTTGGCAGTCATTGTGGAAGGTATTGAAAGCGAGCAGCAAGCCGATTATTTTTCCACCTACGATCAGCCCATCCTCGGACAGGGCTGGCTTTTCGGATACCCAGTTGCGGCAGAAGAGTTTCTTCGACTGCTGGCCGAAGACGCGAAGAAAGCCCAGACTGCATCGGTTGGGCCTTGAACCTGCGCGGCTCGGCTGCCGCCCCACTTGACAGCCGGCACCGAGTCCATGAGGCTGGTTGCATACCTCCATTGCCGCTTCAACAATAGAATTGAAAGATCTATGGACCCGCGCGACGAGATGGAACCCGGCCAGTTGAAGATGCTCGAACAAGCCTTCTGTGAACAGTTGATGGCCTGCCTCGACGAGTGCGCCCGTGGCCGCAAGGGGCTGTTTGGGGACGTCGCGCTCCTGGGCGATGAGGGCGAAGCCAGTGCATGGCCGGAAGCTGCCCGGCTGCGTGAACTTGGCGTTGCACTGCAGGGGATTCTGGCGCAGCAGGAAGAGCGGAATGCGCTGTGCGACGAGTTTCTTGACCTTTGCTCGATGCACGGCGAGAGCGACCCCGGCGAACGAAAGCTGGCGCGCGCCTTTCTGGAGCGCATCGAACGGGGCGAGGTTGGCGCGCAGCCTGAAGGGAATAAACTGCCGTGGTGATTCTGCACGCATTTCTCGCGCTCGTTTCCGGCTTCGCCGTCACTCTGGCGCTCGTGACTGCGCTGTCGGCGCTCATCACACGCCTGGTCCCGAGTTGGGCTGAAGCGGAGAGCAAGCCGCAGCCTGGGCTTCCGACGGGTGATTTGCACCCCCAGCCGCGGGGTTCCGGTTACGCCATCGTCAATCTCGGCTCCGCGTTTCTCTCTGCGGCGGCGGGCGGCTACGTAGCCGCATGGGTCGCTGCGGCCAATCCACTGATTCACGTCCTGGCGCTCGCGCTGGTGCTGCTTGCGCTCTCCGCGTTGAGCGTCTTGCAATCGCGCGGCAAGCAGGCCGTCTGGTTCGCGCTGGCGCTGGTGGCAGTCTCGCCCATCGGCGTGCTGGCCGGCGGGTTGGTACGGCTCAGGGTGCTGGGGATTCTGTAGGAGTGTCCGGCTGATCGCATGAGATCTACAGATAAACACCGAAGGCCGGAGCATAGCTCCGGCCTTCGGTGTTTGCAGCCGTTTTTGGCGCTCACCCCTGAATGTCGAACTGCTCGGGATGCAGCGTGGCATCGCTCTTGATGAGAATGTTCCTGCCGGTCAGCTCTTCAAACTCGGTGAGCCAGCTTCCGCTGTTGGCCTTGAGCACCTTCACCGTCTCCGGGTTAACGCGCAACAGAACATCGGCGCTCTCGAAGTGCTTCTTCATCTTGCGCAGCTCGGTGTAAATCTCGTTGCAGACCGTCGTCGGGCTCTTGACCATGCCGGTGGCCTGGCATGTGGGGCAGGGAACTGAAAGCGTCCGCTCCAGAGATTGCTTGACGCGCTTGCGTGTGATGGCGACCAAACCAAAGTCATTGAACTGCAGAACCTTGGTCGGGGCGCGGTCGCTCTTGAGCGCTTCTTCCAGGGCGGCCATCACCTTGTAGCGATTCTTGCGGTCGTCCATGTCGATAAAATCAATCACGATAATGCCGCCCAGGTCGCGCAGACGAATCTGGCGCACGATCTCCGGCACGGCATCGAGGTTGGTCTTCACGATGGTGTCCTCAAGCCGCGCCGACTTACCGACATATTTCCCTGTATTGATGTCGATGGCCACCAGCGCCTCGGTCTGGTTGATAACAATCGAGCCGCCGCTCTTGAGCCAGACTTTGGAGTTGAGAGCCTTGGTGATTTCCTCCTGAATGCCGAAGTGCTCAAAGAGAGGAGTCTCCTTGGTGTAGAGCTTGACGCGCCGCACAAGCGACGGAGAGAAGCGATTCAGGAAGCGCACAATACGCTCGTAGTCAGCTTCGGAATCAACCCAGATGCTCGAGAAATTCGAACTTATCTGGTCTCTCAAGATGCGCTCAATCAGCCCAAGATCGTGATAGATCAGGGCCGGGGACTTGGATTCGTCAGAACGCTTCTTGATCTCGGCCCACAAATTCAGCAGCATGCGCAGGTCGGTCCGCAACTCCTCTTCCGACGCGCCCTCGGCCGCGGTCCTTACGATGAATCCGCCGGAGGCCTCGCCGCGCTCGTGCACCAGAATCCGCTTCAGGCGCTGCCTCTCTTCGTCAGACGCAATCTTGCGGCTCACGCCGATGTGCGAGACAGTGGGCATGAAGACTAGAAAGCGGCCCGGCAGGGCGATGTGCGATGTGATGCGCGCGCCCTTTTTGGCGATAGGCTCTTTGGCAATCTGAACCAGAATCTCCTGGCCCGATTTCAGCAAATCGCTGATGATCGGCAGGTCGGAGGTTTGCATCGAACGGCGCGACATTCCGCGGCCTCTGCCGCCTTGTCCAGTCTGTCCAGTTTGTCCGCCCGGCGTTGCCATGCCTCCGCGGCCACGGCGTCCGCGCGCATTGCGATCGGGGCGCTGCTGGGTTGGGGATCCGGCGGCTGGCTTGCCTCCTGCCGCAGGCTCTTCCTCTTCCTCATCGTCAAAGCTCTCTTCGTCGCCATTCTTCTCGTCGAAGTTCATTTGAATGCGGTGGTCGAGGTGAGCCTCCTGCAGCATCTCACCCAGGTCACCGGTGCGAAGTTGATTGGGCAGCGTCTCTTCTTCAAAGTCGTCCGACTCGTGGTCGCCGCCCTTGGCGCGGTGAGCATGGCGAGGAGCGTCAAACTCCTCTTCCTCAATGGTCTCCTCTTCAATGAGACCGCTGCCGGGAGCATAAGACGAAACCGCGGCGGACTTTGCCGCAGGCTTGGCAGCTTTATCCTCGACCTTCTTCTTGCTGCCCAAACCAAAGAGCCGAAATCCGGTTGGCGGCAACGGGTCCACGTTATGCGAAGCAGACGCATCAGGCTCGGAAGTCTCGCTTTCTGTCTCCCAGGTCTCGACGGCCGGCTTTGACTCGCCTAACTCTGGATCGTCCGCATCAAATGCAGTTTCGATCGTCTCCTCGTACTCATCCTCTTCGACGAGTTCTTCTTCCTCGACGGGTTCCTCTTCCACCACGTAATCTTCCGCAGCGGCAGTAGCCGGCATCTCCTCAACTGAGACAGCCAGTGGCAGCGAAGCAGTCTCCGGGCCAGACTCTGTGACCTCTTCAAAGAATTCCTGCTCCTCGACAACATCCGGGGCAAAACTCGCGGCTTCCGGCGCATCGGCTTGGGCGTCCCGAACCTCGGTCTCCGCTTGCCCAGCAGGCCGATATTCCTCGTCTTGAAGATTGCGGTGTTTGGAGAGCGATTCACCGGGCAACAATCCGCTTCCGTCCCACCGAATGGGCGCGACGATCAGCGTGGCCGGCTTGAAGCTGCTCTCTGGTCGGGCCGGCGCAGCAGTTTTGGGCGTATCCGCAGCCTGGGCGCTTTCTCCCGGAGCGCCGCCGTACTTCGACAGCGACTCGCCGGGAAGGACAATCGGAGCTGGCGCGGAAGACGGACCGCGGTCGCCGCGAGATGCGGGCGCAGGCGCCGAAGTTCCCGATTTCGTTTGCGACGACCTGTCGCCGGTGGCGTGAATCTGTGGCGCAACTTCCGGTTCAGTCTCTGTGATCTCCTCCACGTAAGCCGCTGGAGCCTTACCGCTCTCCGGCTGGCCGGCAGTCGCCTCTCCGCCGCCACGGCCGCCGCGGCGGCGTCTGCGTCCGCGCCAGCGCTTGGCGCCGGGTGCGCCTGAGCCTTCTTCGCCCGCTTCGTCTTGTTCTGAGATGGACACTGAACCTGAGGAGGGCAATGGAGCCGTTTCAGTCTCTGGCAACGCCTCAACCGTCAACTGCCGATCCCTTGCTGGGCGCTCCTGGCGTGGCTCCTGCTTCTGCTCAGGCTTTGGGCCTGGGCGACCGCCCCGATCCTGTGCAGGCTCCCTGCCGGCGGTGTGCCGAACTTCGCGAGGCGGCTGGTTCGCGCCCGTCGATGCTGCCTTTTCCAGTTCGTCGGTCTCTTCCGAGTCTTCCAGCTCCATGAAGTCGGTCACATAGAGGAAGGCATCGCGCTCCAGGCCAACGTCCACAAAAGCGGACTGCATGCCGGGCAAAACGCGCGTAACACGGCCGTTATAAATGGATCCCGCGAGGGTGTATTCGTTTTCGCGTTCGTAGTAAATTTCCGCGAGTTGATCGTCTTCAAGAATTGCAAGCCGCGTCTCGTGCGGCGTGCTGGAGATACAAATTTCCTTAGCCATCGTACCTTTCCGCCCAGCGGTGTCAGCCTGCCGGGACTCGCGGCAAGGTTGAATGGAGACGCGCAACGCCGGAAGGGGAGGGGATGTGCGGAAGGGATGACCCGTAAATCGCTCGTGTGCCGGTTTCTTCGCCCGGTTCGGCCCCGAAGGGCGGCGATCCTTGGCGAAGGTTTAACAGAACAAACCGAACAAGCCGAACAAGCTGTACAAACTGAACAAGCTGTACGCTACGGCAACCCATTTGCAGAGATTTTGTGGCCAACCGCTCCGAGAAACCCGGCGGGGCCGTTCCACCGCTGGCGTCTGCACAGGCCTTTCGCGCGATTAGAGCGGGAACTGTTTTCCCTGATTCTTCCGTGCGTCCCGTGCAACTTGTACGCCGCCAACGGCACCGGAGCCCCCAGCGACAGATATTCGTCGCTGGGGTGGACCGGTTTTCCCGTCTCTGCGTGCTCATGAACCCTTGTCCTGCCGGGCTCGCGATCCAATCGGACCTGGCCGGCAATAAATCTTCAAAAACCCTTTTCTTGTGGGCCGGACTTTTCCGGGGGGACACAAGAGGTGAAACTGCAAATCCGTTCAGTTGACGAACCGGCGCATGCGGACATTCATCACCACGCCCAGCGCCAGGAACGTAAACAACACCGAAGATCCGCCGTAACTCATTAACGGTAAAGGGATTCCGGTGACGGGCATAAACCCGATGACCATGCCCATGTTGACCGCTATCTGGAAGGCCAACACAGCCACCACCCCCATGATAATCAGGGAGCCGGACAGGTCTGCGGCTGTTTGTGCGTTCTGAATCAAACGCATCAATATGAAAAAGTATAGCAGCAGCACGAAAAGCGCGCCGACGAATCCGTGTTCTTCGCCAAAAGCGGCAAATATGAAGTCCGCATGTGGGATTGGCAAAAAGTCGCCCTGAGTCTGGGTCCCCTTGGCCGCGCCCTTACCCCACACCCCCCCGGAGCCCACAGCGATTAGCGATTGCCGGAGTTGGTAGCCGGCGCCTTTCGGGTCGTTATCAGGATTGATGAAGCTGGTCAGGCGAGCCTTCTGGTAAGGCTTGAGAACCTTGCCGCTGCTCCATGCCCCGGCGATCAGCACAACTCCACAGGTCACCAGAATCAGCGCCTGGCGAAGGTTGATGCCGCCCAGAAAGAGCCCGGCCACGAGGATCGGCATAAAGGTGAGTGCGGTTCCCAGGTCGGGCTGAAGCAGCACCATGAGCATCGGAACGCCCACAAGGAAGAAAGCCTTGAAGATATCCCGCCACGTGAGCGACCGTCCGCCCAGATTGGCGAAGTATCGGGCCATAAGCAGAATCAGAACCAGCTTGACCCACTCGGAAGGTTGAAAATGAACGGGTCCTATACTGATCCAGCGCTTTGCGCCAAGTACCTTATGCCCCACCAGCTTGACTGCGACCAGCGAGAGCAAAAAGACGACGTATGCCCACGGAACCCAGTCCAGCAGCCGGTGATAGTCGATCTTGGCGAAGAGGAACATGGCCGCGAGGCCGCCGATAATAAAAAAAAGCTGCTTGGTGTGGTCGCCAGTGTATTTGGTGTGCAGTGTGGCCGAGTAGATTTCGAGCACGGAGACCGTGCACAGCGTAAGCACCATGCTCAGCAGCGCCCAGTCAAAATCGCGGAAAGACAGAAAACGCCGCATCAGGGCAGCTCCTGTTTGATCCGCAGCGGTAAAGCGAGCAGCCAGGCCGGCAAAGAATGTTGAGTGCTCGCCACAGCGTTGGGTCCGGGCATTGGCCCTGGGCTGACCATGAAATGTCCAGCGTGGAGAACAGAAGCCTGCTCGGGGGCGCCAGAGCGCTTGCGTCCTGGGGGCGCTTGCGTGGTCCAAACGGCTCCCACTTCAACCGGTTTGCTCAGGCTGGCCTCGTCGAGTACATTGTGGTCCGCACTGCGCTTCTTGTTCACATATTCGACGACCATTGCCTGCGCGATGTGGGCGGAGTTTGCGCCCCAGTCGCCATGCTCCTGAAGCACACAAATCACAATTTCAGGATTGCGGCGCGGAACCATACCCACAAACCAGGAGTTCGGAGTCTTGGCCCCGCCTTTGGTGTGTGTATCGCCGCCGCCCACAACTTGAGCTGTACCGGTCTTGCCTGCGAAGTCTACGCCCTCGATATGCGCGGCCCCAGCGGTACCGGTGGTGGTGGCAGCTGCCATTCCGTCCGTAATGATGGCCCATGTGTCGGGGTTGAGAGGAAAATCACTATCTCCCGAACCAGGAAAGCTGTCCTTGATCGCCTGCTGGAACTCTGCAGGGAGTTTGTTCGCGATTGGGTCCACCACATGGGGCCGCACAAAATGACCGTCCGACGCGATACCGCCCAGTGCCCGCGCCAGTTGCAGGGGCGTAACCTGCGTTTCACCCTGGCCAATGCCAACGGAAATCGTATTGCCGGGGTAATACCTCTGATGGAAATTCTTCATTTCCCATTGCGTGGAGGGCATGACGCCGGCCATCTCGTTGGGCAGGTCGACGCCGGTCTTCTGTCCCAAACCGAATGCGGTGGCGTACTTGGCGATGGTGTCAATGCCCAGCCTTTGAGCCAGCGTGTAAAAAAACGTGTCACAGGAAAGCGGAATGGCCTGGCTGATATTCAGCACGCCATGGTGCCTGTCGCAATGGAAAAAGCGTCCATAAAACGTCCCGCCGCCCACGCAATTCACGTGCATATCCTGGGCCACGCCTTCCTGCAGGCCTGCCGCGGACATGATGATCTTGAACGTCGACCCCGGCGCGAGCTGGTCCTGTATCGCCTTGTTCATCAGCGGATGGTTCGGATTGGTGATTAGCTCGTTCCAATCCGTGCGGTTGATGCGCACCGCAAAGGCGTTGGGGTCGTAACTCGGGTGGGAGACCAGGGCGAGTATCTCGCCGTTGCGCGCGTCCATGGCCACTACAGCGCCGTTGGCGTCGCCCAGTGCCACCTCAGCTGTGCGCTGCAGGTCGATATCAATAGTCAGCTTCAGATCCTGGCCGGGTATGGCGTGCTGCGTTCTCAGGTAGCCCACCTCGCGGCCATGGCTGTCCACAATCACATCTCGAGATCCGTCCTGCCCACGAAGCACTTCGTCGTACGTCTCCTCTACGCCCGCCTTCCCCACCACATCGCCCGGTTCGTAGGCCGCATACCGCGATTGGTTCAGATCCTCTTCGCTCACCTCGCCCACATACCCTATAAGATGCGCGGCAAAGCCATCGCGCGGGTAGAGCCGCCGCTCCTCGTCGATAGTTTCCAACTCAGGCAACTCGTTGCGATGAGCCTCGATGAATGCTTGTTCGTCGGCGCTGATGTCCGTTTTGATGGGGATGGGCTGGTAGCCCGGCGCGCTCCGGTAGCGGCGCAGTGTAGCTCTCAACTGCTCCAGGTCAAGGTTCAGCCCGTGCGCAATCAGCGGCAGGTCGTCGTCAACTTTGTGATTCTGCTCGCGCACCAAGAAACAGGAAACAGACGGGTAGTTGTCCACAATCAGACGATTTTCACGGTCAAAGAGCTTGCCTCGGCCGGCCATCACTGGAACCTTGCGAATGCGGTTCTGCTCGGCTAGCTGGCGGAAGTTCTCCGCTCCCAGCACCTGCAGCCGCCACAGTCCGGCCACCAGCGTCAGCATCATTAACAAAATGCCGTACTGCACCACCGTCAACTTCAGAGTGGAAAGCTTTTCGCCGCGTGTGTTCCCGCTGGAATACATCTTCTCAACCTCTGGAATACAGCCGATATCGCTATTGATTTGGAGGGAACGTGCTTCAGCACCATCGTCCTACATTCAGTTGGACGTTTGGATTCACCGGTTGAGGAAGTGAATTCCCGAATACACCCACTCCCCCGCTGGTTGAAGCCCACACTCTTCACTCAAAACCAACTTACTGACCCCTGATCCCTTATCCCTTGTCCCTAGTCCCTAGTCCCTCACTCGCGTTCGGTCCAGCAGTGGAAACAGCACCATTGCAATCAGCGAGTTCGCCACCGCCTTCATCAGCTCGGCCAGCCAACTCCACTCCAGGCTCAGCCCCAGCAAGCCGCGATAAATCGAAAGGTAAATCACGCTCGATAGCAGCGACAGCAGAAAAGTAACCATCATGCGGATGGTGTGGTTCTCCACGTCGATGTGCACACCCACAGATCCCGCCAGAAACCCGGCCACGGTCTTGGCAATGCCGTTCACACCGATGGCATGGTGAGTGAGCGCATCCTCAAAAAGACCCAGCCCTGCGCCCATCAGCGATCCCTGAATGGGATTACGCCGGCCCAGCGCGAAATAGACCGTTATTACCAGAGGCAAATCGAACCACGAGCCCCTCACCAGCCGTGGCAGCCAGGCCTGAAGTACCAGCGCCGCCAGCGGCGTCAGCGCATACACCAGAAACGGATAGCTGCGCACTCCCATGTCGCGGCGATAGTCCGCGCCTAGCAAGCTCATGGCTGGGTCTTCCCTTCTGCGTGGGCCGGCGGTGTATTGGCCTTCGGGCCGGATTTCGCTTCTGGCTTAGCGGCAGGCTTCTTTTCCTGGCCTGCGGGCGCGGCGGTCTCCCCGCCCTGCGGAGACATTGCGGCCGGAGTAAAGCGGTCAGAATGTTGTGGGTGAAGCAGCTTGGGAACCGGCGGTGGCGTTGTTGCCGATGGAGTTGCGCCTTCTCCAGGCTTGCCTGTCGCCGTCCCTGCAGCCGGGGTCTGCGCGGGCGCATTTGGATCGGTCAACCCCGGCAGCCGTTCCGCCATCACCTCAGAGGCCTTTTTCTGTTCCCTGTTTGCCTCGGCAATCGCCGCAGCCTGTGCGCCTTGCAGCATCTCGCTCGTCGCCAAGTCCTGCTGCTGCTCAGGCGAAAAACGGGGCTCGGTCGAGGTAATCACCAGCACTTCGTCCAGCCGGTCCAGATGAGCGGCAGGCTTTACAATCACCTCGATAAACGCGTCGCGGTCGGGGTCCGTCACAACCTTTTCCACCACCCCTACCGGCAGCCCGCGTGGGAAAACCAGGTCGCCCCCGGCGGTCAATACCTTCTCTCCCGGCTGGATTCGGTCGTCCTTCAGAATGCCCACAATCTGCGGCCGGCCGCTGGCGTTGCCGCGCAGAATCCCGCGAATCCGCGTCGTCTCCAGAATCACGCCCGCGCCGCTCGTCTGGTCGTTGATGGCCAGCACCTGCGCGGTATGTGGAAAGACATCGCGCACCTTGCCCACGATTCCGTCCGGGGTAATCACGGCCATGTCGCGCTCCAGCTTGTAGTCGGAGCCCTTGTCGATGTAGAAAACCCGCGAGGAATCGCTGCCGCTTGTTCCTATGGCCTGCGCGGCCACCGTCTTGTAAATGTATTTTTGCTGGAAGCCCACCAGCGCCTGCAGTCGCTCGCCCTGCTTGGCGTCTTCCAGCAGGGATGCCTGTTCCAGGCGAAGCCGGTCGATGGTCTTCTGCAAATCCTGGTTCTGCTCACGAATGTGGCGCAGGTCAATATAGTTTTGCCACAAGCTCACTGTGCCAAGTCTGGAGGCATGGAAGGTCTTTTCCGGGGGTGTCACCACCATGTTTGCCCACAGCCGCAGCAGTCGTACTCCGGCCGCGTCCTGAGGGTCCAGCGAGTTGCGTCCGCTGTCGGCGCGGCGCACCTGCATGGCCAGCCCTATAATCTGCGCCAACAGGATAGCCAGCAGCACGAGGAGATTTCGATAGCGGACAACAAACGATTCCATGGCGGGAGCTCGGCCTGGAGGAAATACCTCAGATACGTGAAACTTCTGGTTTACGTCAAACTGCGGGTGCCCCAGGTCCAATTCCCTGACGTGGGAAACTACAAAACTTCTGCGAGCGAATCGCGAGCGTCTGCCCCACCGCAGGTGGTTAGTCGATCTTGATCTTGCGCAGCAGTTTGAAATCGGAGAGCATCTTTCCTGTGCCCAGCACCACTGAGGCGAGCGGATCGTCAGCCACCGAGACCGGCAGTCCGGTTTCCTCGCGAATCCGCTTGTCCAGGCTCTTCAGCAGCGCGCCTCCGCCGGTCAGCACAATCCCCCGGTCGCTGATATCGGCTGAAAGCTCGGGCGGAGTGCGCTCCAGCGCCACGCGGATGGCGTTCATGATTACCGCGATGCACTCGCCCAGCGCCTCGCGAATCTCGCTGTCGTCGATGGTGATGGTCTTGGGCACACCCTCAATCAGGTTGCGGCCTTTGATCTCCATGGTCAGCGGCTTGTCCAGCGGGAACGCCGAGCCGATTTCCATCTTCACGTATTCAGCCGTCCGCTCGCCGATAAGCAGGTTGTACTTGCGCTTCAAGTAATTTGTGATCGCCTCGTCCATCTGGTTTCCAGCCATGCGCACAGAGCGCGAATAGACGATACCGGACAGTGAGATCACGGCAATGTCCGTTGTCCCGCCGCCAATGTCCACCACCATGTTGCCGCTCGGCTCGGTAATCGGCAACCCAGCGCCGATGGCCGCCACCATGGCCTGCTCCACGAGATACACTTCGCTGGCCTTGGCGCGATAGGCCGAGTCCTCCACCGCCCGCTTCTCCACCTGGGTAATCTCTGAAGGCACGCCGATAACGATGCGCGGATGCACCAGCATTTTGCGGTTGTGCGCCTTCTGGATGAAGTAGTTCAGCATCTTCTCGGTGACCTTGAAGTCAGCAATGACGCCGTCCTTCATTGGCTTGATAGCCACGATATTGCCCGGCGTGCGGCCCAGCATATCCTTGGCTTCCTTGCCCACCGCTTCCACCTCGCCGGTGTTCTTGTTGATGGCCACAATGGAAGGCTCGTTGACAACGATGCCTTTGCCGGCCGCGAAGACCAGCGTATTCGCGGTGCCCAAATCGATAGCCAGGTCACTGGAAAACATGCTGAACAGCGAGCGAAGACTGTGCGACCGCGTGGTGCGCGAGGGATAACTATTCAGGGACATTGAAGATTGGTTCAACCTCAAAGCCTATTGTACCGTCAGCGGCCTAATGCCGCACCGGAGATGCGAACTGTTGCGCAAAACAGCATCCCGGCTCCAACCCCATGAGGTAAACTCAGTTGTCTGCCAAACCCGCTCTTCGCTTGGCTGTCTTGCTTGCCCTGAGTTACCAACAGAGGCGGAAACCGCGGGTTCTGGCTATTGAAAGGCTATTGACATGGGAGAAAAAGACAGGATTTTCAACGCGTTAGGATTGCGGGAAACCCTCGCGGGCGCGAGTTATGGGGACCAGTGGTTTGCGGGCAGCGGTGACTGCATTGAATCCCGCAACCCGGCAACCGGGGAATTGCTGGCCAGGGTTGAACAGGCAAGCGAGGCTGACTACAACAAAGTTGTCGCTCAGGCGACGAAAGCCTTCGAGTTCTGGCGCGCCCTGCCTGCGCCCAAAAGAGGCGAAATCGTACGCCAGCTTGGGGTTGCGCTGCGCGAGAAGAAGGATGCGCTGGGGCGGCTCGTCTCACTGGAAATGGGCAAAATCCTCACTGAAGGCCTCGGGGAAGTCCAGGAGATGATCGACGTCTGCGACTATGCAGTCGGTCTCAGCCGCACGCTTTCCGGCCCCACACTTCAGAGCGAGAGGCCGATGCACCGCATGATGGAGCAGTGGCACCCGCTCGGGCCCATCGGTGTCATCACCGCCTTCAACTTCCCGATTGCCGTCTGGTCGTGGAACAGCGCGCTGGCTTTTGTCTGCGGCGACCCGGTGGTTTGGAAGCCTTCCAGCAAAACGCCGCTCTGCGCCATCGCCTGCCAGAACATCATCCGCGAAGTGCTTCAGGCCAACAATCTTCCGTTTGGAGTTTCCTGTGTAGTCGTCGGGCGCGGCGCAACCGTCGGCGAACGCATTTTGGCCGACAATCGCCTCCCCCTCATCAGCGCCACTGGATCGGGCCGGATGGGCAAGCGCATCGCTCAGGTTGTCGGCGCTCGCCTGGGCCGCACAATTCTCGAGCTTGGGGGCAACAATGCCCTCATCATTTCAGAAAAGGCCGACCTGACAGGAGCGCTTGCGTCGTCCTTCTTCGGCGCTGTCGGCACTGCCGGGCAACGCTGCACCTCCACGCGCAGGCTGATTATTCATGAGACCGTCTACGACACATTCGTTCAAAAGATGATTGGCAATTACTCGAAAGTCAAAATCGGTGATCCGCTCAGCCCTGAAACCCTGATGGGGCCGCTGATTGATGAAGCCGCTGTGTCGGACTACGAGAATGCACTGGTTGCTGCCCATCAGCAGGGTGGGAAGGTGCTTTACGGTGGCAAGGTCCTCGATCCACCGCCGTTTGGCAGGCGCACCTTCGTTCTTCCCACCATTGTCGAAATCAGCAATGACGCCGAGATTGTGCAAACAGAAACCTTTGCTCCCATCCTTTACGTGATGAAATACCGGAACATCGACGAGGCGATTGCATTGCACAATGCGGTTCCCCAGGGCCTGTCGTCCGGCATATTCACTGACAGCATGGCCGAGGCGGAAAAGTTTCTCAGCTTCAAGGGCTCCGACTGCGGCCTCGCGAATGTGAATGTGGGCACCTCAGGCGCGGAAATCGGCGGCGCATTCGGCGGCGAAAAGGAGACCGGCGGCGGCCGTGAGTCAGGCTCCGATTCCTGGAAAGCATACATGCGGCGTCAGACCAGCACCATCAATTGGGGCGGTGAAATTCACCTTGCGCAGGGAGTGGAGTTCCACTCGTAATCTAAACCGGGGAATCCCGGTTTAACACAAAGAGAACTATGTGCCCCAGCTCTTCCATCGAGACCTGGGGCACACGTATATGGGGAATCCCGGTTTCAGTCGAGGCTTTGAAAGGGCACGACTGGTAGGCCAGGGCTTCAGTGTCTGCGTGAGAACGCCCGCGGTTCCGACTGAGTGGGGTGTTCCGGTTAAGGTTTTCCGGCAGGCGGTTGTTTTTTTGGTGGCGCGCCGGGGCGAGTTTGCTGTTTTCGGTTGCGGCTC
>JBEKSE010000021.1:0-78735 GCA_049517315.1 Occallatibacter sp. | reverse complement strand
CGGTTGTCACGGAATGAGGGTAAAAGGGGCGCAAAAACGGTTTCAAAGTGTCATAATCCGGCGCGCATGGAGCAAAGGAGCACAGCATTCCGTGCACAAGCGGGAATATTTCTATATTCTGTAGACTGCGCCCGGACGGTGTCTGACGCGGAAGCTACGCAATTCCACATTCGGGTGGAATCCCCGCCGAGGAGCGGGAACCAGGGAGCAATATCCCATTTTCAGCGGCGTCTGACCAAACCGAAGGGCGCCTTACAGAGACAAGCAGCCCGCAAGACGGGCCGCAAAGGAAAGGCAGAACCATGAGCGAAGTTGAGGAAACCCCCCGGAGTTACTCGGGCGCATTGTTGGCAACCCTTGCCGTGGCCTTGTTGGCCGCAGTTGGCGGCCTGATATGGTGCTACACGCTGGGCAGCCGCCTGGGCGTGCAGGAAACCGCGCTGACCGAATCCAAGGAGCAGAACAAGAAGCTGGCCTCTGACCTGAGAGAAACCGACGCCCGCCTGAGAGTGGCGACTGAGGAGCTGGGCAACTCGCTGGGATTAACGCAAAAGCAGTTGGACGCCCGCGCACAGGAACTCATCCGGCGCGAGGACGCCCAGGAAGCCGATGCCCGGCGCCTGGCGAGCGCCCAGAAGCAGACGGCGCAGGCCGTATCCGGACTTGCCACCGATGTATCGGGCGTGAAGACGGACGTGGGTGGGGTGCGGACCGATCTGGGCAAAACGCAGACCGATCTGGCCACGGCCATCAGCCAACTGACCTCGATGAAGGGGGATTTGAGCGACCACACCAGCTTAATTGCCCGCAATCACGACGAGCTGGAAGTGCTGAAGCACAAGGGCGACCGGGCCTACTACGAGTTCACTTTGACCAAGGGCCAGAAGAAACCTGTGGGCACGATCAGCCTGGAGCTGCGGAAGGCCGACTCGAAAAAGAACCGCTTTACGCTGGTGGTGGACTCAGACGACAAGCAATATGAGAAGAGAGACCGGAGCCTGAACGAGCCATTGCAGTTCTATAGCGGCAAGGATCCGATGCTCTTCGAGATCGTGGTGAATTCAGTGGGAGGAAAGAATCAGTCGATCAGCGGCTATCTTTCAGCGCCCAAGAACGCGCCGGCCCCGCCTACTACTGCTCAATAACTGGGGTGTGGGGCGCAAGCACGACACTGGGCTGATACTGGAATGAGAAAGTGAAATTCAGGCCGAACCTCGACCCTGGGTCGCGGCGGCTTGAGTCCGGCTTCCAGTCAGTGCGCGCGTCCCATTGCTGTTTGTTTGCACGGAAAACCCAGAAGACGATGCCGTCGAGGCCTTGGCCGGGTGAGAGCATGGTGCGCGGTGAGAGTGGGTTGCCGCGCGCCGCGGACAGCTCAGGATAGGCGAGCATAGCCTGCTGGTATTGCGCCACGTCCCCCTGGGAGACGGAAAGCCCGCCGTCCGGCAGCTGTACATTGGCCAGCACGTCCTCAAGAAATATCGGAAACTTGCTCTGGTTGCGCACTTTCACGTGAGCAAAGAGGAGCACTTGCGAGTAACTCTCCTTGGCCATGGCCTCGCCGTTGGCGTCGAACCCCGATGTCTCTACGCGGCTCGGATGAGCCCACACCTGGACAATCTCTCCGCTGGCCACAGGCGGTTTTTCGCCGGTCACCACTAGAACGGTGACGACGATGGCGACCACCAAAGTGGCAACGATGCCGGCCACGACCACATGACTGGTCCCTCTGGTATATGACTCACCGCGGGCGGCATCGTCAATCTCTTCTGCTGAATCCTGATGGAGTAAGCTCATAGCGCCCTTATCTTATTCCTTCGGACGCGAGGCGGGCTATGAATTCGTGCGTGAAGAACCAAAATTTCTCTGGAATCCACAACCCCGCCGTTGCCGCTGGAAGGCGGACGGGGCGAACTTTGCATACTGTGACAAGAGGATAAATAACAGACGCAAAAACAGCGCACCGCTTGGCAGCAGTCTTACGCTTGCGCCCGTTCCACTTCGTCCTCAGGCCGCGCTATCTGAGTGGGCAGCCGCAACTCGCAATCGGATAACCGCATCCGCCTGCGCGCCCTTCTGGCCCTGGACGATGTCGAACTCGACGTCATCGCCCTCTTTCAGCGTTTTGTATCCGTCCAACTGAATCGATGAGTAGTGAACGAACACATCCGGTCCATCATCACGACCGATGAACCCATAGCCTTTAGCGTTGTTGAACCACTTGACCTTCCCTTTGTACTGAGCCACAGGTAATTCCTACCTTCCTAACAGCCTGTGAAGTAGGGCGAGCAAAAGCCTTGGGGAATGCCCGCCCGTAAGCATTATGACTCGAATTGCTCCAAAAAGGTTCAGAAAAATCTACTCAGAGTTAACAAAATAAGCCAGGGCCGTTGCGGAAACGGCCCTGGCTGGAGATGAATGTTCGGATAAGTCGAAGCGATGGCTTTACTTGCCGCGCTTTCCGGCAAATTTGCGCGCATACAAGAGGACCGCGGACAGGGTCTTGCCGTCGAGAATCGCTCCATCCTCAATCATCTTGAGGATTTCAGAGAGTTTGACCAGGCGAAAAGCAATCTGTTCGTCCTCGTCCATGTTGGTGTCGCCGGCTGTGAGGCCTTCGGCCACAAAGACCTTCATCGACTCGCTCACAAAGCCGGGGCTGGCGTAGTACTCGACCAGCGGCTTCCACTTCTTTGCGCGGTACCCGGTCTCCTCGGCCAGTTCGCGTTGGGCGCCAAGCAGGGGATCTTCGCCCGGCTCGAGTTTGCCAGCCGGCAGTTCCCAGAGGAAGCGTCCGGCGGCATGGCGATACTGGCGCTCAACGACGATCCATGGGTCGCGTTTGCTTTTTGTGTTGTCGATGGCCAGAATGACCGCGCTGCCGTTGTGACGAACGACATCGCGCGTGGTAAGCTTGCCACCCGGCTCGACGAGCCGGTCGCGCACGATATGAAAGAGCGGCCCGTCGAAAACTATCTCGGAGCTGAGTAGTTCAGCCGTTTCTTCGACAGCGGGAGTGAAAGCCCTTGGAGCCTTCTTCGTTTTGGCCTTTGCGGACTTCTTAGTCTTGACCTTTGCGGCCTTTTCCGTGCTGGGCTTCAGAGCCTTCGCGGCCTTGAGCGCTTTCTTCATTCTGGGCTTCAAGACTTTTGCCGCTTTGAGCGCTTTGAGCGCCTTGGGTTTGAGAGCCTTTGCCGCTTTCAGCGCCTTCTTCACCTTTGGCTTGAGGGCTTTTGGCGCCTTCTTTGCCTTGGGCTTTGTGGTCTTTTTCACTTTGGATTTGGCAGCCTTTGCTTTCCTGGGCGCGGCGGCTTTCATGGCTTTCTTTTTCTTGGGCATCTCTTCACTCTCCTTGAGGCGCGGCTGCTGCGCAATCAAACAACTTGCGCAATCAAATAAAGAATATACACACTTCAACGGCAAGAATGTTACAGGCGAGCCATACTCATGCATCAAATCGGCCCGGCGTGGCATCCTAGAGAGAAGTAATATCCCATTTTCGCGCGCCTACATTGGGTTCGCCCTGAGATTCCAGACGCCATGAGAACGAGTTGTTGACCGCAGAGCGCCATCCCATCACTTTCGTGCCAGGACAGCACCGGCTGTTTCTGGACTACTGCTCCGGCGTGACGGCGGCGCAGGCGTTTTTCCCGAGCGCGCCCTGGGGCGAAAGCTGGCGGGAGGGCGGGCATCTTTCTTCTGGTCGGCCATCGCACTGGCCGGAACTTGTTAGTCTGCTGGCCGAGCAGAACGCTTCGCCTTCGCAGGCAGCCGCTGCGGCCCTTGAAGCATTGCGCAACGGAGCCGGAACGGTGGTGACCGGCCAGCAGGTGGGTTTGCTGGGCGGGCCGTTGTTCACACCATTCAAGGCGGCTAGCGCACTGGCTCGCGCCCGTGAGGCCACGGCTGCCGGCCGACCCCACGTTGCCATCTTCTGGCTGGCCACGGAAGACCACGATTTTGCCGAGATCAACAACGTTGCTTTTCCCGCGCGTCGCGAGTTGCGCACGCTGACCTGGGCGGGCAATCCCGGCACCGCGCGGCCGGTGGGCGGCATTGTGCTGGACGAGTCGATCAATCCGCTGGTCGATGAGGCGCGGGAGTTGCTTGGGGCTTCAGATGCGATGGAGACGCTGGCTGCGGCCTATCGGCCGGGGCGCACACTGACCCAGGCCTTCGCGGATTTTTATTCCAGGGCTTTTGCCGCACAGGGGCTGCTGGTGCTGGACGCAAGCGGGCGCGAGGCACACCACATGGGAGCGCCGGTGTTGCGCGCAGCGCTGGAACGCGCCGATGAGTTGCACGGGGCGTTGGTTGAGCGCGACCGGGAGTTAGAAGAGGCAGGCTATCACGCACAGGTGACGGTGGGGCCGCAGTCGAGTTTGCTGTTTCTCATTGACGAGGCGAGCGGCGAGCGCGTAGCCCTGAAGCGTACCGCGCCGAGCACAGCCGAACCGGATGGTCTCTGGCAGGCAGGGCGGCAGAGCTATTCGACCGCGGAGTTGATAGCCATCCTCGAAGCTGAGCCGGAGCGCATTTCGCCTTCGGCGCTTTTGCGGCCAGTCTTTCAGGATTTCCTGCTCTCGGCTTCAGCCATCGTCGGAGGACCGGCGGAGATTGCTTACTTTGCACAATCGGCCGTGCTCTACGAGCGAATTCTGGGCCGGGTGACTCCGGCGCTGCCGCGCTTTTCAGCCACGCTGGTGGAGCCTGCCATTGGCGCACTGCTCAGCCAGCATGGGTTGACACTGGAACAGGTTTTTGCGGAGACGGCGTTGTCGCTGGCTTCTCGGCTGGCCGAGCGGGCCATGCCCGTCGAAGAGAAACGGAAGCTGGATGTGGCGGGCACGGCGCTGGAGGCAGCGTTGACGCCGCTGGTGGACTGGATGCGCGCGCTCGATGCGGGGCTTGGCCAGTCAGCGGAGACCGCGGCAGGTAAGATCCGTTACCAGATGGGGCGCTTGCGGAGTTTGGCGGCCAATTTTGAGTTGCAGCGCGAGGCTTCAATTACGCGCCACGCGGAGGCCATCAGCCAGGCGCTCTATCCCGGCGGCGTGCTTCAGGAGCGGGTGCATGGCGCGGCGTACTATTTTGCGCGTCATGGCTTTGAGCTGGCGGAAGAGATCACTGCGCAGGCCGCAAATCCCTGTCCTGGGCACACGGTGATGTGGTTGTAGACGACTGGAGAGTGTCGCGGCGGCCTATATAATTGCCGCTATCCGTAATGAGGTTGTGGATGAGATCGTTTTTCGCAGTGCTGGTTGTTGCTCTTATGACTGGCTGGACGGCGCAGGCGCAGGTGCAGCCCTGTGCCGTGGCCGGCAACAACAATGATTTTCTGGGCATTCAGACCATCCGCCTGTGGCCGGGAGACGCCCCGGAGGCCAAGGGCAAGGCCTGCGAAGACACGCCGACGCTGACTATCTTCGAGCCGGTGAAAGGCTCGGAGAACGGTTCGGCAGTGGTGATTCTCCCGGGCGGCGCGTATATTCACCTGGCGGGCAACCATGAGGGCCGGCAAGTGGCCGACTGGTTTACGGCGCGAGGCTTTCGCGCTTTCGTTCTGAGTTACCGGCTCGCCTCGCACGGATACATTCTTCCTGTTCCGCTGCTGGACGCGCGGCGCGCCGTGCAACTGGTGCGGGCACAGGCCAGTGACTATCATATTGACCCCGCGAAGATTGTGATCGTCGGCTTCTCAGCTGGCGGCCACCTGGCGGCGCTGGCTGCTACGCAGTTTGTTCCCGGCAAGCCGGACGCAGAAGATCCGATAGAGCGCGTCTCCAGCCGCCCGGATTATCTGGTGCTTGGATACCCGTGGATCGGCGCTCTCTCCGTGTACGATCCGCACTACCTGAACTTCTGCAAGATGATGAACATCATGGACCGCTGCGCTGAGCTTCGGGCCGCGTACTCACCGGATTTGTTTGTGACCAAGGAGACGCCGCCCACATTCATTTATCACACCTTCAATGACAAGACGGTTGCTGTGGAGCAGGGGCTACGGTTTTATGAGGCGCTGGTCAAGGCCGGAGTGCAAGCCGAGATACACATCTTCGCCAACGGGCCACACGGAACCGGCCTGGGCAAGGGCGATGCGGCTCTGGACCAATGGCCCGACCTGCTGGAAACATGGCTGCGCGGCCAGGGTCTGCTTACGCGGGCGCAACCGGCGGCAAAACCGTAGCGAGAGAGACGGCTGGAGGGGCAAAAAAGTAGCCTGAAAATATAGAAGCGGGCGTCCGGCTCCGGGAGTGGAAAGACTTCCCAAAGTCGGCCGTCCGCTGGACCCTGGACCGGGTCTAGGTGGTAATCTCAGTCTAGGCTTGTTTTGGACAAAATCAAGTTCTTTTTTGGGGATTTGTTCCCAAAAGTGACCGCCATCACGGGAAGCCTAGAAACGAGTCCACTTTCGTTGACTTGACGCTTCACTCCTGTTACAAAAAAAATGTTCACCCCGCGCGGAAGAGACCAAACCAACCGTCCGAGCAAGCTAAAGAACGAACTCACAAAACAGGCTGAGTAAGCAGAACCTTCATGCAAGAAATCTTTCAACAACTCGGGGCACTTTTTATAGGCGCGGTGCCCACGATGGTGCTTTTCATCGTGCTGGTTCTCTCTTACCAGTTTCTGGTGCAGGGACCGCTGACTGCAACACTGAAAGAGCGGCGCGCGCGCACGGAAGGCGCCCAGGAAGACGCGCAAAAGGCCATTGCACTGGCCGAGGCGAGAGTGGCCGAATATGCCGACAAGCTGCGCGCGGCCCGCAGCGAGGTATTCCGCACGCGCGAGGCTCGCGTGAAGCAGTGGAATGCGGAGCGCGACGCGGCTCTGGACGCTGCCCGAAAGGCGGCGGGGCTCAAAGTAAACCAGGCCAAGGCAGAGTTGGAAGCCGAGGCAGCACAGGCAAGGCTGGCAATCCAGGCCTCCGCCGGAGATTTGGCCCGTCAGGTGGTGCGCGCCGTGCTACCCCAGGCCGCCGGGAGTTCCTGTTGAGAGATTCCATGCCGCATCCGCGTTTTTCCCGTCAATTTTTCTGCATTTTGTCGCTGTTAGCGCTCGCTGCCGGGATTGCCTGCGCACCATTGAGAGTGGCCGCGCAGGCTTCAGAGGCTGCCGCGCAATCAGCCAGCCAGTCAACGGCCCAGCCGGAAAAGAAGTCCCAGGAAGAGCAGGAGACCGTCTTCCGGCTCGAAGGCCCGGTGGTCAAGTGGACGGCAAAGACCTTCAATCTGACCCCGAATACAACGGCTAACATCTTCGAGGGATTCAACTTCGCCATCATCATTTTTGGTATAGGCATTCCCCTCTTCCGCTTTCTTCCAAAGTTTCTTCGCACTCGCTCGGAAAAGGTGCGCGGCGATATCGAGTCCGCCCGCAAGGCAACTGAGGAAGCCAACGCCAGACTGAGTGCCATCGAGGCGAAGCTTGCCGGTTTGGACGGAGAGATTGCCGGAATCAGGGCCCAGGTGGAGGCGGAAAGTCTTCAAGACGAGGCGCGCATCAAGGCGACCATTGGAGAAGAGAGCGCGCGCATACTGGCCGCAGCGGAGCAGGAAATGGATGCTTCCGCCGCACAGGCCCGCCGTTCGCTGCGCCACTTTGCCGCCGATCTGGCCATCAGCCAGGCCGTGCAGCAACTGGCGATTACGCCTGAGACCGATCAAGTCCTGATTGCAGAGTTTCTGAGCAACGTTGCTCCCAAAGCCGAGTCCGACAACGGCGCGCACAAGGGAGGGAAGAAATAGATGGCAGCCTTTGTAGCGCGTTACGCCAGAGCCTTTGCCGACGTGGTGGCCCAGGAAAAGCTGGACACAGCGGCACTAGACCGGCAAATGGACGATTTTCTTTTGACCTGGAACGGGAGCGTCGAGTTGCGGGATCTGTTTGTCAATCCGGCCGTGGCCGCCGTGCAAAAAGTCTCGGTTCTGGACAAGATGAATGCGAAGCTGGGGATGCGCAAGGAACTGCGCAACCTGATGGCGGTGCTGATTAACAACGACCGCATCGGCGATGTGCGCGAAGTGGTGCAGGCTTACCGCGCGGAGATGCAGGAGCGGCGGGGCATTCGTTCTGTGGAGATTTTGACCGCGCGCGAGCTGAGCGAAAAGGATCGCAAGGGACTGGTAGCCGGAGTGGGCAAGCTGGCCGGCGCCGAGATTCAGGCAAGTTTCAAATTGGACAAATCCATCCTCGGCGGAACGGTGGTGCGCATTGGCTCCACAATCTATGACGGCTCCGTGCGGGGACGGCTGGAACGGTTGAAGGCAGTGATTAGTGGACAGTGATCAGTGAACGGTGAAAAGGAAGCAAATGGCTCTGATTAAGGCAGACGAGATTACGCAAATTCTTCGCGAGCAGATTGCGAACTACGACGCGAAGGTACAAGTCGACGAAGTCGGCACCATTACGTCGCTGGGCGACGGCATTGCGCGCCTCCACGGACTCGACAAGGTGATGGCAGGCGAACTGCTGAGCTTTCCGCACGGCATTGCCGGATTGGCCCTGAGCCTCGAAGAGGATTCGGTGGGCTCGGTGATTCTGGGCGAGTATACCGAGTTGAGCGAAGGCGACGAGGTGAAGCGCACCGGCAAAATCCTGAGCGTGCCTGTGGGCGAGGGCATGATTGGCCGCGTGGTGAACGCGTTGGGTCAGCCTATCGACGACAAGGGACCGATCGCGTCTACCAGTTCCCTTCCCATTGAGCGGCTGGCTCCCGGCATCATTGACCGCCAGGGCGTTCGCGAGCCGATGGCGACCGGACTCAAGGCCATCGACGCCATGATTCCCATTGGCCGCGGCCAGCGCGAGCTGATTATCGGCGACCGGCAGACGGGCAAGACGGCCGTGCTGCTGGACACGATTATCAACAACGCCAAGAACGATCTGATTTGCATTTACTGCGCCATCGGCCAGAAGCGCTCGTCCATCGCGCAGGTTGTGCAGACGCTGACCGAGGCCGGCGCCATGGGGCACACCATCATCGTGGCCGCATCGGCCAGCGAGCCCGCGCCAATGCTCTACATTGCGCCTTACGCGGCTACGGCAATGGGCGAATTTTTCCGCGACTCGGGCCGGCACGCGCTGGTGATGTACGACGATCTGTCAAAGCACGCCATGGCTTACCGCGAGATTTCTCTGCTGCTGCGCCGTCCGCCGGGCCGCGAAGCGTATCCCGGCGATGTCTTCTATCTGCACTCGCGGCTTTTGGAGCGCTCCTCCAAAATGTCCAAGGAAAAGGGCGGCGGATCGCTGACCGCGCTTCCGGTGATCGAGACGCAGGCGGGCGACGTTTCGGCCTACATTCCTACCAATGTCATTTCAATTACCGACGGGCAGATTTTTCTCGAGACAGACTTGTTCAACTCCGGTGTGCGTCCTGCGGTGAACGTGGGTCTGTCGGTATCGCGCGTGGGCTTCTCGGCGGCCATCAAGGCGGTGAAGCAGGTGGGCGCGACGCTGAAGCTTGACCTCGCGCAGTATCGCGAGCTGGCGGCATTTGCGCAGTTCGGCTCCGATCTTGATCCGCTGACGCAGAAGCAGTTGAATCGCGGCCAGCGGCTTACTGAACTTTTGAAGCAGCCGCAGTTCCAGCCGTTGACCTGGCAGCAGCAGACGGTGATTTTGTTTGCCGGCACGCAAGGCTACCTGGACGAATTTCAGGTCACCGACATTCGCGCCTTCGAGGTTGGGCTTTACAAGTATCTCGATTCCGCGCAGACGGCGCTGATTGAAGAGCTGACCAAAGAGAAGAAGCTGGACAATCTGCGCGACAAGCTGCACGCGGCGCTGAAAGAGTACGCCGCGAATTTCAAAGCGGAACTAACAGCCGCAAAGGCGTAACTGAGAACCGACAATGGCAAACGTACTCGATCTACGGCGGCGGATTCGCAGCGTGAAGAACACGCGGCAGATCACCAAGGCCATGAAGATGGTCTCGGCGGCGAAGCTGCGTCGCGCGCAGGAGCGGGCGCTCTCGGCGCGTCCCTACGCCAAGATGATTACCAGCGTGCTTGAATCGCTGACACGGCGCGTGGATCTCTTCGACGAACGGACCGGCAACCTGCGCCATCCGCTCTTTATCACGCGGCCGGAGAAGCGGGTGCTGCTGATCATCATCAGCGGCGACAAGGGATTTGCAGGCGCCTTCAACGCGAACATTCTCAAGACGGCTTTTCAGTTCATCAACGGCAATCCCGATAAAGAGATTGACGTCGAGGCCGTGGGCCGCAAGGGACGCGACCTGACGCGGCGGCGCTATCCGGCAGCCGTTTACACCGAACAGACTGACGCGAACGGCCACGTGATCCAGGTGAGAGACCGCAAGGCTCCGGTCGAGGTTACCGGCGACCATCCGGGGATGCTGCTGAAGCTGGAACAGAGCCGCGTCTTCGAACTGGCGCAGAGCATCATCTCCCGCTACGTGCACGAGGAGATTGACGCAGCCTACATCGTTTACAACGAATTCAAGTCGGTGATCTCGCAGCGGCTGGTGGTGGAGAAGCTATTGCCGCTGATGAAGATCGGCATTCCGCAGATTACCGGAGTCACCGAGCCGAGCGAAGCCGAGAAGGAACGCGCCGCCGAGGCCGCACTCTCGGCTGGCATCGAGATTGAGCCGGTGGATACGGCCGAAGCCGACGAAGAAGCGAAAAAATTCGGCACCAGCCAGGTGGACTACATCTACGAGCAGCCGTCGGAGGAATTGTTTGCGGGACTGATTCCGCAATATGTTTCGTCGATGCTTTATCACGCGATGACGGAGTCGGTTGCCGCAGAGCACGCGGCGCGCATGACGGCGATGGATTCGGCAACCAACAACGCCTCGGACATGATCGACGCGCTCACGCTGCATATGAATCGCGTGCGCCAGGCGGCCATCACCAAGGAGATCATCGAGATTGTGAGCGGGGCGGCGGCGGCGCAGTGAGAAGTAGGGAACAGGGATCAGGGAACAAGGAACAGCATTGAATGATTGGCCTGACCCGGAAATCGACGGCAGGTTGGTTTTGAAAGGGCACAACTTCAGTCGAGTCACAAAGGGCAGAAAAAAGCCTTCTGCTTTGTAACAAGGGCACGACTTCAGTCGTGCCGCAACAAGCAGAATAAACGGCGGGCTTTAGCCCCTGAGGGAATGAAAGTTCAATATCCGAGCGCGGTCCAGAATTTCAGGCTGCATTCAAAAGGGAGGTGTGTTGTGGTCGAGGAAAAGATCAAAAGTTCAAAGGACTACACACTCCGGGAGTCAATTATTGAGCACCTCTTTGTTGGGCAGGTATTAAAGGCACTATGGGCGAAAGAACGGTTTGATGTTGAGGTTCTCAAACCTCAAGTTGACAATGCTGGCTATGATTTGGTGATCGGCTTCAATTCTGGCTCTAAGAGAGATTGTCCAACCATTCGGCATATTCAACTGAAATCGTCTAACGCCGACGGCAAAAGAGATAGTGTAAATGTGAGCCTAAAACTTGCAGAGAAACCGAATTGGTGTGTAATTTGGATTTTTGTCGATGGGAAACTTGATTTCGAATCATTCCTCTGGTTTGATTCCAAGATATGCGGTTGCCCTTTTAAGGATGCGGATTTCAAGAAGACAAAGCATTCCAAGGGCGACTCCACAGGTACGAAAGCAGAGCGACCTGGTCTTCGTGAAGTTCCCAAGACAAGATTCAAAAAGCTTTCTTCCTTGGGCGACGTCATTGATCGTTTGTTTGAAGAGGCTCCAGAATAGGAATTCATAGGCGAGGTTCATCGCTTTTGAAAGGGCGCTAAATTTGTAGCACCGAGATCGATAAGTTTTTTCGAAAAGGCAAAACAATGGCAGAGAATATCGGCAAGGTAATCAAGGTCTCCGGTCCCGCGGTGGACGTGCAGTTTGAAGAAGCAACGATGCCGCCCATCTATCAGGCGCTGCGCGTCACCAGCGAGGGCTTCAAGGTTCCCACGCCCATCAGCGTGATTCTCGAAGTGCAGCAGCACCTGGGCGAGGGACGCGTGCGCACGGTTGCGATGGAGGCCACAGACGGCATGGTTCGCGGCATGAAGGCCATCGACCTGGGCGCCCCCATCAGCATGCCCGTGGGCAAAGAGACGCTGGGCCGCGTGATTAACGTCATCGGCGAGCCGGTGGACAATCTCGGCCCCATCGGCGAAAAGACGCGCATGCCCATTCACAGGCCCGCGCCGCTGTTTGACGAGCAGAGCACTCACGAGGAAATGTTCGAGACCGGCATCAAGGTCATCGACCTGATTCAGCCATTCCTCAAGGGCGGCAAGATTGGCCTCTTCGGCGGCGCCGGCGTGGGCAAGACGGTCGTCATCATGGAACTGATCAACAACGTGGCCAAGAATCACGGCGGCTACTCCGTTTTTGGCGGCGTGGGCGAACGCACGAGGGAAGGCAACGATCTGTGGACCGAGATGACCGAGTCGGGCGTGATCAAGCCGGGCGACTTTGCCAACTCGAAATGCGCTCTGGTTTACGGCCAGATGACCGAGCCGCCCGGAGCGCGCCTTCGCGTGGCTCTGAGCGCGCTGACCGTGGCCGAGTACTTCCGCGATGTGGAAGGCTCTGACACGCTGCTGTTCATTGACAACATCTTCCGCTTTACGCAGGCTGGCAGCGAGGTTTCCACGCTGCTGGGCCGCATGCCTTCGGCTGTCGGCTATCAGCCGAATCTCGCTACAGAGATGGGCGAACTGCAGGAGAGAATCACTTCGACCAGCAAGGGGTCGGTGACTTCAGTGCAGGCGGTTTATGTGCCGGCTGACGATTTGACTGATCCAGCTCCGGCGACCACATTCGCTCACCTGGATGCGACCACTGTGTTGAGCCGGCCGCTCTCGGAGCTTGGAATTTATCCGGCTGTGGATCCGCTGGCTTCGACATCGCGCATCTTGAGCGCGCGCATTGTGGGCCAGGAGCACTACGACGTGGCGCAGGGCGTGAAGCGCATTCTGCAACGCTATAAGGATTTGCAGGACATTATCGCCATTCTGGGCATCGACGAGCTTTCAGAAGAGGACAAGCTCACGGTGGCGCGCGCCCGAAAGGTGCAGAAGTTCCTATCGCAGCCGTTCCATGTGGCCGAGCAGTTCACGGGCATTCCGGGAGCGTATGTGAAGGTTGCCGATACGGTGCGCAGCTTCAAGGAGATCATCTCGGGCAAGTACGACGATATTCCCGAGCAGGCCTTTTATATGAAGGGCGCAATTGAAGAAGTGCTGGAAACCGCCGAGAAGCTGAAGGCGAGCGTCTGAGTACCGGGACTAGGGACTAAGGGACTAGGGACTATTAAGACGACTGGCGGCAGGATTGCTGCCATGAAATGAGGGATTGGGGAGCAGGAATCAGCTAATGCCGTATGAGGAGCAAACGGTTTTATCTAGTACCTAGTCCCTCAGTCTCTAGTCCCTAAAATCCTGAAAGGATTTTTCATGGCTGAGGAAACAAATCAACTGCGCGTACGGCTGGTCACTCCCGAACGCACCCTCTTCGATCACCCGGCTGCGTCGGTGGATCTGCCCGCGAAGAACGGGTACATGGAGGTGCTCTACGGGCATGCGCCGCTGGTGGCCGAACTGGGCGCAGGCGATGTGATCGTGCACGGCGGGGGCAGTGCGGACGGCGAAACTGCCGGCGCGGAAGGCGCGCTGCGCTGGAACGTGAGTTGGGGTTTCGCCGAGGTGCTTGGCGACCGCGTGACCATCCTGGCCAGCGACGCTCTCAAGCCTGAGGAGATCGACGTGGCGCGCGCGCAAGAACAACTCGCACGAGGACACAAGGAGTGGGACCAGGCCGGCGATAGCGAAGCGGCTTACACAGAAGCGCTGCGCGTCATCGCCGAAGCCGAAGCCAAGATCGCGTCGGCGACGGATAAGCACTGACGGGCGTTTCCCTAGTTTTTCGTTCAATGCAAGACGGCCCTGCTCAGGTGAGCAGGGCCGTCTTGCATTGGCGGCAAATCGAAGAAATCTATTTGCAGCGCTCCCAGAAACGGTATATGTTTTGGGGTGCGCAGGGAAGAAGCGCGAAGCCGCTTTGAACTGCGCGAAAGGAAGTTGTTATGCTGACCGCTCGATCTTATCGCCCGGCTGTTTCCGTTCTGTCGATTTTGCTGCTGGCTATGGCGGCTAACGTTTGCCTTCCGCACAGGGCCTTTGCGGCTACCAAGGCCATCACAGACGCAGACAAAGGCGGCGTCGTTCATCTGAAGCTCGGCGACACGCTTGAAGTGAGCCTGAAATCGAATCCGACGACGGGGTTCATGTGGTATGTGGAGAAGGAATCGACGCCGCTGTTGAAGCTCCACCACCAGTCGCAGACCGATGTCACGGAGCCAGGCGAAGGGCGGCCAGTCTTCCAGGTTTTCCAGTTTGAGCCAAAGCGCAGCGGCGACGGGGTTCTGCGGTTGCACTACGTGCGCTCCTGGGAGAAACCCACGCCGGATGACGAGCAGTTCGATATTCGCGTGGTGATTGAGTAAGGCTGGGACTCTACCAAACCGTACGCGGGTAGTGGTGGGCGATCTCCTCGTCGGCGGAGATGAGCCAGGCGAAACCATTGGCTTTGGCGTTGGCGACGATGAGGCGGTCAAAAAGATCGCGTGTCCATTTCTCGTCGAGCGCTGCGCTGGCGATGGTGGAAGCGGGAATTTCACAGAGTCTCAGGTTGGTTTCGTGGCTGACCTTCTTCAGTAGATCCCGAGCGGGAAACCTGGTTCGTCCGAGCTCGTGGAGGTATTCGAGCTCGAGGTAAGCCATGGCGGACAACAGCAGGTCCGCCTTGTCTACCAGACTTTTTGCTACGGAACTGAGTCGATTGACCTTGCCCGCAGCCAACCAGAGGACGACGTCTGTGTCCAGATAGGCGATCAAAGCTTCTCCCAGTCGCTTTCCCACTTTTTCACGATCTCGTCCAGCATCTCGGCCTTGAAGGCGGGATCATTTATGTCGAAATTCGGATCGACCATGACCTCCATGGGCGTGATCCGGCTGAGGCGGCCTGCGGGTTTGCCCTCAGGGACAATCTTGCAGCGGCGGCCTTTGTGAGTGACCCAGACTTCGGCCCCGTCGAGCGCCTGATTGACGAGCGCGAAGATCTCGCGACGAAATTGGGTGATAGGCACTTCCATTGAAAGAGTATCTCACACTGTACATTCATAAGCGTACATAGGTGTACGCATTACTTCGGCTCTGTGCAACGTGGCCCGGAAACGCTTACAATTCGGCTAGAAAGAAAATGGCTAAAGCGAAGGAAAAGATTTTCGAGGTAGCGTGCCCGGATTGCGGGGCGATGCTCAAGATTGATGGGGCCACGGGGCTGGTGGTGAGCCATACCCCTGCGCCGCGGAAACGCATGTTCGAGGACCTGGAGACGGCAGCCCAGGCCATGCGCGATCAGGATGAGCGCAAGGAGTCGATTTTTCGCCAGTCGGTGGAGGCGGAAAAGAACAAGGAAGACCTCTTTGAGAAGAAGTTTGCCGAGGCCCTGCGCAAGGCCAAGGATGCACCTGACGGCAAGCCGCTGCGCGATTTTGACCTGGACTGAAGGCAACGCTTTCGGAGACAGTCCTGCTTCGACGGTGGGCGCGTGCAGGGTTGCGCACGGCGGGTAATTTAGAGCGATACTGGATGCACCGATTCCTGTGACCGCGGTCCGGGGATGGAAGGAGAGAAGATGGTGATTGTTCCGCTTTCCAAGCCAGCTGGTGATTCTGCAACGACACCGGACGCCGTAGAATCCGAAACCATGAACTGGATAGGATTTGCGGCCGGTGGAACCCTGGTGACGGCCGGTTTGCTGCTGCTGGCGGGCGAGCGGCGCGCCGGGATGGTGGCCGCTGCATCGGGCACGGCCCTGGCCATCTTGGACCAGAAGGAGACGGTGCACTCCTGGTGGAATGCGCTGCCGGGCTATATCGACCAGGTGCAGCAGGTACTGAACCGGGTGCAGTCCACCGTGGAAGATGTAGCTGCCAAGCGCGAGGCTTTGCGGCGCGCGCTGGCGCGGTAAGGGCTAGGCGGCCTCAGCAATCCCACCCATGATCACCCCAACGACGAAGACCTGTCGTTGGGGGCCCCGATGCGACGAGAGCAAGAACGTCGCAAGGATGGGGCACCGACACTAACCCTGCATCTGCTTATCGGAGGCTCGCAGGCGGCGGATTTACTTCTGATAGCTCCTTGAACCACGCGTCGGGCAACTTGAGCCCCGCCGCTCGTATATTCTCTTCGGCGTGAGCGGCTGACGAGGTTCCGGGAATTGGGAGCATGACGCTGGAGCGCCTGAGCAGCCACGCGAGGGCTACCTGCAACGGAGTCCAAGTGAGTTCCTTGGCCGCCCTTTCCAAAAGCTCGTTACCCTGCCGATTTTGCCCCAGCGGCGCCCAGGGGATAAACGCAATTCCCTTCTGCTCGCAGTGGTTCAACAAAAAGTCCCACTCCCGATCGGCAAAGCTGTACCGGTTCTGCACGGAGACAATGGGCACAATTTTGCGTGCCCGCTCTACATGCTCCAGGGTCACATTCGATAGTCCAAGGTGGCGAATTTTTCCCTGCTCGCGCAGCCGGGCCAGCGTTTCTATCGAAGCATCAAACGAAACAGCAGGATCGGGAATGTGCAACTGGAAGAGGTCGATTTGAGAGAGGCGGAGTCTCTTCAGGCTGCCCTCCACCGCTTCCTGCAGATGCTTTGGGCTGGCGTTGTGGATCCACTGCCCGGGACCAGTGCGCTCCCATCCGCCCTTGGTGCCAATCACCAGGCCTGCCGGATAGGGCGCCAGGGCCTCGGCGATCAACTCCTCTGAGACGTATGGGCCATAAGAGTCCGCTGTGTCAATGAAGTTGACCCCAAGTTCAACCACGCGCCGTAGCGTTGCCAAAGCTGCATTGCGATCCGCGGGGGGCCCCCAGATGCCCTTGCCTGTGATGCGCATGGCGCCGAAACCAAGGCGACTGACTGTGCGATCTCCGAGTTGGACAGTGCCCGCATCTGCGGCAACGATGGTTGGCGTGCTCTGGCTCATCTTGTGGGTCTCCTCATTCCCATGCTGACACATGGTTCCCATGGATGCTGACGGCAAACCTAGTTTTTGCGCTCGACCAGATAGCGGGCAATGGCTTTAAGCCCATCGGCGCGGCTGCCGTAGGGTTCGAGGGCGGCAAAAGCTTCCTCGATGAGCCGAGCCGCGTCACGCTGGCTCTGGTCGATGCCGTAAACGGCTGGCCAAGTGGCTTTTTCCGTGGCTTCATCTTTGCCTGCGGTCTTGCCCAGATGCGCTGAGTCCACAGTCAAATCCAACACATCGTCCACAATCTGAAAGGCCAATCCGGCCTTGGCGCCGAAAACGGTCAGCCGGGCTACATCATCCGCAGTGGCTCCGGCATAAACGCCGCCGGCCACCACACTGACCCGAATCAGCGAGCCGGTCTTGGCGCGGTGGATGGCCATCACCAGCTCCGGCGTGGGCTTTATGTGCTCGCTTTCAATGTCCAGCACTTGGCCGCCGATCATGCCCTCGACGGTGCCGACGGCGTGGGCGACGAGGCCGATAATTTGTACGGTAGCCGCGGGCGGCGAATCAAGCCCGGAGAGCACTTCGAAGGCGCGGGTCTGCAGCGCGTCGCCGGCGAGGATGGCGATGGCCTCGCCGAAGACCACGTGGCAGGTAGGCTTGCCGCGGCGCAGATCGTCGTTGTCCAGAGCCGGGAGGTCGTCGTGGATGAGCGAGTAGGTGTGAAGCATTTCGAGGGCTGCGCCGAGACGGGCAATTCCAGGAGGCAAAGACCCGGCGATGGTGATAGCCGCCTGATGAACGAGCACCGGCCGCAGCCGTTTGCCGCCGGCAAAGACGGAGTGGCGCATGGCGCCATGAATCGATGCAGGCACGGTGGTAACTCTGGGCAGCAACTCTTCGAGCGCCTTGTCGGTCAGCGCCGCGCCCTCTTGCAGAAGCGATTTCACGTCAACGGTCATTGTTGTCATGATAAATGAGGCCGGCGCAGCTTTACGGCAGCAGCCGCAGCGTGTGTTGCGTTTGGGCGGCCACGCCGGACGAGGTGAATGGAAACGCGAGGGTCGCTCCGCCGTACCACTCGTTCCATTGGTCGCGGAAGTACGGGCTGAAGGGGTTGCCGCTCTCGCCCAGCACAATGTTCTCCGTGGAACCGTCGATGTTGCTCCAGTCCATGGTGAAGCGCTGCGAAGGCCCGAAGTCGCGGCCCACTTGTTTCACTGTGGTGGTGTCGCCACTCAGCGGCTGCTCGCCAGTTCCGGCCATGCGACCAACCAGCGGGAGGAATTTGGCCAGCGGGTGTTCGATATCGACCACGTGCCAGCTTCCATAGCTCCATTGGGCCACGTCGGCGGGAGCCTTGGCCTGCTCCATTCCCTTGCGAACGGCGTCGGTTAAGAGCGCATCCCAATTTTTGTAGTAGAACGGGAGCCAGTCGGTCTTGGCGCGCATGATGATTTCTTCTTCGGCAAAGTTGGACTCGGACCAGTGGTACTCGGCGGCGATCTCCTTGCCGAGTTTTGGCTCGAGAATCAGCGGCCAAAGCGCGCGGCGGGTTTGAGTGACGATGGAGGCGGCGGCGGAGTCCGTGGTCAAACGGCCATCCCAGGACCTCATAAGGTCGGCGGCCTTCTTCAGGCGGTCGTCTGCGCCGGGGGTGTGGTCGATGGCGTAGGCAAAGCGCTGGCCGAGTTCCTGGTCCACTTCGCTGTAGATGTCGGTCTGGACGGCGAGCATGTCGGCAGGTTTGAGATTCTCGCGACCTTGCAGTGATTTGTAGATTCGTTCGATGCGGTAGGGATCGATCCACTCGTCGGTGAGCGGAATAGGAAACTTTTCGCTGCTGACGCGGGAATTGGCCGTGGCTAGAAAACCCGACGGCGGATCAAAGGCGTTGGGCATCTGGTCGAAGGGAATGTAGCCGTCCCATTCAAATCTGTGGTTCATCAAGTCGAGCGGGATGGGCGCGTCCCGCAAGCCCCGGATCGGCACCTTGCCTACGGCTTGGTAAGCGATGTGGCCCTGATCGTCGGAGTAAACCACGTTCTGCGTGGGCCAGGACCAGGTGGCGAGCGCGGCGGAGAACTCTGCCCAGTTGGAGGCGACGTTGAGCTGGTAGAGCGGCAATGTGTTCAGCGACGTGTCGTAGAGGGTCCATTTGAGGGAGATGGACCGAGTGTCATGAATGAGCAGCGGGTTCAGAAGCGGCCCATGAGCAGTGAGTTGAACGTCGAGCCTAACATCCGGGCCGCCACGGACTTTGATGACTTCGTGGTCGATCTTGAGCGGTTTCCAGGCCGCATCGTTGTCCTGAAAGTTACCTTTGTGGTCCAACTCTTCGATGTAAAGGTCCATCACATCGGCGTAGAGTGCGGTGAATCCCCAGGCCACGTGCTCGTTGTGGCCGGCGATCACGAACGGCATTCCGGGCAGCGTGACTCCGGCAGCGTGGAAGCCGGCAGCTCCGTTTGCGCCATTGGCTTTCAAATCGGCCATGTACCAGATGTTTGGCTCAGTCAGCGAGAGGTGCATGTCATTGGAGAGCAGCGGCTTGCCGCTGGATGTGTGCTTGCCGGCGATGACCCAGTTGTTCGAGCCTGGCACGCAACCGTCGCAATCGGGCAGGCCGGGCAGGTCGGGAAGATCGTCGGCGCCCTCGTGGTTCGCAGCACTGGCCTGGCTGAAGTCGTCTTCGTCTTCGTCTTTGGACGGAGTGGGAGCAGGATGCGGCTGGCTCCAATCGACCACCTGGCCGGTGGGTGGATGGTCGCGCCACGAGCCGACCGGATAGAGATCGGCCTCCAGTTTGGGGTTGTTCAGGCGGGCAGAGACAACTCCCCGAGAGAGCTTCGTCTTTGCGCGCAGGTCCAGCGTTTCGACCATCATCAGGCCGATGCTGACCGAGTCCACGCCGCTCCATGGCTGCGGGCGATAAAAGAGCAACTTGAACTCCGGCGGCAGTGAGGTCTGGTGCTGGGCGATGAACAGGTTGACGCCGCGTGCGTAAGCGTCGAGCCGCGCGCGATCTTCAGCGGGCAGATTCGTATAAATGCGCTGGGCCGTATTTCGCAACTGCAGAACGCGCTGCGTTTTGTCGTGCTCGACCAACGAGGCGCCCATGATTTCCGCCAGCTCGCCGTTGGCGTTGCGGCGGGAAGCATCCATCTGCCACAGCCGGTCTTGAGAGGTCACATAGCCCTGCGCCATGAAAAGGTCATCCTCACTCGAAGCCACTATGTGAGGCACGCCGTGGACGTCGCGGCGGACGATCACCGGCGCGGAGAGCCCGGCAAGATGCAGGTCTCCATCCAACACCGGTAGCGCGGCCACGGTCACCGAGCGCAGCCACAAGACGCCTCCGCCGACGGCCGCAAGAATGAGAACCAGCAGCCCAGCGACAGACCAGAGAAAAACGTGTGGCCAGCGGCGCTTGCGGCGGCGCGCATTGGCAGGCGAGGACGTTTTATTTCGTGCTTTTGCGTCGGACATAGGTTGTCCACAGGATAACGCCGCGGCAACACAATCAACACCGAGGCCATCATTTAATATCCACAGTAAGCGCAGAAGTCGCAGTGAGGTTATTATGCAATTTCTAATCTTGGGCAAAGGGAAGACCGGCAGCCTGGTTGCTGAGGTCGCGAGCGAGCGCGGCCACGCCATCCACGCGCTCGACATCAATGAAAACAGCCACGCCTCTGCGCTCACCGCCAACATTCTCGACGGCGTGGATGCTGTTATTGACTTCACAGCTCCTGAGGCTGCCGTCGAAAACATAAGCGCCGTGCTCGCTCAGGGCGGGCGCATCGTGGTGGGCACGACCGGCTGGTACGCGCACCTCGACGAGATGAAGGCCCTGGCGCAAAGGAATGGCGCGCTACTCTACGGCACAAATTTTTCCATGGGCGTGCAAAAGCTGTTCCGCCTTACCGCCGACCTCGCAAAACTGGATGGCTACAGCTTTTCCATCAGCGAAACTCATCACGTCTCCAAGCTCGACGCGCCCTCCGGCACTGCCATCACGCTACGCGAGATTATTCATTCAGTTCGACCGGGCATCGAAGTCAAGATTGAATCTTGCCGCGTAGGCGACGCCAAGGGCGAACACATTGTGACCGCATCCAGCGAGGTTGATGTGCTCGAGATTCGCCACGACGCCCACAGCCGGCGCGGCTTCGCGCTGGGCGCTGTCCGCGCAGCCGAGTGGATCGCCGGAAAATCGGGCGCGTGGGACTTCCGCGAAATTTGCGATCAGTTGTAAGACTCGAAGTGATTGGGTTGGTTGGCATCCCATCCATTTCGCAAAGAGCGCGAAATGGATGGGGCACCCGGTGGGTTATGTAGCGCGCACCTTATTGTGGCGCGGGCAGATTCGCTGCATGCTCGTCGGCCGGTACAGAGGTGAGCACTTCGGATGCGATGGGCATGGCTGCGGGCAGCGGACCCTCAAGCGCCAGCGCGAGCACCTCGTCCATCTGATCGACGAAGTAAAGCTTCATCGAATTCTTGATATTTTCGGGCAGTTCGGCAATGTCCTTCTCGTTAGCGCGGGGCAAAATCACTTCGAAGATTCCGGCGCGCAGAGCGGCCAGCAGTTTTTCCTTCAATCCGCCGATGGCCAGCACCTTGCCGCGCAGCGTGATTTCGCCGGTCATGGCGATGTCGCGCCGCACGGGAATTTTCGCCAGCGCGCTGGCAATGGCCGTGGCCATCGTGATGCCGGCCGAAGGTCCATCCTTGGGAATTGCGCCTTCGGGTACGTGCAGATGCACGTCGATGCTGCGATAGAACTCGCGGCTGAGGCCCAGGGCCTGCGCGCGTCCGCGAATGTAGCTGAGGGCGGCCTGCGCCGACTCCTGCATCACGTCGCCCAATTGGCCGGTGATGGTGAGTTTGCCCTTGCCGTCCAGTATCTGAACCTCAGTGGTGAGAATGCTGCCGCCCACTTCTGTCCACGCCAGGCCCGTGACGAGGCCAACTTCGCTTTTTTCATGCACCTCGGAGTCGCGGAATTTGGCCACTCCAAGAAACTCGTTGACGTTGGCGGCCGCGATCTCTTCCTTGTGCTTTGCGCCGGACTTCACGACGCGGCGCGCCACCTTGCGGCAGATGTTGCCGATCTCCCGTTCCAGATTTCGCACTCCAGCCTCGCGCGTGTAGTTGCGGATAATCTCCACAATCGCGTCGTCCTTGAATACCAGGTTTTTCTCGCTCAACCCGGTCTGTGCGCGTTGCTTCTTTACCAGGTATTGCCGCGCAATCTCCAGCTTCTCCTGCTCGGTGTACCCTTGCAGCCGAAGAACTTCCATGCGGTCCTGCAAGGCGGCCGGAACGGTGTGCATCACGTTGGCCGTGGCCACGAAAAGCACTTGCGAGAGGTCGTAGTCCACGTCAAGATAGTGGTCTTGAAAGGTGGAGTTCTGCTCGGGGTCAAGCACTTCAAGCAGCGCGGAAGCCGGATCGCCTCGGAAATCCGACGCCATCTTGTCAACCTCGTCGAGAAGAAAAACAGGGTTTTTGGTACCAGCGCGCTTCATGTGCTGGATGATTTGGCCGGGCAGCGCGCCGATGTAAGTGCGGCGATGGCCGCGAATCTCAGCCTCGTCGCGGATGCCACCGAGCGAGAGCCGCACGAACTTGCGGCCAGTTGCCTTTGCAATCGACATACCCAGCGAGGTCTTGCCTACTCCGGGCGGCCCGGCAAAGCAGAGGATCGAGCCTTTGGGATTCTTGACCAACTGACGCACCGCGAGAAATTCGAGTATGCGCTCCTTGATTTTTTCCAGGCCGTAGTGGTCGGTGTTCAGCACCTTCTCCGCGTAATCGATAGAGCGGGTTTCTTTTGAGCGCTTCTTCCACGGCACGGCCAGCAGCCAGTCGATGTAATTGCGGCTGACTGTGGATTCGGCCGACATGGGCGGCATGGCTTCGAGCTTCTTGAGCTCTTGAATGGCTTTGTCGAGCACTTCCTTGGGCATTCCGGCGGATTCGATTTTTTTGCGCAGTTCGTCGAACTCGCTCTTCTCGCCGCGGCCCAATTCCTTCTGAATGGCCTTGATTTTTTCGTTGAGGTAATACTCTTTTTGCGCGCGCTCCATCTGCCGCTTCACGCGCGATTGAATATTGCGGTCGAGGTCGAGTTTTTCGATCTCGATGTCGAGCACGTCGGCGATGCGCGCGAGACGTGTAGCCGGATCGAAGAGGCCCAGCAGCTCCTGCTTTTCTTCGACGCCCAGTTGCAGATTGGCGGCGATTGTGTCGCTCAGCTTTGACGGCTCATCCATGCGCACCGTGGCTATGATGGTCTCGTAATTGAGCGACTGTTGCAGCTTCACGTACTGCTCGAACAGACCGGTGACGCGCGTCATAAGCTGCTCGACGGCGGGAGTCATTTCAAAGTCGCTCTTGCCCAATCGCACCGTGGCAATAAAGAAGCCATCCTTGTCGTTCACCTCGACGGACTTGGCGCGCTCCACGCCCTCGACCAAAACTTTTATATTGCCATCGGGCATCTTGACGCTCTGCACGATATTGCAGATCGACCCAACCTGATAGATTTCCTTGGCCTTGGGTTCGTCCATGGAGGCGTCGTGCTGCGTGGCAAGAAAGATCTTGCGGTCGCCGGTGAGCGCCTCTTCAAGCGCGCGCACGCTGGACTCGCGGCCCACCACAAAGGGCGTCATCATGTAGGGAAAGATCACCATGTCCCGGATGGGCATCATGGGCAGCTTGCGCGTTTCGGTCTTTTCGCGGGATGCGGTCATTGGGACACCTGAGTATTAGACGCGCGAAGCCAGCTTCGGATTCGAAGCTGGCTCTTTGGCGCCTGTTGGAATTGTACAGCGGAATCGGCTGGCTGCGAGATTTGAGGGGCACAACGCCAGGCCAGACGAGCGCGGCTGGAATTATTGCGCGGCCAATCAATGCAGCCGTGAATATTGGGCACCCCTGCCAGATTCAAATGGGCCAACAGCGCAATTCTAGCTGAGAAGCAAACCCAAAACAGCAGCGATAATTCCGGCAGCCGAGAAGCACAGCCCCGCGAACCAATAGCCGCGCTGGCGGGTCAGCAGCGTAATGGAGGTAATTACCAGGCCAATCTCGAGCAGCACTTCGCCGAGATCGAAGCGGTCGGCGCGGACCTCAGCCTTTTCCACCTTCTCCTCATATTCACTTACCTTCTTTTCCTTTTCGCGGGCTCTTTCTTCACTTTCTTTGAGATCCGTGGCCCATTTTTGCTGGTGGTCAGCGTAATCCTTGGCCTTCTTCTTCGCCTCATCCTTGTTGGCAATTGCCACCACGCCCATCAGGTCGGAGACGAGATCAGTGTCGTTTGCGCGAATCTTGTGGGCCTGGTAAAAGGCCCATTCGTCCGCGGCTTTGTTTTGCTCGACCGCGGCTCTCGTCTGGTTGAGGATGGCCTCGGTGTGGGTGCGATGGCCGAGCACCGTGACAACAGCCACAAGCACGGCCAGAACGGTCATGGTTAAAGCTACCGGCCGCAACGTCTTCTCGTGTTCGGCGTGCTCGGCTTGCTCCTGCAATTCCTGCGCTTCGTTGGGTTCCATGGGGTAAGGCTCCTCAAGTTGAATGTATCGGGGAATTACTTTCGCTTCCAGCGTACGCCGTCTTTGGAATCTTCCAGTACCACGCCTTTTTCTGCCAACTCGTTGCGAATCTGATCAGCGCGGGCAAAGTTGCGCTGTTTTTTAGCTTGCGTGCGCTCGGCCACCAGAGCGTCGATGGCTTCATCCGTCAGCCCCTGCCGTGCCAGCAACTCAGGAGCAACATCGTCGAGCCGGCCTTCACGCTCGGCCCATTCCAAGGCCTGTTGGGTGGCCTCGGCGTCGTGGTCTTCCATAACGCAAAAGACCGCATCAAAGCTCTCGAGGACGGCCAGAATCGCATTGCGGTCACCACTCTTGAGTTGACCCTGATCTATCGCCGTGTTGGCCGCGCGCAGCAGGTCGAAGATTGGCGCACGCGCCTCGGCGGTATTCAAATCGTTTGCCAACGCGGCGATGTAATCAGCCTGTGCCTTCTTCGCCGCCTCTTGCAATGCGGGATTTTCGCCGGGCGCGAAGACCCCGGTTACCAGCCGCTGGCGAAATGTCCGCAGGCGCTCGATAGCGCTGGTGGCTTCTATGAGCCCGTCAAAGGTGAAGTTGAACTGATGCCGGTAAGGCACCGAAATCAGCGCGAGGCGAATCGCGGACGCTTTGTAGCCCTTCAAAAGCAGGTCGCGCAGGGTATAAAAGTTGCCCTCGCTCTTGGACATCTTGCGCCCGTCCACGAGCAAAAAACGCACATGCATCCAGTGGCGGGCAAACGGCTTGTGCGTGACGCTCTCGCTCTGCGCAATCTCATTTTCGTGGTGCGGAAACATCAGATCTTCGCCGCCGGCGTGCAGGTCGAAGCTCTCGCCCAGAAACTCCATGGCCATGGCCGAGCACTCCAAGTGCCATCCCGGCCGTCCGCGGCCAATGGGCGTATCCCAGGAGGTTTCGCCGGGTTTGGCCGCCTTCCAGAGAGCAAAATCCCGCGCCGAATCCTTCTCGTACTCGTCCAGATCGACGCGCGCGCCGTCTTCCATTCCGGACAAATCTTTTTTGCTGAGCTTGCCGTACTCGGGAAAGGCTGAGAGCCTAAAGTACCAGCTTCCGTCTTCGGCCTGGTAGGCCGCTCCCGAGGCGGCCAACTTCTGGACCAACTGCACCATGCGCGGAATGTTCTCCGTGGCGCGGGCGATGATCTCCGGGCGCTCGACGCCAAGCGTATTCATGTCTTCAAAGAACGCCTGCTCAAAGCGCGCCGAATACTCACCAATGGAGATGCTTGCCGCCGCCGCGTTTTGGATGATGCGGTCGTCCACGTCGGTAATGTTCATCACGTGGCGAACTTTGATGCCCGTTAGCTTGAGAAAGCGCCGCAGCACATCCACTTGGAGAAATGTGCGGAAGTTGCCGATGTGGCCGTAGTCATAGACCGTGGGGCCGCAGGCGTACATGCGCAGCACCTCGCCGTCGGAGGGCGCGAGCGGGTCGATTTGTCCCGTAAGAGTATTGAAAAGCCGCAGAGTCATCAGTCGAACTTCTTGCCTAGGGATTTTGCTCGATAAACGGTTGAAATAGCCGCAGTTTCGGCCTTTTTGATTGTAGCAGCGAGGGATTGCGAGGGGTCAGGATTCAGAGGGCAGGAATCATCGACCCAATACCAGGGAGGGATCGCCGGAGAGCGAGCCTTCAGCGAATTCGCCTGCCTGAAAACGCGGCCAGGCGGCTGCGGCAATCATGGCGGCATTGTCCGTGGACAAAACCAGCGTGGGAAAGGCGATGCGCAGCCCACGGCCTACGGCTTCTGCGGCGAAGCGGGCGCGTAGCTCACGGTTGGCTGCCACGCCGCCGGTGACAAGAATGCGGCGCGCGCCGAGGCATTCCGCCGCCGCAAAGGTCTTCTTCATCAGGTCGCCGACCACCGCGCACTGGAAGCTGGCGACGAGGTCCAATATCTGTTGTGGACAGAGGGTGAGAGCTTCTTCTTTGGTTTGCGGGGGATGCGCATCGGTGTTGGGCGCGAAAAGGCGGGCGGCGCGAGCCTGGGCTTCTTCGCGAAGGTTATGAAGTTCGACGTAGCGCAAGACGGCCGTCTTTATTCCCGAAAAGGAAAACAGGAAGCGCGGGTCAAGATCGGCGATAGGCGCAGTCTTTGCGGCTTTGGTGCGCGGGGGTTTGCCGCCAAGGTGGATTTTGGGTTTGATTTGCGAAAAGGCGAACGGCACAGCCTTTGGGTTACCGAAGCGAGAGAGCGCGTCGATCCAGGGGCCGCCGGGATAACCGAAGCCGAGCAGCTTAGCCACCTTGTCATAGGCCTCGCCGGCCGCGTCGTCGAGCGTGCGGCCCACCAGCTTATAACTCCATGTGCCGTGAGCCGGGTGCACCAGATAAAGGTGCGTGTGACCGCCCGAGACGACCAATGCGAGAGACTGCGCGTCCGGCGAATCGGACGGGCTGCGGGTCGCACCATTCAAAGCCTGTTCCTGCTCATGCTCGTTCAGGAGCACGGCGTGGATGTGGCCTTCGAGGTGGTTGACGGCGACGAGCGGCAGTCCTTGCGCGAAAGCCAGCGCCTTGGCGTAGGTAATGCCCACCAACAGAGCGCCGGCCAGCCCGGGACCGGCGGTGACGGCAATGGCGTCCAGGTCGGCGAGAGTGATGCCAGCCTGGACGAGAGCTGCGCGGACGACGGGAACGATGGCGCGCAGATGCTCGCGGCTGGCCAGTTCTGGAACGACCCCGCCGTAGCGCGCGTGCGTTGCGATCTGAGAGGCCACCACGGACGAAAGAGTGCGCGCTCCGCGCTCCACCACGGCGGCAGCCGTTTCATCGCAGGAGGATTCAATGCCGAGGATGAGGCCGCGCGTGCTCATCTAATTAGTTTAGCGGGCTTCACTTGAGAGGACAGAAGTTTCCCCCTGGGCGGCAGCGCGGGCGACAATAGAAGCAGCCATGGTAACCACCAAGCCCCAATTCGATGCGGCTCTCGATATTATCGCGGCGCTGCGCGCAGCGGGGTATGAGGCTTACCTGGCCGGCGGCTGCGTACGCGATATGCTCTTGGGCCGCGAGCCTCAGGACTACGATGTGGCGACCAGCGCCACGCCGGATGTGGTTCTGGATTTGTTTCCGCGCACTTTCGCCGTGGGAGCGCATTTTGGCGTAGTGCTGGTGGCCACCGTCGGCGGTGCAGATACCGCTGGCACGGGCGATGCGGAGCGGGATGAATCGAGATATGTGGTGACCGAGGTGGCTACATTCCGATCTGATGGCGCTTATTCTGATGGACGGCATCCGGACGCGGTGCGCTATACCATCAGCGCCGAGGAGGATGTGCGCCGCCGGGATTTCACCATCAACGGGCTGTTGTTCGACCCTCTGCGGACGCCAGGTTCCATTTTTGGCCTGCGCGAAAAAACGTCCGCCGTCCGCGAAGGACTCATCGACCACGTGGGCGGGCTGGACGATCTCGAAGCCGGCATCGTTCGCGCCATCGGTCAGCCCGCGCTGCGCTTTGAAGAAGACCATCTGCGCATGCTGCGCGCGGTGCGCTTCGCCGCACGCTTCGGCTTCGAGTTGGACGCTGCAACGGCTGCCGCCATGCATCGATCAGCAGCGAAAATCAACGCCGTCAGCCGCGAGCGAGTGCGTGACGAACTGACCAAAATGCTCACCGAAGGCCATGCGAAGCGAGCTTTTGAACTTTTGGATGAGACCGGCCTCCTCGCTGAAGTGCTTCCCGAAGTTGCGCGCATGAAGGGAGTTGAGCAACCGCCGCAGTTTCATCCCGAAGGCGATGTGTGGACGCATACTCTGCTGCTGCTGGGCCAACTCGAAGCAGACTGCCCGTTCACTCTCGCGTGGGGCGGGCTGTTGCATGATGTGGGCAAGCCGCCAACTTTCGTGCGAGCCGACCGTATCCGCTTCAACGGCCACGTGGATGTGGGAGTGGCCATCAGTGCAGATATCTGCCGGCGCTTCCGCTTCTCGAACGATGAAACCCGACAGATTCTTTCGCTTGTCGAGAACCACATGCGCTTTGCCGATGCCCAGCACATGAAGAATTCAACCCTCAAGCGATTCTTTCGCCTGGACAATTTTCCCGAGCACCTGCGGCTGCATCGCATGGATTGCATGGCTGGGAGCGGCAACCTCGACCACTGGAATTTTGTTCGCGAGCGCTATGAGTCGATGCCAGAGGAAGTTGTGCGCCCACAACCGCTGGTTACCGGACGCGAGTTGATTGCAGCAGGCTACCGTCCGGGAGAAGGCTTTCGCGAAATGCTGCGTGCTGCGGAAGACGCTCAGTTGGATGGAGCGATCACGACGCCTGCCGAGGCGCTGGCGCTCATTCGCGAACGCTTTCCGCTGATTGCTGAAAAGAGGAGTAAGTGATGAGCGATGGCCGCGAAGAAAGAGAAGAACGCGAGAAACGCCGCGAGTTGGAAGAGAAGGAGGATCGCGAAGACCGAATCGACCACGGCCAGCGAGATCAATGGGAGCAGGAGCGGGATGACTCATGATTCATAAATAGAAACCGGCTGCCCTATTCGCTCCGGCGTGTAGAATGAGCCTCATATTCCTTCCATGCCAGAGGCCCGCAATGTCTCACGCCACGCTCAGGAACAGCTACCAGTCGCTCTCGGACCGGCTCAACCTTTTTCCGCAGGGTGCACCCTCTTCTGAGCTTCTCTTCCGAATATTGGAAGTGCTTTTTACCCGCGATGAGGCGGCCCTGGTGTCGCTGCTGCCCATCAAGCCGTTTAACATCGCCGCCGCGGCCAAAATCTGGAAGAAGCCCGCCGCCGAATCCCAAAAGATCCTCGAGGCGCTTGCCTCTAAAGGGATGCTGTTGGACATGGAAATGCAGGGCAAGCAAATTTTTGTCCTGCCTCCGCCCATGGCCGGATTCTTTGAGTTCTCGATGATGCGCCTGGGCAATGGTTACGACCAGAAGCTGCTCGCCGAGCTCTTCTACCAATACCTGAACGTGGAAGAGGATTTCGTTCGGAATCTCTTTGCCGGCGGAGAGACCCAGCTTGGCCGCACATTTGTCAATGAAAAAGCCCTTGCCGCCGACAGCACGCTAACGGTGATGGACTACGAAAGAGCCAGTGAAGTCATTCAAACTGCCCCCTACATGGGCGTGGGCGCCTGCTACTGCCGTCATAAGATGCAGCACATGGGCAAAGCCTGCAATGCCCCTATGGACATCTGCATGACCTTCAGCGGCACCGCCCAGTCGCTCATCAAGCACGGCATCGCGCGCCAGGTTGACGTGAACGAAGGCATGGATCTCCTCGACAAGGCCGTGGAGCACAACCTCGTCCAGTTCGGCGAGAACGTGCAAAACAAGGTGGCCTTCATCTGCAACTGTTGCGGATGCTGCTGCGAAGCCATGCTCGCCGCCAAGCGCTTCGCCGTTCTCAACCCCATTGCCACCACCAACTTCCTGCCGGAAGTCACCGCCGATTCCTGCAATGGCTGCGGCAAATGCGCGGAAGCCTGTCCCGTTGAGGCGATGGCGCTTGTCTCAGCCGGCGATCCGCACAAGCCGAAACGCAAACGGGCGCGCATCGACGAATCCCTCTGCCTGGGTTGCGGAGTCTGCGTCCGCGTATGTCCCAACGGCGGAATTTCGCTCCATGCCCGCAAGCAGCGCGTGCTCACTCCCGTCACCACCGCTCACCGTGCTGTGCTGATGGCCATCGAGCGCGGCCAGTTGCAGAACCTCATCTTCGACAACCAGGCACAGGCGAATCATCGCGCCATGGCCGCCATTCTCGGAGTGATTCTCAAACTCCCGCCCATCAAGCAAATCATGGCCAGCAAGCAAATGAAATCCCGCTACCTCGCGCACCTCATGCAGCCCAGGAGTTTCGTCCACTTGGAGCATTGAGCATCGCTGTTCCTCGCAGCATATTTCAAGAATCAGCGCAGCGTCTTTCAATAGCCTGCCATCTGTCGGGGGATGACCTCAAAACCAACGGAATAACTCCATTCAGAGAGAAGCGTCGATACGGAGGGATGCGGGGGTTTTGACTCCCGTATGACTCAACCTGCCTTGTTCAGGAAGCTCAGGAAGAGCGGAGAGCCGTGGCTGTGCGCAGGTGCGCGACTTCATCGAGGATGCGATGCGCGAGGCTTGACTTTGATTGCGCTGGGAAGACGGTTTCGCGCGCGGCGGTGATGAAAGTGGCGGCGTTGCTTTCTGAATCGAAGCCGAGAGCGGGCTGGGAGACATCGTTGGCCACGATGGCATCGGCGCCCTTGCGTTCGAGCTTCTGCCGCGCGGTGCGGATGAGGTCTTGCGCGTCGACCGGAGTTTCGGCGGCAAAGGCAATGAGCAATGTGCCGGGGTTGCGGTGAGCGGCGACGCTCTGTGCGATGTCTTCTGTCGGCTCGAGGGAGAGCGTGAGCGGGCCGGAGCGCTTGAGTTTTTGCGTAGCGACGGCGGCGGGACGGAAATCGGAAACGGCAGCGGCTTTGATGACGATGGTGGCTTGCGGCAAACGAGCAAGGACGGCTGAGTGCATTTGGCTGGCGGTGGTGACGTCGATGCGTTCGCAACCGGCCGGTGCGGCAAGCGCGGTGGGCGCGGAGATGAGAATGACTTTTGCGCCGCGCGCGATGGCGGCTTCGGCGAGCGCGTAACCCATGCGGCCGCTGGATCGGTTACCGATGAAACGCACGGGATCGATAGGTTCGCGCGTACCCCCAGCGGTGATCAGCACCGTTTCTCTGGCGAGATCGGAGGGTGAGTCTTCATCGAGGCGCTGAATGCGAGCAAGGACGGCGGCAACGATCGTGTCGATCTCGGCAAGGCGACCGCTGCCGGTCATGCCACAGGCGAGATAGCCGCTGCCCGGTTCGATAATTTCCACGCCGCGCTGGCGGAGCGTAGCGAGATTGGCCTGCGTGGCTGCATGGTTCCACATGTTCACATTCATCGCCGGGGCAACCAAGACGGGCGCGGTCGTGGCGAGGTAGAGAGTGGAAAGAAAATCGTCGGCGAGGCCACAAGCGAATTTGGCGAGCGTGTGCGCAGTGGCCGGCGCCACGAGGAGCAGATTGGTGGATTGCGCTTCGGAGATGTGCTCGATGCCGGAGTCCTGGTACGCGTCCGTCTCCCAGATCGAAGTGATGACCTTGTGGCCGGTGAGCGATGCGAAGGTGAGCGGGCGAACAAATTCCTCTGCGGCGCGGGTCATCACGACATGAACATCAAGCGAGTGCTGCTGCAAAGCGCGCACGATTTCGGCGGCTTTATATGCGGCGATGCCGCCGGTGACGCCGAGCGTGATTTTGAAAGGAAGCGGGCTAGGCATGGTCTGCTCCTATGAGGTGATTGTCAATCAGGCGCGTTTCGCCAAGATGTGCGGCGACGGCGATGAGCGCGCCGCCGGTGGCGTCAGCCAGCGGCAACAGAGCGCCGGGATCAACCACGGCTGCGTATTCCACTTTGACCGATGGTTCGGCTGCAAGAGCTCGCAGCATGGCCGCTGAGAGCGTTTGGGAATTGCGCTCGCCGCTGGCGTGAAGATCAGCGGCTGCGTCGAGTGCGCGGTGCAGGATGGTGGCGCGGCTGCGCTGCTCAGGCGTTAGGTAACGGTTGCGCGAACTGAGGGCGAGACCGTCGGGTTCGCGAACGATGGGGCAGGCGATGATTTCCACGGGAAGATTGAGGTCGCGTACCAAAGCGCGGAGGACGGCAAGTTGCGCGGCGTCCTTCTGGCCGAAGTAGGCGCGATGGGGCGCGACGATGTGAAAGAGCTTGGCGACAATAGTGGCCACACCGCGAAAGTGGCCGGGACGGCTCGCGCCGTCGAGGCGGTCGCTGATGCCGCCGACTTCAACGAATGTGGTTGCGCCGGCGGGCGTAAGCTCTTCCGCAGAGGGAGCGAAGAGGACGTCAACGCCGGCAGAGCTGAGCGCGGCACAGTCAGCGTCAAAGGTGCGCGGATAGCGGCTGAAGTCTTCGTTGGGGCCGAATTGCAAGGGGTTGACGAAGATGCTGGCGACGACATGAGCGCAATCGCGCTTTGCCGCGCCGATGAGCGATAGATGGCCAGCGTGCAACGCGCCCATGGTCGGCACCAGGCCGAGTGTTCCGTCGCGGCGGAGTTTGCCAGCAGCGGTTTGCATCTCGTCAACGGAATTGATGATGCGCATGGATTGAATCAGTGCTTTCTTTTGGATTTGACAGCGCCGAATACCATCACTGGCTGCGTTTCTGAGGCTCGCGTGCAAGCAACTCGGCGCCCGCTTCGCGAGGAAGATGGTAGCTCTCAGCATCAGCTGGGAACGCGCCGCCGCGAACGTCACTTGCATAATGCTGAATGGCTTCCGTGAAGAGCGCGGACGCATCGACATAGCGGCGAACAAACTTAGCGGGAGTTGCGCCGGTGAGATTGACGAGATCGTGAAAGACGAGAATCTGGCCGTCGCACTCAGGGCCAGCGCCAATGCCGATAGTGGGAATAGCGAGCGCGGAGGTAATGAGGCCGCCGGCTTCGCGGGGAACGCACTCCAAGACAATGGCGATGGCGCCTGCGGCTTCCAGAGCCAGTGCGTCAGCGATAAGGCCATCGATGGCAGAGGCCGATTTGCCCTGCACGCGATAGCCGATGCGATGCACCGACTGCGGCGTAAGGCCGATGTGTCCAACCACGGCAATCTCTGCCCGAGAGAAGGTGGAGACGAGTTCGGCGCGGCTGCGTCCACCCTCAATCTTCACCGCCTCGGCGCCTGCCTCCTTGATGAAGCGGATCGCGTTGGCGATGGCCTCATTGGTCGAAGAGTGGTAGGAGCCAAAGGGCATGTCGGCCACCAACAGCGCATGGCGAACAGCGCGGCGGACGGCGCGCGTATGGTGCAGCATCTCGTCCATGGTGACTGGCAGAGTGCTGTCATAACCGAGGATGGCCTGGCCCAACGAATCGCCAACGAGAACCATGTCAATGCCGGATTGGTCGACAAGCCGCGCAGTGGCATAGTCGTATGCGGTCAGCGCAGTGATGGGTTGATGGGCTTGTTTTCTTTCGAGGAGGGTCTGCGCTGTGATCTTCGGCGCAGGGGCCGAATCTTCCCTGGGGGGAAGCTGGATAAGACTCATGACGATTCTCCAGTGCAGCTCCGCAAGAAGCGCGGATGCCACCTGATGCGTGCAGATTCAGTATACGTCTGAAGGGGAATGGCAGGAAATGCGGCATTCACACAATTCTGTTGACTGTTGGCCGTTTAGGTAGGACGATGTGTTTATTCCGACCCCTTTCGGAATCAATCATCTACAGCTTCTTCCTTCAAGCAGAGGTCAATGGCATGTTGAACGAACAGCTTACTCGTCGCCGGGTAGCGTATATAGCTGCCCGCTTCCTTGTGTTCCTCTTACTTGGCGCCGCTGGAGTGGCGTCAAGCATGGCCCAAGCGGTCGTCGCAACAGGCAGTATTTCAGGGACGGTCTCAGACGAGACTGGTGCACCCGTTCCGGGCGCCAAGGTTGCGTTAATCAACAGTTCAACAGGCCAGCTATTCTCAACGAATACGGATGCATCCGGGCGATATAGGATTCTCAATCTCCCCCTTGGCGCTGCCAGGATCACCATTACTGCTAAAGGTTCTCCTGTCTTCCAGAATGCCGTAAATGTGAGTGTCGGTCAGAATGTGACGCAAAACGCGGTTCTTTCAATCAGCTCTGCAATTGAGTCGATCTCCGCAACTGCGGTAGCTGTGCCAGTACCTGTGCCGTTGGGAGCAGTAGCTCCGCAAGCTAATCCAGATTCCAAGTCTCCCACCGTAGAAGGCGACTATGTGATCGTCTCCGCAAATGCGGTTGCCGGTCCCATGGGATATGTTGTTACCCCATCCCTAAGTTCCGCGGTACAGTCCCAGTCCGCGCAACAGCAGGCCTTAGCAGCCAGTCAGGGCTACAATTTCCCATCAATTGTCTTTTACATCTCCGCTGTTCCTTTGGTAAATCTGCCCTCCATTTCCAATAGCGACAGCATGATTCAGAATGAGGACGCAACGATTCAGAAGGACGAGACAGATCTCAACCCGCTGTGGCTCGACGCCTCATTCACCTTGACGTTTTTTGATAAAGATGGGAAATCGATAGACGGTGCGTGCAGGGATGGCAGCGTCGAGATTCTTGGCCTGCTTCCGCAACAAACTGTTACCGCGATGAAGAATCAAATGGGCGCTGACATCGCAACGGGGGTGAATGACGTGGCTGGAGCGCTCGCCAGCTTTTATCCGGGCGCGCAGAATCAAGTAACGGCGGCTACTAAAGCAATGAATGTGGTCTTCCAGGACATTTTTCCGCCTCAGCCAGTGGCATATGAATACTCCAACATGAACGGGAACTGCGACTTCGGTTGGTATTTCCGGCCGAACAAAAGCAGTACTGCGGGCGCAAGCGGGCCGGCGTCGATTCTTGGAATTCAAACGGGCATTTTATTGCTCAAGACGAGAAACAACATCGCGAGCATCAACGTGAACGGCCGATCCATATCGGAATGGAACAAGCCGCCGAAATCGGGGAGCAAGAGTCTTTTTACTGTTAGCGACAGGCTGATTGGCACCATCACGTTGCCCGACGTGAGCAAAATCGACTTCAACAATCTGACGACGCTCGATATGTTTCCCTCGTTGATAAAGAAGAGCGATGCCATGCAGATTGTGCACATTGAAAAAGACACTGATTTCATCGCGTTTGCAACAGCCAATAAACTGGTTGGCACCAATGCGACTTTTGATTATGTAACGAATAGCTCGCTGGCTGCATTTCTCAGCCGGAGTGCTCCAGCTGCTGGTGACGGCAAACCCGCGCCTGTGGCAGATACGCCTGCTCCCACGACGACTGACGCGAAAGGTACCACGCCGCCTCCGGCAACTAAACCCAACGCAGGCGTGAGGGCTGCTGCGAAGCACAAACCAAGCCCGGCCAAGACCATTCCCGCTGCGCCGGTGACGCATTGAAGGCGGAGCACTGCTGAATTATTCGGACTGTTGTTTTCGGTGTACGCGAGCGGCTGAAATCTGAATCTTGCCGGTAAGCAAAAAGGGTCTCGATCAGATAACCTGATCGAGACCCTTTTTCGTATTGTTCTGTCTTACTTGGCTTTAGGCCCTGCGGCGCGAATCGCCTCGGACGCGTCGAACTTTTCGAAATTAGCCGCGAAGCGCGCAGCCAGATCCGCCGCCTGGCGGTCGTAGGCTTGCTTGTCGGCCCACGCGTTGCGCGGATTCAGAATTTCCGCCGGAACATCGGGGCAGCTCACCGGAATGCTTAGCCCAAACGCCGCCTCGGTGACAAATTCCACCTTATCCAGCCGGCCATCGAGAGCCGCATTCACCAGCGCGCGGGTAATCTTCAGGCTCATGCGACTGCCCACGCCGTACTTTCCGCCGGACCAACCGGTGTTGACCAGCCAGCAGGAGGCGTTGTGCTGCTTGAGGCGCTTGCCCAGCATCTCCGCATAAGTGCGCGGAGCCAGCGGCAGGAACGGAGCGCCGAAGCAGGCCGAAAACTCCGGCATCGGGTCCTTGACGCCTGTTTCGGTCCCGGCGAGCTTCGCCGTGTATCCGGACAGGAAGTGGTACATGGCCTGCTCCGGCGTCAACCGTGCAATGGGCGGCAGGACGCCGAACGCATCGGCGGCCAGGAACATCACGTTACGCGGATGAGAGCCAATTCCTGGAATCACCGCGTTCTCAATGAAGTCCACCGGGTAAGCCGCGCGCGTATTCTCCGTCAAACTGATGTCGGCGAAATCCGGTTCGCGCGTGGTCTCGTTCAGAATCACGTTTTCCAGCACTGACCCAAAGCGAATGGCACGGTAAATCTGCGGTTCCTTCTCTTCGGTCAGGTTCACGCACTTGGCGTAGCATCCGCCTTCAAAATTGAAAATGCCCTTTGCGCTCCAGCCGTGCTCGTCGTCGCCGATGAGCCGCCGCGCCGGGTCGGCCGAAAGTGTCGTTTTGCCTGTTCCCGAAAGACCGAAGAAGAGCGCGGTGACGCCATCCTCCCCCACGTTTGCCGAACAGTGCATGGGCAACACGTCACGCTGCGGAACAAGAAAATTCATCACGCCGAAGATGGATTTCTTGATTTCGCCGGCGTATCTTGTTCCGCCAATCAAAATGATGTGCCGCGTAAAATCGGCCAGAATAAAGGCTGTGGAAGCAGTCCCGTCGCGTTCCGGCACGGCCTCGAATCCAGGCGCGGCAATCACGGTAAACTCCGGCACATGCGTGGCCACCGCCGCCGCCTCGGGCCGCACAAAAAGCTGGTGAGCAAACGCCGCCTGCCAGGCCTGCTCGGCTACAACTCGAATAGGCATCCTGTAAGCCGGATCAGCTCCGCAATAGAGGTCCTCGACATACAGGTCGCGCGGCTTAAGATACTCCACCACACGCTCGAGAAGCGCCCCAAAGTGCTCCGGCGTCATCGCTTTGTTCACCTTGCCCCAGTGAACCAACTCGTGGGTGGCCACGTCGTCCACAATGAACTTGTCCTTGGGACTGCGGCCCGTGCGCGCACCAGTAACGGCCACCAGAGCGCCGTTGGCGGCCAGCCTTGCCTCGCCTCTAACCAGCGCAGTTTCAAAAAGTTGCGATAAAGGCAGGTTGGCATGAACGCGCGCCCCAGTTGTCAGCCCCTTCAACGACTCCAGCGACTCAACTCCAGCAAGACTTGCCATCGAGAAGACCCTTTCAAAACACAATATTGTCGAAAATCAGAGAATGTCCCATTGTGCCATTCCGCGCCTATCTATGGGAAGGGCTGCGGCGGAAAGGCAGGGGCGAAATTGCCGACCTCACCGGGTTCCGCCCAGGTAGCTCCCGGTCAGGGGACGATGCGATCAGAACCTGAAATCTGCCCAAACGATACATTTTCTTTGGTGCTCGATCCATGTTGTCCGGATACAATTTGTTCCTGAAGGCTAGCGATCACTTTGAGGTTCAAATCAATGGTTCGACAGGTGCGATTGCTTTGTCTGCTACTTCTCCCATGCACACAACTGGCAGCGCAAGGTGTCGCTGTTCCGGGCGATCCGTGCAAGCCGGTGAGTGCGCGGGCGCAAGAGATCGGGTGCTGGATACTGGCTGACAATCCCGTCGGTCAACTCACAAAACCACAAGTGTTCTGGCATCTCGATGCGTATTCAACACGCGTCGCGGCGCAAGCAGATAAGGGCCCGCGAGGCACGGTCATCGAGTCGTTTGGCAAAGTGTGGTTGATGACCATCGAGGACGAGAACTGGAGATCGGCCCACGGCAATCGCGTTGCCGAAATTGGACCGCTTCCGATCGTTGCGGGAGAAAACTACTCGGCGCAGTTTATGGAAGCGGACTTCACACCTGGAATGACTGCGCCCTCACACGTCCACTCCGGCCCGGAGGCCTGGTACGCGGTGGGCGGCGAAACATGCTTGGAGACCTCCGATGGCCGCATGCAGATCAGCCGAGCAGGGGGCCCTGCGGTAATCGTTCCGATGGGATTATCGATGCACCTTACCGCTATCGGCACCGAGCGGCGGCGTTCTATCGTGATCATCCTCCATCAGTCATCGCAGCCTCCGACCACTATGATCCATGATTGGATGCCAAAGGGTTTGTGTAAGGCAAACAACTGAATAGACGCGTCCGCAGCGCAGGCTCGGTAGCCGCATCGTCCAAATTGCAGGTTCGGGTCGTGTTACCGGCTAGCCGGCAGTTACTATTTCAACAGCGTTCCCGCAAGCATGAATTCAGCATGGTTAGGAGAGCGCCAGATTCAGGTTGTCGATGGCTTCGTCCACTTCCTGGTTATTCTTGAACCCCACGGTGACGCAGTCGACGCCTGCGTTCTGCATGGCAAAGCGCATGGCCGCAACTCGATCTTCGTGGCGAATAAACGTGCCGTTGCCGCACAGCTTCATGCTCACCACACCCATGCCTTCCTTCTTCACCTGCTTCACATGCTCCACAACTTCAGCCACGTTGCCGAGATTGCCGTCATCCGGCACCAACCCGTCCATGCTTGTGCCGTTATGGTTCATGCGAATCATGGCGATTTGCAGGAACTTGTTCCCCGGAACCTGGCGCAGCGCAGGGAGGCCGTGCACTGACGCTCCGTGCGACAGAATCACCCTTTTCGCCTGCGCTTGAAGCAGGCCTTCCTGCCAGGGCGCGGTCCTGGCCACCCAGTCGCCGGTGTGCTGGTAATGCAGCAGCATAATGTCGAAGTATTCGGTGTTTGAAATGCGGCGCATTTCATCAAAGCGTTGCAGCGGATCGACGCCGGGGCTGGTCGTGACCTTGTTCATCAATACGTAGCTGTCGCGAGGAAAAGGCTTGAGCGCTTCACCCAGCATCGCCGGCGTGGCGTAGGCTTCCGCCGTCTCAAAAAAACGAATGCCGCGATCGTAAGCATAGTGGATCAGGTTTGAGAACTCTCGCTGGCCCAAAGCAGCCTGCACGTAACCGTTCTTGCTGCCGGTACCAAAGGCCAGGCGTGTCACCTGGATACCGGATTTGCCGAGGGTAACCTTGTCGGTAGCGGTTCGCCGCGCGGCCTCAAGCGGCAGAATTCCAACACTCGCAAGCGTTCCGGCAGCGATGGTTGTTCTTAGAAAATCACGTCTGGAGTAACGGTTCATCATCAACCTCCGGCCTTGGGGCTCGCGTAAGGCCATTTGCGGAGATGGTAACACGAGCGCGGGTGTGCAAATTCCTTGCTTCTCGGTAGCGGGGTGCGCACCGCCTTTGGCAGCCGAGCTGCGGGCGCGCAGGGCACCCACAATTGAGGAAAGTCAGCAGTCAGAAGGACTTAGGGCGCGTCACCCGCCGATTGGCCCCGTCAATCCAAATCAGTAGAGAAAACACGGCCTCCAAATGCCGATAGTGCAATGGCCGACACCGAACCTGGGGAGCGCCCGCTCCATCCAGACCGGCGGCAGTTTGAAGCCAATTGTGATAACGGATTTGTGCAGCCGTTGGAGAGATTCCAACCGAACATCTTCCTGATGGGGTCGACAACGATGAGGAAGGACCTGACGGCATCCGAGGAATCGAAGACGCCCGAGACGCCGAAAAGGGACGAGGAACTTCGGCAAAGCCCTCGTCTTGGGTGCAGAGGCTTCGGCGCGATCCAAACGCTGCCTGCCAGTGAGCGCCCCTGTCCCGCGAGAATCCTAAATCTAAGCGTGGGTGGGTGCCTGATGGAATTGAAGGCACCATTGGACCTCGCCATGGACGAGATAGTCGAGTTGCTCTTTAACGTCAACCAGATGCCGTTCCGAGTGCGCGCGACGGTACGAGCACTTCGGTCGAAGGGATTGGTTGGATTTGAATTCCTTCAGCTAAGCGAGAGAACTCGAAGACACCTTTGTGAACTGATCGGGGAGCTGATTGAAGGCCTTATTAAGCTTCATAAAAAGGAACTTGCCAATCTTCCAGCCAAAAAAGATAAGGGTCGCCGTTAAACTTCAACAGCTTTGAAGGCCCGCAATTCCGGTAGTGATCACCCCGGTAAAATCAATGGGACACGATGCAAAGCGAGCTAAGGAAACACCGGCTAAGACTCTCTTTCCAGAACCTGGATGTTGCCGGTCTGTAGCGCGGCCAATTCAGATGCTGGGTTTTCTTCGACCAGCGGCACCCAGAACCGGAAGCTGGTGCCTTCTTTACGCGTGCTGGAGGCCTCGATGGCCCCGCCATGAGCAATGAGAAGGGCGCGCACGATGGCCAGACCCATGCCCGTGCCTTTGCGGCTGGCTGTGCCTTCCCTGCCCCGGTAAAACTTTTCGAAGATGAGCGGCAGATCGACCGGGTCGATGCCGGGGCCATTGTCATCGACCAAAAATTCGAGGCGCCCGCCGGCGCGTCGGCTGCGCAAAGTGATGCGGCTGCCGGGAGGCGAATAGCGGGCAGCATTTTCAAGCAAATGGCGAAAGACGCGGCCCAGCAGATGGGAGTCGAACCAGGCGGGCTTATCCGGCTCCTCGGCTTTAATGATGACACGGTGCCGGGCCAGAGCAGCGTGCGACTCCGCCACGGCCTGGTCGAGAAGGGTACGCGGACGTTGCGCCACGAGGCAGACTTTGACCACCTGTGCGTCGAGCTCGGCCATCTCGACGGCTTCGCCGATCAGCGCATCGAGGCGAGAAGCCTCTTCATCGACAATGGTGGCGAGGTCGAAACGACTGGCATCGTCGAGGCCTTCGCTCTCGATCAGCGTGGTGGCGGCGGCGCGAATCGAGGTGAGCGGAGTGCGCAGCTCGTGGGTGAGCGAGTCAATGAGCGCGGTGCGCAACCGCTCGCCCTCTCGCGAGGCCTCCATGCGCGTGGAGGCCTCAATGGCCATGGCTCGCGTGAGCGCAATGGCCACCTGAGCGCTGACTGCCGTGGCCACTTCGTGGGAGAGCACGGCGGGGCGCAAGGCGAGCGCCCCGACAGGCCGTAAGCCCAGCATCAATGTCATCGCAAAAAAGCCACCCGGAATGGCCTGAGCCGGATTATGACTTTCAGTCATCGCCCGCAGGCTGGCCTGGATGCTCATTGGCAAATCGGATGTGGAGGAATAGAGTTGGTCCCGGTCACAGATGTAAAGCACCACCCCATCCAACGCAAAGATTCGCTCGATCATGCGAGGCAGATCGCGGATGAGCCCGGCGGCATCCTCCTGCAGCATCATCTCCTGCGAGAGCGTGTAGAGCCTCTCGACATCTTCGCGGCGCTGCTCGGCCTTGCGAGCCTGGCTGCGGGCCCGCTCGGCTACGCGGCCCACCACCGCACAACTGAGCATGAACGAGATCATGGCCAACCACGCGTCAATGCCGGCGATTTGCAAGGAATGGAAGGGCGGCAGAAAGTAATAGTCGAAGGAAACCGCGCAGAGGAACGCCACATACAGCGCGAGCCAGATTCCCGCCCAAGACGCAAACAAGACCACCAGCGTGAGAAATGCCAGCCCGGCGGTGGTAGAGTTGACGCCAGACAATACCAGCAGCGCGGTTGCCAGCGCCGCGATGAGCGTGGCAGCTGACCAGCGGGCGGTGTGCTGCAAGTGACTGCGTGGATTCATCGGTATCTCCACAGGAATGATACCCCCGCCCGGATGATGTAATCTTCGATTGAAAGAAGAAAGTTATGCCCGGCCGAATTCTGGTTATCGACGACGAACCTCAGATAACGCGGGTGCTGCGCGCTGCGCTATCTGCACAAGGATTTGACGTGCGCACCGCCAACGAACCGGAAGAGGGGCTTCTGACCTTCAAGGATTGGAGGCCGGATCTGGTGGTAACGGACCTGATGATGCCCGGATTGAGCGGCGTCGAGGTCTGTCGCGCCATACGAGCGCAATCCGCGATTCCGATACTCGTGCTCTCGGTCCGCGACCACGAGCGGTCGAAAGTGGAGGCTCTGGATGCCGGAGCCGACGACTACGTGACCAAGCCTTTCGGGATTCAGGAGTTGCTGGCACGCGTGCGTGCTCATCTGCGGCGCGCCCCGGAGCGGACCACGGCCGCCATCGAGACCGGAGATTTTATGGTGGATGCGGCCGCCCACTCCATTACCGTGATGGGCAAGCCCATTCACCTGACACCTAAGGAGTTTGACCTGCTGCTTCATCTGGCGCGCCACGCCGGCAAGGTGATGACCCACCGCGTGCTGCTGACCGCGGTTTGGGGAGCGCAGTCGGCTCACCAGCCGGAGTATCTGCGCGTTTTTGTCGGCCAGGTGCGCAAGAAGCTCGAAGCCGAGACGGGCAAGCAGTACATCCAGACTGAGCCCTGGGTGGGCTACCGCTTCGTTCCCGAAGGATGGACCGGCAATGAGGAATGAAGCGGAAAAGCGCTGTGCGGCTGCTGATATTATCCATTCATGCGCTATCCGGACCCAGAGGATCGTCGGCTGCTCGCCCGGATCAGGCGCGCCCTGGTTGAGGTTGCGTTTATCGTCTTCCTCTTTTATTCCAATTTGTTGATGGGCGAATTCACGAGGGCCAACGGACAAGGGAAAACCCTGGCTTTCGCCCTGCGCGACATTTTTACCGTTACGAATTTTGCCATCGCCATGGTTGCCGCGATGGTTGGGTATGTCATGTTTGAATATCTTCGAAAGAAACTTTAGGAAAAACGCCTAATTTTTGGGAAATTCCTGCTTTCCTTACGGATTACTTAGGAAATCTTTTCGATACTAAAAGCTGGCGCAAGCCAAAATGATTCTTGTGCGGGGAGGCTGCCTCGCAGTGGTTGCGCCCGACCGGATTGAATAACGGCCTACGCTTCCGCCCCAGGCCTTACCGGCAATATGCTCATGGAACTTGGACCTGCAACTTGGGAGATCCACAATGCAAGATTTAGTGATGCTGCTGTTCACGGTAGTTTTCTTCGCCCTGGCGTTTCTCTACGTCAAGGCTTGCCAGAAGCTGAGGTAACCCATGCAGACTGATCTCACCACCGCGGTTGCCCTGGCTCTGTCCGTACTGCTGCTTGGCTACCTGGTTCTCACCCTGCTTTACCCGGAGAAATTCTAAATGTCCGTCAATGGCTGGTTGCAATTTGGCCTCTTCTCCGTGATTCTGCTGGCAAGCGTTCGTCCCGTAGGCATTTATCTTGCCCGCGTTTTGGAAGGCGAGCGCACATGGCTGGATCCGGTGCTTCGTCCCGTCGAGCGGCTCATCTACAAGCTGTGCGGCATCCACGCCGACCGGGAGATGAACTGGCGCGAGTACGCCTTTGCCATGCTCGGTTTTTCGGCCGTCAGTTTGCTGCTCACCTACGGCATTGAACGCCTGCAATTCTTTTTGCCGTGGAACCCACAGCATCTGGCCAACGTCGGTCCCGACCTGGCATGGAACACCGCCGCCAGCTTCACCACCAACACCAACTGGCAGTTCTACACGCCCGAAGCCACGATGAGCTACCTGACTGAGATGGCCGGCCTGGCGACGCACAACTTCTGGTCGGCGGCGGCGGGCATCGCGGTGGCGGTGGCCCTGATTCGCGGCATCAAGCGCACCAGTTCGGCCACCATCGGCAACTTCTGGGTGGACATGACGCGCTCGCTGCTCTACGTGCTGCTGCCTGGGTCTTTTCTTTATGCGTTTCTGTTGATTGCCCAGGGCGTTCCGCAGAACCTTGACGCCTATACTGTAGCTCACACTCTCGAAGGGCAGACGCAGACCATAGGCCAGGGCCCTGTCGCCTCGCAGGAAGCCATCAAGATGCTCGGTACCAATGGCGGCGGCTTCTTCAACGCCAACAGCGCGCATCCCTTCGAGAATCCCACGCCCTTCTCGAACCTTCTTCAGATTCTCTCCATCTTCATTATTCCCGCCGGACTTACTTACACTCTGGGCCGCATGACTGGGTCGCCGGGCCACGGTTGGGCCGTGTTGGCGGCCATGTTCGTGCTCTTCGCGGCGGGATTCACAACCGTCTACTGGGCAGAGTCGCAGGTTCATCCGCTTATCCACGGCGCTCAACAAACCCAAGCACTCACCGCGCCCGGAGGCAACATGGAGGGCAAAGAGGTACGCAACGGCATTGCCGAAAGCGCCCTTTTCGCCACCGTCACCACGGACGCCAGTTGCGGCGCCGTCAACGGCATGCACGACAGCTTTACCGCGCTGGGCGGCATGGTCGTGCTGACCAACATCATGCTCGGCGAGGTAGTTTTCGGCGGCGTCGGTTCAGGTTTGTACGGCATCCTGATCATGGTGGTGATCGCGGTCTTCGTCGCCGGACTCATGGTGGGCCGCACTCCCGAGTACCTTGGCAAGAAGATCGAGTCCTATGACGTGAAGATGTCCATGCTCTATGTGCTCATCTTCCCGCTCATCATCCTTTCGCTCACCGCCATTTTCGTACTGTCGTCCGCATTCGGACTTTCCGCGCTCACCAATACCGGCCCGCACGGGCTTACCGAAATTCTCTATGCCTTCACCTCAGGCGCGGGCAACAACGGCTCGGCCTTCGCGGGCCTGAATTCCAACTGGCAGCTTAACGTGGCCATTGGATGGGACATGCTTATCGGACGGCTTCTCATGATGATTCCCGTGCTTGCCCTGGCCGGCAATCTGGCGCAAAAGAAGAGCGTGCCGCCCTCGCCCGGAACCTTCCCGGTGAACACGACGCTCTTCACTGTGCTGCTGGTAAGCGTGATTCTGATTCTGAGCGCGCTTACGTTCTTCCCGGCGCTGAGCCTGGGGCCAATATTGGAGCACCTGCAACTCCATGCGGGCCAGCTTTACTAGAGCATTTTTGGAATTTACGTGGTTCTTTTGAGGGCATTGAAAGGTGGATTTTTCTTGAGGAAAAATCCACTTGAGTGTGAGTTTCCGGTCTGCAGCAATTCCGAAAATGCTGTAACCGATACCGCATCAGGAAAAGGCGAGACGAACTGTCATGGTTGAAAAGAAGAGTCTTTGGAATACGGATATCATGGCCCAGGCGCTTGTGGACGCAGTCCTCAAGCTTGATCCCCGCTGGATGGTCAAGAATCCGGTTATGTTCGTGGTAGAAGTGGGCAGCGTGCTGACTACGGCGCTGCTCATTGATAACACCATCCACCACCGCGCCGGTTTCGGCTTCAACCTCCAGATCACCCTCTGGCTGTGGTTCACGGTGCTGTTTGCCAACTTTGCCGAGGCGATGGCGGAGGGCCGCGGCAAGGCACAGGCCGACACCCTGCGCAAGGCCAAGGGCGAGACCATCGCCAAACGGTACACAGCCAGCGGCGGCTTTGAAGAAATTGCCAGCGGCCTGCTGCGCTCCGGGGACGTGATTTACGTCGAGGCCAACCACTATATCGCGGGCGACGGCGAAGTCATCGAGGGCGTGGCTTCAGTGGACGAGTCGGCCATCACTGGCGAATCGGCGCCGGTTATTCGCGAGGCCGGCGGCGACCGCTCAGCCGTAACCGGAGGGACGAAGGTCTTGTCGGACTGGATCAAGGTGCGCATCACCTCGAATCCCGGCGAAACCTTTCTCGACCGCATGATCGCCCTGGTGGAAGGCGCAACTCGCCAAAAGACGCCCAACGAAATTGCGTTGAGCATCCTGCTATCAGGACTCACCATTGTCTTCCTACTGGCAGTGGTTACGCTGCAGCCCTTCGCGATGTATTCCAAGGCTCCGCAGACGGTTTTTGTGCTGGTCTCGCTGCTGGTTTGTCTGATCCCCACCACCATCGGCGGATTGCTATCAGCCATCGGCATCGCAGGCATGGACCGCCTCGTGCAATACAACGTGCTGGCGATGAGCGGTCGCGCAGTGGAAGCCGCAGGCGACGTGAACACGCTGCTGCTCGATAAGACCGGGACCATTACCCTCGGCAATCGCCAGGCTACCGATTTCTTCCCTGCGCCCGACGTGAGCCAGGAGCGGCTGGCCAACGCCGCACAACTGGCCTCGCTCTCCGATGAAACACCCGAGGGGCGCTCCATCGTTGTGCTGGCCAAGGAGAAATACAACCTGCGCGGGCGCGACCTGGGCGGAACCGACGCGGAGTTCGTTCCTTTCACCGCGCAAACCCGCATGAGCGGCGTGAACCTCTCGGGAACCCGCATCCGCAAAGGCTCCGCGGACGCCATCTCCCGCTTCCTTGAAGATCAGGGCTCGTCGCTACCCAAAAAAGTTCTCGACCAGGTGGAAGAGATTGCGCGCCTCGGCGGCACACCGCTGGTGGTGGCCGAAAATTCGACGGCGCTGGGCGTTATCTACCTGAAAGACATCGTCAAGGGTGGCCTTAAGGATCGCCTTGCGCGGCTCCGCTCCATGGGCATTCGCACCATTATGATCACAGGCGACAATCCCCTCACCGCGGCTGTCATCGCGCGCGAGGCAGGCGTAGACGACTTTCTCGCCGAGGCCAAGCCCAAGGACAAGATGGACCTGATCAAACGCGAGCAGGCCAAGGGCAAGCTGGTTGCCATGACCGGCGACGGCACCAACGACGCTCCAGCACTGGCGCAGGCAGACGTGGGCGTGGCCATGAACTCCGGCACGCAAGCCGCAAAAGAAGCCGGGAACATGGTCGATCTCGACTCCAACCCCACAAAACTGATTGAAATTGTTGAGATCGGTAAACAATTGCTCATGACGCGCGGCGCGCTCACCACCTTCTCCATCGCCAACGACGTGGCCAAGTATTTTGCGATCATCCCGGCCATGTTCGCGGGCGTCTTCCCGGTGCTGGGTGTGCTCAACATCATGCGTCTGGCCTCGCCACACTCGGCCATTCTATCCGCGGTGGTCTTCAACGCCGTCATCATCGTGGCGCTGATTCCGCTGGCCCTCAAGGGAGTGAAGTACGAGCCCAAGCCGGCTGAAGCGTTGCTGCGCCAGAATCTGCTGATCTATGGCGTAGGCGGCATCTTCATCCCCTTCATCGGTATCAAGGCCATCGATATGTTTCTGGTAGCCGTGCATCTGGCGTAAAGAGGGCGGAGTTCGCGGCGTTAGCGGAGTTAGCGTTGTTAGCAGTGCGCTAAACTAGCTCCGCCAACTCCGCTGGCAACGCTACAAGGTTTCGCGGGGTCATCAACCGACCCTTGAAGGAGAAACAAAATGCAATCCGTTTGGAAGACATCGATCCTTTTCACCGTCGTTACCACGCTCTTGTTCGGGCTGGGCTATCCGCTTGTTGTCACCGGAATCGCCGGCGTGATTTTTCCGCGCAAGGCCGCGGGCAGCCTGATCACGCTTCAGAATGGCACTGTCATTGGCTCCGAGTTGATCGCCCAGAGCTTCACCAGCGACAAGTATTTTCATCCTCGCCCCTCGGCCGCGGGCAACGGCTATGACGCCACGGCATCGGGCGGATCGAATCTTGCACAGTCCAACAAGACTCTCGTAACACGCATCCAGGGCGACATTGACAAGCTCGCCGCCCAGAACCCCGGCAAGCCAGTTCCCATTGACATGGTCACCACCTCCGGCTCCGGACTCGACCCGGACATCACGCCGGAAAACGCGTATTTTCAGGCTCCCCGCGTAGCCAAGGCACGCGGCATTGGCGAAGACCAAATACGCGAGCTCATTGAAGAGCACATTACCGGCCGCCAACTGGGCGTGCTGGGCGAGCCTCGCGTGAACGTGCTGCTGCTTAACCTGGATCTCGACAAGCTGACCAAATAGCGATCGCAAGACCGGCCATTTCTGGGGCCTGTGATCCAATTTCCGGGGGTCTGTTCGGAATTAGTTGACAGGCCCTAGAAGCCGGGCGCTCGTTCCGCTGCCACGCCGAACGCGGCTTCAAGCGCCATGCCAGCTTCGGCCAGCGTGCCTTCGTCGAAGAGGCGGCCAATTAGCGTAACGCCATGGGGCACGCGGCGCGGCGGAGAGAAGCGAGGCAGCGGATGTTGCGGGTCTGGCGCCCAGTCGCTGCGCGCCTCGGCCACCTCAACAAAGCCGGCGCGGAGCGTGAGAGAGGGATGCCCGGTGAAGTTCGTGATGACCAGCATCTCGTCGCGCAAGGATGGCACCAGGAGCAGATCGACTTCAGAAAAAACTCTGGCCATCTCTTGCGCGACCTTGCGGCGGAACCGGTCCGCTTGAACAAAATCGACCGCGGAGAGAAATCTCGACTGGCGGAAGACGTTGGGCCATGCGTCGGGGACCTGCGCCTTCAACTCATCAACCCTATGGCTTAGCGTCAGCTCTTCAAACGCTGCGGCAGCTTCCGCAAACAAAATGAGCTCGAGGGAGTCATACGGCCAGTCGGGGACGGAGACTGCAACGGGCGTCATGCCGAGTTTCTTAACCGTTTCGAGCGCGGCGCGGTCCACGTCGGTTGCGGGGTCTTCTTTCATCCAGGCGGGAAAATAGCCAACGCGCAGGCCTTTTACGTCTGCGCCCGAGTGGAACGCGAGCCCGCTGGGTACGCTCGCAACGTCGCCTGCGTCGGGCCCTGAGATTGCCTCGAGCACCAGCATGGTATCTTCCACGCTGCGCGTCATGGGCCCGAGCTTGTCGAGCGACCAGCAGAGTGTCATGGCTCCAGTGCGCGGCACGCGGCCGTAAGTGGGGCGCAGGCCCGTGACGCCGCAACGCATGGACGGGCTGACGATGCTGCCGCCGGTTTCACTTCCCATAGCGAAAGCCACCAGCCCCGCAGCAGTGGCCGAGCCGGGACCGGCGCTGGAACCGGAAGAGCCTTCTTCCAACAGCCACGGATTTTTGGTTTGGCCGCCGAACCAGACATCGTTGAGCGCCAAAGCGCCCATACTCAACTTTGCGACCAGCACGGCTCCAGCGTCATTCAGCCGTTGTACGACGGTGCTGTTTATTGTGGGGATGCGATTCCTGTAAGGTTCCGCGCCATAAGTGGTGGGAATGTTTGCGGTGTCGAGCAAATCCTTCGCGCCCCACGGGATTCCGTGCAGCGGTCCGCGATAATGCCCCGCCGCAATCTCCGCATCGGCGCGGCGCGCCTGTTCAAGAGCATGATCGCGCGTGAGTGTAATGACGCAATGGAGTTTGGGATCGAAGCGTGCAAGGCGATCAAGATAGATTCTTGTCAGCCGTTCGGATGTGAGTTGGCGGCTTTCAATCCAACGCGAAAGCTGCGCGACCGAAGCAAAGGCCAGGTCATCGTCTTTGGCGGGCAGGGGCACGTGCTGATTCGCGCTGCGGATGAAATTATTACTCAACGCGGCCGGGGCATTGGATGAAGTGCCGGGCAGAGAGGGATTCCACTGTAAAGCCGGGGCCAGTTCCGGTTCTAGTGCCAATTTACGCGGCCCTGTGCGGCGCTCATACAAGGGCGCCATCTGCAATCGCCAGTTGCTCGCGGCCTCGGCAAGATCTGCCGCGGTCATCTCCACATTCACCAGCTTTTCTGCCTCACCGAAGGTCGCGGGCGACACCTCAGGCCCTACAGGCGCGGCCGTGCCGAACGCAGGCGGAGCTCCCGGCGGCAAGCTGGGGCTCTGGTCTGTGGGGGTCTGTGTCTGGGCATGAATGGCAGCACCAAGCAATCCGATGGAGCCGTAGGTGAGAAATTCTCTGCGCGATCTTGACATAATTCGTCCTTTACAAAACGAGATCTGCAAACTACTTTAACCGACCGGCCTCTGATGACGCTCAGTAGGCGAGAGCCATCAGATATTGGCACTTGTGGGTTATCGACATGACGCAGCCATCAACAATTTTACACAAGCTTCTCTATGGCTCGATTTGACGAATCAGCGGTTAGGCCTGAGCTACGCCTGATCTGTAAGCGCTTGTAACTTGCGCTCCCGTCACAGTAGAATTCTGCCCATGATGACTACTCTTCCCCGCACCCTGAAGATCTTCGCCCCCATGTTGCTGTTGTCCCTTGCCATAGCAGCGATTCAAGCGCAGGACTGGGCCAAAGCACGTCTCGAGGCCTCGCCCCGCCACCATGAATACGTGAAACTCAGTCATGGAAGCCGCACGCTTCAGGCCTTCGTCGTCTACCCCGAGGTGAAAGACAAAGCTCCCGCCGTGATTCTCATTCACGAGATTTTCGGGCTCACCGACTGGGCCAAAGAGATGGCCGATGAACTGGCCGCGCAAGGCTTCATCGTGGTTGCGCCTGACCTGCTCTCAGGCGCGGGCGCCAACGGCGGCGGTTCGAGCGAGTTTCCCAGCCAGGACGCTGCCGTGAAAGCAGTCTCCGCTCTTGATGCGAATGCCGTGCTCGCTGACCTCGACGCCGCCGCCGATTATGCAAAGCAGATTTCGGCGGCCAATGGCACAATCGCATCGGTTGGCTTCTGCTGGGGAGGGGGCAAGTCTTTCGCCTTCGCCGCTCACAGCAAAGACCTATCCGCCGCCTTTGTGTTTTATGGCCCCGCGCCTTCAGACGTGAGCACGATTACAGCTCCTGTTTACGCCTTTTACGCTGCCAACGATGCACGCATCACTGCTACTGTGCCGGCAACTGTCGTAGCCATGAAAACCGCCGGCAAGAAATACGAGCCTGTAACTTACGATGGCGCGGGGCATGGCTTCATGCGCGCCGGCGAAGATCCCACAAATACTGTTCCCGGAAACAAGACTGCCCGCGAACAAGGATTCTCGCGCCTTGTGACCCTCTTGAAGAATTTGAATGCACCTCCGACAATTGCCAGCGAGAACGAGACTCTCACTGCCGCCGCACGGATCCCGTAAATCGAAACAATGTATGGAAGCTCGCGGCCAACCAGTCTCGCAACAAGAAATCGAGCGCCTTTGGGATTCGGTCGCAAAAAATACGGCTAATCCACTGGCGGGGATTTTCGGGCCATCGTCCGTTAGTTGGAGGGTCAATCGCGAATCTGCTTTGTTTCTAGGCGCGGGCCGGGCTGCTCTGCTGCAGTTGGCGCATCCCTGGGTTGCAACCGCACTTCATCAACATTCCAACTTGCTCAACGATCCGCTCGCGAGATTCCACAACACATTCCGCGTGGTCTTCACCATGATCTTCGGCTCTCTCGACCAGGCGCTGGCAGCTTCTCGTTACCTTTATCATCTGCACACGCGAATCCGAGGAGAACTCCCCGAGAGTGTCGCCGGTTATGCGCGGGGCTCTCGCTACGAGGCGAATGAAGTGAACGCCCTCGTCTGGGTCTACGCAACGCTGATTGAAAGCGCTCTTCTCGCGTATGAAACTGTGCTGCCGCCGCTTTCATCTGTGGAACAGGAGAGTTACTACGCCGAGAGCAAGACTCTGGCTGCGCTCTTCGGCATTCCGCCGGAAGCACTGCCTGTGGACTGGCGATCATTCGAAGCATGGATGCGCGGCATGTTGGCGTCCGATACGCTGGGAGTCAATGCGCTCGCACGCGAGATGGCGCACAGGATTTTGCACGGCAGCGGATCGTGGGTTCCTGTTCCCGGTTGGTATCGTGCACTCACGGCAGCTTCGATGCCCGAGCGGCTCCGTGGCGAATTCTCACTTGTTTACGGCGAGCGGGAAAAACGTGCAGTAGCGAGCGCACAAAGCTGGCTTCCGCAAATCTACAATCGTCTTCCGGCGGCCTTGCGATTTGTTGGGCCATATCAAGAAGCACAGAGCCGCTTGCTAGGCCGCCGAGTAAATGCGCTCACGCGAGCCAGCAACCGGTTCTGGATGGGACAGACGTTACTGATGTTTGCAAAGCCTGAGCGCGAATCAGAAAAGTGAAGGACGGGCAGACCCTCCAAGAAGCGAGTTGTTGACGTTTGCGATGGTGTGCGGCCCTTCAGGCCCGCCCCACGCGAAGGCCAGAGAGAGAGCCGGGAGGCCTCCCGCGCGCAGCGTAAGTCCCGCGGAGAAGCTGTGAGCGAGATGGCTGAAAGCAATATCGCCACGCACGAGCGCGACCTTGCCCTGATCGGCGGCGAAAGTGAGACCGACGGGGCCCCAGATGGAATGCTCAAAACCTTCCCGCAAAAGAAGGGCGTTGGGAGCGCGGAAACGATAATCGTTGTAACTCGGGAGCCAGGGATTGCCGTTGACATCTGAACCGCCCAATGTCGGCTGGAAGTAGAAAGGAACCACATTTCCTGCCGACGCGATGGATTCGGTGATGAGTAGCCGCAATTCGAGCGAGCCTTCGCGATTTCGTTGAATGGCTGCGCATTTGGTCGCTCCCAGTGTAGCGGCGCACTCATCGGGACCATTGAAAGTCTTCGCGCCGTACGATCCGGAATTGCGATAGAGCGGGATGGTGTGATTGAGATCCGCTGTGAAGCGGCGAAAGGAATAGTGCGAATCGGAAGGCGCGAGGAACTGTTGAAACTGCGCAAGATAATCGAGTTGCAGATGGTCGCCGAGCAGCGTGGGTTCTATGCGTGCGCCTTCGCCCAGCTGGGCAAATGCAGGCTGCGTTGTGAGCCCGGGAGCTGTGGCTTCAGTAAAGATCTGCTCGATTGAAGGACTGGATTCGTGATGGTTTTCATGCACACTGACAACGCGCCCATTGATTTCACCAAGGAGCGAAACATTCAGGGCGTGGAAGACAGGCACAATCGCGTTGGCGCCTGCGATGGTTTGTGTCATGCCAAAAACTGAAGCGTTGGCCTGAAACGAGCCAGGCCCGAGGCCGTAATAGAACAACTGGTCAAGCGAGATGGACTGCGCATAGAGATTGAAAAGCGTGTAAGGATGCACGGTAAGATTCGTCTTTGGCGCTGGACCGGAAGACGTGGTGATTACGGTGATCTTTTCAATCGGCGTGTGAATGGCTTTGTAATAAAAACCGGCGCGCCACGAACCGTTATCCGTGGCGATGGCGTCCGCGTCCCAGCTTGTGCGCCACAGTTCATTGGGCGTGTAGTGGCCGACATAAGCGCCGCCTGCGCCGAATCCATTTTGCGGGGCGAGGCTGCCCACGGCGATGTGCAGAGGATGATCGGTGAAGAGAAGCTGCGCACATCCGGAGATGGCCTTGAGGGAGAAGTCCTCGCAGCTTTGTTTGAAGCGCGTGGCTTCTCCGCGGAAGTCGGCGTGAATCTCGCTCTCTTGCGCGCGCATGGCGCCTGACGAAAGAGCCAGCAGCGCGATGATGAAAGTTAGTCGTCGCACATGTCCTCCTATTTGCGCGCCTTCGGCTAATTGCGCGGCTTTCGCCTGGATTTCTTTCGGCCTTGGGGATGAAGAATTCTGGTAACCGCGGCGATGTAGGCTGCGGCTTCGGCTTCGGTGTGGATGTCTTCGAGCTTGACGCCGACACGCTTCTCCTTCGGCAGCCGCGCGCTCTCGGCGTGTTGAATGTGGAGCAACTGGGCCTGGATCAGACTGGAGATGGGCCGGTCCTTGTTCATCGCCGAGGCCGGAGGGATGGGGATGCGGATGGCAGTGTAATCACCTGTGGGCATCGATATGCTCAGCCCAACAGCTCTTTGTCTGCGTTTGCGTGCAGGGTTGCTTCCAGCTTCATTCATGTGAATTGCCTCCTCCGCTTAAGTGTTGAAGACCACGGTATCTGTCCGCATGGTGTCGAGCGACAGCAGATCGAGAAACGTTTGCGCGCTTTGCTCTCGTAGGGTGCTTGCCGTGTAATTGCCGATGAAATGGCTGGTGACCGTGGCCGGAATTGACGCGTGCTCAAAGACCCTGTCAGTGCCCACGACTGTTCCTTTGGGAACCCATGGCGAAATGAGAATGGCGGGCACACGCACACCGAGACGGTCAAAGTTGAAGGTGTAATTCAATTGAGTGTCGGCGGGGCCAGCAGAGTGACCGTCGGGCGTGCAGGCAGGCGGCGGAACATGGTCGAAGATGCCGCCGTGCTCGTCGTAAACCACCAACAGCGCTGTGCTCGCCCAGAGCGTGGGGTTTGACACTATGGCGTTGTAGACCGACGCGATGTAAAGCTCGCCGGCCTGGATGTTGTGATCTGGGTGCTGGTCGGAGGCAAGCTGCTCGCCGTCGTCATTATCGTGATCCGTATAGTTCGGCTCGATAAAACTGTAATCGGACAATGTGCCGGATTTGCAATCGGCAAGGAATTGATCGTACGTTCCGAAAAGCTGTGGCTGGTGCTGCAATAAGTTAACGACTTCCATCGTGGAACTGGCCTGGTCAAAGTAATAGAGCTTTGCCGTGTGCCCCGCGTCCTGCAGGCGTTCATATATGCTCTTGCCCTGCGGATAGAACATACTCATGCCTACTTGTCCGAACGATGTGCCGTAGTGAGCAAAGGCGCGATTGCATATGGTCGGACCCGGAATGGAGGCGAACCAGCGATTGAATACGGCAAAGTTAGTCGCCAGCGAAGTGAGCACCGGAAGCTTGTCCGCGCTGAAGTAATACATGATCTTCTGTGAATGGGCCACATCCTGCTGCTGCTGGAAATAACTTTGGATAAATCCCTGCATGGTGGCCACACGCGTGGCGCTCTGGTCGCCGGCGAAAATCTGCTGGTCCACTGCAGGGAAATGGTGGTCGGGGTCAGGATCGAGCTGGCTTTGAAACTCAGCGAGCGGCTGAACGAAGACCTTGTTTCCCTGCGTGTCGAGGTTGTATTGCGTGCCGTCCACTCCATCAATCTGCTGGTTGATTGCCTTCAGCGACCCCAGCATGTGGTCGAAAGAGCGGTTCTCCATCATGAGCACGACAATGTGCTTCAAAGCGTCGAGACCTGGGGGCATAAATCTGCACCTTTCGCCGGGGCAGCCGGCACATCAGCCGGCTCTCCCTGATTGTGTAAATCAATTGTGTGAGTTCTGCGTTTCTTTCGGGGACTCGGCCTGCGATTTGTGAATTCACCGCTTGTGAACCGGGGAAAGCGGCCGAGGATTCGCGAGCCTTGCGGCTTACTATAAACGCTTAATGCTGGAAGGGAAAGATTTTTTTGGATCCGGCTCAGGCGGTCGCTGTCCTTACCTGCCGACCAGACCCTGGCAGATGCCCAGCCCGATGCTGCGAAATCCATCCCGCTCGCAGAACCCGCGCAGGGTAACCTCGTCGCCGTCTTCCAGAAATCTCCTTAACTCGCCAGTGGGCAGATGTACCGGCTCCTTGCCGCGCCATGTCAGCTCCAGCAGGCAGCCGAGCGCGCTCTTGTCAGTGCCGGAGACGGTACCCGTCGCCAGCAGATCGCCGGGCCGAAGGTTACAACCGTTGCTGGCGTGGTGCGTGAGCATCTGCGCCTGCGTCCAGTAGAGATCGCGGGTGTTACTGCGCCCCAGAACCACGGGAGGTATACCTGACTGCCGCATTTGCACCGAGGTGATGGACGCCTCCAGCCACAGGTCGAGGCCGCCGTGCGCTTGATCGTTGTCGCTGAGAAGATACGGCAATGGCGCCGGGTCGTCGACCACACGATGCAATGCCGCAGTGCGAAAAGGAGCCAACGCCTCCAGGGTCACCACCCATGGCGAAAGCGTAGTCGCAAAGTTTTTCCCCAAGAAGGGCCCCAGCGGCTGATACTCCCAGGACTGCACGTCGCGCGCCGACCAATCGTTCACGAGGCAGACGCCAAAAATGTGCTCCGCTGCTTCCTTGATTGGCACGGGCTCGCCCAAGGAGTTGCCCACACTAACAAAGAAGCCTAACTCGAGTTCGTAATCGAGCGCCCTTGTGGGCGCAAAGCAGGGTGCGGCTGCACCTTCGTGTATCTGTCCGCTGGGACGGCGCACCGGGGTTCCCGAAGGTATCAGCGATGACGTGCGGCCGTGATAGCCGATGGGAAGATATTTGTAATTCGGCAGCAAGGGATTTTCCGGTCGGAATAACTTGCCGACATTGGTGGCATGGAAAATCGAAGCATAGAAATCCGTATAATCGCCGACCGTGGCAGGCAGCAGCATCTCCACATCCCGCTGCGCGATCAGATGCCGCGCAGTGACATTGCGGTTAAGAGCCGGGGCATCTTTAAGCAGAAGCGCATGAAGACGCCGCCGCAGCGCCTTTCGCGGGCCAGAGCCGAGAGCCATCATCCGGTTAAGTGAGCCGGATCCGCACGCTTCCGCTGCGCCCCGTACCCCCTCGTTGGCCAACAGCCCTGTGCTTAACATGCCGGCCACATCGAGAATGCGGTCGCCGATGGCCACGCCCACTCGCGGCTCTTCTCCGTGCGGCCGGAAGACGCCGAAGGGCAGATTCTGAATTGGAAAATCCGCGCCGGCAAAGTTGGCGGAGTCAACCCAACTTTTCGCCGTACAATCGTGTGTTTCGTCCAGAATAGGTTTCATAGAAGGCCACAGACACGCAGGTCATCGATGGGTTCTGTGAACGAACAGGTGCCGAAGGAATCGGGAAAATCGTGCCGCGCATCGGCGAGGCCGCTCCGGCTCAGTCTATACTCCCGCCAGCCTATATCGTCTATAGAAAAGTTAAGTGCCTTCACGGCTTTCAGGCGGCGGCCAGCCGGCTGCGTCGCTTCCGCGCGCGTTGCTTTCGCCTTATAGATCAAACTTCTTTCCCAGTTTCTGCCAGCATTCGAAGTACTGCTCATCGAGCTCCGAGGTCTCGAGCGCGAACTTTGTCGGCTGGCAAACAAAGCGCGTCTCGAACATGAAAGCCAGCGTGTTGTCCTGATAGACCGGCTTCAACTCGGCATTGCTGGCCCGCTCAAAGGTTTCCGCATCGGGCCCGTGGCCGGCCATGCAATTGTGCAGGCTGGCGCCGCCGGGAACAAACCCTTCAGCCTTGGCGTCGTACTCTCCGCGGATCAGTCCCATAAATTCGTTCATGAAATTGCGATGGAACCATGGCGGGCGGAAGGTGTGCTCGGCGACCATCCAGCGCGGCGGAAAAACAACGAAATCCAAATTGGCGGTGCCCGGAATCTCTGAGGGAGCGGTCAGTACGGTGTAAATCGAAGGATCAGGATGGTCGAAACTGACTGAGTTAATGGAGTTAAAGTTCTTCAGATTGTATTTGTAGGGCACGTAGTTTCCGTGCCATGCAACCACGTTGAGCGGCGAGTGGTCGATGGCGGCTTCCCAAAGCCTTCCTTGAAATTTGGAGATAAGCCGGAAGTCGCCTTCGCGCTCTTCAAAGGCTGCCACCGGCGAGAGAAAGTCGCGCGGATTCGCCAGGCCGTTGGCGCCGATCGGCCCAAGATCGGGGAGGCGAAGCAGCGCACCATAGTTTTCGCAAACGTATCCTCGGGCCTGCTCGTCCTTGAGTTCGACACGAAAGCGGATGCCGCGCTGAATCACCGCAAACTCGCCGGGCTCAACTTCAAGAATGCCCATCTCTGTGCGTAACAGCAATCGCCCCAACTGCGGAACGATCAACATTTCACCGTCGGCGTTCAAAAAGAAACGATCTGTCATCGAGGCGTTGGCTGCGTAAATGTGAATCGCAACCCCAGCGTGGGTATGGGCATTGCCGTTGCCCGCCATGGTGATCAGGCCGTCCACAAAGTCCGTGCGTTCTGAGGGGATGGGAATCGGACGCCAACGCAACTGATTGGGCGGCGTGGGAACCTCGTCGAAGGGCGCCGAGCGCAACTTTCCCTGGGCAATTTGCGCAAAAGGTTTGTGCGCCACCGAGGGACGAATGCGATAAAGCCAGGTTCGGCGGTTGACTGCGCGCGGAGCCGTGAACGGCGTGCCGCTCAACTGTTCCGTATACAAACCGTGCGCGACTTTCTGCGGCGAGTTCTGCCCTTGTGGCAATACATTCTCCACCGCTTCGCTGGCAAACTCATTGCCGAAGCCTGATTGATAGCGCAACATGCCGCTCACACCATTGCTGGGTTGTTTCGTCGTCATCGCTTTGTTCGGCGCGGGTTAAAGATTGCCCCGCCGCGCCTGCTCCATTTCAATGGATTCAAATAGCGCCTTGAAGTTTCCCTTGCCAAATCCGCGACAGCCTTTGCGCTGAATGATTTCGAAGAATAGGGTCGGGCGATCCTCGACCGGGTTGGAAAAAATCTGCAAGAGATAGCCCTCATCGTCGCGGTCAACAAGAATACCCAGCGAGCGCAACTGCGCTATTGGTTCTTCTATCTCGCCAATCCGCGACGGCAGCGCTTCATAGTAACTGTCGGGAACGCGCAGAAAATTCATTCCGTTGCGCTGCAATTTGCCCACCGTCGAAAGAGCATCGTTGCAGCGCAGAGCAACGTGTTGCGCGCCCGCCCCGCCATACGCCTCAAGGTACTCGTCTATCTGGCTCCTCTTGCGCCCGGGCGCCGGCTCGTTGATGGGAAACTGCACCGAATGGGAATCGTCTGACATGACGATGCTCATCAGCGCGCTGTACTCGGTGGAGATGTCTTTGTCGTCAAAGGTGATGTAACGATGGAAGCCGAAGACGTTCGCGTAGTAATCGGCCCATTGCTGCATCTTTCCCAATTCAACGTTGCCCACGATGTGGTCAATGCGCAGAATGCCGCAGTCGTCAGCAGCGATGGGCGCTGCGATGAAGCCGGGCAGAAACGGCCCCTTGTAGTTCCTGTAGGAGATCAGCGAGTGAATGGTGTCGCCATAAGTGTGGACAGCGGCGCAACGGATGGCGCCATGCTCATCGGCTTCGTCGTGAGGCTCGACGGCCGGCTTTGCGCCGCGGCGAACGGCTTCGGCAAAGGCCTGATCGGCGTCGTCCACTTCAAAGGCGATGTCACGCACGCCGTCGCCATGCCGGCGGATATGGTCGGCGGCTTCATCGTCTGGGGTCAGCGGCGTGGTCAAAAGAAGATTTGCCTTGCCCTGGCTCATCGCGTAGGACGTGCGCTTCCGCTGGCCGGTCTCCAGTCCCGTGTATGCCACCTGCGAAAAACCAAATCCCTTGCGATAAAAATAGGCCGCTTGACGGGCATTGCCCACCCAGAATTCAACGTGGTGAACGCGCTTGAGCTTGATGGGGTTTTCCATTCAAGTTTCCTCGCAATCAATGTAATTCATTTGTCCGCGGCCCGTACTGCACGAGACTTCCTACATCAATCTTTGAGCCCGGCGCGATTTTCGTAAATACAGTATCGAAAGAAAAAGTATATTTTTATCGTACATTCTAAATGTAAAATCTGTCCATGGCTTTCGATTCTTCATATCTCGACGAGACGAACTGGAAGATTGTCGCGGAGCTGCAGCAAAACGGCCGCATTTCGTTTGCCGAACTGGGCAGGCGGGTTGGGCTTACTCTGCCAGCTGTCGCCGAGCGTGTCCGCAAGATGGAAGACGCCGGAGTCATTACCGGTGTCCGCGCCGAGATTGATCCCGCAAAAATAGGCCTCCCGATAGCCGCATTCATTCGCATCAGCACTGTGGGCGATGTGCTGGCGCGCATTAATAAGACAGTGCGCGAGATGCCCGAAGTCTTGGAGTGTTATCGCGGCACCGGCGCCGACTCCTTTACGCTTAAGGTGGCGGCCGAGTCCGTAGAACATTTGGAGAGCCTGATTGATAAACTGGCGCCTTTCGGCACCACTTCCACTTCGATTGTTCTCTCGACTCTCGTGGGCCACCGTATCCTGACACGCCGTCTTCTTGGCGCCCGCAAGAGGTGACTTAGCGCCGGGCTGCGGACAAGGCTTATCAAAAAACATTGCGCATCTTGATTCGCTGTGCTTAGGATGGTTCTGTTCGCTGCGCTGGAGAGGATTTTCGACGCATGACAAGAACACGAGCGGAGAAGAAATCTGCAATGACGAAGCTGTGGCCGGACGCGCACACGGCGCTCGAAGGGATAGTGCGCGACGGAATGCTTCTGGCGATTGGAGGCTTTGGCCTGTGCGGCATCCCTGAGGCGCTGATCGCCGCCCTGCGCGACAGCGGGGTCAAGAACCTTACCATTGCCAGCAACAATGCGGGGGTAGACGACTACGGGTTGGGGCTGCTGCTCAAAACGCGGCAAATCAAGAAAATGATCTCCAGCTATGTTGGAGAAAACGCCGAGTTCGAGCGGCAGTTTCTCGCCGGCGAGTTGGAGGTGGAGTTTTGCCCGCAAGGTACCCTGGCCGAGCGAATGCGCGCGGGCGGCGCGGGAATCCCCGGCTTCTACACGCGAGCCGGAGTGGGCACTCTGGTCGCCCAAGGCAAGGAGCAGAAAGAGTTCGACGGAGTTACTTACATTATGGAACACGGCATCTTCGCCGACCTGGCGCTGGTGAAAGCATGGAAGGCCGATCTCTGCGGCAATCTCGTCTACCGGCGCACCGCGCGGAACTTCAACCCAGGCGCTGCCACCTGCGGAAAGATTACTGTCGCCGAGGCGGAAATTGTCGTGGAGCCGGGCGAGATTGATCCCGACGAAATTCACACGCCGGGAATCTTCGTTCATCGCCTGGTGCATAATCCAAACCCTGAAAAACGGATTGAAAAAAAGACCACGCGGGAGGGATAACCTGTGGCCTGGACACGAAATCAGATGGCCGCGCGTGCCGCGCAGGAATTGCACGAGGGATTCTACGTCAACCTCGGAATCGGCATCCCCACGCTGGTTGCGAGTTACATTCCTGCGGGAATGACGGTGGTGTTGCAGTCAGAAAACGGACTGCTCGGCATGGGGCCGTTCCCCCGCGAGGATGAGGTGGACGCTGATCTGATTAACGCCGGTAAGGAGACGGTGACGATGGTTGCGGGCGCCGCGATTTTTTCCAGCGCCGATTCCTTCGCCATGATTCGCGGCGGCCACATCGATCTGGCGATTCTGGGCGCCATGCAGGTCTCCGAACACGGCGACCTGGCGAACTGGATGGTCCCCGGAAAGCGCATCAAAGGCATGGGCGGGGCGATGGATCTTGTCTCCGGCGTGCAGCGGGTCATCGCGCTGATGGAGCACACGGCACAGGACGGCAGCCATAAACTGCTGCGCCATTGCACCTTGCCGCTGACCGGCGCGGGCGTCGTCAAGCGCGTCATCACAGATCTGTGCGTTTTGGATATTACTCCCGACGGATTCGAAGTGGAGGAGTTGGCGCCGGGCGTTACACGCGAACAGGTGCTGCATCATACGGATGCCCCCATGCGTTTCAATGCGTCATTAAGTTAGCGAATCGGTTAGCATCATCATTCTTTCCATACCGGTTTCCGCTTCTCAAGAAACGCCGCCACACCTTCACTGAAGTCCGCTGTTTCGCGCGACTGCGCGCTGGCTTCCATGGCGAGAGCGATCGCCGCATCGAGCCATGGCTTGTTCTGCGCCGCCATCAGGCGCTTGGTCGCGGCCAGTGATGCGGGACTGTTGGCGACCAGAGTTTTGGCCAATGTTTCTACGCGTCCTTCCAGTTCGTCCGGCGGCAACACCTCATTGACCAGCCCCAGGCGATGTGCCTCTGACGCATCGAAGAGGCGCCCGGTCAACAGCAAATCGCGCGCACATTTGTCGCCGATCTGCAACGCGAGAAATGCCGAGACCAAAGCCGGCACAAATCCGATGCGAACTTCTGTATAGCCGAACTTTGCCGCCGGCTCGGCCAGAGTAAAGTCGCAGATGGTCGCGAGGCCTGTTCCTCCGCCGACGGCCGCACCCCGCACCTCTGCAATGGTAGGCAAGGGCAGTTCATACAGAGAGCGAAAGAGTCTGGCGATGCGCTCGGCATCAGAATGGAATTCGGGCGCGGTCTTGGTGTTCATTTCTTGCAAGGACGACAGATCGAGACCCGCGCAGAAGGCCTCGCCAGCGCCACGCAGAACCAGCACACGGCAACCGGAGGTCGCGGCCTCTTCCAGCGCCGCAATCAACTCCAACTGCATCTGTGGCGTCATCGCGTTGCGGCGCTCAGGGCGATTCAGGGTGATCGTCCGTATCGCACCTTTGTCCGCAATCAGAATCGTCGTGTCTTCCAAATCGTCCTCTCTAACTACCCTGCGCATCACTGCGTTCTGGGGCCAAATCTGCGCGCCAATTCCGCGCTGGATTCGATCAGCGGTCCGAGTGGAGCGAGCGCGGGCAACTCGGCTCCCAACGATTTGAGCTCGGCAACGAGAATCTCCGTGGGAAGGTTGCCCACCAGCGCATCCTGCGCGAAGGGACATCCGCCCAGCCCGCCGATGGCCGAGTCGAAGCGTCTGCAACCGGCTTCATAAGCAGCGCGTATCTTCGTAGCCGCCTCAGCCGGCCGCGCATGAAGATGCACGCCGATCTCGACCGCATTTCCGTCGACAAGAACGCGGGCCACTGTCTCTCCAACGCGCTCGGGCGTTGCCAGTCCAACCGTATCGGCCAGCGAAATCTGCCGCACGCCGGTGTCGATCAGCAGTTCGCACGCGTCTGCAACTTCATCTACGCTCCACGCATCGCCGTAGGGATTGCCGAAAGCCATAGAGATATAAGCTGTCACATCCAGTCCCGCTTTATAGGCCAATTCACCCACGGCTTCCAGCGCTTCGAGCGATTCCTCCGGCGTTTGATGTTGATTTCGCTTGAGAAACTCAGACGAAATGGAATAAGGAAAGCCCAGCGTCTGAACCACGCCAGTGGCAATTGCCCGTTCCGCGCCCTTGGCATTCACCACAATTCCGATAATCTCAACGCCGCCGGGAGCATCGAGAGCCTCGAGCACCTGCTCGGCGTCGGCCATCTGCGGCACTGCGCCCGGCGATACAAAACTCACCGCGTCAATGTGCGTAAACCCGGCGATTATGAGCTTGCGAAGATAACTCGCCTTCACTTCCGGCGGTACCTGCGAGGGCAGTCCCTGCCACGCATCGCGCGGGCATTCGATGATCTTGACGGAATTGCTCATTGCCACTTCCTGAGTTAGATGAGAGCGCGGCCAATGTCACCCGCGCGACGGGTGGAGTTTGAGAACCTCACGAGCGATGATCATCCGCTGAATCTCGCTGGTGCCCTCGCCGATGGTACAAAGTCTCACGTCGCGATAAAACTTCTCTACCGGATAATCTTTGATGAAGCCGTAGCCGCCAAATAGCTGCACCGCCTCGCCGCAGATGCGCACGGCCACCTCGCTGGAAAAAAGCTTGGCCATCGACGACTCGCGAGTTACCGTCCGGCCAGCATCCTTCAAAACAGCGGCGCGCTGTGTCAACAGACGTGCCGCGTCCAGCTCTGTCGCCATATCCGCGATTTTCCATTGGATACCCTGAAACTCCGCGATGGTCTTGCCAAACTGACGCCGCTCCTTCACGTACTTCAATGCTGCGTCGAGCGCGCCGCGCGCGATCCCCAGCCCCAGTGCGGCAATCGAAATTCTCCCGCCGTCGAGAACACGCAAGGCGTCAACGAAGCCTTCGCCTTCCACGCCGAGTAGATTTTCCGCAGGTATCTGGCAGTCCTCGAAAATCAGCTCGCTTGTGTTGCTGGCGCGCAATCCCAGCTTATTCTCCTTCTTGCCCGCGCGAAAACCCGGCGTGCCTTTTTCCACAACGAAGGCCGAAAGCCCATGCGGGCCCATGGTCTTGTCGGTCACCGCAACCACCACGATGACGTCGGCATAATGGCCATTGGTGATGAATGTCTTCACGCCGTTCAGCAGATAGCGGTCGCCCTTCTTCATGGCAGTGGTTTTGGCGTTACCGGCGTCGGAGCCCGCACCCGGCTCGGTCAGCCCCCACGCAGCCAGCCACTCACCGGTCGCCAGCCGCGGAATATATTTTCTCTTTTGCTCCTCGTTGCCGGCGAGAAAAATATGATTGGTACCCAGCGAATTATGCGCGGCCACCGTGATTCCTACGGACCCGTCGACCGCCGAAAGCTCCTCGATGGCCAGCACGTAGTCCACATAGCCAAGGCCGGTGCCGCCATACTCGGGAGGAAAAATCATCCCAAGCAATCCCATTGTGCCCAGCTTCTTGATGACGGCCAGAGGAAATTCGCCGGCCTCGTCCCATGCCATCCGGTACGGCAAAATCTCCCGCGCCGCAAACTCGCGAATCTCCCGGCGGAGATGCTCCTGGTCTTCAGTCAATACGAAGGGATACACGCTCTCAGGCGATTCTGACACATGGCTCATAAGATCGCTCCTTTTCTGTTGGTGCGTTGCACCGCCTGGACGATTGAACGATTCACAATATTCGGACACGACGCGACTCAGCAGTCACTCATCAAGTTTGCATGACACCGGGATTGTAGCGGGCAATCTCGGGGTTCAGGGCGCAGGCCTCCAGCGCCATCATCAGCGTCTCGCGGGTCCGAGCAGGATCGATTATGGCGTCAATCCAAAGCCGCGCGGCTCCGTAGCGCGGATCGGCCTGCGCATCGTAAGCGTTCTTGATCTCGTCGAAGACGGCCTTCTTCTCGGCCTCCGAGAGATGCTTTCCGCCGCGCTCCATCTGCTTGGCGCGCACCCCGGCCAGCGTATTGGCCGCGGAATCGCCGCTCATCACCGCGTAGCGTGCGGTTGGCCATGCAAACAAGAAACGTGGGTCGTAGGCCTTGCCGCACATCGCATAATGGCCCGCTCCAAAGCTGCCGCCCACAATCACGGCAATCTTCGGGACTACGCTGGTGCTGACCGCCGAAACCATCTTCGCGCCAGCGCGAATGATGCCTGACCACTCGGCGTCTTTGCCGACCATGAATCCATTCACATCGTGCAAAAAAATCAGCGGAATCAGATTCTGATTGCAGTCCATAATGAAGCGCGCAGCCTTTTGCGCGCTCTCGGTATAAATCACGCCGCCAAACTCGGTGCGCTTCATTCCTGCCGCAGGTCCGGTCGCCACGGTCTGGCTCTGGTGCAGCTTTTGGTTGGCGACAATGCCCACGGCGCGGCCGCCGATGCGCGCATATCCGCAGAGCACCGTCCGGCCAAAATCGACCTTATACTCGTCGAACCGGCTTCCATCCACAATGCGCGCGATGATCTCGCGCATCTCGTAAACGTTGCTCGCGCCCGGCTCGGGATTCAGCAGGCCGTACACGTCTTCGGCGGGAAACTTCGGCGCATCCCGCACCGCATCGAATTCCACGCGATTGAAGATCTCCGCCGTGGGAGCCGCGCCCATTTTGCTAACCAGAGACCGCAACCGGGCCAGGCAGAGATGATCGTTCGGCTCCTTGAAATCCACGGTTCCGGAGATCTCGGCATGCATCCTGGCGCCGCCCAGTTCCTCGGCTCCAGTCTTCTGGCCGATGGCCGCCTGCACCAGCGACGGCCCGGCCAGAAACAGCCCTGACCCCTCGGTCATCAGCACAGTATCGGTCATCACCGGCAGATAAGCGCCGCCCGCAACGCACATGCCCATGATCGCCGTGATCTGCGGAATTCCCAGAGCGCTCATCACCGCGTTGTTGCGGAAGATGCGCCCAAAGTCGTCGGTATCGGGAAAAACATCTTCCTGAAGCGGCAGAAAAACTCCCGACGAATCCACCAGGTAGAGCGTGGGAATGTGGTTCTCCATAGCGATGATTTGTGCGCGCAAGACCTTTTTGGCGGTCATGGGGAAAAAAGCGCCTGCCTTCACCGTTGCATCGTTGGCGATGATCATGCACAGGCGGCCGCTCACACGCCCCAGGCCCGTCACCACGCCCGCGCCCGGAGCGCCACCGTAGTCGGCATACATGCCGTGCGCGGCCCAAAGGCCCAGTTCCAGGAACTCCGCGCCTTCATCGAGCAGCAGCTTAAGCCGCTCACGCGCGGTGAGGCGGCCCTTGGCGCGCTGAGCATCTGCGGCCTTTGTCCCGCCGCCGTTGCGAATTTTGTCCTCTTCCGCGCGCAACTCGGCCATAAGCGCCGCGAGCGCCACACGATTCGCCTGCGCCTTCACATCCGGCGCAGCGAGGTTGGAGCTTAGCGCGTTGTCCAGCTTCAGGTTGGCAGCCATTACGCCATCCTTCAAAACTCGAAAGAATATAGCATATTGGCTGTTGCAAAGGCTCGCAGTTTTACGGGCTTTTGTGGAAAGAGTTGCAATAATTCGTTTATTTTGAATGGTTATGGAGTGCCGCACAGCTTAGCCGGCAAAAAAAAGCCTAGAACTAGCGGGTCAGCGAGTCCACGCGCGAGCAAACCGGCGAGCTTGCGGCGTAACTTGACGCGTCCCATCGAGATGGCGTCGATTCAGTCCTCGCGCAGCGCAACCATCGGTTCCACGGCCATGGCGCGTCGCGCAGGCAAATAGCAGGAGCCGAGGGCCGCCAGGGCCAGCAGACTCCCTACCAGCAAGTACGTCGCGGGGTCCCACACGTTGACGACGACAAAGGTGCCTACGATTCGCGCGGCAAGCAAAGCCACTGCCATGCCAATCCCAAGGCCAGTGACGACAATCAGGGTCGATTGACGGTAGATCATGGTGAAGACAGAGTTCCGGCTGGCCCCAAGCGCCATGCGCAAGCCGATCTCATGCACGCGGCGGCTTACTGCGTAAGAAACGACGCCGTAAAGGCCAATGATCGCCAGCGTCATGCCAAGACCGCCCATGATGGCGGCAAGCGTGGCCCCTATCTGGAAAAGCAAGAGGCCGTTCAGCGTATAAAGCCCTTCGCGCATGGATTGCACTTGGAAGAGCGGAAGTTGCGGGGCTATATCGTGGATGGTTTTCTGGACCGCTGGCGCAAGAGCGAGGGGGTCGCCCTCTGTCCTCAACTGAAAGACCATCAGGCTGTTGCCGGCAACATGCTGGGCATAGGGGAGGTAGAAGTATGGCCGTGTTTTGCCGCCGCCGAAGATCTGAAATTCTGCGTCGCGAGCGATTCCAACTACTTCCAGCTTGCGATCTTTCTCGGTTGCCATGCGGAAGGTGTGACCGATGGCATTCTGATTGGGCCAGTACTTCTTGGCGGTGCTCTCGCTGATTATCGCGACATCCCTGCCGTGCTCATCGTCCGAGTCAGTAAAGGCGTGGCCGCGCAGAATGCCGATTCCCATCACATCGAAGTACTCCGGCGATATGACACTGTCGCCCGCGCCGAATGCGGCGGGGTCGGTTGGAGCCGGTGCGCCGTCAATGATCATCGTATCGCCACCATTGCCGATGTAACCCAGCGGAACGGAGTTGGCATGGCTCACGGAGACCACCCCGGCCAGCTGATGAAGGCGGGCAGCGATCTCCCGCGCCAGAGCGCGAGTTTGCGCGTCTTTCATTCCGATCTCAGTGCCATCGAAGGCCACGTTGAGGACATGATCGGGCTTGAATCCAAAATCCATGGTCTGCATGGCTGAGAGGCTTCGCACGAACAGTCCTGCAACTACCAGCAGCACAAGAGAACCGGCTATCTGAAAGACAACCAGGCCATCGCGAAACCAGTGACGCCCTCCGGTAACGCCGCGGCCGCCTTCGTGCAAGACAGTATTCACATTCGCCCTTGCGATCCGCAGGGCCGGCACGCTTCCTACAACGATTCCAGCCAGCAAAGCGATGGCAAAGGAATAGAGGAATATCCGCCAATCGAACGCGAATGACAGGACGACCGGAAGATCAGCGTGCGGGTTGATGTGACTGAGCGCGGAGCTGGCCCAGATGCCCAGAACTATGCCCATGGCTCCACCCATGAGAGCCAGCGCCACGCTCTCCGTGATCATCTGCCTCAACAGGCGCAAGCGGCTGGCTCCGAGTGCCGTGCGGATGGCCATTTCGCGCTCACGCACCGTGGCGCGCACCAGTACCAGATTTGCCACGTTAACGCAGGCAAGCAGAAGCACCATGCCGGCAAGCGAAAGAAAAAGCGCGGCCATGATGTACATCGTGTTTGGATCGCCGGTAGCGATGCGCATAGTAGGCTCGGGAAAAGCCTGAATGTCGATCTTCTTTTCAATATCAGGGTGCTGGCGCATTATGCTTTGCGCAATGACACCCAGGTCGGCGCTCGCCTGCTTGATGGTGACACCGGGACGAAGACGCCCATAGATGGTGAAACCCCGAGTCTCCCAGTTATTCAGCTGGTCCGCCGAACTACCTTCGATGAGGACCTGCGACATGGGCAGATATCCCTCAACCTTTACAAAACTTTGCACGCCGTTAAAGCCCTTGGGCGCCACGCCGACGATGGTGAAAGGATGCCCGTTTACCGTAGCCGCGCGCCCCACCACGCTCGGATCACCGTTGAATCTCTCTTTCCAGAAGTCGTAGCCGAGCACAATCACCGGGTCGCTGCCGAGAACCTCGCCTTCACTGGGCAACAGGAGACGCCCCGCAGCAGGCTTGAGTCCAAGCCCCTCAAAGAAATTACCGCTGACAAAGGCAGTCATAATGCGCTGCGGTTGCTGCCCTTGGGTCGCAAGCCCATCGAGGCCCAGCGTGTGCACGATCAGATAGCTGAAAGAGCGGCTGCTCTGGTCGCGAATCGCCTTGTACTCCGGCCATGAGAAAACCGGAAATTGGGGTCCATTGTTCTGGCGCAGAGCCAGCATTGTCACCTGATCGGGATTTGCCACAGGAAGCGGTTTGAGCAGGAGCGAATTCACCAAGCTGAAAATGGCAGTGTTCGCGCCAATTCCAAGTGCCAGCGTCAGCACAGCGGTTATGGCAAAGCTTGGAGACTTCCTGAGCTGACGGAACGCAAAGCGAAGATCCTGAAACAAGGCGCCCATGATCCCCCCGGAGCGCAGGCTCGCACGCTCGTCACTTTACCGAGCACGTTCGCTGCCAAACCACGCGAAATGCAAGTGGTTCATTCACAAGGGAATAGAAACATAGGGCGGTTGGAGAGAATTCGCGGAGCTGTGCGAGATCGAAAAGGGATGTCCGAAATTGAACAACGCGGGATTCGATTCAGACTCTAGCTTCGCACCAGCGTGGGCATTTGGCCCTGCGCTTTGGCTTCGGCTACCACGGCATCGAGCTGAGAAAGGACTTCGGGGACGGTCATGGTGTAGATCTCTCGGCGGGAGTCGTAGCCTTCTTCGACCAATTGCTTGAGGTAGCGGCCCGCGATCTGGGCGGCCAACTGGTCGGTAATCACCTTGCCGGTGAGCTCCTTCTGGCGTTTCCATGCTTCCAGCGGCAGGGCAATCCACATGGGGCGGCCGTTGACGTCGAAGCGCACATCGACGGCGTCGGCGTGGCGTGTGGCGATTGCCACCATGGTGCCCTTCCAGGTGCAATGGAGCTCTTCGCCGCTCCAGCGGTCGCTAACGCGGAACTCTTCATACATGCCTTTAGCCTACCGCTCCGATCGGTTGACGGCAAGCGCGAGGTGGACGCTTGTGTTGGCGCGCTGATAGACTGATTGGGTTGCAGTTGCGGCACTCCGCGTGTGCGGAGCCGCATGCGAGCCTAAAGAAGAAGGAAAAGAAGAGACCCAGTGGATACGAAAACCCGTCATTCCTTGAAGCAAGACAGCTTTGCCCAGGCCACCGCAAGCAGCATGAGCTGGCTTAGTGGCCACCGTTCCGGCGTTGTGCGCTGGGTGATTATTGCAGTTGTCGTGGTAGTGGCGGGCGTGGTCTCGCTGGGTTACTGGAATTGGGATTCGAACAGGGCGGACGCCGCACTGGGCACTGCTTTGGACGTTTACAATGCGCCTTTGGCGATGCCCGGCGCGCCGCCTGCCAGCGGAATCTACGCGACGGCCGGCGATCGGTCGAAGGCCGCCAATCAGCAATTTGTTGCCGTAGCCCAGCAGTTTGGCTGGCTGGCCGAGGGCGCCAAGGCCCACTACTTTGCCGGCGTCACCTACGCGGAGTTGAATCAGACCGCACAGGCCGAGACGGAGCTGAAGACCGCAGCGGGCAGTTGGGACCGGAATCTGGCGAATCTGTCCAAGTTGGCCCTCGCCGGTCTCTATCACCAGATGGACCGCGATGCCCAGGCAATTGACCTTTACAACGCGCTGGCCTCCAAGCCGTCAGAGACGGTGCCAGCGACCATGGCGCAGCTTGATCTGGCCGATCTGTATGCCGGAGAAGGCAAGATGGAACAGGCGCGGACGCTGTGGGCCAAGATCAAGGACGCTGACAAGGAAGGCATGGCCGGCGCGATTGCGTCGCAAAAGCTGGGCGCCAAAGAGTAGTCACACGCAGATTGATCGGAAACGACTCGCGAGGCTTACAGCTTCGCGAGTCGTTTTATTTTTGGCAGCGCGCGTGACGGCGCGGCGCGGATCTGAGCATTTTCGCGGCCGCGTGCGTCTGGTGAACTATGAGCGCGGGTCAGGCAGTATTCTCAGGTTGGATGGAAATCGCAGATAAGGCTGAGTACGAGGAAGCCCGCCAGCGCGCCATAGAGGCAGCGGTTGCGGCCTTGGTGAGCGAGTATGCCGGGACACTCTACCGGGTGGCTTACAGCGTTCTGCGCAACGCCGCGGACGCGGAAGACGCGGTACAGGAGGCGTTCTTGCGAGTGCTGCGGCATCGCGAGACGCTGAATGAGGTACGCGACCAGCGGGTGTGGCTGATTCGCATTGTGTGGAACATCGTGCTGGACCGCAAGCGCCGCGCGAAGACCCGGCCGGAGACCGACGATGTGGCCGAGTTGGCGCGCGTGCTGCCGGCCAGCGGGTTGAGCGCCGAGGAACGCGCCGCCGCCGCACAACACCACGCACACGTGCTGGCCTGCGTGGAACAGTTGCCCGCCAAGGAGCGCCAGGTGCTGATGCTTTCGGCCTTCGAAGAGCTGACCAGCGTGGAGATTGCCTCGGTGCTGGGCATTACCGAGTCGAGCGTCAGGTCGCGCCTGTTTCGCGCTAGGAACTTGATGGCCGGACTGCTCGATCACCAAAGGAGTTTGCGATGAATCTCGCTGATCAAGAGCGAATTGACGGCAGGGCCGATTCCTGCGAGTTTGAGGCAACGCTGCGGCTGATTGCCAGCCTTCCGGCGCCTGAAGGGCTTACCGAGCGAATGCAGGCCGGATTGCGCGCGGGGACGGGTACTTCCACTGGCAGGGCGCGGGTTCTTGCGTGGCCTGCAGGGCTGCGGTCAGAGAATGGCTGGCTGCAGAGTTCGCTGGCGCGCTCGGCGGCGGCGGCGGCGATTGCGATTGTGGTGGCAGGCGGCGGATGGGGAGTTTACTCGCGCGTGCAACCGAAGCAGTCGAATAGAGCCGTCACAATATCCCCACGCGTTGCCGTGCCGGGCGGATTTTCAAGCGCCGGAGCGATGCGCACGCCGCAAACGCTGAATGGACCCGAGGTGGCGCGTCCGGGGGCGATTGGGACACAGGCTGCCAAAGCTGACGGCAGGGCCACGACGCCGGCAACGGTTCGCCGGGGCAAGAGTGCGGCGGGCAAAAAGACCGTTGCTCCGGCTACCCGCTGAATTAATCTGCAAGGTTTTGAAAAAATAGATAGGGGGGTGGGGGGCACTTTCAGCGGTCAGGGGTCAGAGATCAGTAAAGAGCTGCGTCTCTGGTCAATGTTCATTTGATGATTGTGCGCCGAGTGAGGGAAATTTTCTGCAAGGAATTGCGGGAAAAGGACGCGGATTCTTATACTCGATATCTTTACCTTGTGGTACTTTGTTGCGCGATTTCATTCATAATATAAAGGACATTTTCGATTTAACAAGATTTTATAAAGTGCGCGACTCTCTTCCATATGCGCAGCATTGTCTCTCAATTCAATTCCGCCGGATCAGTGCCGTCCTTAGCGCGAAATGTAAACGGACGAAATGACGGGGAAATTCCGCAGAAGATGTCACCAAAATCATGCCAGATGAGCTCGCAAACTCCACCCGGAGGACACTGCTGGATTAGTGCTCGCATTTTGGCGGTCAGTAAAACGATGCGAATATTGCTGGTTGACGAGTCGACTGTGCTGTAAAGATTGGCAAATTCTTCGAACGATACATCGGGATCAGAAGTTATATAGACATACGATTCATGGCGGTACTTGAAGATTTCCGCGAGTTCAGAGCGAAGTTTGTCATGGCTCACCCGCGTTTCATTGATCCAGGTGCTACCGTCCCTGTGAAGCTGGACAACAATTTCTCTATCGCTAAGGAAATCACATTCTTTGTTTGGAACTACCCGCACATGCTCCAAAGGCACCATCACTCCCACCGACGGTGGCCTTTGCACTCCAAAAACACAAAGCACCACAATCAGAAACAAGCTGGCCAAAGGCACAGCCACAAGCGAACTGAGTCGATTGAGGTCCATACCCTACTCTGACACCGGCGGACACGGTTTTGTTCCCGGGATTTGCGATCACTTACGCGTTTCTGGCGCTCGCTTTGTAAGTCTGAGGGTCGTACGTGCGATTGCCTTCATAATATAAAGGAAACAATCGCTTTTACACGTATTTTATAATATCTATACCCCGACCGGTATGGCAATGAGCGGCCATCCCCATCGCCGTCTCCGGTCAAGCTCGACGGTCCGCACGATGGAGGAAACGGGGAAGATAAGGAAGACAAGTGTGGCCGCCCAGTAAAGCGCAATGAAAGTTCCAAAGGCATACTCTATGACTATCGGATGTGCAATTGGCTTCAGAATACAAGGAAAATGGTAATTTTTAGCAGCAATGTCTAAAGTCTGACCAGCAATTTATAAAGCATGTAACGCTCTCGCGTAGCGCTTCATCGTGATGAATTCTGACTCCGAGCAAGCTTTTGTTAGGGAACTGTCTCTCCTCAGTGGACCAACAATGCTCCGGAGACCTCCGATCCTCCATCAAACCTAAAGAAAGCGCCCCTCAGAGGCCAAAGTAAGTCTTTGTTTTGTTACGTTTACGGAACGACTCGACTGCGCTCGGCGCAGGCTCTGAAGCCGTGCCTTTTCAAGACATTGAGTTGCGCCGCAGCTTGTGAAGCCGGCACGCCCCTTCAAGGCGTTGATGCTAATGCGTTTAGATGCCTCTAAGCGCTTTTGGCGACGGCGCGAATGAGCATGCCGAGCAGCGCCAGGACTACCGCGCCCCAGAAGGCCGGACCAAAGCCGCGCACGTGAAATCCGCGGACCAGATTTGACGCCACCAAGATCATCAGTCCGTTGATGACCAGGAGAAAGATGCCCAAGGTGAGGATGCTGATGGGAAAGGTGATGATTTTCAGGAAAAAGCCGACCGTGGCGTTGAGCAGTCCGATGACCAATGCCGCTACCAGAGCCGGGCCGAGTCCCTGCACATAGAAGCCAGGCACGAAGTTAGACACAACCAGCAGGGCGACTGCCGATAAAATCCATTGAACCAGAAGTCTGACCATGAAGTATTCCCTCCGGGGCTAAAGCCCGCGTTCATTACGTTGGCATTATGCGGGGGGTGAAACCACCGCCTCCCTCCGTGTCATATTACCCTCAAGAGTTAAAGAGGCTACGGGAAAAGTGGTCAAAATGACACAGATAATCGGTGATGGTAAAGCATCACCCGTGCGTCACGGATCGATCCTGGGGCATTCTGATGCGATCGATTTTTTGTGCCTTCCGAGAGATTCTGTTTTTCCGCAGGCTGTAAAACCCGACCTTTACATTGTTACATTTACGGCTCCCTATGACTGCTGAGCGCGTTCAAAACAATTACTCCGCGAGCGGCGGTTCCAATTCCTCGCCAGGGTCGGTGTCTGCACCTTTGGCCTTGACTCGCGCGGTGGTGAGCAGGAAGACGGCGACAACGATGGCGGCCATGCCGGTGAACTCTGCTGCCTCGGGCCGCTCGTGGAGGAAGACGATGCCCAGCAGGACCGCGACCACCGGGTTCACATATGCATACGACGAGACCTTGGCCACCGGCACGTGCTCGAGCAGGTAGACGAAGGCTGTGTAACCGATGAGCGATCCGCCGGTGATGAGCCAGGCGAGCGAGCCGACGGAGGCCGCGTTCACTTGGAACCGGGGCCACTGGCCGAGCGTTGTGCCCAGCACGGTCGAGAATGCGCCCGCGATCAGCATTTGCCAGGCCGCGGCCACAAAGCAGTTCACTGGCAACTGTGCGTGCCGCGAGAGGATGCTGCCCACGGTCCAGGCGAAAGCTCCGGCAAGCAATACTCCGATGGCTATGAGGCGCGCGCTGTCTCCGGCGAGGCCATTGCGCAGCGAGGGCCACACCAGCGCCGCAAGGCCGGCAAAGCCGAGCGCCATGCCCAGCCAGCCGCGCGCAGGCAGCGGTTCGCCTCCCGGCAGCAGCATCTCGGCTAGCGCCACATAGAGGGGCATCACCGCCAGCACCAGCGAAGCCAGCCCGCTGGGGACGGTCTCCTCGGCAAACACCAGGGCCACATTGCTTCCGCTGAGCAGGAAGAGCCCGATGATGGCGAGGATCAGCATGGTTTTTGCCGGCCATAAGATGCGGAAACCGCGCAAGCGGCACCAGGCCAGCAGAATGGCTCCCGCTATAAGAAAACGCGTGCCAGCCAGCAGCAGCGCCGGCATGAGGGCGGCTCCAATGCGGATCGCTGTATAGGTTGAACCCCAGAAGAAGTAGACGCATGCAAAGGCCAGAACAATGGATGCTGTAGTAGCTACTTTCTTTTCCGGGTGAAGCGGAAGATTCGACATGGGTTGATTCCATGCTAATGCCTCCGGACAAGGCCGCGCTGTACAGGTCATGCAGCAATCGGCTATGCTCAGACTAAAGAGGGTTCCATGCAGACGCGCGCGAACAATCGACTGCTTGCACCAGCCACCAGGCGCTGGTCGCGGTCGCGCGAGCGCAGCATCTGCCCGCGTCAGTATCTCCGCGAGCTGCCCACCCTGACTCGACCTAGTCTCTTCGGCGGCGATTAGTTCCGGTCCGTCGAAGATCCCTGCCTGCTCCTTCTCCGCTCAAACGAGCGAATAGCAGTGGACGACCCATTTGCCAGGGGTCCGTGGCCGCGCATCCTAACGATGCCGCGTTAGCTTGAACAAGCCCGAACAGGCGCAAACAAGCGAATCAGTCGAGGAGACAAGAAAATGACCAAGCAAGAGCTGCACGCGCAATATGGACCCAAACTGATCTGCACACTGCCAGGACCAAAGGCGAAGGCTGCGATTGAAGCCGATGACCGGCTGATCTCGCCCAGCTACACACGCTCTTATCCGCTCGTAGCCAAGCGTGGCCGCGGTATCCGAATAGAAGACGCGGACGGAAACGAATTTCTGGATTTTGCAGCGGGCATCGCCGTGGCATCGACTGGGCATTGTCATCCTGAAGTGGTGGCCGCCATTCAAAAACAAGCCGCGGAGCTGATTCACATCTCAGGAACTGATTTCTACAATGAGCCGCTGACCGAGCTAGCCGCACGGATTTCAGCTATCGCTCCCATGCCTGGACCGCACAAGATTTTCTACGGTAACTCCGGGGCTGAGGCAATCGAGTGCGCGCTCAAGCTGGCCCGATATCATACAGGCCGCCAGCACATCATCGCGTTTCTGGGCGCCTTTCACGGCCGCACCATGGGCGCGCTGTCGCTGACCGCCTCGAAGCCGCAACAGAAAAGACGGTTTTCGCCGCTGGTTCCGGGCGTGACCCACGTGCGCTATCCGTACGCCTATCGCGGCTGTTCCGGCGGCGCGGAGGAACAGGAAGCCTTCAGCATGGGCTGCGCGCGCTTCATTGAGGAGAAGCTTTTCAAGAGCGTGCTTGCGCCCGAGGAGGTGGCTGCCATCTTCGTCGAGCCGATTCAGGGCGAAGGCGGGTACGTAGTGGCTCCCGACAATTTCATGCGCGAGCTGCGCGGAATCTGCGACAGGCACGGCATTCTGCTGGTGGCCGATGAAGTGCAATCGGGCATGGGGCGCACCGGCAAGTGGTGGGCGATTGAGCACACGGGCGTGGAGCCGGACATCTTCTGCACGGCCAAGGGCATCGCGAGCGGCATGCCGCTGAGCGCCTGCGTGAGCCGCGCCGGAATTATGGATTGGGTGCCCGGCTCGCACGCATCGACCTTTGGCGGCAACCCGGTTAGCATTGCGGCAGCGCTGGCCACCATGAAAATCTTGGAGCGCGAAGGAATTGCCAATGCGGCACGCGTGGGTGAGTTGATTCTCGAGCGTGTGCGCGGGTGGAAGCAGACTCACCGGCTGGTGGGCGATGTGCGCGGACGGGGCCTGATGATTGGCGTCGAGCTGGTAAAAGACAAGGCGACGCGCGAGCCGGCCGGCGACATTCGTAACCGCATCGTCACCCTGGCATTCGAGCGCGGGCTGATGATTCTAGGATGCGGCGAGAGCTCGATCCGCATTTGCCCGCCGCTCATCGTCAGTGAACAGGAAGCCAGCGTTGCGCTGGACATTATGGAAGAGGCGCTGACGCTGGTGGAGAAGGAACAGTAACAGGACTCAGCCAGTGAGTGCGGCTGCGACTGATTGAGGCTGGCGGACAGGGGCTAGTGATAGAGCTTCTGTTTGCCAGCCTTTTTCTTTCCTCTACTGATTGTTCCAGGCGGCGATGTTCGTTACACCGTTTTGTCGTCAATGCGCTTGTTGGCGATCTCCGAGGTACGATGCGCGGCGCGTTCCAGATTGTGCGCCATCTCCTGCGCGGCCATGTGCTGCTCTTCGGCGGCCGCGGCCATCTGGTTCGATAGCCCGGAGAGCTCTTCGGTCTGCGAGGAGATCTGATCGATCGCGTTCATGGCGGTGGTTACGTCCACTCCGATGGCGGTCACCTTGGCCTGAATCTCGGCTGTGGCCGAGGCTGTCTGTTCGGCCAGCTTCCGCACTTCGCTTGCCACCACTGCAAAGCCCTTGCCATGCACGCCTGCCCTGGCCGCCTCGATGTTGGCATTGAGCGCCAGCACGCTGGTCTGCGTGGCGATGGAGGCAATCAGCCCCGCCACCTTAGCCACACCGCTGCTGGACGCGCGGAGGCTCTCGATGGCCGTTTTGCTCTCACCGCTGGCGGTGCGCGATTTTTCCGCGGCCTGCGAAACGTCCACGGCGTTTTTGGCGATCTCGGCGATGCTGGTCTCGATCTGGTGCGTGGCCGTGGCCACCATCTGCAGATTGCCGTTGAGGTGATTGATGTCGTTGCGCTGCGCCTCCTGCGCCGAGCGGAGCGCAGCGGCAGCCTCCTGTGTGCTAAGGCCCCAGATTACCACCGCTCCGGCAAATTGCCCATCCTCGCCGGTCATGGGTTCTATATTCAGGTCGAGCTTCACCGGGCCAAGCGCGATAATCGCCTTGTAGGGAAGATGGTGTGCGCCCTGATGCCGGCCGGCACCCAGAATGCGGTCGATATTCTGAGCAGACTTGTGAAAGATGTGGATCGATTTGCCCACCATCTGGTCCACGGGCACCGGCAGATGCTCTTCGAGCGTGAGCAGAGTCTGGCGAGAAGCGCGGTTGAGATAGCGCAGGATCAGCTCGCGGTCGCAGAACATTGCATTGGACGGCAGCGCGTCCAGCGCATATTCAAAACTGCGATCCACCGCTCCATCAGCGTGGGGTTCGAGATCGACGCCAACATCCATCGCAACAGGCAAACCCTGCGTACTGTTCCGTGAAAACAAAGAGCCGAGCAACCCATGAGCCATCACCGAGCATTCCTCCTGCAACACTTCAGTCTCGCTTATTTCCCCTGGAGCCGGACGAGATCGAGGGTCTGAATCCGCTGATTCCTGCGGAGAATTCCCAGAGCTGAACTGGCTGGTTCCATTTTGAAAAATGCGGAGGGTTGCGCCGATGCGGCAAGATGGAGCTCGGCAACTTGAACGGGCGTGGCGCGATTCGATGCAAGGCGGATTTGCGCCTTTCGCTCATCCGGTTGAGAATGGTGTTCCATGGGACAACTGGAGAGGATGCGGACGGGCTGGCTGGAGCGGACACTGGCGGTCCTTGCTTGGGTTGCGCGGAAACGTGGACAGAATGAAGCTGTGGCCGCACACCTGGCCACTGGCATTGACGGTGAAGCCGCAGCCTTTTCCTATCTTAGGGGCAAGGATTACACCGTGGTGGCGCGGCGCTGGTCCTCGGGCGATGTGCCGGGCGACATCGACCTGATCGCGTGGAAGGGAGCGATGCTGTGCTTTGTTGAAGTGAAGACCCGCACCGCACGCGATGCCTCTCCGGCCGAAGTTGCCATCGACTCGCACAAGCGCAACACGCTGCGCCGTCTGGCCCGCCGGTACGTCAGCCAGTTGAGTATTGAGACTGCCCCGCCGGCGCGCTTCGATGTCGTCAGCGTCTACCTTCTTCCGGGAGAAGAGCGAGAATTTCAGCACTTTGAAGGCGCGTTTGGCTGGAGCGAGCGGGAAGATTACGAGCGGAGATGAGCCGTAAGTCTCAAGAAAAGAGGTGTTGCAAATTCGCAACTCTCTTATCCCTGCGCATCCTCGAACTCCTCATGCCAGGCCATCTGAATGGCTTCGAGCCGCGCCTCGTTGGACTTGGCGGGGTCGTCGGCAAAGCCTTCGAGCCCGGTCACGTAGCTATGCAGATCAGTGAAGCGCACCGTCAACGGGTCGAGGTCAGGAAATTTCTCTTGCAGTTGAATGCCGATCTCCTCGGCGTCTGTCCATAGAATCTCGCGCGGCATGGAAACTTCTCCTTGATCGATTGGGGGATGTGAGTTCCCAGGTGCCCAAATGCGAGGCACCTGGGGCACCCAATCATTTTTGCTCAGCGAGGGTTAGCGGCTTGCCCTCGGAGACGATGTTGCGATTCCACTTGGGAATCTCGACCACATAGTCGCCGGGGCGTGTGATGACGGCCTGGCAGCCAAGGCGCGAATTCAACTGCTGGTCTGCGGCCATGTCCATGCGGTCCAACTCGTCATCGTCGGGCGGGCTGATGCCCGCTTGATCCTGTATCCAAAGGTGACAAGTGGTGCAGGCGCAGACGCCGCCGCAGGCGTGATCGAGAAAAACTCCGTTGTTCTCCGCCACGTCGAGAAACGACATCGGCTTGCCGTGATGCTCGTACGGCATGGTGCCGAATTCAAACTCGACCGTGCGGCCTTCGGGCTGAAAGGTGACGCGCACGAGTTTGTCTGCGGGAATATTCTTTTCGCTTGGTTCGCTCATAAGGTTGGTCCTTCCAGGACTTGCCACGCAACAGTTGTAGTTTCATGAGGCCTGCGCCCTGTGACGTCGG
>JBEKSE010000020.1:0-83886 GCA_049517315.1 Occallatibacter sp. | reverse complement strand
TCCGCGCTCGGCGACCAGCCTGCTGCCATCATGGCGCTGTACCGAGACTCTCCGCCCACCGCCCAGGTTGTTATGGACGTCCATCCCGCGCTTGGCATCATGCACATCGCTCACCTTGCCGCCGGGGCGGGTACGCACCGCGCTGCCGCTTTTTGTGACGTGCTCGGTGCTGCCCTTGGGCGCGGATCCACTGTGGATTGCTGAGTGGCTGGCAGTCGTGGTGTGCGCGCCGCCAGCGGTTGTGGTGTGGCCGGTCCCGCCGGCTCCGGTTGTTGTCGTATGTGCGCCGGTCGTCGTAGTTGTATGGCTGCCCGCGCCACCAGTGGTGGGCCCATGTGTGGTAGCCCCGCCGGTCGTTGGTCCGTGAGTGGTAGCTCCACCGGTCGTTGGTCCATGAGTGGTGGCCCCGCCGGTCGTTGGCCCATGCGATGCCCCGCCCGTTGTGTGCGCGCCTCCGCCCGAAGGGTGCGGGGCTGGCTTGGGAGCCGGCGCAGGCTTATTGGTATTGGCTGCCATTGCCATGCTGCTCATGCCCAAGAATGCGGCAACAACTACGGCAGCCGATATACTCCTCATGGCTCTCAATAAAGCTGGCATCGTCATTGGATCCTCTTTTCCTTATGGCCGCGCTCCACTAACCAAGCGCTCACCTGCTGTGCAAACTGAGCAGCGCGAGCGCGTTACTCAACATTGCTGACTTTTCCGTTGGTGAAGGTCACCTTCATATCCTTGTAGTAATAAATCTCCTTCACTCCGAGCTTCGCCATCCTCACAGGCTGCCCAAATGCCGTGGTCACCTGGCTCTTTGTCTGGCCCAGGGCAATCGTCGGTGGCGGAGCATCGGCCGGCGGAGGCGGCGGAGCAATATCCTGCATGGGCGCGGCAGCCGGTGCGGGGGCCGGCGCGGGCGCAGCTGCCGCCTGGTTATCCTGATTTCCCTGGCTACCTTGGTCGCCCTGGTTGCCGCTGTCGTCCGCGGGCTGAACCGTGATGACCTCCGCAAATGTCTTCACAAAATCGTCCACCCGCGGCACCGAGCCCTTAACGAATGGAAACTTGAGCTCGCCGAAGTAGCGGGTGTCACCGAATGGATCGCTGAAGGTGCTGACCAGAATCCCGTCTTTCTGCGCTACGATTCCTGTAATCCAGAACTTCTCTCCCGCAACAAATTTTCTGGAGGGGCAGCCGTTATTCGCAGCATCAGTCACGCTGGCCCCGCCGCCCAACCCTAACCTGCTCAGGCCAAATGCTTTCGCGTACGACTTGGCGGCGTCCTTGGCGCGGTTGTTGTAATTCGCGCTCAGAACTCCGTTGTTGTATGTGTTTGAAAATGCGTAGGACGATGCCGTACTGCACATCATCAATCCATCCTTCTGCAAAACAACAACATCGCCTGGGGTGACAATATCCGAGCGGTCAGCCGTGGCCTTCGTCAACTTGACCTGGGAGACAAGCTTATTCTGGATCTGTGTCGCCGGATCGCCCGCCTGGGCAGCCATCCCGGCACAGTAAATCGCAGCCGCAGTGACGAAAACGAGCGTGCAAAGCCTTTGCACCTGAGTCATATGCCCTCACCTCTCATGGTTGTTGGGGAAACGAACTACACGCCCAAAAAGTACATCACGGCTTTGGCACTGTCAAGAAAATCATGCAGGGGTTGCGCTTGAACTGCCCAGTATCAGCGCAAACACATCGTCCTGCGGAATGTTGCGCTGGTTGCAAAGATTTGCGTGGAGTGAGTCGCAGCCCGATGCGCAATCCTGGTCAGGAAAAATGGGGAATGGCCGAGTGGGGGATACCGTTGACCAGCAGGCTCTCATACGCCAGGGTCACGAGCTCGCTCCTTTTCCAAGTAGTGCCTTGCGCCTGGCGGATGTCGACGATGACGCCGTTGATCAGTTCAATGGTGCGAAACGGGAGAGATTTCCCTCCAGAGCCCGTTTTGCCGAATGTAAGCGCGACCGACTTGAAGGTCTCGTTTGTGCACAGCGCCTGGAGCAGCTTGGGCGATGCCGAATCTACCTCTCTCGTAATTGTGAGCGGCTTATGCGACCGCTGGCCCGAGGAGTGACCGGACCGAGAGTCGTACGGCACCGTAACGCTGTAGCTGAAGCTGTGACATTCCACGCCTTGCGAGAAATCCAAGTCGCCCTCTTTTTTTGTGTTAGAACCTTTGATCTTGCCTTGTTTGGTCCCCGTCATGGTCAACAAGAATTTGCCGCTTGCCATCGCGATCCTCCTATTGAATCCCGGGCGCTCTCGAAGAGAGGGGGTCGCCCAATAAAGCGGACTCTACCATCGCCAATACGCACAGTGCAAGCAGCAACAGCGTGCCCGCTGGAACGAACTGGGAGTTAATGGCCAGAGAGTTTGAAAATATCAAGCAGGCAGAGCCAGGAGAAGAATGCAGGTGATGTTGTCCTGGCCGCCGCACTGCTTGGCCAAGTCGATCAAGCCGGTGCAGGCAGATTCGAAGGGAGTAGCGCTCAGGATGGCAGCGATTTCGTCCGGCGCAAAGTAGCGCGTGAGGCCGTCTGTGGCCAAAAGGACGGTCGTGCCGGATTTGAGATCGACCGAAAAAAAGTCAGGCTGAACCTCGGCCGCCACACCGACTGCCCGCGTAATGACGGACTCCATGCCCCGGAGATCAGCGTTTTGCGCATCCTCGATGGTCAGCGTGCCGTTGCGAATAAGCTCGTTGACAAACGAATGATCGACGGTAAGTTGGACGCACCGCCCGTCCTGAATGATATAGGCGCGACTGTCGCCGACGTTACCGACGATGAGCTTGTTTCCGTCGCGCGCGGCAGCGACAGCCGTGGTCCCCATGCCTTTATTTTGGGGAATTTGCGCGTTTTCCCATACGTCGAGATTTGCTGTGTTGAGGGCAAGCAGGAGCCTGGTGCTGACGGGCGAGCCCGAGGCGGCAGATTCAGCAAAACTGTTCACGATGGCTGCCACCGCATGGGAACTGGCGACCTCGCCGCTGGCCATCCCTCCCATGCCGTCACAGACGACAAAAATGCCAAGCATTTCGTCATAACCGAAGGCGTCTTCGTTGTTGGTTCGGACGCAGCCGATATCGCTTAGGGCCGAGACATTGATGCGAAGGGGGGAAAGAGCTGGCTCAGGCAACTGACCGGCGAGAGCGTTGGACGGCGCAAACTCGTTTGTGAATTCTTCGGTCATGGGCTCCGCTCGAATCGGGCGAATCTCAGCGAGCTACAGTCGAAACACAGTGGAATCCCTTCATGAAATCCGGGTTCAGCAAGGGTGCTCCGGGGCCGGAGGCGTCAAACAGGACGACCTCCGGGGTTTGATTGTTGAAACTGAAGAAGAACTTCAGGCGATTGGGAGAGACTTGCGGTGCGGAGAAGCCAAAGTGGAAGATCGACCACGGGCCGGTCATGGCCGGCGCGGTGTTCTTTTTGGTGGCGAGGGTGATGCTGCTGGATGGTTGAGATACCCAATGAAACGTGGCTGATTGACCGCCTGATTTGATTTTCTTGCCGTCGATGGTAAGTTCCGCATCGGAGACGCCGGAGGCCTTGACCTCATTCAACGTGAAGTCGAGCGAAGGCTGGTTTCCGCCGCTGGGAAACAGGCCGGAAGAAATCTTTTGGGCGCTGTTGAGGAAAGCGATGAAGGACGGATTGATGCGGACCGTGGAGCCTGGGGCAACAACAAACTGAGAGCCCTGCTGGACCACGAGCGCGCGCAAGGATGTGTTGTAAAACTGAGCAAAAGAACCCTGGCTCGGCGCGAAGACCTGCGCGACCTCGTCGGTAGACGCTTCTGTGCTGGACTGCGGGCTGAAGGGGAACTTGGCCAGGAGAGGTCCAATCTGTCCGCAGAAGGTTCTGGCTGCGCCGCCCGCAGCAGCTGCCGGCGCCTGGGCAGCCAGGTTCTTGGCGGACTGGATGGGAGCTTCGAGGAGAGTGAAGCTGGTTTTATCCATGCTGCCGGAGGGGTCTGGGAGAAAGCTATTGCGGAGGTTTTCGGCAGCTTGTTCGGCAGTAACGGCTGCCAGGATCACGGGCCCGGCGGCGGTGGGGTCATTTGCGCTGGTGGCGTTGAGGGTTAAATTCTTTACCGCTGCTTCAAGGCCTTGCAGGGACTGGATGTAAGCCTGGTTGGAAGGGGCAAGGAAGCGGTTGTCTGGATTGGACGGAGAAACAACGGACTGGGGCGCCTGGAAGGCGGACGAGATTTCCGGTGCGGCGACGCCGGTGTGGAGAGAAATGAGGGAGAAAAGCTCAAGCATGGCGGAGGTATTGGAATCGAGCGCGCTGAGCTTGTTGCCGGCGTCGGCGAAGTTCCGGAAAGAAACGAATTGCGCCTTGGCGAGATAAGTTCGCCAGGTTTGGATGTAGTCGGCGGTGTAGGACTTTCTCAACTGGTCGGATAGGGCGGCGCGGTCGATCGGGGGTCCGGACGAGGGGCCGAGGACCCATTCTTCTCCACGGAAATATGGGTCAGGATGCAGGATTGCGTCCTGCATGAATGCGAAGCCATCCTTGCTGAATGCGCCTTGCACGGAATAATTGTCGAAGATGTACTGCGCGGAGCCAGGGAATTTGCTGTTGAAGTCGAAGGCCGGGACCTTATGGTTGGCCGCGGCAAGCATACTTTGGTAGACGTGCTGGAATCCCTGGAAGCCATTGAGGTAGGCGCGGGCATGGGCGACGACGATGTCATTGCTAACGCCGCCGGCACTGGCCATGCAGGAGGATGGTTCAGCCAGAAGACTGGCATAGAACGCGAACTGAGCTTGCGCGAGATGGGCCAGGCCGGAGTCCGGGGTTGCGCTGCCGGCCCACTCGGCGAGAAGGGCAGCGGGGAGAAAATCGGTTGTATCCTGCGCGGAGTCGGGGTTGGGGTTGGAAGTCGCGATCACGTAGGCCTTCAGCGGCCTGTAGGTTGCAGTGTAGTCAGCGTCTGGGGTGGGAGAAGGCGGCAGGGCGCGGAGTTTGGCGAGAATATTCTCCTGCGACGGGGCAAGGAGGAGACTGCGGAATTTGTTTGAGTAGGCCTGGCAGGCAACCGGGTAGAGAGCATCGCCGCGGTAGAGGCCCATGCGATCCATGAAGGGCGGTCCATCTTTGCGATAACCCCGGAGTTCATCGAGAACAGCTCTGAGCTCGTCGAGGGTTTCAAGGTCGCCTTGCGAGGCGAAGGTGCCGGAAGCGACCGAGGAGACCGGCGCATAAGCAGCGGAGTCTACACGCCCCTCAAGCGCGTGATTGTTGAAGAACGAGGCGGTCACGAGCGTCAGCAGAATCAGGATGGCCACGCTTGCGCCAGCCAGGAGCGCGCGCTTGAGATAGTTGGTTCTTGTGCTAGCGCGGCTGGTTTCAAGCGCGGACTTATCGGCGAGGAGAATCCGCGAGAACAAGTGCGGGAGAAAGACCCACTGGGCAATCTTGCGCGTGCCGCCTCGTTTGGGCTGAGGGGCGGGCGCCTGCTGGAGCTGGACGTCGGCGAGCGAAAAAATGCGGGTTGCCCCGGCGTTGATGGGAGTGGCGGCTTGCGGTTGAGTGGGGCCAACATCGAGGATGTCCTCGACGATGTGGGCGCGCATGCCGGCAAAGAAGAAACCGCGCAAGAATGGGTTGATGCCGATTTGACTGGGACGCGCAACCTCCGCGAGGAAGGAAATGATGCCTGCGCGAAGCTTTCGCAAGTCGCGAGGAAACTCATAGGCTCGGGCCAGGTTCTGAAGTTCGCCGCCACGGGAGAGGATATCAAGACGGAACTCGGAAAGAGCGTAGAGAAGCTGGTCAAATCGACCGCCAATCAGGGCAGTGGCCTGCTCCGTATAGAGGCCTGAGCCGGCCGGAAGAGAAGAGAGAAGGGAACCGATGGGAAGCTTGACTTCCTCCTCTGAGAGACGGCTGACGTATTCGGCAAAGGGAGCGATGTTATCAAGTTTTGTAAAAAGCACGTATATGGGGAGCGAGATGCCAAGCGTCCGAGAGAGCTGGCGGAGGCGTTCGTTCAGGGATTGAGCCAGCGCGCGAATCTGCTCGGAAGTATTGGGGGCCAGGATGCGCTCGATGCTGACACAGACCACCACTGAGCGCGCGGGAAGGCGGCTGTCTTTGGAGAAAACCGAGCCGAGCCGTGCGGGCAGGGTGGCCTTGACGAGTCTCAACCAGAGCGCGGGTTGGCGCAGCAGCGCTCCTCCGGCTTCCGCAAGGATGCAATTCCCAGCCAGCCAGAGATTGGCAAGCTGGGTGGGAACGATGACACCGTCACGGTAGACGTTTCCTGCCAGCAACTCGGGGTCGAGGCCGGACTGGAGCACGGTCTGCGTCTTGGCAGAGTTTTCATCCCCAATGACATAGATGAGAGGCAGGGATGCCAGGGACTTGGCGCCGGCGCGGTTGGCTTCCCGAATCCTGGCATCGGCATCGCGGAGCAGCGCGTTCAGATTGACGGCGTCGGGCGTGTCGAGCCCGTCTGATTGCGCAGAACCGCCGCGTGCTTTGTGCAGGTGCCAAAGCACAGAGATGGTGGCCAGAGCGCCAACCAGCCCGAGAATAACGCAAAAGAGGACCAGCTTTGTGCCTTCAAAGTGCAGCGCAAACGCGCCCGCAATGACCAGAGCCAGATAGAGAACAAAAATAAGCACCCCAATCCAGATGCGTTTCATAGGGATATCTCCGAAAGGCTTTGCGCCGGGTGAAACGCCAGAGTTGCAGGTATTCTTTCGATGCCTTTAGTGGCCGCGATGCCGGGCCGGCCGAGTGCGAGCGTGTATCCGATATAGGCCAGAACGGTGAAGACGGCGAGGAGGACAGCAGTCCATGCGAGCGTACGCACCCATGGGTCGCGCCGGGGCGGCGGCGGGGCCGCCGGGGTTTCTGCGCTGCGGAAGAGCGCATAGGCGCCCCGGATTCGTGTGATCTTGTCGCGGATGCGCTGGAAGATGGAATGAATCTCCGAGGTATCTCCGAATGCAAAGCGCCCCTTGTAGCCCAGCAGAAGGCAAAGCGCATGCAGTTCGAGCACGTCGGCAACTTCATCGGATTCGGGACGATTGAGCAGATCGTCGACATTGCGAAAGAAGTATTCGCCGGCGAAGTGTCCGCCAAACATCTCTTCCTGAAGCGGACGACGCGCCCAATCGGCGAAGGTAGGGTCTTTGGAATTCAGAACGCTTTCATCGAGAAATCCGATCATGGCGTAGATCGCCATTTTCGAGGCTTCGTCGCTGTAGCCCATCGCAGAGGAGTCTTTAACCGCCGCGGAAATCATCTTGCGCAGGGAGGCGCGAAAGGCGTCGGCATTTTCAACGCGCTGCACGAAAAACCGGGTGCGCAGGATGACGGTGAAAACTTCCTGAAAGGCCAGGGCGAGGTTATTGGTCCTAACTTGTTGCGGAGCTGAAGCAGGGGAAGAAGTCATGCTGAAGTCTCCATGATGATGGTTATCTCAAAGGTTGCGTCACCGAGATCACCGGGCAAATAGACTCCGACCTGTTTGGTTTGGAGTATATGTTGCCAGCAGGCGCCGTTAAGGGAGATGGAGAAGTAGTGCATATCCGCCTGGGCGTGGAGAGCGGCGGGCGGGACCGGAAGGTGCATCAGTTCAAGGCCGGGAAGGGCTCGCTGAACCAGCTTGGCAACACCCTCTGCCGAACAGACTTTGACCAGCTTCGGCACCTGGCGGAGGATGGCCGAGTCAGTGAGCGGGGAACGGAAGCCAAAGACCCATCGCGAACGGCGCAGGCAACGCTCGTCAGTCACGTCCGCTGAATAGATGTAATTGTCCGACTTGCGGAACTGGAGAGTGACGCTGTTGGTTGGGGCCACAATCTCCAGATAGCGCCGGATCAGAACATCCATTTCCCTGAAGGTGGATGTCAGGTCCCGATGCCGGTATTTTGGGATCTCGTCGCGCGTCGCTTCGAGCGAAAAAGTGCTAAGCGCGCCGGAGAGCCGGGCCAGGTCCCGGTAGACTTCTTCCGGGTGGCTGCGGCGGTCCTGGAGATGATGGCGCAATGCCGGAAGCGCCGAGCACAGAGTGTGGAGGAACCAGTAGTTGGCAACATCGAGGGCGGATGTTCCCAGCTCAAAGCGGGCGGAACTTAGCCTCATGGAGCGCGTGGAAAGGATCTTTTCATCGATGGACTGAACCAGCCGATGGAGAATCAGCACGAGACTCTCGCAGGCGCCGATGCGCAGGCAGGGTGGAATGAAATCAGGGTCACAGGCAAATCCTCCTTTGCCGTCACGGAACACACGGGCGACGGGAAAGGAGATGGTATCGGCGGATAGCTGCGCTTCACTCAAGAGCACGAGATTCTTGCGGGCAAAAGAGACACTGTTCTCTCCCAGACCAATGGAGTCGTCCCGGAGAGTGCGCTGGACAGCGCTGTACCGTGTGGCGCTGCCGTCGCCGCCGCCTAGATCGCAGTCGAGGCCTTGGTCGATGCGCGGCGGAATTGCCAGATGAAGGACGATTTCACTATCTGTCGAAGAGAACAGGCTGCCCAGTTGCGCGGGTTTGGGAGCTGAGTCGCAGTCGGGCAGATCGAAGATGAGGCCGTCTGGGAGGATGCCGGATGCGAAGTTGAGGATGGCGAGACCGTTTCGGAGGGCCTCCTCATCAATGGAAAAATGTAGAAATCCCCACGGCTCCTGGCGTAGATTGGAATTGAGAAACCAGAGCGTGTCTTCGAAATACCGGCTCTGAGCCTGAAAGTGGTGCGGACCGAGATGCATTCCTTCCGACCAGACGACCCGTGACAGGAACTTCATAGCAGGGACACCACCATGTGAAAGAGTTGGAGATTGGGTTGGCTTCCAGATTGGCGCAATGCGAAACTCCAGCGACAGCAGGCTGGCTTTCAGGGATGGTGCATACCGTCAGTCCGGACAAAGCCCCAAAATCTGCGCTGAGTCTATCCGTCCGGCGTGGCAGAAAGCAACCGGATTCTACGCAAAATCTTTTCGGGTGATTAGGCAAATCGAACAAGACAGAATGATTTATGCTACCCTACCCGCATTGCACCGGAGGTTTGGTCGTATGGAAAAACCGACGACACCTTCTGGACCCAATGCGTCACCGGGTCCGGGAGAATCCGGCTCTGAACAGGATTTTGGAGCAACGGGTGTTTTTGGGACGGTGAAGGCGCCCGAGCCAGTGGAGAGACCAGCGGGGAACTGGGGAGAAGAGCCTGAGGCCCAGAGAAACCGGGCAACAGAGGTTGCAAAGCCGCAGCCAGCACCGGCCCCGAAGGCTCTATCGGAGCCGGTCGTACACCGGGTGGTGTTCGGCGGCGGCGCGGCGGAGAGTTCGGCGGATTTGCTCGACCGGATGCGGATGGCGTCGGCTGAAAGAGAAGCTGCTCCAGAGAAAGCGCCTGCCGCTGAGCCTGACGGCAAGAGCGCCGCGGTCTCGCCTGACCCATTAGCCGGCGGGCAGGGCAGCGCAGGATTCACCCAGCTGCTGCGCACTCTGGGCAGCGATCAGCCGTCGCCTGCGGTTGCCGCGGCACCGATGCCTGCGCCGGAGACGCGGAGTCCCGGACAAGAATCGTGGCTTACATCTTTGCCCCAAACGTCAGGTCCGCCGCCATCATCAGTTCCTCCGGAAGAGACCGTTAAGAGGGTTGAACCTGCTGCCCCATCCATTGCCGAAGAGCCCAGGAGAGCTTCCGCTGCTCCGGGAACAGGCGGGTTTACAGAGCTGTTGCAAACGATGCCAGGCGGCGCGGCCGAGTTTGGCGGGCCTCAGACCAGGCCTGCAGGACTGGGTGAAGCGCCTGATGGCGGCGGTGCGACCGGGGGAATTCCGGCTCCGCCCGGGAGCAAGCCGGGAACATTCACACAGTTGTTTGGCACATTAGGAGACTCAGAGGCGAGTCCGCCTGCGCCGATCGAGCGGGGACCTGGAGAATCCACTCACGGGGGCGCGGGTTCCTTTACGCGGATGCTCTCGCTTGAACAACAACAAGCTCCTGCCGCGCCGCCGTTTCACGAAGAGAACAGGCCTTCAGCAGCCAGCCCTGACTACGGACATACTCCGCAAACGGCGGAGCCGGCGCGGGTGAACCGTGATGCATTTTCCTCATCGCCGTTGCCGGAAACGCAATCGAACCAAAGCGCGCCGCCCGGCGGCGGAGCCGGCATCACGCGACTGATTCAAATGCTGGATCAGCCTACCAGCGCGTCGGCCCCGCGCATGGAAAACGCACCTGTAATCGCTACCCCAGGGACAGGGCCGGGCATCTGGACGCAGACATTCGCGTCTCTGAATGAACCTGCTGCGTCGGCGGCCAAGCAGCCGGAGTGGACTCCGCCTCCAGCGCCTCCGCCTGCACCCGGTCCGGCAGCCGCGCGAGACGCTCAATTCTCAGGCAGCCGGAATGAACCGGCGAGCAGTGTTTCGACGGCGGGCGGGATTGCGGCTGGACCGAGTGAATTTACACGGATTCTCGATGCCTCGCGGATACGCGAGTTGGCGATAAAGGGCGGCCAGACCCCGCAATCCGCGCCCCCGTCGCCCACGCCACAGAGCATTGCGCCGCCCGCGCCTCTTCCCGTCCCGAACTATCCGGTTCCTGTCCCCCCCTACGCGGGAGGGGTGCCACATCCGGGCGTATATCCTCCTCCGCAGCCGCAGATGCCCGGCTATCCGATGAATTATGGGCCGCACGCTGGAGCGATGCCCGCGCCGGGCGGGAGCTTGCCGCAGCCGCCCGGAATGTACATACAGCCCCCGCCGATGCCTGCCGCTCCACCGGCTCCGCAGGTAAAGCCAGCTGAACCAGGGATGGGGAAACTGCAGCAGTACGTACCTCTCCTGCTTGTCGTGACCATTGTCTTGCTGGTTGCTCTGCTGGTGACGATCATCTTCGTGATGAAGCATTAGGAGCTTGTCGAAAATGTCACGAGGACCAGAAAGACCTGCCCTCCGGGGCTAAAGCCCGCATTGATTTTGCTGGCTTTATGCGGGGGTTGAAACCCCCGCCTCCCTCCGTTTTGAGTTTTTCCGCAACCAAATAGAGCCCGGAAATACCGCACTCACGCCTCACGCTGGCTGCGCGAGCAGGATGATGAGTTCCATTTGCGGGTTGAGGAGTTCAGCCGGGGCGTAGACGGCGAAGTTGCGTGCGCGCTGGACCGATTCCCATACCGGGCCGCCCGTTTCGATGGCGAAGTACTGGTGGCGCAGTTTGACCGGGATAGACCTTGGCGGCGTGGCGACGTGTTGCAGACGCAAACCGGGAAGGGCGTTACGAACCAGGGTCTCCAGCTGGGTTGCGGAGCAGGCTTTGAGCAATTGCGGGGTGCGGTCGATAAGCTCCGCGTCGCGGATGTCTGCCGAAATTGCGAGGTAGAAGCGGGAACCCTCGAAATAAGCATCCTTCTCGATCGAGGTTGCGTAAATCGTATCCCGGACCATTTTGAGCGGGAGCGCGACGAAGTTGCTGGGGACCACGGTCTCGAGCATGACGCGAATCAGCCGGTCGAGTTCTCCGAAACATTCGCCAAGCTTTTCGTGATTGTAGGACGGCAGGTCGCGGGGCGCGATCTTGCTGGAAAACGCAGTTAATGCTCCTCCCAGGTCGGAGAGTTCGCTGAAAAGCAGTTCGGGCTGTATATGGCTCGATTCGAGAAAGTGGCGGAGAACTGGGAGATGGCTGTTGACGGTGTAGAGCAGCCAGAAATTGGCGATGTCGGAGGCCGTGAAGTCGGCCAGGGATTGATTTTTTTGCCGACGGCTGCCGGAGAGTTGGCTGCTGCGCGCAACCAGCAACTCGACCATGTTGCTGAGGATGCGTTTTAGGGTGGGATGCGCGTGAATGTCGATGAGGGGGGGAATGTAAGTGGGGTCGACCTGGTAAGTGCCGGTCTCTGAGCGGAGAATGCGGATGAATCCAAGAAGGACCGAACCCTCGCGGTTCTCGCCCTCGGCAAGGATCTGAAGGTTCTTGCGCGCCACCTGAACCGGCTTCTCGCCGCTACCCGTATTCTCGTCGCGAACCATCAACATTTGAGCCGTGAAGCGGGTGCTGACTTGTCCGCGGTCTACCGCGACGTTCATGCCTCCATGCAGATATTCCGGCACGGCAAGATAGAAAGTGCAGCTCGGGCGCCCGTCGAGAAAGCATTCGTCAAGTATCCGGGCCGGCGGGGGATACTCGGAGGCCGGAATGTCGAGCGAGAGCGCATCGGGGAAGATTCCCGAGGCGCGGGTGATGGCCAGCCTGCCCTCGGAAAGGGCCTTGGTATCAATCTGAATCTCGGCGAAGCCCCAGGAGCGGGCGTTCAGGGAATCCAGGTAGAATCGCGCGCTGTCTTCAACGAAGCGCTCCTGCGCCTGCAAGTGCTGAGGCGAGAGAAACGTTCCTTTGGACCAGATGACGGGTTGAAGCTGTCGCATTTTCTGAGCAACCTCGTTAGAGAATGTCATGTTAACCGTTGAATCCAGAGGATGTCCAAGCCGGAGGCGACCGAGCGATCACCATGGAAATGTTGGAAAATCCGCTGGCCTGAAAAAATCGGCCAATGAAGAAAAGACAATCAATTTCAACAACATCATTCTGGCACAGGTTCGCGTCATTGGAGGAATCTTTCCTCTGAAGTGGAGCAACCCATTCGGGTTTGAGTTGCGATCCCTTCCGCCTGCCAAAGAATTTTATGGACAAATCTCCACCACTTGTGGTTTCTTTTGACTATCTGTTCTTCCCCGCAGTTCCCCGCAGTTCAGGAGCGTCATATGGCCAGAGAGAGTACACAGCAGAAGCTGAGTCGCGTCCGGGCTCCCCGGGTGCAAATTACTTACGATGTAGAAGTTGGAAACGCCATCGAGTTGAAGGAATTGCCCTTCGTAATGGGCGTGTTGGGCGATCTTACCGGGCAACCCGAGACGCCGCTTGCGGCGTTAAAAGATCGCAAGTTCGTTGAGATCAATCCGGACAACTTCGACAACGTGCTCAAGGGGATGGCGCCCCATTTGAAGTTCTCGGTGGAGAACAAGCTGAGTTCCGATCCCAAAGCCGGGCAGGTCGGCGTCGATCTGCATTTTGAAAGCTACGAAGACTTTTCGCCCGCCAAAGTGGCCGGGCAGGTGGGTCCTATCAAGGAATTGCTGGATCTGCGAACCCGGCTCTCCAACCTGCGGGGCAGCCTGCAGGGCAACGATCAGCTCGATCAGGCGCTCTTCGACGCGGTTTCAAAGACCGAAGAACTGAAGAAGCTGCGCACCGAACTTGGCACCAAGGCAGAGGGGGATAAACAATGAGCAGCCCAACGAAGGCGGCGCCGGAGCAATCCGCCGCGGCACAGACGACCGAGGTGTCGTTACTAGATCAGATTGTCTCCCAGGGGCGATTTGGCAAGGATACCGTCGCCCAGGAACGCGGCAAGGACATGGTGAAAGAGTTTATCAACCAGGTTCTTGAAGGGAAGATGACCCTCAGCCGCGACGCTGAGGCTACGATCTCAGCGCGCATCGCCGAGATTGACCGCATGGTGTCGCTGCAGCTGAACGAGGTTTTGCATAATCCCGCCTTCCAGAAACTGGAAGCCACCTGGCGCGGAATCTGGCACCTGGTCAACAAGAGCGAAACCAGCGAAATGCTCAAGATCAAGCTGCTGAATGCTCCCAAGAAAGACCTTCTCAGGGATTTGCAGCGCGCGTTGGATTTCGATCAGAGCGCCTTCTTCAAGAAGGTCTACGAGGAAGAGTTTGGCGTCTTCGGCGGTTCTCCTTTTGGGGCGCTGGTGGGCGACTATGAGTTCGGCCGCACCGGAGAAGACGTCGAGTTGCTGGAGAAGGTGGCGCAGGTTGCGGCGGCGGCTCATGCCCCCTTCCTCTCCGCGGCCGCGCCGGAGATGATCAACCTGTCCGAATTCTCCCAGATGACGGGAATTCGCGACATTTCAAAGGTCTTCGACAGCACGGAGTATGCGCGCTGGAAAGGCTTCCGGGCTACCGACGACTCCCGTTACGTGGCTCTCACCCTGCCTCATGTCCTGATGCGTGAACCGTACGGCAAAGATACGAAGCAGATCGACGAGTTCGCATTTGAAGAGGGCGTCGATGGCCGGGATCACTCGAAGTATCTGTGGGGCAATGCGGCTTATTCTCTGGCTGCGCGACTGACCGATTCCTTTGCGAGATACGGCTGGTGCGCAGCGATACGGGGCGTGGAGGGCGGCGGCCTGGTGGAGTCGATGGCCACGCACAACTTCCGCACCGATGAAGGCGACGTGGCGCTGAAATGCCCCACGGAAGTCAGCATTACCGACCGCCGCGAGAAGGAGCTTGCCGATCAGGGTTTTGTGCCGCTGGTGCATTGCAAGGGAACAGACTATGCCGCGTTCTTCAGTGTGCAAACAGCCAACAAGCCCAAGCTTTACGACAAGCCGGAGGCTAACGCGAACGCAAGACTTTCGGCTCAGCTGCCGTATATGCTGGCCATGTCACGCTTCGCGCATTATCTGAAAGCCATGATGCGCGACAAGCTGGGCAGCACCATGAGCCGCTCCCAGGCTGATCTTTATCTGAACCAGTGGATCGCGAATTATGTGATCGCGGACGATAATGCGTCCCCCTCCGCCAAGGCTGAACACCCCTTGCGCGAGGCGCGCATCGAGGTCATGGAAGTGCCGGGGAAGCCTGGGGCGCTGCGCGCCGTTGCCTTCCTGCGTCCCCACTTCCAACTGGATGAACTGACAGTATCTTTGAGGCTAGTAGCGGATCTGCCCCAGCCCGCGGGCAAATAGCTCGACTGCTCCCTGTCTCTTGAACCGGAAATCCCCAACCGGCCTTCGAGCAAGGTCAAACACGAAAGGATTGCGACATGGCAGTTGATTACTATCTGAAGATCGATGGCGTTCAAGGTGAAGCGACGGACCAGGACTTCAAGGATCAGATCAACCTTCTTTCCTTCTCCTGGGGCGGGAGCCAGGTCAGTTCGGCAGGCACACGATCTGCCGGGTCAGGAGCGGGAAAGGTTGAGCTCTCCGACTTCAGCGTCACCAAACACTATGACAAGTCAAGTCCGCAGTTGTTCAAGGCGCTGGTCTCGGGGACGCATAGCGCGACCGGCGTTTTGAGCGCGGTGAAGGCGGGCGCAAGTGGCAAGGCATTTCTCAAGATCACTTTCGAGGAACTGTTTGTGACCTCGATCCAGGTTTCCGCAGCGGATGAACTTCCGAGCGAGAGCGTTTCCTTCAGCTACAAGCAAATCAAGATTGACTACAGCACGCAGAACGAGAAGGGAACCCTTACGCCTACGGCGTCGCAGACGTACAACATCGGGACCAATAAGATTTCCTGAGGAACTTGTGACACCACTTGCGCTTTACCGCGAAGGAAAACTGCGGGAGGCCATCAAGGCGCTTGGCGACGAGTTGAGATCAAATCCTCTTGACGTCAAGCGCCGCACGTTCCTGTTCGAGCTTCTGGTGTTTGCCGGCGAATATGACCGGGCAGAGAAGCAGCTGGATGTTTTGGCGGGAGCGAATGCCGGGGCTGCCGCGGGGACACTGCTTTATCGAAGTGCGCTGCATGCCGAGCGGACCAGACAAGCCATGTTTGCTAACCACGAAGCGCCTCCCACAAAACCGGGGACCGTTTACCCCGGAGTTTGGAACGGAACGGCGTTCAGCGAGTTCCGAGACTCGGACCCGCGCATCGGCGCAAATTTAGAGGTGTTCCTGGCCGGCAGTTATACATGGATTCCAATTCATTATTTGCGCAGACTCGAGATTGAGCCTCCCGCCAATCTGCGCGACCTGATGTGGGCGCGCGCGCGGGTGGAGACGAGCGCCGACTTTCGCCTTCAGGAACTCGGTGAAGTGCTGCTTCCGGTTCTATGCCCTCTCTCTTCCCGTCATGAGGACGAAACCGTGCAGTTAGGCCGCGAATCAGCCTGGGAGCCGGACGAAGCGCATGGCGAAGTTCCTTACGGCGCGAAGATCCTCTTGATTGACGAGGTCGAGGTCCCGCTTCTGGAGATACGCAGCGTGACGTGGACGTGGCCGGAGAAGGAGTCTCAAAATGCCTCTGCATGAGGATTTGCTAGCGCCGATTGCAGGAGAGAATCCCTCGGGCGTGGACCTTTACTACGACAAGGTTTTCGACCAGATCAAGGAAGCGCGCAGAGAAGACGACGAGAGCCTGCCGGAAGGCGACATGGTCCTGGCCCAGAAGAAGAAGGCTGACCATCGCGCGGTAATCAGGCTGGCGGGCGATGCGCTGGCCAAGAAGAGCAAGGATCTCAGGCTGGCCGGCTGGCTGCTGGAATCGTACCTCAGGGTTGAAGGATTCCCGGTTCTGGCCCCTGGCATCGAATTGCTTCGCGCGCTGCAGGAAACTTTCTGGGCTACGTTTTATCCTCCGATTGAGGAAGGCGGAGACCTTGAACTGCGCATGCTAACGGTGGAAACGGCGGGAAAACTGATAGCCGTCGCTGTGCGCAAGGCGCCGCTTACGCGAAGCGGCCTGAGCCTTGAGGATTATTTGCAGTCTCGCGCCGTCGGCTATGAAAAAGACGCAACCACAGACGCCAAGCAGGAAGCAAGAAAGGATGCGATCGAGCACGGCAAGCTGAGCGCCGAGGATTTCGACCAGGCGTTTGCGGCAAGTCCAAAAAGCCTCTACGTGGATGCGGAAGCATCGCTGGCCGAGTCGCTACAGGCGACCGAACGCCTCGATGAATTCCAACAGGGGGCTTACGGTGACAACTCCCCCAATCTTTCGAAGCTGCGCGACGCGCTGGTGGAAGTTCATCAAGTGGCGGAATTGCTGCTCAACGAGCGGCGCAAGACGGAGCCGGATCCTGTGCCGGTTGTTGAGAAGCCGGCCCGGGAAGGAGACGAGCTGGAACCGGGCACCGGCCAGGGAGCACTGGAAGCGGAAGGAGAGCCGTCAAGGCGGCGCAGAACTGGCCCGCCCGGCCAGTTAGACCGGATAGCCGATGCTTACGCGTTGGTGGTGGAAAGCGCGGAGTTCCTATTTGAAAAGGATCCCAAGTCTCCCATTCCGTATCTTGTATGTGCCGGCTTGCGGCTGGGCGAGACTCGCATGCAGGGACCGTCACCGGCACCGGGCTTTGCGGTGGGGCCAGGTGCGGAGATAAGACAGTCACTGCGGATGCAGGCTACAAAAGGCGCGTGGGCAGAATTGCTGCGAGCTTCACTTCCGATTCTGGCCAGCGAGTGCGCCAGGGCGTGGCTCGATCTGCATCGGTACATCTGGAAGGCCGGGCAGGAGACTGGGGCGGGGGCAATCTCAGAGGCTGTGGCGGGAACAGTGAAGAGTCTTCTTACTGTCAGGCCAGAACTGCGGTATTGGACTCTTGAAGATGACACCGGAGCAGCGAACCCCGAGACACAGCAGTGGCTGGATACAGTCGTTCTGCAATAGTGCATTTGCAGTGATTTTGAGGGGGAGAATTGGCCAGAAGCAAGTCTGACATTCTGATCACGCAGTCGCTGATTGATCGTCTGACCAATGTCGATGAGTGGCCGGAAACTCGCGCTGCGTCCATCAGCATGTATCGCGAGTCACTCAAGCGGGACGTGGAGTGGTTGTTGAACACCAGGCAACCTGTCATTCCCGAACTGGAGTCCTATCCCTCCACAGCGGCGTCGACGTTAAATTTTGGCCTTCCGGACATTCGCAGCTTCGATAGCTCCGCGGGCAGGGATCAGAATGCCCTTACTGCCTCGCTGGAGAAGTGCATCCGAACCTTCGAGTCGAGAATCATTCACCCGCGTGTGTCCCTGGTCCGTTCGGATGCGCTCAGCCGGAGTCTGAGATTTCATATCGAGGGTCAGGTTCTCTACGAGAACATGGACGAAGAAATCAAATTCGACACTGTGCTGGAGCTAATCAGCGGCGAGTACGAGGTGAAGTAGGGAATGCACGAGGAGATGCTTGAATACTACGAGCGTGAACTTACCTATCTGCGCCAGATGGGCGGAGAGTTTGCGCGCAAGTATCCGAAGGTTGCGGGGAGGCTATTGCTCGATCCGGATCGATGCGACGATCCGCACGTAAGTCGTCTCCTCGAAGGCTTCGCGTTTCTCGCCGCCCGGGTGCATCGCAGGATCGACGACGACTTTCCCGAGATCAGCGAGGCTCTTACCAATATCATTCATCCGAGCTATCTCCGTCCCACGCCTTCAATGACTATCGTGGAGTGCCAGCCAGACCCTGCGCAGGGGAAGAAGACGGCGGGCATGCGTATTCCGCGAGGCACGCAGTTAGTGACCAAGGCGACAGTCGGGGGACTGCCATGCCGCTTTCTTACAGCCTACGATGTGGATCTCTGGCCATTTTCGGTGACGGCTGCGGAATGGCGCCAGCCGGAGCGGATGCAGAGGCCACCCCGCTCGTCCGTGGGAGTTCAGGCAGTAGCGGCTGCTCGTTTGCGGATTCGCTGTCAGAAGGATGTGGTTTTCTCCGGGCTTCCTCTCTCGCAATTTCGTTTTCATCTGGCGGGAGATGCAAGCGTCGTTTATTCGCTGTATGAGCTTCTCTCAGAGAAATGCATCGAGATTCAGCTTCGCGACCCGAAGGATGAGAAGAAGTTGATTAGCCTGGGGCCAGAGCGGCTTCGCATGGCTGGGTTTGCCGCCGAGGAAAGTCTCTTGCCTTTCGTACGGCGCTCAATGGATGGGCATCGGCTTCTTCAGGAGTACTTTGCTCTTCCAGAGAAGTTTCTCTTTTTCGATCTCGGAGGCCTGGAGCCATTGGCGCAGGCCGGCTTTGGCGAAGAGGCCGAGATCGTCTTCCTTATTTCGAGTTTCGAACGCGCCGAACGGCAACAGGTTTTGGAGCTTGGCGTCAACGCGCGGACGTTTCGTCTCGGATGCACTCCTGCGATTAATCTCTTCATGCAGAATGCGGAACCTATACTTCTGAGCCAGACACGGCATGATTACACTGTTATCCCGGATAACCGCCATACAACGGAGATGGAGATTTTCACAATTGAAGAGGTGGTTGCAACAAATCCCCGATTGCGGCAATCGGTCGTGCTGGAACCCTTGCATGCGTACCGGCATCAAACGCGCGCCCGGGAGGATCTCGCATTCTGGGTGGCGACCCGGAACTTGAATGAATTTGGCGAGCAAAAGCCTTCAACGATGACCATCTCCGTGGTTGACCTGACCGGGAATTTCACGGAACCTGAGGCCGACGTACTGATGGTGCGGGCCCTCTGTACAAATTTTGACCTTGCTTCACGTTTCCATTTCGGAGCCGAAGCGGGTGACTTTGATGCCATCGGACACGCGGCGGCCAAGACGATTATTGCGTTGCGGCGCCCTACGGCGAGCATTACTCCATTTGGAGGGCGGGGGCATTTGTGGCGGCTGATTTCATTGCTTTCTCTGAACTATCTTTCACTCAACGAAGAGGGCCGGACTGCCATGCAGGAGATTCTGCGGCTGCATAACATATCCGACTCGACGGCAAGCGAGAACCAGGTTGGATCGATACTAAGGATGAAGTCTTCTCCCGGTTTTTCTCTGGTTGACTCAGCCTATGGGCTTATTCCAGCTCGGGGAACCCAGGTGGAAATGGAGTTTGACGAGCAGCAGTTCGCAGGCGGCGGATTGTATCTGTTTGCCGCCGTGCTGGATCGATTCCTTGCCAGTTATGCTTCAATGAATAGCTTTTCGCAGCTTACCGCACAAAGCACCTTACGAAAGGAGGCGCTGGGAAAATGGCCACCGAGAGCTGGGACTCAAGCTCTGCTGTAACCGCGCAGACAAGTGAAAGCGACGACGCCCCCGAGTTTCGCGATATTCGCAAAATGCTGGAAGATGAGCCATTCAAGGTGCATTTTTTCCAAGCTGTGCGCATGCTGCAGAAGATGGAGCACGACCGCAAGCCGGTAGGGTATTTTATTACGCCTCAGGGAGAGACGATCCGGTTTTCGTCGCGCACTTCGCTTGCGTTTCCGCCCAGCGAGATTTGCGATTTGCGGCGCATGGAAAACGGCCAGATGAGCATGACGGTGGAGTTTATGGGACTTTGCGCCGCCATCTCCGTGATGCCGACGCCCTATACGGAGTTTCTGATTGAGCGAGCCCGGCAGAAAGATCATGCGATGGAAGACTTTCTCAATATCTTCAACCATCGCATGATTTCATTCTTCTACAGGGGCTGGGAAAAGTACCGCTTCTATATCGAATACGAAAGAACAAGGGAAGACAAGGTTTCCGCGCGCTTGCTCGATTTGCTGGGTCTTGGAACGGAGAACTTGCACAGTCGAGGCGGAATTCCGGATGGCGCGTATCTGAACTATGTGGCACTGTTAGCGCGACATGTGCGCTCAGCGGCGTCATTGCAGCAGATTCTAGAAGACTACTTTGATGTAAAGGTGCATATCCAGCAATTTGCCGGCGCTTGGCGGAAGCTGGATAGCGCGAATCAAACCTGTTTCACGGGATCCGGCGGAGCGAGCGAACGCCTAGGCGTGGGGGTCGTGGCCGGGGACGAAGTTTGGGATCATCATGGACGAATCCGTATTTCGCTCGGCCCGATGCGCCTTCAGCAGTATCTGAAGTTCCTGCCTGGGCAGGAGGCTTATCACGAGCTTGTCGCCTGGCTGAGGTTTTACTCGAACGGGAGTTATGAGACGGAGGTGCAGTTAGTCTTGTCGCGAGAAGACGCACCTGCCTGCGAGTTAGGTTCGGAAGGCGAAGCGGGCCCGCAACTAGGGATGGTAAGTTGGCTAAAAACCAGGCCACTGGAGCGAGATCCTGCCGATGCGACTTATCTGGTGCAGTGAACGGCTTTTAAGCTAGAGGAGAAACAAGACCGTGAGAACGATAACCAATCAGGCACTTATCGGCAAACTGAATGATTCATCCCGTTCGGCGCTTCAGGCGGCGCTCGGATTGTGTGTCGCGCAGACGCACTACGAGGTCGAGGTTGAGCATTACCTGTTGAAGGCGCTCGACAGCAGCGACAACGACATTGCCGCGATTCTCAAGCACTTCGGCGTTAACCGGTCCAGATTGACGAAGGAGCTTGAGCGTAGTTTGGATTCCTTTCAGAGAGGCAATGGACGCTCGCCTAGTATCAGCCCTAACGTGATGAAGATGCTTGCAGAGGCATGGACGATTGCCAGCCTTGATTCTGGAGCAGGCAATATCCGTACCGGTTTCACTCTGCTTGCGCTGTTGGGGAACGATGAGCTGGCCCAGATGACGAAGGATACCAGCAAGGAACTCCAGCTTGTCTCCGCGGAGGACCTGCGTAGCCATTTCTACGACATTGTGGCTGCCTCTTGCGAGGATCAGACGAGTCTTGCCAGCGCAGGTGACGGGACAGGGGAACGCGCAGCTGGAGGAGATGGTGCGCGTCCGGTTTCGACTGGCAAGACGCCGCATCTGGATCAATACACTGTGAACCTGACGGCGAACGCAAAGGCCGGCAAGATTGACCCAGTGCTCGGTCGCGACCAGGAGGTGCGTCAGATGATCGATATTCTGATGCGCCGCCGCCAGAACAATCCGATTTTGACTGGCGAAGCCGGTGTGGGCAAGACGGCTGTGGTTGAAGGCTTTGCCAATCGCGTAGCCAGCGGCGATGTGCCGCCGGCCTTGAAGGGCGTTCATATACACAGTCTTGATCTGGCATTGTTGCAGGCCGGAGCGGGAGTCAAGGGAGAGTTTGAAAACCGGTTGAAGGGACTGATCAACGAGGTGAAATCTTCGACTGAAAAGATCATTCTCTTCATCGATGAAGCTCATACCATGATTGGCGCAGGCGGCCAGGCGGGACAGAACGACGCGGCCAATCTGTTGAAGCCTGCGCTAGCCCGCGGGGAACTCCGCACCATTGCCGCAACTACATGGTCGGAGTACAAGAAATACTTTGAGAAAGACCCGGCCCTGGCAAGAAGGTTTCAGGTAGTAAAGGTTGAAGAGCCGACGGAAGAGGTCGCCTGCACCATGCTTCGCGGCATCAAAGCGTCGCTTGAGAAACACCACAACCTGAGAATTCTTGATGAAGCTGTTACAGCGACAGTCCGGTTGTCGCATCGCTATATTGCCGGCCGCCAACTGCCGGACAAGGCAGTGAGCGTATTGGACACAGCCTGCGCGCGCCTCGCACTGGGGCAAAACTCGACTCCACCACGCCTGGAGGATATCCTTCGCCAGATTGACGCTCTCGAAGTTCAACAGCGTGTGCTCGAACGCGAAACGAAGATAGGAGCCGACCACTCAGAGAAATTGACCGAGATAGAGACCCAGCTTGCCGCCGCAAAAAAGGATCGGGATATTCTCAAGAAGCAGTGGGAAAGGGAAAGGTCTCTGATAGAAAAGATTCGCGGCCTGCAGGAAGGCCTGGAGTCGCCGGAGAAGAAGGGCTCCAAGTTGCCGGCAAAACAGAGCGGCGTTCTGGCGTCACTCGCCCAGCTTGAAGCAGAGCTTAATGCGCTACAAGGCGAGCAGGGTATGATGCGTGTCTCTGTGGATGCGCAGATTGTCGGCGAAGTGATCTCCGCATGGACGGGAATCCCCCTCGGCAAAATGGTCCGCAATGAGATCGAGACTGTGCTCACGCTCGATGAACATTTGAAGAAGCGTGTAATTGGGCAGGACCATGCGCTCTACACGATCGCGCAGAGGATTCTTACCTCACGAGCCAACCTGGATGATCCGGTGAAACCCGTAGGGGTTTTTCTCCTGGTTGGACCGAGCGGAGTGGGAAAGACAGAGACAGCTATCGCGCTTTCTGACGTTCTTTACGGCGGCGAGCGCAATATGATCACCATCAATATGTCCGAATTTCAGGAAGCCCATACGGTTTCCACCTTGAAGGGCTCGCCTCCCGGCTACGTCGGTTATGGTGAAGGCGGCGTGCTAACCGAGGCAGTCAGGCGGAGGCCCTATTCTGTTGTGCTGTTGGACGAGGTCGAGAAGGCGCACCCCGACGTGCTGGAGCTTTTCTTCCAAGTTTTCGACAAGGGGAGGATGGAAGATGGGGAAGGCCGCGAGATCGACTTTCGGAACACGATTATTCTGCTGACCAGCAACGCGGCGACAGATACGCTTATGAAGCTTTGCGCCGATCCGGAAACAATGCCCGACAGTCAGGCGATGCTCCAGGCTCTCAAGCCGGAGTTGAACAAGATATTCAAGCCCGCGTTTCTTGGCAGGCTATTGATTGTGCCTTACTTCCCGGTGAGGGATGAAGCTCTCAAACAGATCATACGGTTGAAGCTCGGGAAAATTCAACGGCGCTTGATGGAATCGCATAAGATCGCGCTTGACTATGATGATGCACTTTTGAATGAGGTGTCAACGCGCTGCACTGAAGTCGAGAGCGGAGCCAGAAACGTCGATAACATCCTGTCGAACACCATGCTGCCCGACCTGTCGCGCCAGATTCTGTCGCGGATTGCCGAAGGGGTCGCCGCGGATAAGGTGAGTGTCTCAGTCAAGGATGGCGCGCTGACTTACGCATGGGGTGTTGCAACCTGACGCGGATAGAGTTTTTGTTGAAAGTTTATTTGGTCCTCTTCCGGAAAATTGAAGCAAAGGACAGGCAGGACTGGCATGGGAAATTGGAAGCAAACAGACCGGCTGATGCAGTTTTCAAGTTCCTTGGGCAAGGACGTGCTGCTGATTGAGTCGCTGGATGGAGCGGAAGGAATTTCGCGTCTTTTTGAATATCATGTCGAACTGCTCGCAGGCGCAGACTCGAAGATTGACCCAAAGTCGATCGTCGGTTCCAAGGTCACGGTTGCAATCAGCCTGAGCGGAGTTCAGGGATCGAGGTGGATCAACGGAATCGTTGCCTCGTTTGAGCAGTGCGCCGGCGACGCGGAATTTGATGTTTACCGGGCGCGGATTGTGCCCTCGATGTGGCAACTTACGCTGAGCTCCAACTGTCGCGTCTTTCAGAACAAGACCGTTCTGGATATTGCGAAGGCAGTTATTGGCGAGTATTCATTGTCACTGTCGGATCAAACGACCCAATCCTACCAGCAACTTGAATACTGTACACAGTACTCCGAGTCGGATTTTCATTTTGTCTCTCGCATTCTGGAAGAAAGTGGCATCTATTACTATTTTGAACACTCGGACCAGGACCACAAGATCGTTTTGGGAGACGGCCGGAATGCATATCAGGACTGCCCGCTGTTGGCTTCCGTGCCTTATGCCCTAAATAAGGAAGGAGCGGAGGGCGCATACGGAGCTCGGGTTTCTGAGTTTACGTCGACGGCGACCATGGTCTCAGGCAAGCACTCGACGGCTGAGTATAACTATCGCGACTTTGCACGTGAAGATGTGCCGGACAAGAATAGTTCCAGCGCATTCGGCAAGAATGCTTTTGACGAGTATCTTTATCCCGCGGGAGGGGAAGGCTACGCGAACGACGCCAAGCAAACAAGCACTAATCTTGAGTCCTTGTTTCTCGATACGCGTCTGCTTGCAGCCGATGCGGTGGCTGAAGTCTTTCGCGGCAACGCCAACGCGCGTTCCTTTTGCGCGGGTTATACGTTCAGTCTCACCGGCAATCCCCGCAGCGCATGGAATCGCAAGTACCTGCTGACCGCAGTGACCCATCATGCGGAGCAGGTTCCCCCCTACCGAACAAGCGATACAGAACAGGGGCATGGATACAGCAATCGATTTACGGCAGTTTCTTCAGATATCGTATTCAAACCCGCGTTGACGTTTACCAAGCCCAGGATTTACGGTCCGCAAACAGCAGTTGTTGTCGGGCCCAGCGGAGAGGAGATATACATCGATGCGCTGGGACGGATAAAGATCCGGTTCTTCTGGGATAAGCAGAATGCGCGGAATTCGATCACCGACACGACCTGGGTGCGCGTGGCACAGAGTTGGGCGGGAAACGGATGGGGAGCGTATTTCTGGCCGCGCGTCAACGACGAAGTAGTGGTTCAGTTTCTCAATGGTGATCCAGATAACCCGGTGATTACAGGTTCTGTATATAACGGTGTGAATGTGCCCAAGTACGCTCTGCCTGACAATAGCACACGTTCCGGGCTGGTTACGCGGAGCAGCAAGGGCGGTACAGCTCAAAATGCGAACGAGTTGCGCTTTGAAGACAAGAAGGGAAGCGAACAGGTTTACCTTCATGCCGAAAAAGACATGGATGTATCGATCGAGCACGACCGGCGCATCTCCGTGGGTAACAACGACTCGCTGATTGTGCAGGTCAACCAGAGCGAGCAGATTGGTTCAAACTTTAATCGGCAGATCAAGTCGAATTCTGTGGAGCAGATAGGAGGGAATTCAGACCTTGGGATAAGTGGCAATCAGACCGAGCAGGTGGGAGGAAATCATTCGCTGAATGTGGGATCCAATCAAAGCATTCAAGTGGGTTCAGCTTATTCCATGAATGCCAACAATACGGTCTATATCAATGCGGGTATGAATGTGGTGATTCAAGCCGGCATGGAGTTAAGCCTGATAGGATCCGGCGGCTTTATCACCATCGGGCCTTCCGGGGTTGCGATCTCCGGAACGATGGTGTTGATCAACAGCGGTGGCGCGGCCGGTTCCGGCAGCGCAGGGTCTACGCCGAGCCCCGCAGCTCCAGCGGCGCCCGACACGGCGGACGATGGGAGCAAGGGTGGAGCAATGAACAGCTAGAGCGGTTCTCCAATTCACGTGCCATTGCAAACTTTCTCCGAGGTGACTTTTTCTTAAGGAAAAAGCCATTAAGTGGATGTGCTTTCGGGGTATAGGAATTCGAGAACCGCTGTAGGCTCTCAAGCGGTTGCGGCAGATTAGGCGATCTTGGACAAACCAAGAAATGATGGATGGCGTTTGACGGAGACATTACCACAACCAGGCGCAGCAGCCCAGTTTCCCGCAGTTGGAAGATGGTGTGTCACGGCGATGCCCCGAGGGTGGCTCTATGTCGCAGATTTTGGGATACGCCAGATGACGATGGACGCGCAGACGATGGGCGCAAGTGTGGGGGTAGGGCAAGACTCTCTCAATTCAGAGAGCGGCCTCGTTGAATATATTCAGAAGCAGAAGGAACTTATCGGGAGTTACTTAAGGGAAGCAAGGTTTGCAGGACCGCAAGCGACTGCTTTTGCGGGTGCGGATGAGGCTTTCCTGCTCTTTGCTCGCCACAACGCGCCCTCCGTTGGAAGCATATTGCATGCTCAAACTTATGCGCGAGTGGGCCATTGGCTGGGCATTGTTACCTTGACGGCGTTGGAGGCAAGACTTCAGACAGTGCGTCCAGACTATGAGGAATTTGTGAGGGGCTTGCGCATCAGCCGAGAGCGAGCAAACGAGCCGATAGTGAGGACTTAGCAGATGAAAACAATTGCGGAGAGCGTCTGATGCCGCCAGCTGCGCGAATCACGGATCTGACAACACACGGAGCGCCATTGGCTCCCGGTCCGGGGAGCACCGATGTTCTGATTGGCGGAATGCCGGCATGGCGCGCGTTGATGGATCAACATGCCTGCCCGTTGGTCAGCGTCTCCGGTGCCGACGGCGTTGGCATGGTGATGATGGGCAGCCCGACGGTTTTGATCGATTACATGATGGCCTGCCGGATGGGCGATATTGTAGTCGAAATTCCGGGCCTGGCGATGGGGCCAATGAATCCCATTGTGCTGGGTTGCTCTACGGTGATGATTGGGGAGGCGGGGTCGCCGTCGCCCGGCGCGGGCGGTCTGGGCGGAATTGTGGCTGGGCTGGCTGCCGGCGGTGTAAGTCAGCTTCAGTCAAACCCCTCGGTGTATTCGAAATCGGGGAGTGGCCCTGATGATGTAAAGACATCTTCAAACCCGTCTGCCAATACTCCTCAGGAAAGACTGGAGATTGCTCAGGCTTTCTATGAGCAGACGGGGTGGTCCCAGGAAAAGATTGCGAACCACTTGCTTGGCATCGACTTCAATCATCCAGTAGAAATCGTTACTCTTCATGCGGGTGATGTGGTCAAGCAATGGGTCGATCCAAATAAGGCAGCCGGTAACTATTTCGATGCAGACGCACAGCCGGAGGAGCTTGGCCTTTATCCTGGAAGCGTAGTGCCGCGGGAACTCAAATCTTTTGTGGTTTCAAAAGAGACAACAGTTTTGAAATCAACAGCAGCGAGAATCCGTGTTGACTGGCTGAAGGGGGTGCCCCCAGTTGTCGCTAGAGGGGGCGCGCAGCAGTATTTTTCACTGCCAAAGGATAGTTCCAACTTTGTGCCAGGCGGTTCAAAATTATGACGACTGAACAACGTATTAGTCTTTTCCAGCAGGCGATTCTGGCAATTGAAAAGCTGGAGCGCGAGTATCCCTCTTACCCGCCGTTTGAATCGATTCACAATCAACTTCTTTTTCTTTTCGACCAGGCTTCAGGACATGCAGTAAATCGCGAGGACCTCGCCCGAATCAACCTGGGCTACATCACAATGCGCGAAGTTGAAACGAGGGACGATGCTGCCGCCGATCTTTTCTATCTCGTCTCGGCAGAGGCCAAAAAAATGCTCGGAAATGCCTAAAAAGGCAACAAGCTGTTAAAACGGCTGTAACTGCAGAGTGGTAATTGCGCGGACAGCACGGCCTATTGGCCGGTGGAATCCCATATCTTCAACAAGGGCGGAGAAACATATGCTCGCACCGGGTTGTAATTTGCCTTGCGGGCCTCTTTGAACGCCGACTGGGCATCCGCAGAGGGTCCCTGCCAACTTGAGCGCGGCGCTTCCAGCATTGACTGCTCCAGCAATGCGGCCCCAAGGTAGAAGTAAGCGACCCCTGGGCTTTGGGCGGTTGGAGACTTCAGATAGTCCCTGAGCGCCCTCTGAGCATCATCGAAACGCGCGCGGTAGAAATATCGGATTGCCGACGTGAGTTCATTCCGCGCGGCGGCCGGATCGTTCTTGATCAACTGCTCAATCCTGTTGGTGTTGTATTGCGCATCCTGATTGCCCGGCTGAAGTTTCAAAACCATGGCGTAATCGTTGAGTGCGTCTTGTTGATTGCCCTGCTTCTCCGTATTTTGCGCATCGCCGAGCAGTTTGCTTACTCTCTTGGCAATATCCACATTCGAATTGGCTGCTGGCTTGGGAGCCGGCGGAGGCGGCGTATTCTTTGCCTGCATCGCCTTCTGCAGTTCTGCGATGGTTCCGGCAGGATTATTTGGTCCGTTAGGATTCAAATCTCTTGCCAATGTCAATTGCCTTATTGCTTCCTGGGGATTGCTATTCGCGATCTTCTGGGCTTGATCGATGTACCCTTTGTAGAGGGCGACGTTGTTTATGTACGGAGCCGCGGCTGCTTTGGTGTTGGAGTTGGTTATGCTCTGCGCCAGCGTGTTAACTGCTTCGAAGTCGCCTTTTGTCCAGGCGGCCTGTATCTGGGTGAGGAGTTTCGCGTTCTTACACAGATCCAACAGGAACCTGGCCTGGCCGGATAACTTACTGTCGTAACCTGTAACAAGCTTCGCCTGCGATTCCGCCCTGTCAAAGTCATGAGTTTTGTATGCGTCTATGGCACTTGCCAGGAAGGCCGCATCGTCCTGCATAAGTCCTTGGCGGTAGTTATTGCAAGTATCGGCATATTGTTTGTTCTTTGGATCCATTTGTGCCGCTGAGCAGAAATCCTGGACCTGCATGGAGCGGTCGCCGGCCTCCTTCTTAGCTTTTTCAAAGAGGCTTTTCGCCTCTTGATTTGGCTTTTCCGCCGCATTCACCACTGGCGCCGGCGCTCCGCAAAGCAGGAGGCAGAGAGTGCAAATGGATCGCCGCAGAATCATTTTGCACCTCCAATAATTTCATTGATTGTTTGGTCGTCGATCGGCTTCAATTCGATACTGCAAACCTGCTCGAATTGAGCCACGTCGCATGGCTTCTTCTGCGTACTTCCGTCAGCGCCTTTAAAATCCACAAAGTAGGTGCCCGGCGGGATGTTGTCAAGACGCAGCGGAGTCCAATGATCTCCCGCGGGGAGAGGAATCGCTTTGCCAGACGCCGAGGTCACGCTTAGCACTTCAGCAAAGGGTACCGCGTTAAGTTCGAGAATGCCCTGAGGTGCAGCAGGCACGGGACGCAAGAACCAGAATGCCGCGCCAGCGGCCCCGAGCACGACCACAGCAATAGCTCCAAGCAGAACCGCGCGCGGTAGGCCGGACTTAGCCCTCGCCGACTGGGCGGGAGCGGCAGGTTCCTGCGTTTTGGGTGAGGCTTCAGCAGCTTGAGGCGGTTCATCCTGCGGAACGGCCGGCGCAACCAATTTCATGGTCGCCGTCTGCCGTTCCTGTTCTTTGGCGGAATTCAGCCTTGCCTGCAATTCACGAACGCGCGAATGCCGCTGAATATCCGGGGGTTGGCTCGAAAGGAACTGTAATGCCTGCTCGAGATTGCTCTCGCTTAGCGCCTGTGCTCGACTCACCACTGCTTCGGAGCGCCGGGTCAACTCGGCCAGGATGCTGGTTGCCTGGCGCAGCAGTTGCTCGACGGACGCATCCCGGGTTTCCAATGCAACCTGTTGCAGGAGGGCAATCGCGTCTTCAAACCTGCCGGCTGCGATAAGCGTCTGCGCATCGCGAATGGCATTTGCAGCTGACTGCTTTAGTCGAGCCTTCCGTTCTTGCTCGCGCGCGTAATTCAACAAGGATGCAATGTCCAGATCTTCGCCGCACTCGATTACCGCAGTCTCCAGAATATGGACAGCCTGATCAAACTCTTCGGCGTCTATGACCGCTTGTGCCCGTTTCAGAGATTGAGTTTTGAGTTCCCCAAGGCTGGCCTTCCTTACCTGCTCGTCTACCTTTTCCCGCAAGGCAATCAACTGAGGTTCCCCCGGCATCTCTTCGAGCGCCTGCTGAACGACGGTTTGAGCTTGGTGGGGGCTGGTGAGGAACAGATTGTAAACTTCGAGAGAAGTCTTCTCAACCAGCTTCTTCGCGGCCTGTTGGCGCAGCTTCGCTTCAGCATCGACTTTCAACTTCAGCAGTGCGGCCTCCCCGGGAAGACGCTCTTGTGCACGTTGAATCAGAGCAAGGGCACGCTCGTATGATTCTGCCGCAATGCATTCTGAAATTTCAGAGACGATCTGCTCGATAATTGAGCGCCGCCGCTCCTCCTCCTGGCGCTCCACCGCAGCCTGGTAAAGCTGCTGAGTCTCACTGTCTGTGGGGTCAACCTCCAGCGCCGCACGCAGATTCTTAATGGCTTCCGGAAATTGCCGCGCGGCAAGCTGGGCCCGCGCCGCATCACTGAACTCTCTGCGCGTGCGTTCCTTGGACGCCCGCTCCGCTTCCTGAATGATCCTCGCTCGTTCGTTGCGCAGGTCCGTGTTGCGCTCATCAAGCTGAAGCGCCTTGTCGATCAGTTCACTGGCGGCCCCGAAGTTGCTGCGAGTGCGGGCCTCCCGCGCTTGCCCAAGAAGCGAGGCAACCTTATCGGCCTTTTCCTTCAATCCGCGAACGTGTTCAATTTTTTGGGCAAGCTCGGAATTTCCCCGGTCTACTCCTTCCGCTTGCTTGTATAACTCCAGCGCATCGGCATAACGCTGCGAAAGAACCGCCTCTTCGGCTTCCTCCAACAGTTGCCGAAGCTGCCCCGTCTTCTGTTGGCGTGAAAGTTTTTCCTGCACTTCGCGGAGCAGCTTCTTTACGTCCGTATTCTGTGGATTAAGACGCTGAAGATCGAGCAATACCGGTCTGACGCTCGTCCACTTCTCCTGATCCATCAGGTGCTTTACACTACCCAGCACTTCACCCACATGTTCGCGCTTGAGTTCGTCGTTGATTGCCTCAATATCCGCGGCCATTTCTTCGGCTGTCTCATATCGATCGACCGGGTCTTTCGCAAGCGCATGATCAAGCAACTGGTCAAGGGCCGGCGGATAACCGGTCAGCATACTCGACAGCGGGTCATGCGGTTCGTGGATGACCTTGTAAAGAGTGGCGGGATCGTCGCTGGGAAATGGCAACCGCCCCGTAAGCAGCAGGTAGAGAATGACGCCCACGGACCAGATATCTGCCCTGCCATCCGTAGCCCTGCCCAATAGTCTCTCGGGAGCGATGTAGTGAAAGGTGCCGATAACCATGCCCGTCTGCGTATGGCCGGATTGGCTTTCCAGCCGGGCAACCCCAAAGTCGACTATCTTGATGTTTCCATCTGGCTGCAGCATGACGTTTGCCGGCTTGATGTCCCGATGGATAACTCCCTTCTGGTGGGCGTAGCCCAGGCCGATGCATACCTGGCGAACAATTTCCAGCTTTTCGATAAGAGAAAACTGGCGTCCGGCACGGAGCAGATTCTCCAGCGAATCTCCGGGGACAAACTCCATGACGATGTATGGAAGGCCATCTTGGTCGCCGAAGTCGTACACTGTGACGATATTCGGATGATTCAGGACGCCGGAGCGAGCCTCCAGCAGAAAGCGCTGACGAAGTTCTTCAGTCGCTTCGGTCAGCGTCTTAATCGCCACTTCGCGACCGACAGATTTATCCATTCCTCTGTAAACGACACCCATGCCGCCTACACCCAGGATGCCCAGGATCTGGTATTTGCCGATTTGAGTAATCGATGTACCGGTATCCATGGCTAAGCACACGACCTAAGTGCATTTCAAACCAACAATGGCACAAATTGTCAAGGAATCCGCGCCTGCGCAGCGAATTTCGACACGCCTTAAGTAGGCTAACTGCTTGTCAAATTCACGATGTGACGCTGGATCCACTTCCGGGGTAGTAATCGTTGGGCCCCGGCTACGAGCTAATATACCTCATGTTGCGCTCTCCAGGCTTGTCATTTATTGACTGGTTCCATCGCCGGGATTGGGACAAGCCTGAAAGCCCATTGCCGGGCCGATTGACCGTGTATCACATTCATTTCAAGGGAGCTTCCTTATCCCTTCTTCCGTTTTCAGCCGACCCCAGATTGGCCTGGTTCTCCAAAATCAGCATTGCAGGCAGAAACAGAGGAATTACCGGCAGTTGTTTTTCGAGCCATCGGGTCAGGAATTCGTTACAATCCTGAATCTATGGATGAAAAACCGCAGGAAACCGTCTCAGTCGAGTTCGCGGTGGGCATCGGCGACGGGAAATTCACCGCTAGTGCAGACGTGCCTGCCGGCCAAACCAACCTTACCCAAATCCTGCCTGTTTTGCAGTCGCTTGACGACTCCTTCATAGGGGCGGTCACTGCGCAGTTGAACCAAGCCGGCCTCACCGTCTCCTGCAAAGCCGGCTGCGGCGCCTGTTGCCGCCAGATGGTGCCCCTGAGCATCTTCGAGGCCGAGACCCTCAGCGCATGGATTCGCACACTTTCCGAAGCGCGCCAGGAGGAACTCGCCGGCCGCTTCCATCAGGCACTTCTCTCGCTTGCCGCCGCTGGTCTCATTGACCGGATGGTCAACGAGGACTGGCTCGCAGAAACTGAATCCGCACGCCAGGTGGCCCTCGATTACTTCTACAAACACATCCCTTGTCCGTTTCTCGAGAATGAATCTTGCTCCATTCACCCCATCCGCCCGCTCATCTGCCGCGAATACCTGGTAACTTCTCCGCCTCAATACTGTGCGGATCCGGCCGGCCTGCAAGTTGTCCCTGCGCGGTTGCCGCTTAACTTCTCCCGTATTCTCAATGTCATTGGCGCTGAAGTCGAACGGGATTCCCGCGGCTGGATTCCGCTTGTTTTTCTCTTTGCCTGGATGAAAGCCGATGCTCACCCAGGCGAAGCGGTTGCCGGTGAGGGACCGCAGGTGCTCTATGAATTTGTAAAGCGGATAAGCCAGGCCCGAAGTCCTTTGCCCACCGCCGAATCCTGATGCTCGCGCGGTGTGTCTCACGGAACGAATAACTTCAGCTTGACTTTCCATTTGGCGGACTTGCCGGGTTACCTTCGGAGGGCAGAAATACACAGAGAGAATCTGCGGGGGTACAGAAGAAGTGCAAAAGTCTGGGATTGTTTGGTAAGCGGTTGGATTATAAGGAGATATATTGGCTCCTCAGGTAGGACTCGAACCTACAACCCTTCGGTTAACAGCCGAATGCTCTGCCATTGAGCTACTGAGGAGTGCCTTTAAAGGATTGCTCCACTACCAAGTTAGCAGAGAGCGCGAGTCGCGTCAAAAATTTTGACAAATCTAGCCGGATTCATCCTCCGTTTCGGGCCGGCTTGCGGGCCTGGGAAGCACGGAACAGACGCCTGCCCACCCACACAGCGTGTCGGGAGCCAGCGCAGGCGATACCATAGGAATAAGGAGAATCGATGTCGCGCATTTCCCGCCTTGAACGCAGCGAAGTGACTCCTGAAATGGCCACGCTCTACGACAAAATCTTTGCCCTGCGCGGCAACGTTCCAAATATGTTTCGGGTGATGGCGCACCGGCCGGAGATTTTCTCCACTATGCAGGCTCATTTCGGCGCGGTGCTCTCGACCGGAACGGTCCCAACAAAGCTCAAGGAACTGATTATCGTCCGCACCAGCCAGGTGAACGTGACGCCCTACTGCCTTGCCAGCCACACCATCCTGGCAAGAAATCTGGGCTGGAGCGATGAGCAGCTCGCCCACCTCGCCGACTGGCCCCAACGCGACGATTTCACCCCCGCCGAGAAGGCCGCTCTGCGCCTGGCCGAGACCGTAACGCGCGATGCCAATGCGGTGAGCGACGAGCAGTTCGCCGAGCTGCGCGGCTTCTACGCGGAAGGAGAGATTGTCGAACTGCTTTGCGCCATCGGCCTCTTTAACTACTTCAACCGCTTCAATAACGCTCTCCGCATGGAGCCCACCATACCCGGCGAAGGCGGCAGCGCTGAGAGCGGTTGCTCGGCATGAAACTCAAAATCCCCGAAGGCTCATTTCGCGCTTATCTCTTCGACTGCGACGGCACCATCGCCGACTCAATGCCGCTGCATTACATTGCCTGGAAGACGGCGCTGGCGGAGTGGAACTGCGAATATGCCGAGGAGCTGTTCTATTCCTGGGGCGGCAAACCGGTTCGCAACATCATCGCCGACCTGAACGAGATTCACGGGCTCGATATGCCCATCGATGCAGTCGCCACCAAGAAGGAAGCCCTCTACCTCGAACAACTCCCGCGCCTCAAAGCGATCCCCGAGGTGCTGGAACACATTGAGGCCGAGCATGGCCGTATTCCTTTTGCCGTGGTTTCCGGAAGCAGGCGAGACTCGGTCGTTGGCTCGCTCATTGCAATCGGCTTGCTGGACAAATTCGATACCATCGTCGCCGCGGAGGATTACACGCGCGGCAAGCCGGCCCCGGATGCATTTTTGCTGGCTGCCGAAAGGCTCGGCGTGGCGCCCGCCGACTGCCTGGTCTTTGAAGACACTGACCTGGGCATCGAGGCGGCAACTGCCGCGGGAATGGCTTCCGTCAAAGTCCCACCGCCCATGGAACGAAGCTGAGAAATCAGTACAACAGCACTGCAACGCGGTAGGCCGTGAACGAGCCTTCGAGGTTCTGCGTCGGGCAACTGCCCACGGACGCCTGGTGATATTTTCCCGAAGCCAGGCTGCTTGCCAGATCTCCGGGCAATTGGGCCAGATCCGCGTCCTGCCAGCGCATGACATATCGGGGTTTCGGTCCTGAAGCAGGATGGGGCACGCCCTCGTCCGCAGTGCAGGCGGTTCGCGCCAGGGTCACATCCTGAAAGAGGGTAATCCCGCTCATCTGCACCATGCCGGTAACTGCGGCCTCCACCTGGGCCTGCGTCAGCACCTGAACGGAGCGCTCGTAGTCGGCCACGGCATAAAGCCCGTAGCGGCCGGCTACCACTGCCACTCCCACGCGGTCCACTTGAGGGTTAAGCAGATTGGCCCGATGGCCTGCGGATTGCATCCACGCGTTGTGAATCGAGCCCGGATCGGGGGCAATCGCCACGTTCTCCTCGATCACGCTGAAGTGCGCGCCGGCCTGCGCGGCTCGCTCTGAGATCTCCGGTTCATCCGCATACTGGTGAGAGATCACTCCTTCTGAGGCCATGCGCATGCAATGCCGGCGTGCGGCCGCAGCCAGCGCCGCGTCCCACTTGAGCGGCCCCGCTCCTGCCTGGGCGCGCGCATGATTGGCCAGGAGAACGATCTGCCAGGCTTCCGGCTGAATAGTGTATGAACTTCGAATCTGCGCCGGCCGCGCTTGAGGAACCTGCGCCGAGGCCACGGGCACAACCAGCGCCAAACACAACACGGTACCAAGCTGCGAAATGCCCATAATCAATTGAACCCCACTTTGCCGAGGTTGTCGCTGTATTCTTGCTTTGCCGAACCTATTTTTCAAACTGACACGCCCCAGGTACCCAGCTCACCATAAGGTTCTGAATGAAAATTGGCATTGTCAGCGACACACATGGCCTCTTTCGTCCTGAAATTGCGCCCACCTTGGACGGCGTCGAGCGCATTCTGCACCTCGGCGACGTGGGCAAGCCTGCCGTTCTGGCTGAACTTGCCAAGATCGCTCCGGTTACGGCGGTGCGCGGCAACGTGGACCGCGAAGGCCCCTGCGCCGAACTGCCGGAGACCGATGTGGTCCTCATTGCGGACCGCTACGTGTACATGCTCCACGATCTGCACACGCTCCACCTCGACCCCGCCGCCGGAAAATTTGCCGCAGTGCTCTCCGGCCACACCCACGTACCCAACTTCTACACGCGCAAGCGCGTGCTCTACTTCAATCCCGGCTCCTGCGGCCCGCGCCGCTTCCGCCTGCCGGTCACAGTAGGGCTACTAACGGTAGGTGAAGACGGCGAGTTCAACGCCCAGATTGTCAATCTGATTTGCGATTGAAGCCAAAAATCACAATTCGGCCTAATGCGTGAAGACTGGAAGGCACAGCCTAGTCCTGAGCCTTTTCCCCCACCGGCTCCACGCGAATCTTGGCAATTCGCCGGTTATCCATTTCCATCACTGTCAGTCGCCGGCCTTCATAGATTATGGATTCGCCCAATTTTGGGATATGGCCGAGGCGCATGAGAAAGAAGCCGGCCAGGGTTTCCACGCCGCCGTCGCGCGGCAGGCTCCATTGCGTCTGCGTTTCCAGGTCGCGCAGATTCACTACGCCGTCCATCAGCAGCGCGCCACCAGTCGTGGCCAGAACGGGCAGGGAAGGCGAGTCGAACTCGTCTTCCAGTTCGCCGGTTAACTGCTCGATGGCGTCCTCGGCGGTGACCAGGCCGACCGTCGAGCCGTACTCGTCCACCACGATGGCCATCTGGCGGCGGCGCTGTTGAAACTCGCGGATTAGGTCGAGGACGGATTTGGTTTCAGGCACAACCATCACCTCGCGCATCACCTGCGAAAGCTTGAGTTCGACCACCGGAGCGGCCGTCCGGAAGAAGATCAGCCGGGCAAGGTCTTTGGAGTAGATGACGCCGACGATGTGCTCGGGGCCGCGCGTCTCGTCGTAGACCGGCACGCGCGAGCGCATATGTTCGATGACCTGTGCGCTGGCCGCTTCGATAGGCAGATTCGAGGGCAGCGCAAAAATCTTCTGCCGCGGGGTCATGATCTCCCGAATGGGCACATCTTCCAGTTCCAGTGCGCGATGGATGAGCGTCTCCTGAAAGGGGGGCAAAACGCCCATGCGGCGTGCGGCGGTGGCGATGAGCTTGAGCTCGTCGGGCGAATGAACCTGGGCGCGCTCGGTGAGGGGAATATCAAAGCCGCGCAGTATGACGGCGGCGGAACTCTTCAGAAGGCGCACAGCGGGCCGCGCCAGAGCCATGAAGACAAGCATGGCCGGGGCGACGGCGACGGCGAGAGCCTCTGCGCGGCGCAGGGCAAGCGACTTGGGAACCAACTCGCCCACTACCACGTGAAAATAGGTGATGAGTGAGAATCCGAGCACCACGGCGGCGATATTGGCGTAGACCGGGGCATGAGCCAGTGTGAAGGGAATGGCGCTCATCCAGCCCATTAGCACGCCTGCCGCCAGCGGTTCGCCGATCCAGCCCAGGGCCAGCGAGCAGAGAGTCACTCCGAGCTGCACGGCGGGTAGAAAGTAGTCCAGATCGCGTTGCAGGCGGCGGACGGCGCGGGCTCCGGGCACGCCGTCGGTCAGCATCTGCTCGATGCGTGTGTCGCGGATGGAGACCAGTGCGAACTCGGCTGCAACAAAAAAAGCGTTGGCCAGAATGAGCAGGCCCACAGCGACAAACTCAAGCAGCGAAAGCGAGTGCATCTTGGATGTGAGAATAGCATTGGACAGGGGCCAGAGGGCAGGGAACTGGGGGCAGCATAGCCTGAGCCAACTCTTTGGAACCAAACTGTTGCTCGCTGCGTATGAAAGGATAGATGCCAGCTGGGGCCGAGAACGCGGACCGAAAGGCTGGCCTTGTTCCCTGACCCTAGACCCCTGAGAGACGAGGTACACAATGAAACATCTTCTTCTGGCGGTGGCAGCTTTGACATTGGCGGCTGTTCCGGCGCTGGCTTCAGAGGCGACCTTTGATCGCACTCTTTCCGTTAACGGGCGCGTGGAGCTGTCAGTCTCTACCGGCTCGGGCAACATTCACCTGACCCGCGGCGCTGACAACCAGGTGCACATCTTTGGCAAGGTGCGGTCCAGCTGGGGCGGCAGCGACGAGCAGGTGCGCGAGATTGCGGCTCATCCGCCCATCGAACAAACAGGCAACATTGTGCGCATCGGCGCGCACCACGAGAACCTGCACAACATCAGCATCGATTACGAGATTCAGGCCCCAGAAAATGTCTTTCTCGACGCCGGTTCAGGTTCGGGCAACATCATTGTTGACGGCGTGGGCCAAAACGCAAAGCTCTCCACCGGCTCAGGCAGCATCCACGCCACCGGCCTGCACGGCGGGTTCACCGCGAACACCGGCTCCGGCACTATCTACGCCGAGCAGACAGGCGTGGGCGATGTTAAGGCACAAACCGGCTCGGGCAGCGTCGAACTGCGCAATCTGCACGGCGGCCTGCGCGCCGGCACGGGTTCGGGAAGCATCAAGGTGGATGGAACACCGTCCTCGGAATGGAAGCTGGAGACAGGCTCAGGCAGCGTTGAACTCTCGCTCGGCAACGCGGGGATTACGCTCGATGCTACGACCGGATCGGGTAGCATTCACTCTGACAGGGATGTGGTCACTCACGGCGAATCGAACCGTCACCACCTGAACGGCACGCTCAACGGCGGCGGACCCACAGTGCGCATCCAAACCGGCTCGGGAAGCATCCGCATCCATTGATTTGGCCGCAGTCTAATCCGCGCTTCCGATGCGCCGCACACGTTTTGTTCCTCCGGCGAGACCCTGACGCTCCTGCGTGGGTCTCGCCTATTTTTTGAGCAGTGCGCCAGTTTGAAAGATATGCACCTGTCAAGTAACGGTTTCACAGGCTCCCGGAAACCGTCGGCTTTGTATCAGGGCATGACTTCAGTCGTGCCGCGAGCGCGAATAAAATCATGCGGGCTTTTGCTGCAACCTATTCAAAGGTTCTCTACAGAGCGGGCAACAACATCCTCAGCAACAGGAACCCGCCCACGCCCGCGAAGAAGACCAGAGCCATGCGAATTCCCGGCTCGCGGTTCACTTCGGGCACCAGGTCGCTGGCGCCCACGTACAGTGCGACTCCGGCCGAAATTCCCAATCCATACGGCAGCCAACTGGGAACCATCTGAATCACCAGCACACCGGCCAAAGTGGCCACGGCCAGCGCGACAGCGGAGTAAAAAGCGGTCGTGCGGCTGCGTCCGCTGGCGAGCATTACCGAGGCCATGGTGAAACCTTCCGGCGCTTTGTGAAGCAAAATGGCCAGAAAAATCAGCCAGCCCAGCCAGCCCGAAACCAGGAATCCCGAGCCAATGGCCACGCCGTCAAAGAGCGCATGAAGGCTCAATCCGGCCAGCACGGAGTTGCCCGTGTGCATGCTGACAAACTCGTCGTGATGCGTCTCTTCGCCAAAGTGGAAGTGCGCGTTGATGGTGTGCTCCAGCAGGTGCACGACACAGTAGCCGGCCATGATGAGGCTGGGGCCCAGCAGCGGTCTCCCGCTGTTCAACTTCAGGCTCTCCGGCATCATTTCAATCAGCGCCGTAGCCATCAGGAAGCCCGCGCCGAGCGCGACAAAATAGCGCAGATAGCGTTCCACGCCCTTGGCGCGCACCAGCACCAACCCGCCGGCCACATCGGCCAGCGCGGCAATCGCGCCCAGAATCAAAGAAATCTTCAGCATTGGTTCCTTACCCGCTGTGCCGGATGTGCATCACGTCGCCATCCTGCACCACATATTCCTTGCCTTCCAGGCGCAGCGTGCCCCTGGCCCGTGCAGCGGCCTCGGAGCCGGCATCAAGCAGCGCGTCCCAGCGAATGGTTTCGGCGCGGATGAAGTGATGTTCCAGGTCGGAGTGAATCGCACCGGCCCCTTGCGGCGCCTTTGAGCCCACCGGAATGGTCCAGGCGCGGCACTCGTCCTCGCCTGCGGTGAAGAAGCTGATCAGGCCCTGCAACTCGTAGCTCTTGCGAATCAGCCGCACCAGCCCGCTTTCGCGCAGCCCATAGCTGCCAAGAAACTCCGCCGCCTCCTCGTCGTCCATCTCCGCCAGCTCGGCCTCGACCTTGCCGCAGATGGCCGTGGCTCCAGCGTTGAGGCGATGCGCAACATCTTCCAGCTTGAAACGGCTCACCGCTGCTTCCAGGTCGTCGCCCAGTGTAGTGCTCTCGCCGATATTCAGCGCATAGAGAATCGGTTTCTGCGACAAAAACATGAAGCCTCGGATGAGCTTCTTTTCCTCGGGCGTCATCTCCAACTCGCGCAGTGGCTGCTCCTTTTCCAGAGCCGCTTTCGAGCGCAGCAGCAGGGCGTGCTCGTGCTCCAGATCGTTGGTGCGGCCCTTCTTCAAATCCTTCTCGACGCGCTCCAGGCGCTTTTCCACCTGGGTCAGATCGCTGATCATCAGGTCGAATTCGACGTTTTTGATGTCGCGCAGCGGGTCGATGGGGCCAATGTGCGGAATCGCGTCGTCTTCGAAGGCGCGCAGCACGTGAATCAGCGCGTCCACCTGGCGCAGGCTGGCGAGAAACGCGGTCTCCTTCAGCGCCTCTTGCCCGATAGCTGCCACGTCTACAAATTCCACTGTGGCGTAAGTCGTCTTCTTGGGCGAGTAGAGCGCCGACAGCTTGTCCAGCCGCTCGTCGGGCACCCGCGCCACGCCGATGTGTTCCTGGCGCGAGTGGCCGCGCTCTTCGAGCCGAGCCTTGGTCAGAATCTTGAACAGAGAAGTCTTGCCCACCTGCGGCAGGCCGATAATTCCAGTCTTCATAATTTTCCTATTGTGGCCTCCAGCAGAATGAAACGCGCACGCGAGGACCTCTTCGATGATACAGGAGCAGGGAACAGGGAATAGGCGAACGTGGGCTGGGCCAATCAATCTGGGGTGCCCTATCCTTTTCGCTTTCTTTGCGAAAAGGGTGGGGCACCGAAAATTTGCACCGGCATCATTCCCCGTTCTCTATGCTCTTTCCGTCTCCGCTCTGGCCACGAAGACCACCGTCGCCAATCCCAGCAGCAGAATGGCGCCCTCCACATTTTCGCTGCGGCGGTGCAACTTCTCGAAGTCCATGCGGCTGGGGTTAGTGGCATTTGCCGCATCAATCGTCCCTCCGGCATTGACCCGATCCCGCTCCATTGCCGGAATGATGCCTTTCTGCGAATAGACAATCAGGCCGACGGCTAGCACCAACAGAGCCATCGGCGCCAGCACAGCGCGCGGTTTGTAAATGCCCCATACCGATGACCGAGCAAGCAAAAAGAAGGCTATTCCCCCGCAGGACAGCCCCATGCCGTGCAATATGCGCAGTAAGCTGCCCACAATCATCCCCGCCGTGTGCGTGTCTGGCCGCAGCGTTTCAAAAGTGATGGCAGCCACCACGGGAAAGAAGATCTCCGCGCCCAGCCAGACAATGAGTGCGAGGTAGAGAAGCGTGCGGAATAGAGTTTTCATGCCAGAAGAATACTAGAAGGGAAGGGAACGCGGAACAATTATCCAATCCCGCCACGCGGAATTAAGCTATTGCTTAGAGGATTTGCGATGAGGGCAGCCATATTCGATTCCAAATCGAAGACGCCCGGAAGCTGGCTCACGATTGAGGACATTTCCCGGCCTCAACCGCGGCCCGGAGAGGTACTGCTCAAAGTCCGCGCCTGCGGCGTCTGCCGGACAGATCTCCACATCGTAGAGGGGGATCTTCCGCCTATCCGCCCGCGCATTATTCCCGGTCATCAAATTGTCGGCGAAGTGGTGGAATCGCCAACCCCGGAACTGCCCATCGGAAGACGCGTGGGTGTCTCCTGGATGGGCGGCGTGGACGGCGATTGCTGGTTCTGCCAGCACCAGATGGAGAATCTCTGCGATCATCCCGTTTTTACGGGCTGCTCGGTGGACGGCGGCTATGCGGAGTTTGTGTCCGTTCGCGCCGATTTCACCATTCCCTTGCCGCCGGGCCTTGAAGATTCCCAGGTCGCGCCATTGCTCTGCGCGGGCATCATCGGCTTCCGCAGCCTCCGCGTCGCGGGAGTTGAACGTGGAGAACGCGTCGGCCTCTTCGGTTTTGGCAGCTCGGCCTCGCTGGCTATTCGCATCCTTCAATCCTGGGATTGCGAGGTCTATGTCGTCACGCGCGGCGAGGCTCATCGCAAGGCCGCCGAGCGACTGGGCGCAGCATGGGTCGGCGACGAAAGCGCCAAGCCGCCCACGGAGCTTGATCGCGCCATCACATTCGCACCGAGCGGAAAGGTCGTCATCAGCGCACTGTCCGCGCTGCGCAAAGGCGGAGTGGTGGCCATCAACGCCATTCACCTGGACGAGATGCCCGCCTTCGATTACGACACGCTGCTCTGGGGCGAGCGCCAGGTGCGCAGCGTTGCCAATATGACGCGCATGGACGCGCGCGACTTTATCGCCTTGGCTGACGAGCTTAATTTCCGCCCACGCGTCGCCACGTTCTCACTGGAAGACGCGAACAAGGCGCTCGAAGCAGTGAAACATGAAACCGAAGATGGACCCGCGGTGATTGTTCTTTAGAGGGCGATCAACTCAAGCATGGGAGAAAAGCTTCCTCCCTACTTCGCCCCGATCAGCCGAATGCGCGCCGTGAAGGCCCGGCCCAAAAATTCGCTTACGGTTCCATATTGCGGCGAAACCACCACGTTGTTGACTTCCACTGGATCGGCGCTGTTGGTGGCGTTTTCTATCACGCCGCGCAATCCGAAGTACGCGCCGCGGAAATGGAATCGCCATTCCAGTCCCGGACTGAGGCTGAGATAATCCGGGAAGCGCCGCGATCCCGCCGCTCCCACCACCTGCTGATTTTGATCGACTGATGTGTACGGAAACCCGGTGTGCCAATCGACTGTGTAAACAAAATCCCATTTTTTGCTGAACCGTGGAAGCATCAACGGCAGCCAGCCCCACGAAATCACGCGGTTGGGCGAATCCCAGGCCTGCGGTCCGCTCTGCTGGGCCCCGAGTGGGGATGGATCGGGCATGTAGTCGAGCGCCGCATTCGTCCTCGCCGAAGCGTGAGTAAACGAAGCAAACAGTGTGTGCCCGTTTGCAAAGGTGCGTCGCGCATTCACTTCAACGGAGTCGTAGTGGTCCTGGCGCGTATTAGAAAGCGCATAGTCGCCGGATAGCGCAGGTGCGCTCTCATTCACATAAATGAAGCCGTTGATTTGGCGCTTCTGAATAAAATTGAACCCGCCAAGGATCGCGCCGGGCAGCTTTTGTTCCACGCCAATGCTCCAGTTGACGGCTCTCGCGTCATGCAGCGTGGCGTAGTTGGCAGTGAAAAACGTCTCTTCCGGCGCGCTGATTGGAGTAACTCCGTCCGCCTCAAAGTAAGTGTCGTAACGAACTCCTGCCAGCGCTCGCGTCAGGTATTCCAGTTGCGTGTGCTCGTAGTAAAGTCCAACGCCTGCCGAAAGTTTAGTCGCGCCGTGGCTCGCGGGCGGCGAGTAAACCGCCGCAATGCGCGGCGCAATGAGCGGCCGCCGGACAATCTCGTCCCAATCCAGACGCAGGCCCGGCTCGATAGTGAGTCCCGCATGCGGCTGCCAGTGATCTTCGGCGTATGCGCCTAACTCGTCGTTGTAAAGCGAAAAGGGCGCTATCTGCGGAAAAGTGCTCTCACGCGAAAGCGTTCCGTCCTCGCGCAGATAACTTACCGGCGCACGCGTGACGTTTTCGTTGAAGCTGATGTGGTCCACATCGATGCCCGCCTTCAGGTCGTGGCGTCCAGCCCAGTACCGCGGCGGCAGATAGAGCGTCGCGGTTCCTTCCGTGCGCTGAGAGCGGCCAGTAAGATTCTCGAAATAACTGCCCGAGGGAAGCTCCGGGGAAATTTCGTAACCAGCGTTTCCGTGCGGTTCGTAGCCGTCGCGGATGCGCGTTGTTCCCGCGCCCACATCGAGCAAGGCGCCGTTGCCAATGCTCCACTGATCGCGCAGATAGGGCAGCCACGCGATGGTGTCGCGTTTGGTGGTGCTTTGCTGCGGATTCAGCGACGAGATGCCGTCGAATGGCGAATGGTAATCGTTGAAAAGCAGAGCGCCACTCAGGATGTTCGCGGTAGTCAGATTGGTCTGAATCTTTACCAGGTTGCTACCGCGCACCAACTCGTCTGTGTCGGCATTGGCCGGCAACTCGGTGATATAAATGTTGTCCCATTCCGTCTCCAAGCCGTCATAAAACCACACCCGGCTCCGCTCCAGAGGACCGGAAAATGTAAAGCGAGGGACAAATTTATCGAAACGAATTCCGTTCAGGTCGCGGAAGGAAGGGAAGAAGTCGGTGGCGTTGAAACGGAATTTGTTGTCGCCCATTCCTGTGTAAAGCGCCACCACGCCGCCCGTCGCTCGTCCAAATTCCACAGGGTAGCGCGTGCTCTGCACAATCGTGGAGCGAACCGCGTCGGCGCTCACCCGCAAGGCCAGCGTGCCGCTCATAGGCGAGCGAATATCGAATCCATCCATCGTGTCCAGAGTTTCGTAGGTCGGCGATCCGGCCACATGAACCTGCCCCGTCGCGTCCTGCACCACGCCGGGATTGAAGGGAAGAAGATTGCGAATGTCGCGCGAGGTCGGGTACGGAACGTTCACAATCTCCGGCGTGTTCATTACGGTCGTGTCGGAGGGCTGCTCGGTGTCGATGCCGGGAGCCGACGCAGTTACATTCACCTGCTCGGTGACAATCTGTTCATGCGTCAACACCAGGCCGACAGAGTTCACGCTCGCGTCAACATCGTTTTCCACGCTCCGATAAAATCCGGCCTTCTCTGCGCGAATCTCGTAGGGCGCGCTCTGGTGGAGGAAGTAGCTGCAATGTCCGGCATAGTCGGTCTGCAGCCGCACAGCGGCGCGCCCCGGCTCAAGAATGGTAACCGCGGTGCCAGAAACCGCCAGGTTATTTTCGTCCACAACCGTAAGGGCGACCGGCGTGCGAAGCGCCGGCGACTGCCCGCGCACAAGGGCGATGCAGAAGAGAAGAAACAGGGTGGGGATGGCTGCCTTCGCGCACAGCACATGCCTCATGGAGGAATGCCGGAATATTCGTTTTATCTCCCAGTTGCTCACGCTTCCGCCTTCTCAGTGAGGAGCCTGACAGCACTCGTTCCCGGGATAATACGAACACTATTTTATTTTGGTGGGCCTGCAGGGATTCGAACCCCGAACCAAGGGATTATGAGTCCCCTGCTCTAACCGTTGAGCTACAGGCCCTTCAATAACTTGCGGCTGCCGTTCCTTCGAGTGTAACGGATACTGTAGCGGGTGGCAGTCGTTTTGGCTCGATTACGGCGAAATCGCCCAACAGTTGCAGCCGCTCGAAAGCCCGCTCCACTGCCTCGGGGGTTGGATGGATGTACGCTGCGAAATCAAGATACTGCTGTGACCAGCAATCCTCACGATGGCAAAAGCATCCGCTCCCGACTCTCCAAGCCTAGTAAGCATTGTATGGCGTAGGCTGTGCATCACAAAATCCGCATGGAAGAGCGGCCACCGTTTTCCTTTGTTATTGGGAGCGCAAATGTCCCTATGCAAATGATTGATGGACGTCCCTATGAAAGGTTTGGCGTCCCCGTTGAGCCAGGCAGGGATTCAGGCCCAGCTAGCCACGCTGAAATGAAACCCGTCGCCCAATGCGCTTGAGCGCCCTGAGCGCCGCAACCCATTCGCGCTTGTCAAGGCTGCACGAGCGGGGTCTTAGGCTCGGGAGCTGCAGCGGCTTCGGCTTCCTTGCCAATCGGCTCGCCGGTGACCACCAGTTCGACGCGGCGGTTCTTCGCCCGGCCTTCAGGCGTGTCGTTCGCTGCTACGGGCTGCGTTTTTCCGAATCCGAGCGAGGTCACTGAGGATTCGGGGAGGCCTTGTTGCACTAGGAACTCCTCCACTGTGTTGGCGCGCTGTTCGGAGAGCAACTGGTTGTACTCCTCGCTGCCCACGTTGTCGGTGTAGCCATCCACTTCCAGGTTCAGTCCCGGATGCGCCAGCATGATCCCTGAGATCTTGGCCAGCTTTTCCCGGGCTTCCGCCCGCAACGTGTATTTGCCCGTATCGAAGAGCACGTCCGACATGTTGACGATCAATCCACGCGCCGTATCGTGCGTTTGCAAAACCGAATTGAGCTGGTCCAGCAGGCGCTTTCGTAAATCGCCCCTTTCCGCTTCCGCCTGCTGCCGCGCACGCTCCGCGTCTTCGGCCTGTTTGTGCGCGCGTTCGGCGTCGGCCTGAGCCGCCTGCTGCTGCGCCAGCGCCTGTGCAGCGGCTGAACGCGCTTTCTCCGCCTCCGCCTGGGCTGCCTGCTGCTGCACCAGGGCGGCTGCGCGGGCCGCTTCCGCCTCGGCCTTCTCCCGAGCCGCGCGCTCGGCGGCAAGCTCTGCTTCCAGGCGCGCCTTCTCCGACGCTTCGGCCTGCGCTTTTGCCTGCGCTTCCCTGTCCGCCGCCGCTTCGGCCTGCGCTTTTGCCTGCGCTTCCCTGTCCGCCGCCGCCTGACGCTCCTGCGTCAAACGCTCCTCTTCGCGCCGCTTCATTGTGATAATGCGCGCGTCCTCGGCGGTCTGAACCGCTTCCCTGGCTGCCGTGTCAATTACCTTTTTCTCGTGCTTCCCGGTGAAGTCGCTCTCTGCCGTCTTCAGCAGTTCGGCAGCTTTCTGGAAACTCTCCGTGGCGTACTTCTCGCCGCCGGCCTGCTTGACGATCTCGATTGCGTTCCGCGCTTCCAACAGACTGAGTGGAATCCCCGAGCTCACCGCAGGCGCTTCGTAGCCGGCCTGAACCGTGGTCTCGTATTGTCCGCGTTGGAGCAGGTCAAACTTGGCGTCCATCTCCTCAACACTGCCCACCGTATCCGGCCGCACCACGTTCTCAATCACTACCACCTCGCTCGGCTGCGAGACAGAGAAGTACGGTTCGGCGGTCACGATCATCGCGAAGGCCTGCATCGGCTCAGTGACGTCCATCTTGCTCTTCTGGCCGTCGAGTATCAGTTCACCCAGGTTGTCCGCACGCCCTTCCGGCGAGATGGCCCAAAGCACATAGGTCAGGAATTCCCCACCGAAGCGCGACGCAGGCTCAAGCTTCTCAAATTGGGCCTGAATGCGGACTGCTCCCCGCCTGCTCTCCACGCGGGCTTCACCGCGGGCCTGCGATTGCAGAACCGTGCCGCGGAAGTCGATTTTCGTCGGGCCGCTCAGGTGACGATAGTTGATGGCTTTGGTGGTGCGAACCTCCAGCGTAACTCGCGAGAGCGAACCAGACTGCTGCGCTGTCGAAGCTACCCCCATCCCAATTACTGCGAGAAACACCGCTGCTAGCTTCACGTGCAACTTTCTACCCCCGGATATTCCCGCCCATAATACACTCTGACACTTGATCGGGCGAAAGAAATCCGACGACCCAGAATTGGTTAAGTTAAGCCCAAACCAAATGCAAGGAAAGGAATAAGCGCAGCCTGGCTTGCATGTGGCTGCCCGGCGCGGATGAAAAAGGGGAGTCGAGCCGGGCAGCAGTCTCGCCGGTGCAATATTCTTGGCATCTGAGGCCTTTAGTGATGGACCTGGAATTGTGCGAACGCATGTTGGCTGTGGCTTTGGAAGAGGCGCGGCTGGGATTGGCTGAAGGCGGCATCCCGATTGGAGCGGCTCTGTTTACGCGCGCGGGCGAACTGGTAAGCCGCGGCCATAACCGCCGTGTGCAACAGGGCGACCCCAGCGCACACGGTGAGACAGACGCATTTCGCCGGGCCGGAAGGCAAAAAGGATACCGCGACCTGGTGATGGTCACGACACTGGCGCCGTGTTGGTATTGCAGCGGGCTGGTGCGTCAGTTCCGCATCGGCGCGGTGGTAGTGGGCGAGAGCCGCACCTTTACCGGAGGAGCATCGTGGCTCAGAGCCAATGGCGTGGAGGTAGTCGATCTCGACAACCGCGAATGCTGTGAGCTGCTGGAAGGCTATATTCGCTCTCACCCTGAAATTTGGAACGAGGATATAGGAGAAGAACCGGAAAACTAGAGCTTTCATTTAAGGAACCACTAAATGAGAGGGCGCTTTGAAAAGGCACGACTTTGGTCGCGCCGTAAATGATGTCAAGCAAGCGCGGGCTTCAGCCCCTGAGGATATGCGCCATTAGAGCAAAGGCTTTTTGGGAGGTTGCTTAGAGCTTTCTTCGATGGATTATGCAGGCGCCGAGCAGTTCGCGCTCCCTCGTCTGCCCGTCAAAATTCGTCATCAGCGCCTCCAAATCACTTTCCATCCCCGCCCCGATGTGTTCCTCTAGAGATACCCGCCTATGCTCAATCGACTGGAAAGCTATTTTGAATTCACGCGTCTGGGGACCAACTGGCGCACCGAGATTCTGGCCGGAGTCACTACGTTCCTGACCATGGCCTACATTGTGCTGGTCAATCCAGCCATTCTCTTCGCCGCAGGAATGCCGCTGGCCGCCGTGACTGCGGCCACCTGCCTTTCGGCGGCTTTTGGTTCCATCGTGATGGGCGTGGTGGCGCGCTACCCAATCGCTCTGGCCCCCGGCATGGGCCTCAACGCCTACTTCACTTACGTCGTCTGCCTGAAGATGCACATTCCATGGCAAACGGCGCTGGGAGCGGTCTTCCTCTCCGGAGTCATCTTCCTCCTGCTCACCGCCGCAGGCATCCGCCAGATGATTTTGCACGCCATTCCGCACGAGCTTTACGCTGCCGTGGCCGGCGGCATTGGCCTGTTTATCGCGCTCATCGGCTTCCGTAACGCCGGCCTTGTGGTGGCCGACCCTCAGACTCTGGTTACGATGGGCAATATCCGCAACCCCGTCACCGCACTGGCGCTGTGCGGACTCATCCTGATGGTCGTTCTGGAAGTGAGAAAGGTCCGCGCCGCCATCCTCATCGGAGTGCTTACCGTCACTGGCGCCGCGTGGGCGCTGGGGCTGACCCATTGGACTTCATCTCCCGGAGGCTTTCACGCGCTGGCCCTCACCGCCTTCAAACTTGATATTCGCGGCGCGCTCTCGACGGGTCTTCTCGAGATCGTCTTTGTATTCTTCTTTGTGGACCTGTTCGACAATCTCGGCACGCTGGTGGCCGTATCCAAGCGCGCGGGGTTGATCTCCGCCGATCACACGATTCCGCGGCTGAACCATATTTTGTTTGCCGACGCGACGGCCACCGTGTTCGGCTCGCTCACCGGAACCTCGACAGTGACCAGCTATGTTGAGTCCACGGCCGGCGTGGCTGCCGGAGGCCGTTCCGGCGTTACTGCCATTGTGACTGGGCTGCTGTTTCTGTGCGCCATCGGCGCTGCGCCCTTTGTCGGCATCGTGCCGCCCGCGGCTACCGCGCCTGCTTTGATTTTGGTTGGCTCGCTCATGCTCTCCACCATCAGCGAGATTCACTGGCATCAGCCGCTCATCGCGGTTCCAGCGTTCCTCACCATGGTGCTGATTCCGTTCACCTCTTCAATCGCCAACGGCCTCGGATTCGGCGTTATCGCGTGGGCTGTTCTTCACCTGGCCGCCGGGAAATTCCGCAGCCAGGAATGGCTTCTCTACCTGCTGGCTGCGCTGTTTCTGGCGCGCTTTATCTATCTCGGAACCCACTGAAGCCTGTTCTCGATACCCGCGCATGAAGTGCGTTCCAGCGCGGCAGGATTCCGGCAGGTTAATGTCTACTTTTCCACCATAAAACGGCGCGGCAACCATAATCTTTAGCCGATCTTTACGGATTGAATGTTATCTTTTGGTTAATCAGTGGGTCAATTTTATTCAACACCAGAGGCGCGCGCGGCTTAGGCAGTTTCTCTGTCCAACGCATTCGTCAGCAACCGTGATTTATACCCCCCATTCAGCCACTTTTGGCACAGTTCAAAAACCGAGGGGCGTAATTTCTATATCCGAGGCGACGATCTTGAAAATCTCTTTGCGTCACATTTCCTCCCTGCTTTTCTGGCTGCTGGCCATTACGGCGACCGCAGTGTTGTCTAGCTCAACCCTGTTGGCACAACAGACGCTTGGCGGCATTACAGGAGAGGTGACAGATTCTTCCGGAGGCGTGCTTCCCAGCGTCAAGGTCACGGTGGTGGACGAACAAACCGCGCTGACGCGCTCCACGCACACCAATGGCTCCGGCGCCTATGTGTTCGTGAACCTGCCCATCGGAACCTACACGCTCACCTTCAACGCAGAGAACTTCGATATCCAGAGGACGCCGCACATTACCGTGCAGGCTGATCGTACCGCAACGCTCAATGCGCAATTGAAAGTTGCCGCGGCCAAGGGCGAAACCATCGAAGTGGAAGGCTCGCCGCTGATGAACGCCGTGGACACCACGGTCGGTTACGTCATGGACAAAACGGAGATTGAATCTGTGCCGCTGGCCACGGGGAGTTTTACCGGCCTTGCGACGCAATCCACCGGAGTTTCCGCTGAGTTGAGCGGCGGCACCGGCGCCAATTCCGGCCTGGGAAACGCGCCCATCTGGGCCAACGGCCAGCGCGACACGTCAAATTCGTTTTTGCTGAACGGCGTTGACGCCAGCAATCTCTTCAACGGAAAGAGCACCAGCCAGGTTTCTTCAGCGCGCGTGATCAACTCGACCGGCGTTCAGACCAGCCCCGGCGGCGGCGGCGGGATCATCCCATCCGCAGCCTCCATTTATCTGTCCATCGGCAACGCCATCCCCACGCCCGCGCCCGAGACCATCGCGGAAGTCCGCGTAAATGCTTCCATGTATGACGCGCAGCAGGGATCCACTTCCGGCGCACACATCGACCTCAGCACCGCCTCCGGCACAAATGTTTTTCACGGCGCGGCTTACTTTCATCGCGGGACAAACTGGATCAACGCCGCTCCATTCTTCATGAATCAGGATCCAGACGTTCCAGAGAACGATAAGGTTCCCGAGCTCCACCGCTACATTGCCGGCGGCACGGTTGGCGGTCCCATCATCAAGAACAAGTTCTTCGCCTTCCTCGCCTACCAGCACCTGCATGTCTCTGATCAGGAGCTGGGCGACTCGTTCCTCGATGTTCCCGTCGGCCTCACCGACGATCGCTCTCCCGCTGGACTTGCCGCGCTCTCCAACTACTCGTTCGGCGCCAATGTCGGCAACCCAAACATTACCGCGGCCAACATCGACGCCACCGCTCTTGCCCTTTTCAACTCGCCCTCGCTTCCCGGCGAACCCGGCAAGTGGCTCGTACCCAACGACTCTCTCTACCCCAAAGTTCCCACCGCCGCACATCTTGACAACGCCTTCATCCCCGGCACGGGCCGGTTTATCGGAGATCTGGCGGTGGCCGACCTTGATTACAACGCCAGCAAGAAAGACACTCTGAGCCTCAAGTATTTCTACCAGCACGATCCGACCACCGCGCCGTACTCCTACTCCAGCGTGCCCGGTTTCACCGAGCATCTCGACTCAGGCGCGCAGGTCGCCTCCATCATCAATTCATATCTGGTCAAGTCGAACCTCAGCACCACCCAGACTCTCGGCGTCATCCGGGAGAAGAACTGGGGCGACAACGCGCAGGCCTTCGGTCCAACCTCAATCCCCGGCGGCGCGTATCCCAGCGGATCGATCAACGTGTTCGGATCGAGCTATTTTCCCGGCGTCTCCATCTACAATGTGCTGGGTCAGTTCCAGCCTGCCGGGCTTCCTGCAGATGCCGTGTTGAATATCGGTCCTAACGCGGAATCGCAGTCCGCCAACACCGGCGTCTTCCAGAACCGCCTCGCTCCCTCCGGCAACGCGATCTGGACGCTGGGCAGGCATACAGTCAGCTTCGGAGCCAGCTACACTTACACCCAGCTCAACACCATTGACAAGCGCACTGGAACCGGCACAGTTGCCACGGACGACCTCAGCCAGATGCTTCAGGGCCAGGTTCTGCCCGGCAGCTCATCTTCCGGCTTCTACGTCACCTCTTTCCTGCAGGGCAACGCCAACCGCTACTACCGCGCCAATCAGCTTGGCACCTACGTGCAAGACAAGTGGCAAGTTACTCCCACGCTCTCGCTCACAGCTGGCGTGCGCTACGACTGGGACGGCGGACTTACCGAGAAATACGGCCGCATTTTCAACTTCGATCCCAATCCCAATCCAACCACTTGCAGCACCAGCGATCCCAACGAATATTGCTACGACATCAACGGCGACGGTGGCGAAGGAGCCATCACAAGTTCCGGCCTGATCATCGCCGGCAACAACGCCAACGGTACCAAAGGCGTGAGCAACACCACTCTCACCGGCCGCCAGTGGGGAATCGGTCCGCGCGTCGGCGCCGCATGGCAGCCTGAAATATTCCACAGCAAAGTGGTCGTGCGCGCAGGCGGCGGCATTTACTACGACCGCGGCGAGCTGTTCACCTACCTCTCGCCCGGCTATGCCATCGGCTCCGTCACCGGCGGTCCCTTCGGCGCCAACCAGCAACTCCCTTTCGTCAACGCCACTGTCTGCCCGTCAACAACGCAATATTTCTACGAAGGCTACCTGCCCACCTGCGGCGGCACAAATGCCGAGGGCAATCTTGAAAATCCTTATGGAACCACGCCGCTTGCTCCACCCAGCAATCCCAAGGCTTCCGACCTCAGCGGTTATCTTCCCAATGCGTACAGCATCCTGAACACAGGCACGGGAGACGAGGGCGTTATCAATAACGGCAAGCCGGTCTCGCTGGGCATCTACGACCGCGCCAACAAGCTGCCTTACACCATGAATTACACCCTTGACATTCAATGGCAGCCACGCAGCGATCTGGCCATCGAACTTGGCTATGTGGGCAATCTGGGCCGCCATCAGATCATTCCGGTGCCGTTCAACCAGCCGAATATCGTATCCCCCAGCAATCCCGCCCTCCCAGGCAGCGCCTACCAACAGAATTACAGCTATGGCTACAATGTCCAGGGCGCGACTCTGGCTCCGGGCAGCGCGACAGGCACTGGTTACCTGGCCAACTACGAAGGCGGCAATGTAGACCTTCGCGTTCCCTACATCGGATATGCCGCCGAGTCCATCACTTACAAGGCTGCCGGCGTGGATGCCTACAACGCGCTCCAGGCGCACATTGAGAAGCGCATGAGCCACGACGTTCAGGTGGGGGCCTCTTACACGTGGTCGCACGCACTCGACGAACAGAGCGGCCTCGGCCTCTTCTACAACGGTAACAATCCTCTCAATCTGCGCAGCGGCTATGGTTCATCCGACTTCGACCGCACTCATGTCATCAACTTCAATTACATCTTCCGAGTTCCCGGCTTCGCCAACGAACATTCTCTCCTCGGCAAGTTCGTCGATGGGTGGTCGCTGGTAGGCGTCACAACGTTGCAGAGCGGCCAGCCTTACAGCATCATCGACTTCTCCGGCTCCATCGGCAGTATCTACTATTCCACCTCCAACGGCATCACTAACCCCATCGTTCCGCTGGCGCCCGGCTGCACACCCAAGAGTGCCAGGACTGGCGCTTCCGGCGCATGGGTACCAAGCGGCGGGCAGCCTGCGTTGAATGCAGCCTGCTTCACAATTCCGCTGCTTCCGGCAGGCGGCCTAGGCGGAGCCATCCCTGCCTCCGACCCATTTGAAACCGGATTCAGCTCAGGCCAGCGCAACATCTTCCGCCAGGCATTCCAGAAGCGCGCCGATGCCTCGCTGGTCAAGACCACGCCGCTCGGCGAGAAATACAGCCTCAAGTACACCTTCGACGTCTTCAACCTGACCAACACCACCAGCTTCGATGTTCCCGGCAACGAGTTAGCGCAAAATCAGAACTACAACCCCTACCCGGTGGCGGGCGAAACTCCGATGCCTACTAACAACTGCACCACCAACCTTGCCGGCCCGAACGCAGGGTTCTATAACTGTCCGTCGGGCCTGGGCATCGTCACGCACACAATCGGCAGCCCGCGCCAGATACAGATGTCGGCCAGCTTTACCTTCTAGAGCGTATCTGGCTCAAGGAGCGCATTCGGTCCAAGTGTTAACAGAATTCTGGGTGCCCCATACTTTGAGGTATTCTGCGCAAAGCGTGAGAGACAATGAAACTCGCCCTCCGGTAATAAAGAAACGGCAGCCGCAAGGCTGCCGTTTCTTCTGCCCTTGGTTGACCCCCAAGAGCGCCTCGGCTTCATTCGCGGTCTTGGATCTGAATTACCGAAAAGCATCCGCACAACCAGCCCTTGAGGCTCACGGAACAATCAGCAGAAGGTGTGGGCTAAATCCAGACATGACTTACTGGCTTGTCATTGAATTCGGTGACTGTCACTATACCTCTGATTTCAATTGGTAAAACTTCCGGATTTTGGGTCACGTTTATAATCTGACTCGTGCCGCGCCCATCGCTAAAATGAATTAACTTTCAGAAATTATTGCCGATTCCGAAATTACTTCTACGAATGACCTCTGAGCAGACGTATATTGCATACATGATGCGCCTCAGGAAATCAGCTTCGCTTTTATGTGCGGCCGCCCTGGCTTGTGCGCCGATTGCGCTTTCCCAAACCGGCGTAACCGCCGCTGCGGCGGATGGCCGGGTCGCCGCTCCGTCTATCAGTTACCCATTTGCGTTCCTTCGGAATGACGCCGCATGGCAGACGCGAGCCGCAGCTCAGGCGGCCCACGGTACATCGCAGGAGGTGGCACAAACGCCGCCCATGGGCTGGAACAGCTGGAATTATTTTGCAGAAAAAGTTGATGACAAGGGAGTGCGTGAGGCCGCGGACCAGCTAATCGCTACGGGCATGAAAGACGCAGGATACATTTACGTCAACATTGACGACACCTGGGAGGGGCAGCGCGACGTGAGCGGCGTGTTGCACTCGAATGCGAAGTTTCCTGACATGAAGGCTCTGGCTGACTACGTTCACTCCAAGGGCCTCAAAATCGGCATCTACTCTTCGCCCGGTCCCAGGACCTGCGCCGGGTATGAAGGCTCGCTCGGCCACGAAACGCAAGATGCACAGCTTTACGCCGAGTGGGGCATCGACTATCTCAAGTACGATTTGTGCAGCTTCAATTCTGACGTGATGCAGAAGCAGGCTCCCAAGGACAAGGCCGCGCAGATGCGGCTGATGGTGACCGCTTACGCCAAGATGGACAAGGCGCTCAAGGGTACTGGACGACCCATCGTTTTCTCGCTCTGCCAATACGGATGGGACGCTGTCTGGGAGTGGGCGCCGACGGTGGGCGGCAACCTGTGGCGTACGACGGATGACATCAGGCCCGAGTGGGACCGCATTTACGCAATTGTCAGCCAGCAGGCGGGGCTGGAAAAATATGCCGGTCCGGGGCATTGGAACGATCCTGACATGCTCGAAGTGGGCAACGGAAAACTCACGCTTGCGGAGAACCGATCTCACTTTTCTCTGTGGGCGATGCTGGCCGCGCCTCTTCTGGCGGGCAACGACCTGCCCAACATGAAAACGGATATCAAGTCTATCCTTACCAACCGCGACGTTATCGCGATTGATCAGGACCGCCTGGGCCGGCAGGGAACGCGCGCTTACAGCGAAGGCGAAGTGGATGTGTGGGTACGACATCTGGCGGGCGGCGCTCTGGCCATCGCCGTGGTGAACGCCGGCGACAATCGCTACTCCACTCACCCGTTTCATCTGAGCCTGGCTAAACTCGGCCTGCACGGACCGCAGCCCGGCAAGGACTTATGGACCGGCAAGGGCATCACGCTCAGTGACGGTCAACCGCTTGAGCTGAGCAGCCACGATGTTCTGCTGGTCCGCATCGATGCGCCGAAGTAGCCGCCAACTGAAATGCGTGGATGTACCTGAACCATGCCAGGGCTTGCATAAATCAATCTCGGCGGTTACATTCGCAGCGGGGTGATTTGTCCATGCGTCTTACTGCTCTGTTGCGATTTTCCACTTTTGCCGCAGCCGTTCTTCTCGCCTCTACTGCTTTTCCGCAGGCTGTAGGGGTGGAAGCTCCTCGGCTGGTGCAAAAGGATGGCCGCTATGCGCTGCTGGTTGAAGGGCGTCCGTTTCTGATTCTTGGAGGCCAGATTCACAACTCCAGCGCTTGGCCCAGCGAACTCGAGCAGGTATGGCAGTCGATGGCCACTCTGCACGCCAACACGATCGAGGCGCCGGTTTATTGGGAGCAGTTTGAGCCGCAGCCGGGCCACTTCGACTTCACCAATGTGGATGCGATTGTGGAGGGAGCACGAGCGCACAATTTGCACGTGGTGCTGCTGTGGTTCGGCACGTGGAAGAACGGCAAGATGCACTATGTTCCAAGCTGGGTAAAGAACGACACCGTGCACTTTCCGCGCATCATCCGGCCGGATGGCGAGCCGATCGACGTGCTTTCTCCCATGTCGCGCAACACGCTGGAGGCGGACAAATCCGCATTCGTGGCTCTGATGCGCCATCTGAAGCAAATCGACAATGAGCAACACACTGTGATTCTCGTCCAAGTGGAAAATGAGTCAGGCAACCTCGGCAGCGTACGGGATAATTCGCCGGAGTCAAACCGGGAGTTTGCCGGCCCGGTTCCGGCCGATCTGCTGGCTGCGGTCGGCAAGAAGCCCGGCATATGGACGCAGGTCTTCGGCGCGGAGGCCGATGAAATTTTCCAAGTCTATCACCAGGCGAAGTACATCAACGAGATTGCCGCCGCGGGCAAGAAGGAGTTTGCGATTCCGTGCTACATCAATGCATGGCTCGGCAGTTCGATTGAGGAGTCCGAGCAGCTTCAGATGGATCGGCCGGGAATCAACTATCCCAGCGGCGGCGCGGTGCAGAAGCTGGTGGGCCTGTGGCGGACGTTGGCGCCTTCAATCGACATGATCGGGCCGGATATCTACAACGGCGACTCGCACTTTTACTGCGTGACGATGAAGGCGTATCATCGCCCGGACAATCCATTGTGGATTCCGGAGACAGGCCGGGACGACAGCTTTGCAAGGTTCTTTTTCTATGCGCTGAGGGATGGTGCCATCGGATTCTCGCCCTTTGGCGTGGACCAGACGGGCTGGAACATTCTGGGCGACCAACCGTGGACGGCGCACGCCGACAACTTCGCGCTCATCGCACCCATGAGCCGGGAGATTGCGCGCCTGGAGTTTGAGGGCAAGCTGAAGACCGCCGTCGAGGAGCCGGGACAGATCACGCAGGAGATCGATTTCGGCGAATGGCAGGCAACGGTCGCCTACGGTTTTCCGCAGCCCGACGGAAAGCGAGCTCCGGGCACGAAGGACGCGCACGGAGCCGCGCTGGTGGCGCAACTGGGCCCGGATGAGTTTTTGGTGACGGGCGTGGACACAAGCGTTACCTTCCATCTGGCTGGCAAGCTGCCGTTGATGCACAGCCAGATTGTGACTGCCGAGCAGGGCACCCATGAGAACGGCGTCTGGAAGCCGCTGCGTTTGTGGAATGGCGACGAAACCGACCGCGGCCTATGCTTCCATGAGAAGCCGGAAGTGGTGCGGGTAAAAATGCAGAGGTTCTAAGAATGTTTTCGGTTCTGATGTTTACTGCCGAAATGGACAGATGTGCTATCCCACCCATTTCGCAAATTACGCGAAATGGATGGGGCACCCAGAATTCTGTTAACACTTAAGTTGAAAATGCCCTAGAGTGGTGTCACAGAAGTTCATTGTATATTTGTTTGCAACCCAGGCACTATCATCCTGCATAAAGTGCAGGTCCTTCGACTTCGCGCGATTCGCTAAAGCCACTCAGAATCACACCAGCTGCAACTCGCGAAGAAGAAACGAGTAGTCGAAGGCAATCTCTTTCAGATAGTCGTAACGGCCGCTGGAGCCGCCGTGGCCGGCCTGCATATTGGTCACCAGCAGCAGGGAATTGTTATCCGTCTTGAGCGTGCGAAGTTTGGCGACATACTTGGCCGGCTCCCAATACATGACCTGACTGTCATGGAGCGAGGTCTTCACCAGCATCGCGGGATAACTCGCCGCCTTCAGATTGTCGTAGGGCGAGTAACTCAACATATAGAGAAAATAATCAGACTCATTCGGATTGCCCCATTCTTCGTATTCCGGAACGGTGAGGGGCAGCGACGCGTCGAGCATGGTGTTCATCACGTCCACAAATGGCACGTGGGAAAGGACGGCACGGAAAAGTTCAGGACGGAGATTGGCAACCGCGCCCATCAACAGGCCGCCAGCAGAACCGCCCTCGATGGCCACGCGCGCCGGGTCGCCGTATCCGGATGCGGTCAGATGCTCGACGGCGGCGATGAAATCCGTGAAGGTCGAGCGCTTCAGGAGCATCTTGCCGGCGTCGTGCCACGGCTTGCCCAGATCGCCTCCGCCGCGCACATGCGCATAGGCCATCACCACGCCGCGATCGAGCAAGCTCAACCGATTGGAACTGAAGCCCAGAGGCAACGAGTAGCCATAGGAGCCGTAGCCGTAAACGTACAGGGGATTGCAGCCTGGCTGACGGCGGTCTTTCCGATAAACGAGCGAAACGGGAACCCGCACGCCATCGTGCGCAGTGGCATGAACGCGCTCGCTTGCGTAAAGCGTGCGGTCGAAGCCGCCGGGAACCTCAAGCTGCTTGAGCAGCCTGGATGCGCCTGTGGCCACATCGTACTCGTAGACGGAAGCGGGCGTCACCAGAGATTGATAGGAGTAGCGGAATGTGGGCGTATCAAAAACTCGATTGATATGGGGCTGGGCGCTGTAAGCCGGCTCGGGGAAACTGATTTCGCCGGATTTTGCGGCTTCCGGCCCGTCGCTTATGAAGCGCCACACGCGAAGGCGCGGCAGGCCATCTTCGCGTTCGCAGGCGATGAAGAAGCCGGCGAAGAGGTCCACTTCTTCAAGCATCACATCGTCGCGGTGGGGAATAAGTTCGGTCCAGTGTTCGCGGCCAGGCGTGGCCACCGGCGCAGTGACCAGGCGGAAGTTTCGTCCGCGATCATTGGTTCGGATGAACCACAGGCCGTTGCGATGGTCGATGGAGTACTCGTGCTCATCCTCGCGAGGGCTGATAAGCGTAAACGAGCCCTCGGGATCGGAGGTCGCGAGAACCCGCGATTCAGTGGTGATGTGGCTGGCCGATTCCAGCACAATAAACTTGCCGTCGCGCGTGCGTCCCGCGCCGAGATTGAAGCGCTCGTCGTCTTCCTGAATGACCAGCACATCGTCTGTGTGCGGCGTGCCCAGCGCGTGCCGCCAAAGCTGGTACTGGCGTTTCTGCTCCTCGTCTTCGACGGAGTAAAAGAGAGTCCGATTGTCGGAGGCCCAGACGACTGAGCCTACGCGCTCGACCCCGCCCGAAAGCGTCTCGCCGGTTTCCAGATTTTTTATGTGCAGCGTGTACTGGCGGAAACCGGTGGTGTCAGTGGAGTAGGCCAGCCAACGGCCATCGCGAGTAATGTCGGTCGAGCCTATGGCGAAGAAAGCGTGGCCCTCGGCCAATTGATTGCCGTCGAGGATGATCTGTTCAGGCGGATCCGGCGGCGGTTGAGGTTCTTGGTCTCCCACCCTTGCGCCAGAAAAAAGGCGCAAGGATGGGGCACCCAAAATGTCTCGGTCCGTGGCGGCCTTGCGGCAGTGAGTGGCATATTGCTTGCCCTCCTCGGTGCGCGCGAAGTACCACCAGTGACCATCGCGGAATGGAACCGAGACGTCGGTCTGCTTCATGTGCGAGAGCATCTCGTCATAGAGCTGATCGCGCAGGCCGCTGAGCGGCGCCATTTCGGCCTCGGCGTAGGCATTTTCGGCTTCGAGGTATGCGCTGACTTCGGGGTTCTGCTTGTCGCGCAGCCAGCCGTAGTCATCGATGAGCACTGTGCCAAGCAGGGCAGTTTCCTTGTGGTCCCTGCGGGCGATGGGGGGCTGATTCTGAGTCATTTCCTTATTAGTGTAGTTCGTGCGGGCAGTGCAATTGGAACCTTCCAGGCGCCCTCCACGTACAATAAGAAGCGATGAAGGGCTTTCGCCGCATACATTCCGCTGTCTTCGTGCTGCTTCTGGCAGCTTGCATCTCCGTCTTCGGCATTGCTGCTCAAGCTGAACAGGTTAAGGACCTGCCTCAGCCCACAGATTACGTCAGCGACTTTGCCCACGTGCTGTCGCCAGAGGCCGTGGCGCGGCTGGACTCGCTTTGCGCCCAGCTTGACCACTCGAAGGCCAATGCGCAGATTGCCGTGGTTACAGTCCGCACACTGGATGGCGACGACCCGGCCGAATTTACCGGCGCACTTGAAGATAAGTGGAAGATGGGCAAGAAAGGTTCGGGCCGCGATGTCCTGGTCTTCTTGGCCGTCGACGACCATAAGAGGCGGATTGATGTCGGCTACGACTTGGAAGGCATTCTGCCCGACGGCAAGGTGGGCGACATCGGGCGGGAGATGGTTCCGGCGCTGCGCGCCAACGACTATGACGGCGCGGTGACTCAGGCCGTGGGCGAGGTTGCGCAAGTGATCGCAGCCGACGCCAAGGTGACGCTGCAGGACGAGCCGGTGACGGCCAGCGAGCCGGTGAGCCAGATGCGGCACAGCCGCGTGATTGGCAAACTGATTATGTTGATTTTCCTGCTGATCTTCTTTGGCGGCTCTTCCATTTTCAGGCTGCTGCTGGGTTATGGTTTGTTCTCCAGTTTTTTGGGTGGCGGCTTTCGCGGCGGCTTCGGCGGTGGTGGTGGATTTGGCGGCGGAGGAGACTCAGGCGGCAGTGGATTTGGTGGTTTCGGCGGCTTTGGCGGCGGGTTTGGCGGCGGCGGAGCCGGGGGAAGCTGGTAGGTTGTCGTCTGGATGGGCCGAATGGATTTTAGTTTCCCATCCTTTCGCAAAAGGCGCGAAAGGATGGGGCTCTCTGAGTAGGGAGTGCGCAGGTTTTCAAGTTTGGTGAAGGGCTTGCTTGAGGGCGGGCCGGAGGAGAAAAGCACAGTATGAGCAAGGGAGTTTGGATTGCATTGGGAGTGGTGGGCGTTCTGGTTCTGGTGGTTCTGATGGTCTTCAGCAGCTATGTCAGCGCCAAGAACCAGATGGTGACCAACGATGAGATTGTGAAGGCCGCGTGGGCGGATGTGGACGTGCAGTTGGCGCGGCGTGCTGACCTGATTCCCAACCTGGTGGAGACCGTGAAGGGCTTTACCAAAGAGGAGAGCACGGTCTTCGGCGACATTGCCAACGCGCGGGCTGGCATGTTGAATGCGCAGGGACCGGCGGGCAAGATTGCTGCCAATGGAAAGCTGGATTCGGCACTGGGGCGCTTGTTGCTGCTCACCGAAAATTACCCGCAGTTGCGCTCGAGCGACCAGTTCATGCGCTTGCAAGACGAGTTGTCGGGGACAGAGAACCGCATCAGCGTGGCGCGCAAACGCTATAACGACGCGCTGCGCGAGTACAACACGTTTGTGCGCCAGTTCCCCAACAGCATCTGGGCCGGCATTGCAGGATTTCACGAGAACAACGCGTTTTTCGAGGCGCCCGAAGCAGCGCGCACTGCTCCGTCTGTCAAGTTCTAAGCGGCTGATCGGGAAGCTACGGCAAAATCGAAAGGTAGTCGCGGGAGAATTGAAAGATTATCCCGCGACTGCTTTGTTTGCTATACAGCGCGAATAATGCGCCGCTCATTTCTGCTTCTTGGCGGGCTGGTCGGCGACCTGTAGGTAGTTCTTCACGTCGAAGACGCCGGGAACAGCGTTAGCGCGGATAAAAGCTGTGTTTTTGTCGCCTTCAGAGTCCACCATTCCGTACAGTTCGACGTGGCCGTTCTGCACCGAGATGCGGATGGGCTTGGCGGGGTCAATGGCGTACCGGTTCAGAGAAGGGAAGCCGTAGACGGCGCGGAAGACCTGCATCCGAATCCGATTGTCAAAGAGAGAGACGGGATCGACCTCGATCCTGTCGTACACGTCCTTGACGCCGGGAAAGTAATCGACCAGGGCCAGCGCGGAGTTCCTTGAGTTATATGAGAGGGCGTGACCGCCGAGGGTGACAGCGCCGTTCTGAACGCTGACGCTGATGGCGTTGAATGCGTTGCCGTAGAAGACACGGTCATAGGCCAGCTTGTCCACGATTTTGGTCCCGAGTACTTCGTCGGGAAGATTGGGACCCGCGACCTCGATCAGGTTATGCACTGCAGTTACACCGTTGGTCTTGCGCACGCGCTTGTCGGCCTCCGCTTTGTACGCGTAGAGGTCCACAGTGCCGGTCAGGGTGACAATGCCATGGTTCTCGGTCACCTTCACTTCACGAAATTCCTTCTTGTTCAGACGGGCAGCGGCTTTGCCGGCTTCAGGTCCTGCTGCCTGCGCGGTTGCGCCGGAGTCCGGGGGCTGCGGCGCAGCCAGAATGCCCAGAGGACGGGCGCAAAAGATTCCCGCGAGTGTGGCGGTCAGGAGCGCGACCCGAGTTGTACGCATTGTCCTTGTCATATTCACACTTCTTCCCATTCCTTTGCAGATTGGCCTTCGCACACTGGGTGCGGCGATATTGCGCCTGTTGATTTTGACACAAATCCTCCAGAAAGGTTGTGAGGTGAGATAGCCAAGATGGTGATTTACCTGAGCAGACAGGCGACCTCGACCAAGGAAAACCACTTTCAAAATGTGCAACTTGCGGCATCGGGCGCGAATGGCCTGCCACTTTAGATCAAGCCTTTTCCAGGATGGTGGCCACGTCGATTGCCGCCGCGCGTTTGGCACGTTCTGCGGCCAGCTCACGTAACGCGAAAATCGCAAAGCAGCCCAAAATTACCATCAGCGGATCGAGCGGACGCATACGGTATGCTTCCGGGTGGATGAAGTAGTACATCAGAGGAAACAACATGAGAACTCCGCCATAGCGAATGGCTTCGAATGGCCTCTGCCGCCACGCCAGAAACAGTCCGAGAAACGCGAGCAGCGTCAGGCCGCTCGCGAACGGGATATTTTCCGGGTCGGTCGGCTCCATGGCCAAGTATTGGGGATTGAAGCTCCAGTAGCCGGTCCACAGATAAACGGCTCGGCGGGCGCACATCCAGGCGTACCAGCGGGGATGGCCTTGAATATATGCGTCGGCCAGGTGTGCTTTGTGGTCCATGTAGGCCAACTCGCCGGCGTTGTAATCGGCCAGCTCCGCAGCGTCGTGCAATGGATGTTCGTCGTTGTTCGTCCAGTGAAGGGAGCGGCCGTTGTTGCCCATCCACATCTCCAGCCCCATGCTGTCGCGCATGGGAATGAAGCGGTGAAAGACCAGGGCATTTCGAATCATCCAGGGCGAAATCACCGCGGCGAGAGTAATCGAAGCCACAAGCCCCGGCATCAGGCAGCGTTTCCCCGCGCTCGTCAACCGCCAGGCAGCGAGCAAGAGCAGAAAGGGAACCACGACGAGAACGGACGGCTCAGTGAGCGCCGCAAAGCCCGCGAGCGCTCCAAAGCCGGCCCATAACGCAAGCCCCGGCGAGCGCTCCATATCCTGCGCCAGATAGAGCATCCAGCACAGGCAAAGAAGAAGCAGGTGCGTGGACCAGGCCCAAGCCGCGGAGAAGTAAATGCCGTATGGAAAAAAAACCCATACCCAGCCCGCCCACAACGCCACACGCGCGCCAAAGCTGCGTCGGGCCATTAGAAAGATGGGAATGCAGGCGAGCGAGTTAATCACGCAGTCGAATGCGTGGATGGCAAAGATCGACAGTGCGGTGTGAATGCCGAATAGACGAAAGAATCCAGCCACAATGAGCGGATAAACCGGCGGCATGATCGCCGAGGGCTGGTTGGAAACAAACGGGCTGCCGAAGCCCTGGCCTGCCAGCAACGCCCGCGCCACATTGCCCTGTTCCCAGGCGTGTATGTGGTTGGCGTCCATCAGATCTTCGAAGAGGAAGCTGTTGAACGGAATCAGAGCCAGACGGAGAACCAGCGCAATCAGCACCATCCACGTGAGAACCGGTACAGCCCTCAGCCGGCTGCTAATAGAGGTACTCAAGCTGTTTCTCCTGTCTTACCTCCATCATAAATGGTTATTTGAACCGGCGGGTGGCCTTGATAACCACGGAGAAGACGCCGGACTCGTCACGCGCCAACTGCAAGGTGATATGGCGGTTGACGGCGACATCGGCCTGAATCAACTGCTGGCCTGTTGTGTCTACGTCAGTGGCGTAGGTGAGCGTGACGTTGGTGCCCAACTGCTCCTCGACGATGATGCGCGAGGTGGAGTTGCCCAGGACGCCGAGGTAGTTGGGGTCCACCTTCACCGATCCGGCCCCGAAAAGCCTTTGAACACGGGAGCTGACAGTGGCGTTGAGCGCACCGCCGAGCAGGGCATCGGTGGCGGGGCTTGTGCCAGCCGCCTCCTGTTGCTGGGTGTAGAGGCGCTGCTGATTTCCTGTGCGACCCAAGGCCAGCAGCGCCACCACATCGGCCTCCGGCAGCGGTGGATCGGAGCGGTAAGAAACCGCCAGTTTGTCTGGAGTGCCATGCAGGCTGAGGGTAATGTCATAGTCCTCTACGCGGGCCGTGGCGGTGAGGTCGATCAGGGGCTGAATGCGGACGGGGTTGGTGAAGTAGATGTCGCCACGCTGTAACTCATATCGGGTTCCGGCGATGATGCTGCTGCCTTCAGTGATGGAGATGCGGCCCAGCAGCGATGGAGAGGCAATTGTGCCGCGCAGGCGCAGATCGACGTTACCGGCCAGCTTGGCGTAGGCGTTCTGGAAGTTCAACTGCGGCGACGAAGTGATGTGCACGTCGAGGCGCACGTGGTTGGACGGGGCGTTGGGGGGCGCGATGGTCTCGATCGTATTGGCCTGCGAGGCCAGCGCAGCTATGTCCAGGTCAGGGCTAATCGTGAAGCGGGTGATGAGCACATCACCCGACAGCAGCAGATTGCTCTGCGGGCCTTGCAGGCGAAGCGATGCGTCTCCCAGTGAGCTGACACCTTGGGGATAGCGGATGCGAATTCCACTTCCGGTGACCGTCAGATCGGCATAGATGCCGTGCTGGTAGGCGAGGTAGCCGGCAACACTAAGCTGGCCGCCGCCGGTCATGGCCGTCAGCGACTTGATCTCCAGGCGGTTCTGGTTGAACTCCAGTGCTCCATGCAACTGGCTCAAGCCGTTGGGCAGGTCTTCGAGAGAGAGAGACGCGTTTTGAATGTCGATGCGGCCCTTGAGGCGTGGATTCATCAGCGGACCGTGCGCCTCCACCTGGAATGTGGTGTCTCCATTGGCGGTCAGATCGGGGTCCAGCGTCTCTGCCACCTTCAGGTTGATAGCCCCGTTGGCGGCGAAATCCAGCTCATGGCTGCCCTTGAGTGAGACGCTGCCCTGAGCGTGCAGATTGGTCTCTTCGCCGATGACATGCAGGGGATCAAGATGGATGACGGCATTGGCGAGCGTGGCATGGACGCCGCCTTCGCTTTTCAGATGAACGCCGGAGAGAGTGACCTCCATCTGGTCGAGCTTCGCTTCGCCACGCAACTCGTCAGGCCGCGCCAAAGGTCCATCGATGATCACCGTGCCTGCCAGGGACGACTCCCCGGTGAGCCCGTTAATGTGAGCCATTTTGAAGAGCGCGCCGATGTTCAACCGCGAAAAATCGAGTTTGGCATGAGTGGCAAAATCGCCGCCGAGCGCGGTCTGGCCATGTGCTGCGAGTTCAGCGGCTTCCAGGCGCGTTGTGATGTCGTAGGTGACGGCGTGGTTCGCGCCGTGAGCCGTCAATTCCAGGCTGCCCAGCGGTTCGCCGTTCAGGGTGAGTCCGGCCAGCGTGGCGTGGGCTTCAAGGCACGGGTTATCGAAAGTGCAGGAGCCCTGCACGGAAAGCCCCAGTTTGCCGCTCACCGCCAAATCGTGGTTGCGCAGCCATTGGATGCGAGAAACGTCAATGCCCGCGCCCTTGGCGTCCAACTGAAAGCGATGGGACTGGAGGTCATAGCTGCCGGTGGCGGCAAGCTTTCCGGCGTCATCGTTCACGGTCACCGAGGTCAACCTGATGGCCTGATTGGCTATCGTGCCCTGCGCACGAATACGGCTTACGGGTTCGCCATAGACGTTGCCATTGTCCAACTCGAGCCAGCCGGAACCTACCAGGGCGTGCAGAGGCCCATCGACCTGAACCTGTGCGCCGAGTGAGCCCGTAACGGGCAGATTTGGGCCGGTGAACGGCCGCAGATCTTGCATATTCAACTGGTTGGCGCGCAGCCGGAGATGAACCAGTGAATTGGTTGCAAATGACGGAACGGATGCTGCGCGACCGCGCTTGACGCCGGCTGCAACTGTCGGGAGGCCGGCGGTGATGCTGCCAGTGAGAGATATCTCTGCGTTCCCGCGGCGCAGCAGGCCGCTCGTGATATCAATGCGGGCTGCCGAGTAACTGCCGGTGGCCTCAACCGCGTCCAAACGGAAGAATTGCGGCGCGGCAGGCTGTTTGGGAGCGAAGCTGGCGCTCAGGCTGGCAGGCACTTCGACATTGAGTTGCGTGGCCTTCAGGTTGCCGGCCAAGTGAGGATCAAGTAGCGAGCCGGTCCATGTGCCGTGAAAATCAGCCGGCCCATAGAACGCGACCGGCAGTGCCGCGACGCCGGTTTTGCCGTTGCGAGCCAATCCCAGGTCGCGCAGAACGGTGTCAAATTCGCCCAGATCGCCGGTGTGGAAGTCGACCTTGAGCGCGGAGGGGATGGTCATGGGGTACGCGCCCAGATGGCCGTTAGCATCCAGTTGGCTGGAGGGCAGATTGAGCCTGAGCTTGCGCAGATCGACTGCGCCGTCGTGCTGAGTGTAGGTGGCGTCGACCAGGCCGCTGGCGGGCGCTTTGCCTTGAGCAGCGTGCGCCGGAGGGCTGAGATTCAACAAAGCGGACACAGAAACGGTGCGATTGTCGCCATTGATCCAGACAGCGTTGGCGGGTCCGGTGACGCGCGCGTCAAGGCCGAGATGCTGGAAGGGCGGGTCGCAGACCATCTCCAGAATCGAGTCCAGGGCCACGTCCTTGAATTGAGCAGTCACCTTGCCGTTGACAGGGATTTGGATCTCGTCCTCGGGCGGGGGCTTATGGGCGGCAATGCGGGCTTTTTCTTTGGGCGTCGGTGGCGTTGGCAGCCAGTGATCCAACGAAATGTCGCCCTCAATCTGGCCGCCCTCGCGCAGGCGGGCAACAATCGAAGCAATCAGCAATTGCTTGGGGTCGGCATGAACGCGCGCATCGAGTCCCACTCCCCGGGCCACGACGCCGGTTCCGATGTAAGCGCCGTTCTCGATGTGAACACTGCCATCAATGCGAAAATCTCCTGCTTGCCCTGACCCGTTGAGGTTCAGATGGGCAATGCCTTCAGGCGCAAAAGGGTAGCCCGTGATGGGATCGAGCAGGCGCATGTCCAGCTCGCCCGCAGCTTTGCCCTGCCAGCTCGGATGGGAAAAGTCGTTGAGGAAGCCGGAGATCTCAAGTGTCCGGTCCCGCACGCCGCGGCTTTGTGCGGTCACGCGCAGCGAGCGCAGGATTGCTGAGTTGCGCGTCAACTCCAGCGTAGCCTGCACCAATCCCTGAACCGGCGGCGGCTGCGCCTTGCCAGGCTTGGATAAAACTTCGCGCGAGAGATTCAAATCGCGAATTCCTGCCTCAATGCGATAGAACTCCGGGATTCCTCCTTTTGCCGGCACATAGGTCATGCGAAGGGAGAGATCGTCGGCGCCAAAATCGAGCGGAATGAATCGATCCTGGAAGTCAAACGCCGAAGCGCGGTTCTCGTATTCGAGTAAGCCCTGCTCCACCGAAATGTGGCTGGTCTCGAAATCAAAAAATCTGTCGAGCACATGGCTGTTCGATTTCTCCGGAGTGCGAGGATGAGGCTGGTTCGTCGAGCCGTCAGGATAGACAATTAGGTGCAGCCTGGGCTGGTAGATTTCAAGATCTCTCAGCAGGATGCGCGGACTCAGGAAGCCCAGCACGCTCAACCGTACGCGCAGGCGCTCGACCTGGGCGTAGGGCGCCTCATTGGGGCCTTCTAGGCCATGGATGACCAGCCCATCAGCCTCTGCCTCCCGTTTGAGCAGATTCCAGCGAAAGGCTCGGATTTCTACGCGTCCGCCGGTAGCAAGCTCCAGCCTGTGCACCACCCGTTCGCGGACAAAGTTTTCAAAAGCGGCCGTACTGGCCAGGAAATACAGTGCGGTGCCTGAGACCGCCAGCAGTACCGCCAAACCGGCGACGGAAAGTGGAAGATGGCGCAGGAAAAAACGGCGCAAGCGGCTTGGCCGGAGGGCCTCGACCCGCGATACCGGCATAGATGCGTCGGGCTCTGGAGTTTCTTGCACGGGAGGCGTGGATTCAGGATCGCTCATGCGCCTCCTTTCCCTGTGCCGCTCTGGGCTTTGGGGGCTTCGAATGCGGGGTCGAGCACTTCCACATCGCCCTGCCTGCGCAGGTTAGCGAGCCAGCCGTCGAAGAGCACGTTCACCTGCCGCTCGAGCAGAATCTCCTCAATGCGCGCGGAGACCTTGTCCAGCGGGGGAATCACATCTCCGGGAGCATATTGGGGCAGCAATGTTTCGCGATAGTACGTATCGATCTCCTCCGGGGAGATACGAATCCCCTGCCGGAAACGCTGTTCGATGAAGTGCAAAATCTGGACCCGGTAGCGGAGATAGCTTTCTACCCGCTCCGGTTTGAGGCCATGCGCTGCAAGAAACGCCTTCCATCCCGCGTCCGAGGCACAGTTTTGATGGACGCATGCGGGCAGTTCTCTGCGAATCTCGGTGAGGCGGGCATCAACCTCAGCTTGTGCCGGCTCCGCCGCCTGCGCGTCCTCCTGGTGAATCTGCTGCTGGATGAGCGTGCGGCTGATCAGCTGATCCAGAGCGCGCTGCGGCGTGAGAACGCCGAGTCCGCCCCGGCCAGGGTCGAGCACCGCCAGCCGCATCTCGTCGTCAACATCGCTGGCCAGGATGGTCTGGTTGTTCACAACGGCCACCACATGGTCGAGCACCACGGCATTAGCGGCCTGAGCGCTTGCGCTGGGCCGCTCCATCGCAGCCAGGATCACGGTGATTGCCCAAATGCAGGCAAGTCCAGGCTTGCTCATTCGACGAATTTTGGTCCGGTTGCGCATCAGAATGTCTGGCCCAGGCTGAAGAAGAAGTTGAAGTGCGGGGCTTCGCCCACATGGGGGTCAGACCCCGATAGGGAAAGCGAGTAGTTGTAATTCACAGGGTAAATGGGCGGATTCAGGTTATAACTGAAATCCAGCCGGATAGGTCCAACCGGAGTATGGTAGCGCAAGCCCAGCCCCGGCGCATGGGAGAAGTAGTTGAAGCTGCATGTCCCTTGCTGCCCGGTAGAAGTATTGGGGCCAGTAGGAATGTAGCTACTGGGGTTCCCGACCGTCGCAACAATTTTGCAATTGTTGATCTCCGGCTGGCGAACCCTGAGGGCGCTGGCCCACGCATCGCCCGCGTTGGTGAAGACGTTGCCCATATCGTGGAAAAGCACGAAGCTGACGGTATTGCCGAGTAAGGGCAGCGTGGGCGGCGGCAGGCGCAGCTCGGTGCTGTTAATCAGCGCGCCCGCCCCTCCGATGGGGTAGCCGGTCTCGGGGTCGCGGGGCCCGGCGGAGTTCGGGCCAAAACCCCGCAATGAAGTCGCCCCGCCTGCATAGAGCCGCTCGGGGAGGGGAATCAGCTCGTCGTCGAGAGCGCCAAATGCCCGCTCCATGCCGTAGCGGGTATTGCGGGCCAAAACGAAACGGCCTTTGTCGAATTTGTAATAACTGGAATTCGACACGTCGAGACGGCCGAAATCCGCCTGAGCAGCGAAAGCCTGATCGGAGACAAACGCCTGAAAGCTGGTATAGGTGCCGCGATGCGAATCCATGGCCGAGTCGCGGGTATCGCGAATCCATGTGAGCGCAGGACCCCCGACGCGCACCGCCGTCGACAAGAGCGTGATTTCGTCGGGAGCGACCTGGAGGCTGCTTGCCTCCACCTTGACGCGGCGGAAGTCCAACTCATAAATCAACGTGTTCGCCTTGGAAATGTACGATCCTGGCGTATTGAAGTGTTCGGTCCAGCGCATTCCGGTTTGCAGCCTGGAAGCTACATAAGTGGACACATCCAGACTGTTGGCGTAGCCGGCGGAAAGAGTCAGGCCGAAGTTGCGATTCCCCTTGAAGTGGGGGTTCAGAAACGACAAATCAATTTGCTGCTCCAACAATCCGTACGTGCCGCGCAGCGACATGGATTGCTCGCGGCCGAAGAGATTGTTGCGGGTGATGTCGGCCAGCACGCGGGGACTCACGCCTGTTTTGCCATTCGGATTGCACTTGGCCCCGCTGGCCTCGATACCGCCGCAATTGTACTGCGGCGTTCCAGTCTGAGCCTCAAGGCCGAAGCCATAAGTCAGAGCCCAGCGCCGCGCCTCTTCCAGTTGCAGCAGCACCGTCTTGTAAGGCTCCCCGCCGGAGGGGTTCTCGATGGCAGTTTCAACCTCGCTGAAGAGGGCAAAGTCGTAAAGATTGCGCTGAGTTTCCATCAGCGCCGTCTCGTTCAGAGGGTCGCCGGGATGCAGGGTGATGGCCCTTGCCACCGTCTGCGGGTGCGTGTAGTGCAGTCCGGTGAGCAGCACCTTGCGCACAAAAATCTGCTGCCCTTCGGTGATGTGAAAGACCACGTCCACCTTGTTCGCGTCGTTCGCCTCAATCTGCTGCGCGACTTCCACTCTCACCTGGTCGAAGCCCCGGCTCATGTAGTCAGTCAGCAATTCGTCGCGGTCTCCTGTCAGATTCCGTGGCGAAAGCAGTTGACCGGCGACAGTGTTCATTTCCGGTGTAAGTTTGGCCGCATCCACGTGTTCGTTGCCAACGATGCTCACCTTACCCACCCGCAGCTGTTCGCCCTCTTCGATGTGGTAAATGACCGCTAGCGGAGCGATTTTCTCAGACGCGGTCGCCTTGCTCGCTCCGGTATTAGTCTCGGGCGTAATTTTGACCTTGGAGAAGCCGTTGTTCTGATAGACGGCCTGAAGGGCGTTAATGTCGGCGGTCACCAGCGCCTGCGAATAGGCGCCGTGACGGTCGGTGGAATCAGCCGCATGAACATTGAGCAGATCCTTAAGCGTTGCGGAGCCGAAATAGTGGTTGCCTTCCACCGAGACATGCTCCACGCGCCGCCGCGATCCCAACCGCACCTTGAAGAGAATGGTTACACGGCCTTCGAGCGTGGATTGGGGCTCGTGCTCGACCTTCACGTCAAAGTAGCCCAGCCGCTGGTAGTAGTCGCGCAGCCGGCGATTTCCCTCGTTCAGCAGGTCCTCGTCCACGCTACCTTCCTCGAAGATCGGAATCACATGACGAAGGCGCTCCGGGCTGATGCTGGCGCCATCGACCAGAACCTTGACGATTGGGCCGCGAGTCGCGGTAAAGCGGAAGTTGGTCTTATGGCTTCCTTTGTCGTACTGCTGGCTTTCGATCTTGATTTCAGCTTCCAAGCGTTGCTGATGCTGATAGTCCTTCAGCACCCCGGTCAGGGCACGGTTCGCGGTTTCGCGGTCCACTTTCTCGCCGGCTCTGAGGTGCGCATGATGGCGAAAATCATCCACGCTCATCCCTGGGTCGCCGGTTACATCCACCGTACCCACGCGCGACTGCGGGCCGGAGACCACATGAAACGCAATATCGACAAGCTGTTCTTCCGGGTGAGTCGTCAAGGCCTGGGTTATCACCGGTTCGTGGAAGCCGTTCAAAGCCAGAGTGGCGCGCATCTGGTCGAGCGCCTGGCTCAGCCTGGCGGGAGTAAAACGAGTGCCGGGCGTCAACTGGCCTGCGCGCTCCAATTGCGTATTGAGCGTGGGGCTTTTGGCCCCGTCCACGGTAACCGTGCCGATGAAGGTGCGCGGCGTTCCGCGAAAGATGAGCGTCACACCTTCCGGAGAGCGAACTCCCTCCACCGCAATGGTTTCAAACAGGCCGGTAGCGAAGAGCTGGCGCAGGCTCCGCTTCATATTCTCACGGTTTAGAGGTACTCCCTCGGCCTGAGCCAAATGGGTAGCCACGGGAACCAAACGATCCGCGGAAACGCCGTTGAACGAGATATGGCGCACCGGCAAGCCTTCCCACTGGTCGAGGGAATCAGAAGCCACAAGCGCAGCCTGGTTGCCTGCAGCAGCGGGAGTGGGCGCGCTGTTTGCAGGACTCTGACTCCAAGTGTCGATACCGGCGAAAACTCCAAAGGCAAAAAAGCAGACGAAGAAAATGCCGTGCCGCGGCTGTGCGCCGCATCGACCCATCGGATTTCCATCTCGGCGACACAGATCTGTCGCCGAGGACCACGGCTTTGCCCTTAAAACCATATCTCCCCAAAAAACGGGGAAAAGCGCCCCGTTGCACAACCGTTGTCCGGGATCAGTTGTTATCGATCCCGTTGCCCTTTCCCTTTATACTAACTAGGAACGGCGCTCGGCGCAGAATACTCGCTGTTGTCGATTTAGGCGACCGTTGCTCCTTACCTTGACCTGACCGCAGCGCAAGGAGCGCAGATTGCGCGCTCCCGCTGTTTCAGGATTTCTTCATTCCCCGCTCTGCTTTGCTCACATTCTTCTGGCTTTTGCCGATACACTTTTCCAGTTGCCCTCGGCACCGCTGGAAACGGAGGTGGGCGTCGTGTTGCCTGTCTGCAGCGGACTCTTCGGAAGTGTTCTGGAAGAGCTTGGTTTGAGGAGACCCTGAAGACTTAAACCCCGCTGAGCGCGTTCGGTTGCGGAACAGCATCCTGCGTTTGATCGTATAGAGGGTGTAACGGCTTGCGAAAAAAGGGAGATAGTGCCGGAAAAGCGCAATTTCTGAAACTTTTTTGAAGTCTGCGTGCTCTAATGAAGAAAAGCTGATACGAGGACACTCAATGTCGAACCAGTCGCCTATACCGCCCTCTTCCATACCCTCCTCCGAAAAGGACACCCCCGGTTTGCGTCGGGTGGCTGTCTTGCCGGTCCGTGACACGGTCTTATTTCCCCACGCAGTGCTGCCGCTGACTGTGGGCCGGGAAAGCTCCATCCAGCTGATCGAGTCGATGGGCGAGGAACGGGCGATTGTGGTTGTGGCCCAATTGGACGCGAGGCTGGACTCGCCTCAGCCTGCGGATCTGCACGCGGTGGGAACTCTGGCCACGGTGCACAAAGTTGTCCGCATGCCCAATCAGAGCCGTTTCGTTTTCACTGAGGGAGTAGAGCGGGTGCGACTCGTGCGCTACTCGCAGACCGAGCCGTTCATGGTGGCCGAAGTGGAGACGCTGGAAGATGCGGAACCTGGGGCTACGGCCAATGTTGAAGCGCTGGTGCGCAACGTGACGGGAGAGTTCCAGCAAATTGTCGCTGAGTCTCCGACGCTCTCCGATGAACTCAGGACCATCGCCGCCAACATCGAGGACCCCAGCAGGCTTGTGGATTTTGTCGCCTCGTCGCTGCCCTTCCTGACTACAGACGACAAGCAGCAACTGCTGGAGACTGCCAGCGTAGGCACCCGGCTGGAGTTGTTGAACCAACATCTGGCCAAAGAGATCGAGGTGCAGCAATTGCGCACTAAGATTCAGAGCGAAGTGCAGGACCAGGTGCAGCAGTCGCAGCGGGACTACTACCTGCGCGAGCAGCTCAAGGCGATCCAGAAGGAACTGGGCGAGCAGGACGAGGGCCAGCGCGAGACTGACGAATTGCGACAGAAGATTGAAGCCGCGGGAATGCCGGAGGACGTGAAGAAGGAAGCGATGAAGGAGCTGGCGCGCCTGGCGCGCATGTCGCCCATGGCCGCCGACTATTCTCTCACGCGCAACTACATCGAGTGGCTTGCCCTGCTTCCGTGGGCAAAAAGCTCCGGTTCCAAAGTCAACATCGAGAAGGCCAAGGAAATCCTGGACGAGGATCACTACGAGCTGAAAAAGGTGAAGGATCGCATCCTCGATTATTTGAGTGTTCTGGAATTGAAGCCGGACATGAAGGGGCCGATCCTGTGCTTTGTGGGGCCTCCGGGCGTAGGCAAAACCAGCCTGGGCCGGTCTATTGCCCGCGCCTTGGGCCGCAAGTTCCAGCGCGTTTCGCTGGGCGGCATGCACGATGAGGCGGAGATTCGCGGCCATCGCCGCACATACATTGGCGCGCTTCCGGGGCAAATCATTCAGAGCATTCGCAGAGCCGAAACCAACGATCCGGTGATGATGCTGGACGAGATCGACAAGCTGGGCCGCGACTTCCGCGGCGATCCGGCGTCGGCCTTGCTGGAGACCCTGGACCCGGAACAGAATTGCACCTTCCGCGACAACTACCTCGACGTGCCCTTTGACTTGTCAAAGACTCTGTTCATTTGCACGGCAAATATGCTGGACACAGTTCCCCCGCCGCTGCTGGACCGCATGGAACTGATCTTTCTGCAGGGTTACAGCGAAGACGAGAAGATGCATATTGCCTCACGCTACCTGATTCCGCGTCAGATCAAAGAGAACGGCATCACGCCCGAGCAGATCGAATTTCCCGAGGACGCGGTGCGTTATATCGTTCGCCACTACACGCGCGAAGCCGGCGTGAGGAAACTGGAGCAGACGCTGGGGACAGTTTGCAGAAAACAGGCGCGGCGCGTGGTCGAGGGCAAGAATGAAAAGCTGGTAGTGACCCGCGAAACGATCAAGGAGTTCCTGGGCGGCATACAGGTGCGCGTTGATACCGAGGTTGCCGAGCGCGTCAAACGGCCCGGCGTCGCTGTTGGCCTGGCATGGACACCGGCCGGCGGCGACATCCTCTTCATCGAAGCCAACAAGATGAAGGGCAAGGGAAACTTTGCCATGACGGGGCAGATCGGCGAGGTGATGCAGGAATCCATGCAGGCAGCGCTCACTTGGGTTCGGTCGAACGCCGCTTCGCTGGGCCTGGCTGAGGACTTCACCAAAGAGATCGATCTCCACATTCACGTGCCGGCCGGCGCCATCCCCAAAGACGGCCCTTCGGCTGGAGTGACCATGACCACGGTTCTGGTTTCACTGCTGACCGATACGCCGGTTCTTCCACTGACCGCCATGACGGGCGAAATCACGCTCAGCGGCAACGTGCTGCCGGTAGGCGGAATCAAGGAAAAATTCCTTGCTGCGCGGCGCGCCGGGGTGCAAACCATCATCCTGCCCGCCGACAACCGTCAGGATGTGGAAGAGGACCTGACGCCGGAACTGACCGAGGGCGTCACGATTCACTACGCCAGCCGCATTGAGGATGTGCTGGCCGTTGCCTTGCCGCTGTTGAAAGCCCGGCCGGATGCCCCGTCCATTGAATCTGAAGACGGGTTAGCTTCGCCGCTCGAGCCGGCGGCATCGATGGGGATTGCCTAAAGTAATAGTGCTGAATGTGAATATGGCGCCGATTTTGACCGACCTGGTGTCGGTTCTGAGCTAAACTGCCAGCATGCGGAGGGTCGCATGCTGAGAATTGGCGCGTTATGCATTGCCCTTTTGTTGCCGGCGGCGCTCGGAGGCGAAGATCGACCGCAAGCAGATGAACAGGCAATCCGCGGCGTGATGGACAGCTTCATGGATGCATGGAACCGTCACGACGCCAAGGCTTTTGCGTCTCTGTTTTCCGAAGATGCGGGCTTTACCAATGTGCGCGGAACGGGTGCAAGCGGACGGCTAAACATTGAGCAATTCCACGCTCCGCTCTTTGCCACGATCTTCAAAAACAGCCATCAGAAATACACCGATATCAAGACTCGATTCATCCGTCCGGATGTCGCTGCGGTCGACGTGCATTGGGAGATGACGGGGGCAACTGATCCCGCGGGAAATCCGCGTCCATTGCGCGAGGGGCTATTGAATTTCGTAATGGTAAAGAGCGAGGGGAAATGGCAGATTGTAGTGATGCACAACATGGACCTATCCGCATTGCCGCCAGTTCAAAAATGATCTTTGGATTTTTGATCTGTTTGGAGTGCGAAGAATCATGGATGAGCCGGCGAGTCTGCCGGCTTTTTCACGTGATGAAAATGTGATTCCGAGCAGACGCAATTCCGTCAGAAGCCCTCAGTTTTTCTGCTCAAGAAGAATGCAACTTTAGTGCAGACGCGCTGCTGAAAACGGCGAGGCTGCCGATAAAAATCACAGAATCCAGTGCGCGGGAACGCGCAAGAAGCGGTGACTATGGCGACGATCACACCTACCATCACTCCGTTGCATCTGTCTGGAAACACCACGGCGGCCCAGAATGCACAACTCCAGGAGTTTCTAGCATCAGCTGTCCAGACAGCTTATCTTGCGGCCATCGAACAAATCGACCGGCAGAGCGCGCAAACGGTGCTGGAGATGGGCAAGGAGCTCAAGGCCGAGGTTGCCAATTCAGTGGTAACGATCATTCACCGTCACACGGCCAGCGATAAGTTCAAGGACGAAGAGGTGGGCTCGAATCGAACCTACCCTCGCACTTATAAAGTGCGGCCCATTGAGGCCCAGGTCACGGAGTTAAGGAAGCTCTTTCCGTCGCTCGGCAGTTGCATGGAAAAGCTGGCGCGCAAGCCGCTGCTGGAGGGCGCTGAGGGCTGGTTTGCCATTCCGCGCTGGCAGGCGCTGGCGCCCACGTACTGCGAAGCGGTCGAAACGGTTCTGTGTGCGCTGGCCTCCAGGCGAAAGTTTCAAAACCGCATTATGGGCCGCCTTGGCCCGACCTATCTGCGCCAGAGTGAGCGTTCCAAGCTGGCCGAAAAGATTCTGGCTGACCAGCAGCAAGGCCAGGATTTTATGGTGGTAGCCGCACAGGCCGGGATGCTGCATCGCGGCTGCTCGGCCCGCCGCGCCCGCGTGGCCATGGCCGGCAACGAGTTTGGTTTGGGTACCTTCGCGGTCGCTTGCCTGTTGCTGACGCATCCCGAGAGGCTCTCCGCCGAAGAGACGCTGATGATCGACTGCGGCGGCGACGAGTACTCGGTGCGCGGTGACTATACCTTTGACCGCGTACCGCTGTTCGACTACGACATCTCCGGCATCGAGTTCAGCATCTTTTATGAGGACCAGTCGCGGAACCTTTGGGGCACGCCGACGGGGTTTCTTTACAAGTTTTCCTGACCGCGCACTTTTCGGCTCATTGCCGCCTGTCGGCCGATAAGTGTTAAACGGCACTCGCCCTCAGGCGGTATTCTTCTTTTGATGCAGGTGCGTGTTTTCTCTTTCGGAGTGTTGAGAGACTGGCTGGGCGCTTCGGCGGCAACGATCGAGTTGCCAGAGGGCGCGACAGTCAGGGAGTTGCTTGCGCGGCTGAGTGAGCGTCGGGCTGTTGCTATGCTGCGTGGCATCGCGGTCAGCGTGAATGCCGAGTACGCCACGGTGGACCATCTGCTGCGGGAGGGCGATGAGGTGGGCCTGTTGCCTCCTGTCTCTGGTGGGAGCGGCATACAGAGCGAACCTTCCTTAGAGAGTTCGGCAGAAGTAGTCTTCGTTGCTTTAACTCGCGAGCGGATCGACGCGCAGAAACTGGTCTCTGCGGCCCGGCAGGGCGAAGATGGCGCAGTGGTCGTCTTCGATGGCGTGGTGCGCAACCACTCGCGCGGGCGCAAGACGCTCTATCTGGACTATGAAGCCTATGAAGAGATGGCCGCAAAGCAGATGAACGAACTGGCCGGCGAGGCTCGCGGCCGATTTGGCGTGCGGCATGTGACATTGGTGCACCGGCTGGGCCGGCTCCAGGTGGGCGAAACCAGTGTGCTGATTGTGGTGGCCTCGGAGCATCGCGCGCAGGCCTTCGAAGCTTGCCGCTGGTTGATTGATACGCTTAAGAAGACCGTGCCCATATGGAAGAAGGAAACCTTTCAGGATGGCGCCGTGTGGGCGGATGGCGAACCGTTTCCGGCTGGGATGGCCGTGGACGCATCAGAGACTGCGGGGACTTCGGAGCCTGCGCATGGCTCGTAGCCGGGGTCAATTCATTAGTATCTACCTGCTGGCTGGCGGCTCTGTATTGCTGGCTTTGTCGTCCTTTGCCGTGCCGGCGCAGGAGACTACTCTGCACGTGGACGTGAAGCTGGTCAACGTCTATGTGAACGTGACTGACCGGAACGGGGCCATCGTAGGCGGCTTGACGCGCGAGGATTTTGCGCTCGCCGAGGACGGCCGGCCGCAGCGGATCGCGGTCTTCGAACGCCAAACGGAGCTTCCACTGAATCTGACGCTGGCCATCGACACCAGCGGCAGCGTGAGCAAGGATATGGCCGTAGAAGCGGAAGCTGCCCGCCGTTTTGCCCGTGCCTTGCTTCGCTCTCAGGACCAGATGAGCCTCTTGCAGTTTGCCACTGATGTGCGCGAACTGGTGCCCTTCACCAACAAGGTGAGCCAGATCGAGCACGGCCTCGGCCAGATGCGCGGTGATTCGGCCACGGCGCTCTACGACGCCATCTGCCTGGGTTCTGAAAGGTTGGGCGGCAATCAAGGGCGTAAGGTGCTGGTCGTCATCTCTGACGGCGACGACACCGCCAACACGGCCACTTATGCCCAGGCGCTCGAACAGGCGCTGCGAAATGAGGCGATGATCTACTCCATCATTGATGTGCCCATCGTGGCCAGCGCGGGGCGCGACCTGGGTGGGGAACACGCGCTCATCACCCTCGCCGAACAAACCGGCGGCAAGAGTTTTTACGTGAGTGACGGCGGCTTGGACAAGGCTTTTGCGCGGGTCAGCGACGATCTGCGCACGCAATATCTGCTCGCCTACTATCCAAAAAATCAGGAGCCCGGAAAGGCCTTTCACCGCATCCAGGTGACCATCCCCAAGGCCGCCGCGGAAGCCTTCAATATTCGCTATCGCAACGGCTACTACGTTGACTCACCAGTTAAGGATCAATAGGCGGCAAAGCGGTTAATGCGGCATTGGCGAACGGTAGATGAGGCCGATGACGATGCCGGCGACGGTCCATTCCACGAAATAGGCTACAGAGGATATGAGAGTCAGCTTCAGCCCTATATTCAGGTTGACGTACTGTTGCATGACATAGGAGCCAACTGTGAAGAGACCAACTAAGGCGCCGAAGCAAGCGCCATTGAATAAGCCGGAAAGCTGGCCTAAACTGCCCTGATAGAGCGAAGCATAGAGTATCGCGAGCACCAGGATTGACAGGAACATGCCAGCCATTCCAACGGGCATATGGCTCATTTGCCCTTCGCGGGAGCGGTAGACACGGGGGTATTTGAGGAATTCGTCTTTGAGTGATGGGAACAGGCCGAAGATCAGGCCTCCGAGGGCAAAATAGGCCGCGAAGGCGCCAAGGGCGGCGAGAATGATTCGCAAGAGATTCATGGACCCTTCCTTCAGATTTACCGGGGGGCGGCGACCGGTGCAATCAATGTACGCATTGACTCTGCTCGGGTCAAGAAATTCCAGAGGGTGCGCCGAACACCAAGATTACGAACAGGCAAGAGCGCGTGACTTGTGTTTTGCATCTACAATGACTGCATGGCTCCCACCATGTCCAAGCGCCGTTCTTTGAAGACGCCTCCGCCGGGCGAAACCGGCCAGGAGGCGCTCTACCTGCGCTCTTTGAGCGACCGGCAGGTAAACGTTCAGATCAAGCTGCGCGACGGCGAGACGGTGCGCGGCTGGATCGAGTATTTCGACGACGGAATGCTGCGCCTGACCCGCGAGGGCAAGCCCAATCTCTTCATTTACAAACACCAGATCCGCACCATTACTGAAGTGGGCAAGTTGGCTCCGCGCCGCGCGAAGACTGCTGTTTCGGGGGTGAACGGCTTGGTTGCGAACTCTGAGAACGGGGATGCCGCGTGATCGGTCTTGAGGCAGTGGCGCCCGCGTGGGAGTGGGTTCCCAAGGCCTCGGCCATTGCCCGCGAAGCCGGCGCGCGGCTGCGCGAGTTTTTCTCTCAGGGCGTCGCCACCGAGTACAAGGGCGATGTGGATATTGTGACGGTGGCCGACCGCACTGCGGAGAAGCTGATCCGAGAGCGGCTCGCCGAGGCGTTCCCGGAACACGGGATCTACGGCGAAGAGGGCACGCGCGACCGGCTCGAAGGCGAGTTCCGCTGGTACGTTGACCCGCTGGACGGCACCACCAACTTTGCTCATGGATTGCCGCAATTCTGCGTCTCGATGGGTCTGGAGAGACGCCCGAACGGCACTGCGCCGGACAAGGACGGAACGCTGGTGGCCGCGATTGTCTACGACCCTTTGCGCGACGAACTTTTCGCCGCCGAGCGGGGACGGGGCGCCAGGCTGAATGGCAGGCCTATGCATGTATCGCGAACTCCGGAACTGGCCGAGGCACTGGTGGCCACTGGATTTCCCAGCCGCAAACGCCACGACAACCCCAACATCCACTTTTACCAGGAGTTCTGCCTGCGCTCGCACGGTGTGCGCCGGGCCGGCTCGGCCGCGCTTGATCTGGCATGCATCGCCTCGGGCCGCATGGACGCTTTTTGGGAGTTCAACCTCAATCCATGGGATACGGCGGCAGGGATTCTGCTGATCGAAGAGGCCGGCGGCCGGGTGACGGACTTTTCCGGCAACGGATTCAAACTGGACAGCCGCGAGATTCTTGCTTCGAACAATCTGATCCACAACGAGCTGGTTGGCCTTTTTGAAGATATGTTTGCCGGGCGCGATCTGGCGCCCATCCTCACCCCGCAGGAGTTTGCGGCCCACCGGAAAGCGCGCACGGCGGACTGAGAAAGACAGCCGGCGCTGGTTCGTTTTGCCGGTTCGCAATTCGATAGGAAAAGCGCGAGAATGGGTTATAGGGTTCCCGCCTTGCAAAGTGCGGCTGGCTGGCTGAGGCACCGCTGGGGTTCCTGTGCTACTATCAGCGTCGAGGATTTCATTTCCCCAGGAGAAGTAAGAGATGGCATACGTCATTGCAGAACCCTGTATCGGCACCAAGGACACCGCCTGTGTGGACGCGTGCCCGGTCGATTGCATCCACCCCAAGAAGGACGAAGACGGCTTCGGCGCTGCCGACCAGTTGTTCATTGACCCGGTCGAGTGCATCGACTGCGGCGCGTGCGTCCCGGCCTGCCCGGTTTCGGCCATCTTTGCCGCCGACGACCTGCCGGAAAAGTGGGCCAGCTATACCGCGAAGAACGCCGCCCACTTCGGCCGCTAACCGGTATTGAGCTTGTTTTGTGAACGCGCATCCTGCCAGTCGGGGTGCGCGTTTGTGCCTGTGGGCGTGGCGCGTGAACCAGCGCCGGCTTTCGGTGCGAAGATAGTAGACGCATGGGCGTGCTTACCAGCGAAACCGTGATTTTGCGCACCTGGCCCGTCCACGAGGCCGACCTGATCGTGAGCTTCTTTACGCGCGATTACGGCCGGGTCCGGGGCGTGGCCAAGTCGGCGCTCAAGAGCCGAAAACGCTTCGGCGGGGCGCTGGAACCGATGACGCAAGCCCGCGCCTGGTTTGCCGAGCGGCCGGGACAGGAGCTGGTGCGGCTCGATCAACTGGAAATTGTCCGCTCTCCGCTCTCCGCCCCGATCGACCCTGTGCGCATGACGGTGCTCAGCTTTTTTGCTGAACTGTTGGACGAGTCGCTGCCCGACCACGATCCCCAGGAGACAGTCTTCCGGCTGCTGGTCTCCGTGCTGGAGCAGACTACAGTGGAGCAGCCGTGGATGCCGCTGACCTACTTCCAGCTTTGGATGACGCGGCTCATGGGCTTGCTGCCCGAGATTGGCCACTGCACGGCCTGCGGCGAGGCCCTGACGGCGGGCGAAGCCAGCTTCAACACGCTGGGCGACGGCCTCTTTTGTCCGGTGCATCGCAACGGCAATTCGAGCGGGCTCTCGGCCGACTCGTGGCGACTGGCGCAGCGCATGTTGCGGGCGCCGGTTGCTGCCTTTGCCGCCGAGCAATGGCCGCGGCGGCGCGCACAGGACCTGCGGCGCTTTACGCTGCAGGCTCTGGAGCGGCATCTGGAGCGCAAACTGCGCTCGGCTGAGGCGCTCTCGCGGCTCGCGAGCTGATCGATTAGCGGACAGGCGCGGGAAGGCTGATAAAATCTACGCAGTCCCGATCAGAGAGAGAGTTGCCCGTGCCTTCCACCCAGGTTGAATCCCCATCAAAGACCATTCCGCTCACCTTTCAGGAGCTTTTGTTCCGCTTGCAGGGCTTTTGGGCGGAACGCGGCTGCGTCCTGCAGCAGCCTTATGACGTAGAAGTGGGCGCGGGAACCATGGCGCCGGAGACCTTCCTGCGCGTGCTGGGGCCCAAGCCATACAAGGTAGGCTATGCGCAGCCCTCGCGGCGTCCGGCAGACGGACGCTACGGCGAAAACCCCAACCGCCTCTTCCGCCACACGCAGTTTCAGTTGATTCTGAAACCGCCGCCGGTCAATGTTCAGGAGCTTTATCTGCAATCGCTGGAAGCCATCGGCATCGACCTCTCGAAACACGATTTGAAGTTTGAAGAAGACAACTGGGAAGGCCCGACAGTCGGCGCATGGGGCGTGGGCTGGCAAGTGATGATGGACGGGATGGAGATCACCCAGTTCACCTACTTCCAGCAGTGCGGCGGTCTCGATCTCGACCCGATATGCGCCGAGCTGACGTATGGACTGGAACGCCTGTGCGCCTTCATGCAGGACGTGGACTCGGTCTACGACGTGGTTTGGGCGCGCGATCCTGAGACCGGCGCAGTCGTGACGTATGGCGATGTTCGGCTGACTGAGGAGTTACAGTATTCGGTCTATAACTTCGAAGACGCCGATGTGAGTAAGTTGTGGGATCACTTCAACAGCTATGAGGCCGAGGCGCAGGCGCTGTTGATGCGGGGCAGCTCGCTGCTTTCTGACAATAAGATCCCAGCGACGGAAAAGCTGCGCTTCCCGACCATATCGACCTACGAATTAGCGCTAAAGTGCTCGAATCTCTTCAACCTGCTCGATGCGCGCGGGGCGATCAGCGTCACTGAGCGAGTCGGAATGATTGGGCGCATTCGTAATCTGGCCGTAGGCGTGGCCAAGGTTTATGCGGCGCAGCAAACCTCCTAGTAGATTGTCATCCTGAGCGGAGCGCAGCGAAGTCGAAGGACCTGCGGTTGCTTTTACTCTTTTCGGTTCGACCCGATTGGGCCAGAACACAACGCAGAAAGAACTCAAAAATGTCGGACTTTCTTTTGGAGATTGGGCTGGAAGAGGTTCCAGCCCGCATGATTGCCGGAGCCGAGGCCGAGTTAGGCCGCCGTGTGAACGAATTGCTCACGCGCGAGCGGTTGCTTGCCTCAGGAGCCAAACTCACCACTTACTCGACGCCGCGCCGTCTGGCCGTGCTCGTTGAGGGCGTGCTTGCGAGCCAGGCCGATACGGAGGAGCAGCTGACCGGTCCTTCATGGAAGGTGGCCTTCAAGGATGGCACGCCAACCAAGGCGGCCGAAGCCTTCGCGAACAAGGCTGGCGTTGCAGTCGAGGCACTGGAAAAAATCACCAGCGCCAAGGGTGAATATGTTGGCGCGACGGTGAAGCGGCTCGGCCGCGCGGCGTCGGAGTTGCTGGCAACTGAGTTATCGAAGGAAGTTCTTGGCCTCTACTGGGCGAAGAATATGTACTGGCGTGCTGGCAAGCCGGAGCGGTTTGTGCGGCCGGTGCGATGGATTGTCGCGTTGCTCGATGCGGCGGTTGTTCCGCTGGAGATCGCCGGCATTAAGGCGGGCAATGCGAGCCGTGGCCATCGCATTCTGCACGGCGAAGCTCCTGTAGCCCTGGCCAAAGCCACAGATTACGCCGAAGCGCTACGCAAGGAATTTGTGGCGGTTGATGTGGCCGAACGCAGATGGTCGATTCAAAAAGCTCTGGACGCGGCAACGCGGACCGTCCCGGGCGCGCGCTGGCGAGAGGACGAGCCGCTCATAGAAACAGTGGTGCACCTGACCGAATGGCCTTCGGTGGTGCTGGGCGACTTCGAGCCCGAGTATCTTGCGCTGCCGGAAGAGGTTCTGGTCACCGTCATGCGCGACCATCAGAAATACTTTGCGGTCGAGGATGCAAACGGCAAACTGGCTCCGCATTTTCTGGCCGTGCTTAACATCAAGGTGGATGCCGAGGGCGAAGCAATCATTCGCCACGGCAATGCGCGCGTCCTGCGTGCTCGCTTCAAGGATGCTCGCTTCTTCTGGGAGGTCGACCAAAAGACGCCGCTCGCGGAGCGCGTTGAGAGCCTGAAGAATGTGACTTTCCAGAAGGAACTGGGAAGCTACGCCTGGAAGACCCACAATAATTGGGCTGCAGCGAAAAAACTCGCAACGACGACCTTATCACGTGGTATCAAAGTCGATGAAGCGGCATTGCGGAAGGCCACCGAAATCGCCAAGACCGACCTCACAACAGAATTGGTAAAGGAGTTTACGGAACTGCAAGGCATCATCGGCGGACTCTATGCGCGCGCACAGGGCCATGGAGAGTGCGTAGCGCAGGCCATTTACGACCAGTACACGCCAGCGTCGATTGAGGATCGCATCCCGAAGACCGTTGAAGGCCAATTGTTCGGCATTGCCGATCGCATCCAGACCATCGTGGCCATGTTCGGCATTGGCATGGCGCC
>JBEKSE010000019.1:0-83906 GCA_049517315.1 Occallatibacter sp. | reverse complement strand
CTGTGTGGGTGTAGAATCGGTCAAGCGAGAGCCACTTTTCTGCTGCTAAGTTGTTGATTCGCAAACTACATTTTAGCGCAGATCCGGTTCTCGCTCTAACTCTTCATGCATAATGCAGGCTAGAGGGAACCCTTGCGCTGGATAAGCCTCATCAAGCCGCGACCCGACGCGCCATTTCCTGCGTGGATGATCTTTCCGGTCATCTTCGCCGCGCTCTACCTTACCCACTTCAACCTTCTCACTTTGCCCTACTACTGGGACGAAGCCGGATACTACATTCCCGCGGCCCTTGACTTCTTTCACTCCGGCTCGCTGATTCCCCTCACTACGCCGACCAACGCTCATCCGCCGCTGCCCAGCATCTATCTTGCGCTGTGGTGGAAGGCCTCGGGCTATCTTCCCGAGGTGACGCGCGAAGCTGTGCTCATTGTTGCCGCCTTCGGGCTTACGGCGATATGGCGATTGGCAATGCGCCTGGTGGGCGTGCCAGCAGTCGCCTTCTGGACCGTTGTGCTCACCGGTATTTATCCCATCTGGTTCGCCCAAAGCTCGCTCGCACACGCTGACATCTTCGCCGCCACCTGCACGCTCTGGGGGCTGGTTTATGCGCTGCCCAGCCGCGACCGCAGGCCATGGGCCGCCGCGGTGTGGTTTTCGCTGGCCGCGTTATGCAAAGAGACGGCCATCGTCATTCCGCTTACACTGGCCGTTGTCAGTTTGGTTGAGAGCCTCCGCGCGTCTGGAATGGCGCGCATCCGGCTGTGGCGTGAGTCCGCATGGCTCGCCAGTTGCGCGCTGCCGCTGTCCGCATGGTACGCGTACCATTACGTCAAAAAGGGCTTCATCTTCGGCAATCCTGAATTCCTGCGCTACAACGCCGAGGCTAATCTCTCGCCGCTGCGCTTCCTGGCCGCCTTCGTCCACCGCATCCTCCATCTCACCGCGCACATGAACCTCTTTGTGCCGGTGCTGATCGCTGTGGCCGCATTAATCCTTGAGCCCCGCCTCGACGCGGATGAGCACGGAGTCGAGAATCAACTGCGTCCCGCGATCTCACCGCCAGCCTTGCGCCGCATCTTTCTAGTCCTGCTAGTCAACGCGTTGCTGTTCAGCGTCCTGGGCGGCGCGCTGCTCACTCGCTATCTGCTGCCCATGTACCCCCTGGTGCTGCTCCTTGTCGTTACCACCTTCTATCGCCGCGTTCCTTACTGGCACGGCCTGGCCGTCGTCTCCGCAGCGGCCTTCATTCTGGGACTCTTCATCAATCCGCGCTACGGCTTTGCTCCGGAAGATAATCTTGCCTACGCGCGCGTCATCCGTTTCCAGCAGGCCGGCGTCCATCAGCTTGAAGAGCGCTATCCCGGCGCTACTGTGCTCTCGGTCTGGCCTCTCAGCGACGAGCTCAAGCGTCCGGAGTTGGGTTACGTACATCAGCCGTTCGCGGTCTATCTCATCGACAACTTTTCCGAAGCGCAGATCGCTCGCGCCGCTCAGGAGCCGGAAAAATACTCCGCTGCACTCGTCTTCAGCACCAAGTACGATCCGCACTCGCCGCTTTTCACGCTGGGGCCAAAGAGCAGGGCGATGGATGAGCGCTATTTCGATCTGCACGAAGACATGCAGCCGGAAGCCATAGCCCTCGCGCTCCACGGCGAGCTTGTTTGGAAGCAGGAAGACCAGGGCCAGTGGATCGCGCTGATCCACTTCAATCGCCAGTCCGGTGCGCAGTTGGCTGAAGCGCGGCCCTGATCCCTGTTCCCTGATCCCTGTCGTCTGCTACACTCGCTGCAAACATCCCTCATGCTTTTCAAAGCTCACAGCGCGGCTGTCTACGGAATCGATGCCAACCTTATTGATGTCGAGGTGGACTATAGCGGCGTGGTCGCGGAAAAAGACGTCTTCCACACCGTGGGCCTGCCCGACGCGGCGGTGCGCGAGAGCCGCGACCGCGTCCGCGCCGCCATCAAGAACTCCGGTTACTCGATTCCGCCCACGCACATCACTATCAACCTGGCGCCCGCCGACCTCAAAAAGGAAGGCTCGGGCTTCGATCTGCCCATCGCGGTCGGCATCCTCGGCGCTTATGGCGCGCTGCACACCAACGACCTGAGCCGCTTTTTGCTGGTGGGCGAACTGGGCCTGGACGGCTCCATGCGCGCCGTGCCGGGAATGTTGCCGGTGGCCATACTGGCGCGCGAAAAGAATATCCCCAACCTTATTCTGCCCGCGGCCAACGCCGCCGAGGCTGCAGTCGTCGAAGGCGTCAACGTTTATCCCGCATCCTCGCTGCTCGATGTGCTGGAGTTGCTCAACACCATGGTGGTGGGCGTGATTCAGCGCGAGCCGTATCGTGTCTCGACTGAAGCGCTGCTCGGCGAGCTGCAGCATTTTGCTGTGGACTTCAAGGATGTGCGCGGCCAGCAGACAGCCAAGCGCGCTCTTGAAGTGGCCGCGGCCGGCAGCCACAACATTCTCATGATCGGCCCGCCCGGCTCCGGCAAAACGATGCTTGCCAAGCGCCTGCCCTCCATTCTCGCGCCGCTTACCTTTGAAGAGGCGCTGGAAACCACCAAGATTCACTCCGTGGCCGGCGTACTCGACGCGGCTGCCGGCCTAGTCACTCAGCGGCCTTTTCGCTCGCCGCACCACACCATCAGCGATGCTGGTTTAATCGGCGGCGGCATCATCCCGCGCCCCGGCGAGGTCTCTCTGGCTCACAATGGGCTGCTGTTTCTCGATGAGCTGCCAGAGTTTCCCCGCAACGTGCTCGAGGTGATGCGCCAGCCTCTCGAAGACCATACTGTCACCATCGCGCGCGCCTCCATGTCGCTCAGCTTTCCCGCGCGCTTCATGCTGGCGGCCGCAATGAATCCGTGTCCTTGCGGTTACTTCAACGACAAATCCCGCGAGTGCATGTGTACCCCGCCCATGATTCAGCGCTATGTGGCCAAGATCTCGGGCCCGCTTCTCGACCGCATCGACATTCACATTGAGGTTCCGGCGGTGAAATACAAGGAGCTCCGCGGCTCTGCTGCCATCGAAGGCTCGGCCGAAATTCGCACCCGCGTGCTGGCCGCCCGCGAGCGTCAGCGCGCGAGATTCCGCAAATTCGGCGAGAAAATCTACTCCAACGCGCAGATGACCACCCGCCAGATTCGCGCCTATTGCGAACTGGGCGAAGACGCCGAGCGACTGCTGGAGCGCGCCATGCAGCAGCAGGGCCTGACCGCCCGTGCCCACGACCGCATTCTCAAGGTTGCCCGGACCATCGCTGACCTGGAAGGCGCCGAGCACCTGGCCGTTGCCCACCTGGCCGAAGCTATCCAGTACCGCACCCTCGACCGCAGTTATTGGGCGTAAAAGGGCAAGGAATAGGAAATAGGCGCCATTTCCCCGAAATAAGGCAGTCTGTTTGCAGGTAACCTTCCTTGGAAACCCAGCGGAAACCATGCAAATAGAGCCAGTTACACCACTTGTGTGTCGATGCTTTTGCCAGCCTTGTTCCTTGTTCCCTGTTCCCTTTTCCCTGTTACCTCCCGTTAAATAACTATTGACCTACATGTCAACTCGTTATACATTCATTATTGCTATCCATTAAAGAGCAGAGATTTTGGTTTATCTGTGTGCGCTCTTCTGCCGTTTCCCGCATCATATTGAGCTGAGGCTCATTCGTTGATGCCCCGGTGCGTTTATCTCGACCGGAATGGGAACGCGGGGTGGATGGCTCCCAAGGCGGCAATTTGTATCACTGGTAATTCATGAGGCCTGCTCCAAATCTGTGAAAGTGCGTCAGAATTTTGAACTTGTTGCTCGATTTGTGCGTCTAAGCCTTGGAAGTGGAAATTTGGGGGCGGTCCGTGTTTTTTGTCGCCCCTGCTGCACCGCCGACGACCCTTGGGGTCCGGCTGGAGCCAATTTGCTTTAAGGAGATACTAAAATGCGTTCTGATTTGGTTTTTGGGGCACTCTCTCATGTGTCCAATCGCTACCAGCTCTGTCAACTGGCAAGCAAGGCAACCCGCATGCTGCACAAGCCGAATACACGGCTGCAGGATACTACCAATGAAGTTCTTGGCCGTTTCCAAACTTCTAACCCCGGCTCTGCGGTGTCCCACGTGGCGTCCGCTCACGAGCCGGTCGAAACCCGCCGGGCCGCTTGATCTCGGGATCCCGCAAGGTATAGTTGAGTCAGGCAGCAGTTTCTGGCGGTTTGCTTTTCAAGGCAGCCGCGCGTCTCCGATGTCCTGTGTTCCACTTGATTTCGGGATAGTTTTCCAATGCGGCGCAGTCCGGCCGCCAGCCTTGAAGTCCCGCCCGTACGTTCCCGGAACACTTCCCCATTCCGGATACTCCCACTCACATCCTCACTCTTTCGCAGGTGAACATGACCATTGCAGAACTAAAAGAAAAAAACATCACTGAGCTGACACGCATTGCTCGCACCCTGGAGATTCCAGGCACCAGCGGACTTCGCAAACAGGACCTGATCTTCAAGATTCTCCAGGCACAAAGCGAAAAAGAAGGCCACATCTTCGCCGAAGGCGTGCTGGAGATTTTGCCCGACGGCTACGGCTTCCTACGCTCGCCCGACTACAACTATCTGCCCGGTCCCGACGACATTTACGTCTCGCCTTCGCAGATTCGCAAATTCGACCTCAAAACCGGCGACTCCATCAGCGGCAACGTCCGCCCGCCGCACGAGGGTGAAAAGTATTTTGCCCTGGTCAAGATCGAGGCCATCAACTTCGAGTCGCCCGAGGAGACGCGCAACAAGATTCTCTTCGACAACCTCACCCCGCTCTATCCCCAGGAACGCATCAAGCTGGAGACGGTGCGTGAGGGCATCAGCGGCCGTGTGATGGATCTGTTGACGCCAGTGGGCAAAGGACAACGCGGCCTCATCGTCGCTCCGCCGCGCACCGGCAAGACTATGCTCTTGCAGGCGCTGGCCAACTCCATCTCCACCAACCACCCCGAAGTCGTGCTGATTGTGCTCCTCATCGACGAGCGGCCCGAGGAAGTCACAGACATGCAGCGCTCGGTGAAGGGCGAGGTCATCAGCTCCACATTTGACGAGCCTGCCGCCCGCCACGTGCAGGTGGCCGAGATGGTCATCGAAAAGGCCAAGCGCCTGGTCGAGCACAAGCGCGACGTGGTGATTCTGCTTGATTCCATCACGCGTCTCGCGCGTGCCTACAACACCATAGTGCCGCCCTCGGGCAAAGTGCTCTCCGGCGGCGTTGACTCGAATGCTCTGCAACGGCCCAAGCGATTCTTCGGCGCAGCGAGAAACATTGAAGAAGGCGGCTCACTGACCATCATCTCCACCGCGCTGATTGATACCGGGTCGCGTATGGATGAGGTCATCTTCGAGGAGTTCAAAGGCACGGGCAACATGGAAATCATTCTGGACCGCAAGCTGGTGGACAAGCGCGTGTTTCCGGCCATCGACATCCAGCGCTCCGGCACGCGCAAGGAAGAGCTGCTCATTCCGAAGGAAGATTTGCAGCGCATATGGATTTTGCGCAAAGTGCTCAATCCGCTCTCCCCGGTCGAGGCCATGGAACTGCTCATCAGCCGCCTTGAGAAAGTCCGCAACAACGCCGAATTCCTTGCCAATATGAATCAGTTGTAGGGGCAGGCGAGCGGGAGCGGTAGAATACGGCTGTTGAGAAGGGAGCAAAGATCATGATCTTTGGAGCCCACGTAATCGTATTCAGCAGGGATGCGGCTGCTGATCGCGCATTCCTCCGTGACGTCCTCGGATTCAAATCCGTGGACGCCGGCCACGGATGGCTCATCTTCGCTCTGCCTCCGGCTGAAGTGGCAGTTCATCCTGCCGAAAAAGAAGAGAGGCACGAACTCTATCTCATGTGCGACGATCTGCGAACCGAGATAGTGGCGCTCGGGACAAAGGGCGTCCGGTGTTCGGAAGTAAAGGAAGAAAGCTGGGGTTCGGTTACCCGGATTCCGCTTCCCGGCGGAAGTCAGTTGAGTCTCTACCAGCCAAAGCATCCAATGGCATTGGCTCGCATCACAAAGTGACGCGCAACGCCCAAGCGGCGGGCCCTTCCGGAATAGGGCGCTCGCTGGTAAGATAAGAATGTCGTGGGGCTGTAGCTCAGCTGGGAGAGCGCCTCGTTCGCAACGAGGAGGCCAGCGGTTCGATCCCGCTCAGCTCCACCATCTCCTTCCGCTTTTTATCTTCCTCAGTTCTCAATCCGCGCATCCTGGCCCACAGCCTTTCCCAACGCCTTCAGGTACGCATCCAGCATCGCCGTCTGTCCGATCACAAAGCGCGAAACAAACCGGAAGACCGGGTTGTAGACCTGCCCATCTTCAGTGATCCGCACTTTTGTTCCTCCATCGACCGGTTCCAGCGTAAAGCTCCACTTTCCGCCGTATGGCAGATTCTCGGTCGCAATCCGCCGCTCAATGGCGAAGGGAGGCCTACTCCCCTGCAACTCGTAGAGAACCGTCTCTCCGCGCCGCGAGGTCTCCCGCTGAAAATGCCGGCCTGCTTCTCCATCGATTAACTCGCATGACTTCACCTCCGGCCGCCACGTCTGGCTTCCAGAGATTAAGGCGAACAGCTGCACCGGGGTTGCCTGAATGACGGCCCTGCGTGTTGCCACGTGCTGCTTGGGCAGCATGGTCCCAATCACCACCACGCACGCCACCATCAGTCCCAGGACTCCAAGCACAATCAGCACAATCCTCATTCGTCCCTCTTGCTTTCTGAGCTTGAAAACTTCGCCTTCATCGGGGTTAGATGCGCCCTGCCGCGCGCAGCTCTCCAATCTCCGCGCCGTCGAAAATCCGTGAGCGGATGAGAAAGCGCAGACCCTCGGCATTGTCCAGCGAAAACATTCCGCCGTGGCCCGTCACCACGTCGAGCGTCAGTTGCGTATGCTTCCAATACTCAAACTGGCTGCGGCTCATGTAAAACGGCTCGCCGTCTACCTCGCCCAACTGCACATCCGAATCCCCTATCAGAAACTCGCCGCGCGGGTAACACATCGGGGAGCTGCCGTCGCAGCAGCCCCCCGACTGGTGAAACATCAGCGGTCCGTGCTTCGAGCGCAACCGTCGTATTAGCTGAACGGCCTCATCGGTCGCCAACACTTGTTGAGGAAGTTCCGTCATCGCCGCACCGCCTAAAAGAAGCCCAGCTTCTTCGGGCTGTAGCTCACCAACAGGTTTTTGGTTTGCTGGTAGTGGTCCAGCATCATGCTGTGCGTTTCACGGCCAATGCCCGATTGCTTGTAGCCGCCGAAGGCTGCGTGCGCCGGATAAGCGTGGTAACAGTTGATCCAAACGCGCCCCGCCTGGATGCCGCGTCCCAGCCGATGGCACCGGTTTACGTCGCGGGTCCACAAGCCCGCACCCAACCCATAAAGCGTGTCGTTGGCTATCTCCAGCGCGTCGGCCTCGGTCTTGAAGGTGGTCACCGAAACCACCGGTCCGAAGATCTCTTCCTGGAAAATTCTCATGCGATTGTGGCCGCGAAAAACGGTAGGCTCTATGTAATAGCCGCCTTCCAGGTCGCCGCCCAGGTGAGCGCGTTTGCCGCCAGTCAGCAACTCGGCACCCTCTTTGTGCCCAATGTCGATGTAGCTGAGAATCTTTTCCATCTGCTCGCTGGAGGCCTGCGCGCCGAGCATGGTGTCGCTTTCCAGCGGATTAGCCTGCTTGATGGCCTTCACCCGTTTCAGTGCCCGCTCCATAAATTTGTCGTAGATGCTCTCCTGGATGAGCGCGCGGCTGGGGCAGGTGCACACTTCTCCCTGGTTCAGCGCGAACATAACAAAGCCCTCAATCGCCTTGTCGAAGAAATCGTCGTCCTCCTGCAGCACATCGGCAAAGAAGATGTTCGGCGATTTTCCGCCCAGTTCCAGCGTCACTGGAATCAGATTCTGGCTGGCGTATTGCATAATCAGGCGGCCCGTTGTGGTTTCCCCGGTAAAGGCAATCTTGGCCACGCGCGAACTTGAAGCCAGTGGTTTGCCCGCTTCCAACCCATAGCCGTTCACAATGTTCAACACGCCCGGCGGCAGCAGATCGCCCACCAACTCAGCCCAGACCAGAATGCTGGCGGGAGTTTGCTCGGCCGGCTTGAGCACCACGCAGTTGCCAGCGGCAATCGCCGGCGCCAGCTTCCAAGTGGCCATCAGAATGGGAAAGTTCCATGGAATGATCTGTCCCACCACGCCCAGCGGCTCGTGATAGTGGTAGGCGACGGTGTCCTGGTCGATCTCTGAAATCGTGCCTTCCTGCGCGCGAATGCAACCGGCAAAGTAGCGCCAGTGATCGACGGCCAGGGGCATATCGGCCGCCGTGGTCTCGCGAATCGGCTTGCCGTTGTCCCACGTCTCGGCCAGCGCCAGCACATCGAGGTTGTCTTCCATGCGCTGCGCAATCTGGTTCAGGATAATGGCGCGTTGTGTGGGGCTGGTGTGCCCCCATGCTTCGCGCGCCGCGTGCGCCGCATCCAGCGCCAATTCAATGTCCTGCGCGTTGGAGCGCGGAATCTCGCAGAAGGGAACTCCGGTGATAGGAGTGATGTTCTCAAAGTATTGGCCGGATGCGGGCTCTATCCACTTTCCGCCAATGTAGTTGCCATAGCGCGGGCGAAAGCTCACCTTCTCGCTGAGCTTGCCCGGATGCAATTGTGTTGCCGTTGCCATGTTCGTATCCTCCTCGGGGAATTTCTCGCGTTGCAGCCCAGGAGCAGTTTCAAACTTCCGAACCCTCAGACAGAAATTCTCGCCCCGTGGCGCGCACGGGCTATGGCTTGGGAGAGCAGAACTCTGAAAACTGCGAAAGGGGTCGCAGTGCAGAAATGATACACAAACCGAGGCACGTTGGGCAGTCCCCGTCGCACGTCGTGTGAAGAATTTCCTCAACCCGTCGCCGTCCGTAGCCGCTGGCCGCCGGAGTGTTCTGTCATATACGCCAGCTTCCGACCGCGTATCCTATCGATGAGGAATCACTTGCACCTTCCAACGATTGACCCGCTCGGGAACCCGCCGGCGAAGATCTCTTCCGCGCGCGTGGCGATTGCGCCCGCATGGCACACCATCGTTCTGGTCCTGGCCATCGTCGCGCTCTCCATTCACGGGGCGTCGCGCCTGTCAGCCATCCATGGCTCGATTGACCGGCTCGCGAGCTATGGCTTCTCGGCCGCGATGGAAGTGCTCATGCTCGCGTGGGTCGTCCTCGGATTGCGGCTCAGGAGAGTTCCACTGCGCTCGCTGCTCGGCTCGTTCTCCTTCGACGCTCGGTCCATCGCAGCGGATCTGGTCTTCGCGCTGGTCTTCTGGTTCTGCTCCTTGATGTTGCTCGGCACGCTCGGCATAGCCTGGTCGAGCGTTGAAGCGGCGCTCGCTCATCGTCAAACAGCTCACGTCGTTGGGCAAAATGACCAGACGGGAAAAGCAGAAAAAGCCCTCGCGACCGATCCTGAACAAATTGAAAGACTGCGTGCGCTGGCCGTATTGGCGCCTGCCAACGGAAGAGAAATTGCAGCATGGGCGCTGCTCTGCCTGCTCGTTGGTTTCATAGAGGAGATTGTCTTTCGCGGCTATCTGCAGCGCCAATTCATCGGCTGGGCGCGCGGCGGCGTGGTGGCGGGCGTACTCGCTTCCGCCTTTTTTTTCGGCTCTGCTCATGCGTATCAGGGCGTGCGCGGAATGGTCTTGCTCACTGTCTTCGGTGCGCTCTTCAGCATGTTGGCGTTGCATCGTGGCAGCTTGCGCGCAGGCATCTTCGCGCATGCCTGGCATGATTTGATCGCCGGTCTCGCGCTCGCTTTGCTCAAATCGAAGCACGTGATCTGATCCAAAACGTGCGAAGCCCTTTTCCGCGCTCCAAAAAATTGTTGACTATTTTTCCACTGTCATGTCGTTTTTCTCTTGACACTTGCGATGCAAGATTCTATACATTCTTCAACTGCAATAACATTTGCAGAACCGGTGCTAAACGCATCGAAAGGGAGAATAGGAAAATGGCAACCAAGAAAGCAGCTAAGAAGGCGCCCGCGAAGAAGGCCGCAAAGAAGAAGAAGTAGCGGCAATCCAACCAAAAGGCAACACATCAGGGGAACGCTTCAAGCGCTCCCCTGATGTGTTTTTGGGGAAAGATTAATTTTTCTGGGAAAGGGATTACACTGGTAGGCGCATGGGACGGAGAGATCGATGACACGCCGCCGCTGGATTGCAGAGCATTGGGACGAGGCCACCGCAACCCTTGTGGGTGCGCAGGCCGAGCACATGACCCGCGTGCTACGCGCGCAGCCGGGCATGGAAGCCGACGTGGTGGCGGGCGGCCACGTCTTTCACGCGCAGGTGGCCGCGGTCGCCAACGACGAGGTCCGCTTCAATCTGATTGCAGAACTCGAGGCCGATCCAGCGCTGCCCGTTACTTTGGTGATGGCCGTCTTCAAGTTCGATCACATGGAGTGGGCCATCGAAAAAGCCACCGAGCTGGGAGTCGCGGCCATTGCGCCGGTGATCGCGCGGCGGACGGAGAAGCATCTGGCTGCGGCGGCAGGGAAGCGAGCGGAGCGCTGGCGGCGCATTGCGCATGAAGCCGCGCAGCAGGCGCGGCGCTCCGACGTGCCCATCCTCTTCGAACCGACGCCGCTGGCCATTTTTGTGCGGGCTGCTTCAGAGGCCACCCGCGCAGAATCCGGCACTACGTGCATTGTGCTGGCCGAGCAGGAGCGTACCACCACCTTGCGCTTCGCAGTGGAGGAAGCCATAGTCGTGGCTGGAACGGAAACGCCCAAACTGGAAATTGCCATCGGCCCCGAGGGCGGGTGGGCTCCTTCGGAAGAAGCGCTCTTCGACGCCAACGGCTGGCGAGCCGCATCGCTCGGCCCGCGTATCCTGCGCGCCGAGACCGCTGCCATCGCCGCACTGGCGGTGGTCGCTTCGTATTTGGAATAGTGAAAGAATTCTCTGGCCGGATGAATCGTAAAACAAGAACACCAGAATCCTCTTCATCTGTCAGCCCCTACGAGACGCAGAAGGGGACACCGGTCTGGCGGATCGTGGACAATGCTATCAATGATCTTGTGAATAATGATGACTTAGTTGAAGCGACTCGCCACGACTATATCGTCGGATATGTTTGCAAAAAGCTACAGCCCATACTCCCGACTTCGAGTGATTGAGCGTTCTCGGTCATAGGTGCACAATCCGCTCGCGCCCCACATCTCGTTCCAGAGATGTGGGATTTGTTCAACGCCGCTTCCGAATCTTCGCGTTGCCTGGCCTGAGCGCCGTTCTCAAACTAAAGCCGGTCAGGACAAGCGCGCTAACCCAATGCATCAGCGGACTCCAGTCGAAGATGTTGCCGATCATCACGCCGGCGGTAAAGGCTGCAACCGCCCACGTAAGGCTTCCCGCACAACAAATCCATGCCAGCGGCCGGTCCGCTGGCCTCTGTACCCGCAGCAGGTTTATGGCGGCAATCAATAGCGTCAGCACCGCCGCGCAGAGCGACCACAGCATGGTCATGTGTGCGTTCTTGTACATTACAAACGATCCCATCCCATGCAGCAGGCCGCCGAGGATGAGAATCAGCGAAAAAATCCGATCGGCGATCTTCATGCAATTGCCCTCAGTAGAAACCTTCCCGAGAAACTTTTAATTGAGTCGCAGTCGCTCCGCGCGCCCCACATCTCGCGTCGAAACGCGGAGTTCATTCGGTGATTTGCGGGTACCCTATCCTTTCGCCGCTTTTTGGCGAAAAGGCGGAAGTCAAGAATCTACAAATGCGCAAACCGCACCAGCACCCCAGCAAGCGCCCCGCCCACCAACGGTCCCACAATCGGAATCAGCGCATAGCTCCAGTTCGATCCGCCTTTGCCGGGAATCGGCAGCAGCCAATGAATCAGCCGCGGACCCAGATCGCGCGCCGGGTTGATGGCGTAGCCCGTGGTCCCGCCCAGCGAGAAGCCGATGCCCCACACCACGCTGGCCACCAGCCACGGCCCCATTCCCGCCACCGGACCGTTCGCGGCAACTCCGTGCGAGAAAATCGAGAAGGCCACCACCACCAGCACCGCTGTGCCCAGAGCCTCGTTCAGAATGTTGACCCACGGGTTGCGCACCGCCGCGTTCGTGCAGAAGATGCCAAGCTTGGCCGCGGGGTCGGGCGTCAATCTCCAGTGCGACGCATAGTGCGCAGCCATCAACGCCGCGCCGCCCATGGCGCCCAATAACTGCGCCGACCACAAGCTCGCCAACTGCGAATAATTTCCGTTGATGATCGCAACGGCCAGCGTGATGGCCGGGTTCAGATTCGCGCCGGGGCTGCCAAATGCCTGCGCCACCAATACGCCGCACAGTACTGCCAGCGCCCACCCTGTAGCGATCGCCATCCATCCCGCGTCGGCTGCATAGGACTTGCGCAGAGTGACACCGGCGCAGACTCCGTTGCCCATCAGCACCAGAACCAGCGTCCCCAGAAACTCGCCAAACCAAACAGAATGCATCCAGTCTCCCTTACGCCTCCACAGCTGCTGCGAGCACAAAAAGCCGGAGCGCAACCGATTATAGAATTTGCAGAACTCATGCATTTTGCACTATTCGCCCCACAGCTGCCAAGAACCCCGCAGCTGTTCATGCGCAGCGATTATGTGTTTGCGGCTGACCTGAAAGGGAAGATTTTGCTTAGACTCTGCGTGGTCCTGCAAAAGAATATAGATAGTCTCTTATAACGAAGTCGAAGCTGCACCGTTTGAATATCAGCCCCAGCGGCGGGTTCCCGTCGCTGGGGCTCAAGTTACTTTTGCGGCAGCGGAGCCGGCGCGGGAGCCTGCGGAGCTGCGCCCAGCGTCTGGTCGGCGCCGGTGTCTTGCGCAGGGGTCTTCTTCTTGTCAGCGAGACGGGTCTTGTCGCCCGTCGTCGTAGCCGTCTTTTTCTTCTTCTTCGATGTATCGCCGGCCAAGCCCAACGGGCCCGCCTGCGTCTGCCTGTCAGCCACTTCGGCAGCGTCAGGCGCTTCGGGAGCCAGAGCATCTACCTTCGGTGTTCCTTTGGGTTGCTTGGCTTGTTTGGCCTGCTTGGCGCGCTCGCTGAAGCGGGTCTTCTGCGTCGGCCTTGCCGGTTCCAGCGGATTCACCGGCTCCTGGCCGGAACTCGCTGTTTGTGTTGGCTGCTCCTCACCCGCGCCCGCGTCTTCAGTCTTGGTTTGCGGCGCGCTGGGCAGGGTTTTGATTGGCGCATGGCCAAGGCGAATCTTTTCCTTCTTGCCCGGCTTCTGCTCGGCCCGCTCAGTTTTTGAGCCCTTCTTGCCCTTCTTCGCATGAGCCGCAACTGGTTCGGGAGCCGGCGCGGTTTCAGAGACAGGTTCCGCGTGCGCCTTTTGCCGGTAGCTGCGTGTGTTTTCGCGGAAGCGCGTCCGCTGCACCTTCTTCTTCTTTTTCGGCGCGGGCGGCACATAGGCGCTGTAGATCGGCTTGGTCTCCTTCGCACTGGCGCCGCTGTCGGAATAGCCGGGCTTGATGTCGATGAAGGCCTGCTCACGCATAGTGGTCAGATAGCCGCGCATGGCCGGTTCCATCCGCTGCATGTAAAAGTTTTCCTCCACCTGCTGTTCTACGTCCTTGTATGCTGGTACGCCGCCGGGGATATGCTGGACCACCTTGAGAATTACGAAGCCCTGCCGCGTGCGAATCGGCTCAGTATACTGTCCGGCCTTGAGCCCGAAGGTCTGGTCTTCCAGCACCTTGGCCAATGCGCCGCGGCGATATTGACCAAGATCGCCGCCCTCGGCCGCGGTTTGACCGTCGCTGAACGACTTTGCCAACTGGCTGAAGTCGCCGCCGGCATGAAGTCTTGCTTCGATGTCGCTCGCTTTGGCCTGAGCCGCGGCCAGCGCTGCCGCTTCATCCGGCTGCGCAGCGCCCGGCGTTGCCGAAGCGGCAGGCGTGGCGGTGCTGACAAGAATCTCAGCAAGGCTCACGCTTTCCGGCTGCGCATACTCCTGCTTGTGCGCTTCAAAGTAGCGTTCGGCCTCGCCGGGGGTAAACTGAATCCGCTTGCCCACTTCCTGGCGCATCACCTCCTGGGTGATAATGCCGTTGCGGATGTTGGCCTTGAAATCCTCAAACGAAACTCCCTGCTCCTTGGCGGCCTTTTCCAGGTCCTCCATGGTCTCCAGGTTGTATTGCTTGCGGATCTCGTTCAGGCGGTTCACCAGCTCGGTTTCGCCGGTGATGCCCAGTTCCTTGCCCTTGGAGATCCAGAGCTGCTGGTCGATCAGGTTGCGCAGCAGATCCTTGTGCGCAGCGGAAATCTCCTGCATCGATCCGCCTTTTTGGCGCGCCTCCGCATCCAGCTCGGTCATCGCCCGGTCGTAATCTGAGCGCGTGATGATCTGGTCGTTGACACGGGCAACGATCTCTTCGACCGTGGTGCCGCCATAAGGGCTCTGCGGCGCGGCCGGGTGCGATTGCGCCAATGCGAAACCTGCGAGCAGCAATGTGCCAAACACGAATGCCGCCGAATTGCGAAAAAGTCTAAAAGTCATAGGGTCAGGACACCGCAGGGCACCACGAATTGTTCCCTGTTGCTTAGACCTCATTGTAAATGCCACGGGAGCGGCAAAGCGATTCTGGACGCGCGAATCCACCCTCGCCGGCGCACTTATTTCCTTAAAGCTCCGGGTTTTAGCCCGCCCCGCGGCTACCGGAACCCCCTCGGCCAGCGTCAAATGCTCCAGTGGTATACTTTAGGCCTAAGACTGCCGTTTTCCGGCGCTTTCCGAGCGTATGCCGCACCGCAGTCCGGAGGTTGTTCCCGCATATGACTCCCCGCGCCCGCCGCGCTCTTTTCACAGTGGTCCTCTTTTTTGCCGTCTGCGCCGTCGTGGGCAGCGTTTTGCAGCGCAAGGTGGGAGCTGAGTCCTCGGCAGACGAAAGCCAGCTCCGTGACAGCCTCAAGTCTTTCACCAACGTCTACGCGCTGGTTGAAGAGAACTACGCCGAGCCGATTAGCGGCGACAAGGCCGACACCGCCATCTACGACGGGGCAATTCCCGGCATGCTGCGCGTGCTCGACCCGCACTCCAACTTCTACGATCCAAAGGCCTACGCCCGGATGCGCGAGGAACAGCGCGGTCATTACTATGGCGTCGGCATGACCATCGTGCCGGAGAACGGCAAAGTCTATGTCGTTTATCCCGCAGAAGGTGCGCCCGCGTTCAGGGCTGGCATCCATCCCGGCGACGTTATCTACGCGGTAGACAGCAAGCTGGTCTCCGTAGATGGCAAGAATCCTGACGGGCTCACCACTTCTGATCAAGTGGCCAAGGCCCTAAAAGGCCCCAAAGGCACCCACGTGCAGGCGACCATGCTGCGCGAGGGCCAGCCCAAGCCGCTGGTCTTTGACCTCGTTCGCGATGAGATTCCGCACCCATCCGTTGATCTGGCTTATCAAATTCGCCCGGGCGTCGGCTATATTCACCTTTCGCAGTTCCAGGAAACCACTGCGGAAGAAGTTGACAACGACATCGACGGCTTCGGCAACCTGAAGGGGCTGATCTTTGACCTGCGCGGCAACCCCGGCGGTCTGCTGAGCCAAGCCGTTGAAGTCTGCGACCACCTGCTCGCCAAGGGGCAGGGAATCGTCTCGCAGCGCGGGCGCGCATTCCCTGACCAGGTCTATACTGCTAACCACGGCAACGGCGGCAAGACCTTCCCCATCGTCGTGCTGGTCAATCGCGGCACGGCCTCGGCCGCTGAGATCGTCTCCGGCGCATTGCAGGATCACGACCGCGCTCTCATCGTTGGCGAAACCACGTTTGGCAAGGGCCTTGTGCAGACCGTCTACGATATGGCCGACCACTCCATGGCGCTGGCGCTCACCACGTATCACTACTACACGCCTTCGGGTCGCCTCATCCAGCGTAACTACTCCGGTGTCTCGCTCTACGACTACTACAGCCACGGAGGCGCGCAGCCGACTGACGCCGCCAATCGCGAGGTCAAACTCACTGATTCCGGCCGCACTGTCTACGGCGGCGGTGGCATTACGCCCGACGAAAAAATCGACAGCATCAAAGACAACCGCTTCCAGGATTCGCTCCTTTATAAGGACGTCTTCTTTCACTTCGCCCCGGTTTATCTGGCCAATCGCACTGTGGACAAGAACTTCCAGGTTGATGCCTCGGTGCTGGCGGAGTTCAAGAAATTTCTCACAAGCCAGGACATACGCTATACCGAGGCTGATCTGAACAGCTGCATGGACTGGCTGAAGATCAGCATCAAGGACAAAATCTTCACCATTCAGTTTGGCGAGTCTGAAGGCCTGCGTAGCCGCGCCGACTGGGACCCTGAGATTCAGAAAGCCCTCACGTACCTGCCCGAAGCCCAGGCTCTCGAAGACCACGCCCACAAGGTGCTGGCCGAGAAGGCCATGGCAAGGAACGAAGCGAAATAAACGGCTAGTCGCTTACAAACCAAGAGGCCATCCCGCCGGGGATGGCCTCTTGGTTTGTAAAGTCTTTCATTCACCGCATTGCTTTGAATTCAACTCCTCGAGGCTACTTCTTTGTCTGCGCCTCAGACATCTCCGCCAGTACGCTCACGAAGATATTCCTGAACTGCTCGAAGAGCTGTTCCAGTTTTCCGACCTCATCGTCGGAGTCAGTCCTGATTGGAGTTTCGAAATCTCCGCCAACCAACCGCGTGGCCGCCGTAAGGATGCGTTGCAGGCGTTTGAATATGAAGTGGTTGAGCAATAGCAGCAGCAAAACAATGCCGCCCACAAGAGAGACAAAAGTCAGGCCAAGCAGGATATTCTGCGTTCTCCGCATCGCGGCGTAAACGTCTGAAATGTCCCGAACGACAAACATCGCGCCTACGGTGTTCCCCGCGGCGTCACGGATTGGAAAAATGCCGCGGACAAAGTGGGAAGCTCCGTCCTGATACTGCTCCAGCACCGTGCCTTGTTCGGGTATCGTGGCCAGGTCTCCCTGGAACTGAATGATATTGTCATTGGCGGTGGTCTTGCCTTCTATCACAAACCCCGCATGGTCGTCCCAATTATCGCGTCGCTTCCAGGTAGCGCTCGAATCCGCCCAGAACTGCCTGTCCACAAATTTCTTGTTCAGCAGGAGTCCGTATTCGTTTCCGGTCTGGCTTTTCAATGCGCGCATGAACGGGTCGAGTTCTTCACCAAGCTCGACATAGCCAGTCACCGCGCCTTTGGAATCATAGACGGGCCGGATAATTCTCACTGCAAAGCCGGCCCTGGCCAACTCGTTCCCGGACACGAGGGCATGGGTGCGTGCGACTTCCTTGTCGAAAAACCGGTTCAGGTGGTCGCCGAATTTGGCGGGGTTGTGAAGACGAAGGAAGACGGTCATATCAGGCTCTGGAGTGTGAAACATCCAGTTCGTAATGCCTTCGCTCTTCAATTGCGGATAGAGTGGCGCCGTCAACGCCAGCAAACGGTCGCGATCTTTGGCCGCGAAGGCATCTCGAACCTGGGTGTTCGCGAACAGAGCATCACTCACAGCCGTCATCTTGCTGATTTCTCTGGCTTCCAAAATCGTGAATAGCTTTTGTGAACCCGTGGCCGCTTCTACGCCCAGAGCTTTTGAGTTTTCAACCGTGAAGTAATGCATCAGTCCCACAACGCAGCCCGTGCCAAGTACACCACAGATAACCAGCGCGATTAAGACCTTTGCTTGAATAGACTTGTAATTCATCCTGAGACTCCTCACGCGCTGATATTCAGCACATCTTTAATAGCTTGTTTGAGTTTTTCCACGCCCGCCGGGTCATCTGGAGTCGTGGGATTAATAAACGTCAGCAATCGACCTGCCTTGAGCGCGATCTTGCCTCGCACATCCGTCGCGTCCAGTCCCTTGGCCGTAATTGTTGATTCGATTAGCATTTTCAGATCGTATGTTTGGCTCACTAGACAAACTCCTTAATCCCGTTGAAGACATCTTTCCACTGAAATGCGGACAGAGGATGACTCATTCTGAACACTTATCGGCCGAATTGCCGATTATTTCAATTCGCAGTTCCGAATCGCCCATATTGAATTGATCTTCTCGGCATCAACCTTGTTTCCAATTGATTGCGCGGATACCACACTCAAGCTTGAAACCGATTCAAGCGAATGCCGATATGGGTGCAACTGGCAGTCATCTGAGGGTTGCGGCGCAGGTGAACGGTCGAACGCACGATGCCCAATACAGCGCATCGCAAACTTCTACATTTTTCACTGGAGCGCAAACGATGAAGCACCTCTTACAAATAGTTCTGCGGCATACAACGAAATTGGCGACGGGCACGAAGGCGAACCTGTTAGTTCTTTCACAGTTGGCGGGCTGCTTGTTTCTGGCCCACGGGGCAATCGCTCAACAATCGGCCTTGAACAGTGCGTCACTAGTCTATATGGAATATCCACAGCCCATCAGCAGGGTAGAGCCATTCAAGTTCAATAACTTTCCCAAGTGGGCAACCTTGGATATGCAGTTGCGGGCACGCGAGGAAAATCAGAGTTCCGACACCTATACCAAGGGCAACGACGCGGTATACGTCCTGACGCGAGTCTGGGGCGGGCTGGAACTGCGGCCAACCAAGCATCTTACCGGGTATCTCCAATTTGTGGACGCCCACGCGCTGGGCCTGCCGATATATTGGCAGTCACCTAATCAACGCGATGTATTCGATGACCGCCAGGCATTCCTGGAGTACCACAACAAGGACGTGAAGATCTTTGCCGGACGGCAAGAGCTAAGATACGGCAACGAGCGGCTGGTGGGTATCAGCAACTGGACCAATGATAGCCGCACCTGGGATGGATTTGTAGGGCGCTTCGGGGACAAGAACCGGCTGGATCTGTTCAGCACTTCGGTTGTCGCTGTTGCTCCATCATCTCTGGATAAACACGGCGCTGGTTTGACCTTTCACGGCGCGGTAGGGACCATCACGACTTGGGTCCCGCATACGGTCGTTCAGCCCTTTGTGTATTACAAGTCCCTTCCCTTGGTAACGAGCCAGCAGGGCATAAAGGGCACTCTGGAAGAAGCGACACCGGGCGCCGAAGTATCGGGAAAATACCTGGGCGGGATCTACTTCGACGTGCTGGGAGCTCTGCAGCGCGGCAGCTATTCGAACGATTCGATTAGCTCTTCCGCAAGCGTCGTGAAGGCCGGCTATAGTGCGGAACATATCGACTGGAAGCCGCGTCTGGCAGGCGAGTACGACTACGCCTCTGGAAATCCAAATAAGACATCGTCCTCGACGAAGATAAGCACCTTCGATCAGCTGTATCCAAGCAACCACAACGCCTTCGGCCTGATCGATTTGTTCGGCTTTGAGAACATCAAGCAAGAGAGAATCAATCTGGACATGGCGCCGGCCAAACATCTGGCGGTGCTGTTCCAGCAAGAGTGGCTACAGGTCGCCAGTCTCCATGACAGCGTGTATAGCGGTTCGGCGTCGGCTAAGGTAACGCCGGCGGCTGCAGGGTTCAAGAGCGATGACATCGGCAGGGAGTTCGATGCATCGGGCCAGTATGCTTTCCTGCGCAACAACATGACGCTGAATGCCGGTGTAGGTCACTTTACGCCGGGCACGATGATGATCGAGAGCGCTACATTGGCGGTGAAGAAAAACTTCGGTGCTCCGTTGACGTTGGCGTATTTGGGGCTGACTTACAAATTCAATGTGAATCGAAAGGACTCCGCTAACTGAGAGTCTGTTCTGAAAACACCGGCCGACGCCGCGGACTCTACAGGTTTCCGAGTGCGGATGCAACCGCATACTTCTAGGTTTTTCACTGGAGCGCAAACGATGAAGCACCTCTCAACAATCCTTTGGCGGGGAATCTTCGGAGTCCCTGTTGGACGTTCAAGATTCGCAATTTCCTTTTGTCTTGTCGCACTCTTTGCGGGGACGCCGCTTGTTGCGAATGCTCAGGCCCCGATCGATAAAAGCGCTCTCCTCGATCGGATCGAGAAGCTTGAACGGGAAATTGCCGACGTGAAAGCGCAGCTGCAAGCCGCGCCCGTCTCCGCATCAAGCGCTTCGTCAACCGCGGCAGCACAGGAAGAATCAGCTCAGCGAGATGCTTCAGCACTCAAAGCTGCTGCCGCTCAGGGTGCGCCGGAAACCGCCCCAAGTGCCAGCGCACAGCCAAAGTCTCAATTGATAGGTAATGCGCAAGCTCCCAGTCCCGCTGCCCCGGGTACCCGTCCCGGTTCAACCACGCCATCGGCGAGTGGAGTTGCTCCTGATGCTGTCTACAACCTGACCCTCGGAGCCAAGCTGCCGACGCCCAAGGAAGAGGCAAAGCATAAGTTTTTTGAGAGAAAGCCGGGCAGAGACCTGACCTTCTACACCAAGGGCGGAGAAATTACCGTCTACGGTAATCTGGATGTCTCGTTTGACGACGCGACCAAGGGGTTCAGCCATCTCAACGGCGCAAATCTGGGCAGCGCCGGCGCTCCTCCGGTGGGCGATGGTGGTTGGATGGAGGATATTTCCACCAACCTGGCCTTCATTGGCGTGCGCGGAATCCAAGGGACCGATTTCGATGGCGTCAACTTCATTTATCAACTGGAGACTGGGATCAATATCTCGACCGCACCGGGACTCCACGAAAGCAACAGCCAGGAGCAGGACACTGTAGACGGCACACTGTTCACACGCAACAGCTATATCGGGCTCGGGAAAAAGGGCTGGGGCGCGATACTGATCGGCAAGACGGACCCGCCGTACAAACAGTCCACCTCGCGCATGAATCCCTTTTCCGGCATGGAAGGCGATTACGGCGTTGTCATGGGCAACACCGGCGGCGACAACCGGGTGGAATTCGGCTACCGGCTCGACCACTCGCTCTGGTATACCTCACCCAACCTGCACGGAATTAACTTCAACGCACTCTTCTCGCCGGGACAAAACCGCGCCGGCGACAGCGACAATATCCCCGCCGGTGAGCCCGATTGCAACGGCGGCGACAATCCAGGGGACGGCGGCCTCTCTCCCATTGGCTGCAACGACGGCAGCTTCAGCGACGTGGTCAGCGGCAATGTGTCGTATACCAAGGAGCCGTTGTACATCACCGCGGCCTATGAGCGCCACATGAAGGTCAATCGGCAGAGCGATCTCACCGGCCTTTATTCGGGCGCTTATCCATCGCTTTACTCCGGGCCGATCACCACCAATGATCCTTCTTACAACTTGCAGCCGGGTGACACGTTTATCTCCGAACCCTCCACTTATCTGTTTTGGGTGCCAACTCCCTTCTACAACGGCTCTGTGGCCGACGAGGACGCAGGCAAGATTGGAATCCAGTATGGATTCTTCAAGAAGAGGACTGTGGTCAGCGCCATCGTCGAGGATATGCACCGCTATGTTCCGGGCTATCTGGAATGGCAGAATGAACGGCAGCGGCTGGGTAGCTGGCTCGCGGTCACACAGGCCATCGGAAAATACGACAGCTTCTCTATCGGCTGGGCGCGCGCCTACCGCACGCCAGGCGATCCCTGCCAGCACGCCGATTGCCTCAACGAGGCGCCTTATGACGCGGCGGGTAATGATATGACGGCCGGCCGGGGAGTAAACAACCAGTCCGACATGTACACCATCGCCTACAGGCACCGCATCGGTGACGGTTTGGTGCTTTATACCGACTGGGCGGGAACCTACAACGATGAATATGCCCACTTCGACCTCGGAGCAGGCGGGCGCGGCGTAACGACGGACTGCCATGATGCCTCCGATACTGCAGGCAACGAGGACTCCAATCCTCACTGCTGGACCGGCGTTCACCTGAAGGCAGCTTCGATCGGACTGCAAAAGAGGTTCTAATTCCGGCGGCCGGGGGAAATCCTTAATCGGCGAGTCTTTCCTTCGGCCGCCGGGTAAGCAGTTGAAATTGCGGTGTTGACCGAAACCGAGTTTAAGTGGACGAAAGGCAACAAGCCACTCAAGGGGAACCGAAATATGATAACCCTACGGTTTCTACGGCATGCAACAAAAGCGGCAACGGCAACGAAAGCGAAGTTACTGGTTCTTTCAAAGTTGGTGGGTTTTTTGCTTCTGGACCCCAGCGCGGCTGCTCAACTTTCAGCGCTGAACAGTCCGATGCCGGTCTACATGGAACACCATCAGTCCACCAGCGAGGTAGAGCCATTCAAGTTGAATAACTTTCCCAGGTGGGCAACCGTGGATATGCAGCTACGAGCGCGCGAGCGACGAGGAATTTCCATGATGCTTCCGATGGCGCAGGCAACGAGTACTCCAGTTCTTATCGCTGGGGCCGGCAGTCATTTGAAGGTATTCTCTTTCGGTCTTAAGAAGGGCTTCTGAGGACTCTCCGATTCAGGTATCAAGGGAGAGATCCTTAGACGACGAAGCTTTCCCGCGGTCGGCGTGGAAGCTCGTGAAATTGATGGGTTTTGAAAGGGCGCTGCGTCTGCAGCGCCCTTTATTTCGGATACTGATAGATTTTGCATGCTCCAATCCTGCGTCAACTCCTATTCCATTCTCAACACGCGCATCGGATCGGTGGAGGCTGCGCGCCGGGCCGGCACAATCGAGGCGATCACGGCGGCAAGCAAAAGCAACAGTACGCTGCCGCCCACTGCGAGCGGGTCCATGACGGGCGTTTGATAAAGCAGACTGCGCACCCAGCGCAGCGCGATCAGCGACATCGCGAGTCCCACGCCTGTGCCAAGAAGAACGGGCTGAGCTGCCTGGCGCAGCACCAGCCCCATCAGAGCGCTCTTGCCAGAGCCCAATGCGATGCGAATGCCGAACTCCCGCCGGCGCAGCGAGACTGAATACGCAAGAACGCCGTACACTCCGAGTAAAGCCAATAACAGCGCCGCCGCGCCAAACCCGCTCAGCAAAATGGTTTGGAAGCGGTCGGCCGCCACCGAGTCGCTAACTTGGTCGTCCATCGACTTCAGCGTTGGAATGGCCACCTGCGGATCGATCTGCCAGATCGCGCGCCGCATCTCCGGAATCAGCGCATTGCTCGGCTGCGAACTGCGTACCATAAACGACGGCGTCCACGGCGTAAAAGCCCAGTAAGGCACGTATGCCATGGCGGCTGTATCTTTAAGCCCATTGATGCGCGCATCCGCCACCACTCCGATGACGGTCATCGGGTGGTTGTCGTCCGGAACGAGGGCGCCGATCTTCTTTCCCACCGGATCTTCCTCACCAAATGCTTCGCGCGCAGTCCTCTCCGAGATGAGCACGACATACGGATTCGCTCGGTCAGCCACGGAAATGTTGCGCCCGGAAATCATTGGAATCCGCATCGTTGGCAGGTAGTCCGGGTTAACCCAACGCACATTGATCGCTGGCTCCTGCGCAGGTGGTACAGGATGGTCGGGCCGGGAAACAGTATCCACCCACGTTTCGCCGGTCAGCGGCGCAACGCTGGTAAGTGCCACCGATTGCACGCCGGGCAGTTGATTCAGAGCGGTCAGTGTCCGGTCAGTAAAGCTCAGCTTCATGGCCTTCATTTTGCTTGAGGAATCGGCGTATTGCGGTGCGAACAGATCCACCTCCGCGAGCGTCACGTGGCTGGAATCGAAGCCGCGATTCTGACCCATAAGACGGGAGAAACTGCGCAGCGCCAGCGACGTGACGATGAGCAGCACCACGGTGCATGCCACCTGCGCGGCCACCATAATGCCGCGCGTGCGCTGGCCGTCTTGCGTATTGGCCGCGCGTGTTTGGTTTCCCTTAAGCGCAGTTAGCGGCGCAACGCGAAGCGAGCGCAGCGCCGGCAACATGCCGAACGCGATTGCCGCTGCAATCGACAAGCCGGCGCTGAATGCAAGTACCGGCAGGCTCACCCTTACTTCATCGAGGCGCGGAAGATTGGCTGGCGCCAATGCAAGCAAGAGACGCACGCCGGCAAACGCGAGCACTGCTCCGGCCGCGCCGCCTGCCAACGCCAGCACCAGGCTCTCGGTGAGGCGCGACCTTACCAGTTGGCCGCGGCTCGCGCCCAGTGCGGCCCGCACCGCGGTTTCGCCTTCCGCGTTCACCGCGCGCGCCAGTTGCAGATTAGCCAGGTTCACGCAGGCAATCAGCAGCACCGCGCCGACTGCCGCAAACAGCAGCCACAGCGCACCACTTACGCCGGAAGCCACATCCTTGCCAAGCAGCGTCAGCGCTGCGCCCAGATGAATGGGCAGATGCGCTGAAAGCGTGTACGCCTTCTGCAGCCCATCCAATTCCGCGTTGGCCTGCTGCAACGTCACGCCTGGCTTGAGCCGCGCGATCGCCTTGTAATTGAAGTTGCCCATATCTGCGTTCAGGTCGCGCTCACTCGGCGCCCACGGCTGAAACAAGAGAGCATCGCGCGCTGTCTCCTGAAATGCGATCATTTGCCCCATTGGAATCTGCGGGAACCGCACGCCCGGCCCCAACACACCGATCACCGTGCTCAGCTCGCCGCCAACCCGCAACGTTTGTCCCACCGCTTTTGGGTCGCCCGCAAAGAACGTTTGCCAGCCTTCGTAGCTCAACACAACCACGTTATCGGAGCCCTTCTGCGCATCGCCGTTCACAAAGCCGCGGCCCAGCATGGGCTGCACTCCGAGCACTGCAAACAGATTGGGTGAAGCCTTTACCGTGCCCACAATGTGCGGATGCTCGCCCGTCGGCGAAATGCTCATTCCCCACTGCTGAAATATCGCCGCGTCCTCGATAGTCTTGGAATCGTTCTTCAGCCGCATGAAATGACGGTAATTGTCGGGAATCGATACGCGTTCGCCGCGCTCCTCGTCTTGAACCTCGCGCATTACCACGAGGCGTTCCGGCTCGCGAAAGGCGAACGGTTTCAGCAAAACCGCATCAACCACGCTGAAGACCGATGTAGTGGCGCCGATACCCAGCGCAAGAGTAAGAATGGCGGTGAGCGCGAAGCCGGGCGACCTGCGCAGTTGGCGAACGGCATAGCGGATGTCGCGAGCGGCCTCTTCGACCAGAGGCAGGCCGCGTTGCACACGGTAGCTCTCGCTGATTTGCGTGATGCCGCCAAACGCGAGCAGAGCAGCCGTGCGTGCCTGCTGCTCGTTCATCCCGCGCAGGCGATTCTCTTCCGTGGCCATATCGATGTGCGCGCGCAACTCTTCATCCAGATCGGCATCGAGCTTCTTGCCGCGGAAGAGCGCCGCGCAGCGGCTGAAGAGCATGCGAGTCCAATCCATATTCGCCTCCTAATTCGACGGTGCAAGAAAGCGCGCCATGGTGGCGGCCATGCGCTCCCAGTTTTCGGTCTCCTGTTCAATCTGCTTTCGTCCGCTGCGCGTCAGCGAGTAGAACTTGGCGCGGCGAGCGGTTTCCGAAATGCCCCACTCGGCCTTGACCCACCTTCGCTGTTCCAGCCGCAGCAGCGCAGGATAGATGGTTCCCTGGTTGAGACTGAGCGAGTTCGCACTTACTTGTTCGATGCGCCGCGCGATGCCGTAGCCGTGCAGCGGTCCCATCGACTCCAGCGTCTTCAGCACCATCAGATCAAGCGTTCCCTGCAAAACATCCGATTTGGTTTCCGGCACAGCCGCCCTCCTGTTGATTGTCCACCTATAGATTGGCGCATCATAGGCAGAATGTCAACAGGTTCATTGTGGTAAATGCCAAAACTCACCACCCTTATGTCAAGGCACGACTTCACAGACTGCGGAAATACTCATTGTTTTGAAGGGGCAAGATTTCGATCGCGCCGAAAGAGCCAAAAGACAATGGGCTTTAGCCCCGGGAAGACCATGTAGCGAGGAGAAGACATTTTCGTCATTCAGAATCTTGTTGCACTGCATGCACGGACTAAGGCAACCACTCGAGCACTCAAATATCACGTTCAAGGAACAAATCCGAACACCCAAGCGTAAGTAAATAAAGAGGACAAAACCATGAAAGTCAGATTTTCCCGCGCTGCTTCCGGCTTGCAGCTCGTTGCCCTTTTTGCGCTTCTTGCGTGTTCGCAGGTCTTCGCTGCCGAAGAACCAAAAGCCGATTCGATCCTGCCCGCCCCGCCCCTGAACCAGCGTGTCTATGTGGCCAGCAGAGTCTATGCATCGCTGGAAAACTTTGCTCATTCTCAGAACGCCCCGAATCTTGACGTGGACGCAGCCTATCGCGCTTACCTGGACAAGGCCATCGCCAGCCAGGACCGCAAGACATTCAGCCTGGCAGGGATGGAGTTCCTTGCCGCTTTCAAGAATGCTCACACAGTGTTCATCGATATGGCGGTGGCCCAACAAGGCGGCGAGCTGCCGTTCCTCGCTCAATCGGTTCACGGGCAGTGGGTGGTTACTGAGAGCATGAGTCCCGGCCTCAACCCCGGCGACGTGATCGACAAAATCGGCGACCGCACATTTGACCAATTTGTGCAGGACTGCGGCCGCGTGATTTCCGCCTCCACCGAAGCGGGAGCACAGCATCTGCTGTTTGCGCGCATGACCATCGTCACGCCCTATGCCCACCTTTTCCCGCAGCAGTTCGTTCTCACCTTGTCGGACGGGAAGAAAGTATCCATCGATCGACGCACTCTCAAGGGCGCGTCGCTCGACACCGAGGGCCGCTGGCTGGAACCCGGCAAAGTGGCTTACATTCGCATTCATACCCTCCTGGGCCCGGACTTTGAAAAGCGCGCAGTCGAGCTGGCCAATGAGTACCGGCAAGCACAGGCGATTATTGTGGACGTGCGCGGTGAACCCGGTGGCTCCACTCCTTCGGATTTGACCTCATTCCTGATGGACCGGCCTTCTCAGTGGTGGACGGAATCGACTCCGGTTGAAATGCCCTATTTTCGCTTTCGTGCTGCGGAGGGCAACGGGGCTTACCAGCCTTTCGAGCGGTCGACTCTCACCTGGATGAGCCCGGTCCATCCGCCGGCAAAGGATGTCTTCACCGGCAAACTGGCCATCCTGACCGATGCCGGTTGCTACTCGGCTTGCGAAGACTTCGTGATGCCGTTCAAGGTGACACATCGGGCTTTGATCGTCGGCCAGACTACCGGAGGCAGCACCGGCAACGCTACCATGATCGACCTGGGGCAGGGAATGATGGTCATGGTTGGAGTCAAGCGGGTCAGCTTTCCCGACGGGTCGCCATTGGAAGGCGTAGGCATCAAGCCCGACGTCGAGGTTGAGCCCACGGTCGAAGATCTGCGCGCCGGAAAAGACACGGTGTTGGAAGCTGCGCGCGAGCGACTGAGCCAATAGTGGTGCAGTTTGGATTGCCGGGCCAGGTTCCGCCTACCGCGAGGTTCAGAATCACGAACTGCGGGCCTTGATCGAAGGGCCAGATTCCGGTTTGACTGGTGGACGTGAAAGTCTCGTAGACTTTCACGTCCACGTAATACTCAAATTGTCCGCTCTGCTGCCCGGCGTGGAAAAACGGGAATGCAAAGCAAAGGTCCACTGTCGCGCAAATTCATGCGGCGTTCCGCAACTCAGCGAACTGTGAGGCCGATCAAATTGATAATCCAGCCGCGATGCAGTGTGCCAAGCAGCATCTACTGGGCGTGGATGGTGATAATGGCCACATATTTGACCATTTTATTATCTTTCGGTCAGTTTTCCTTGTATAATCGGTATCGTTCGAACCACCGTTTTTCCAGATGTGCCCGAGGCGCCATGCGGCAAAGAGATGAGTTGTTGCTGCTGAGCAAATTGCCTGAAACTGGCGCATTTACGCCGCGGAAGACCATTTAGAGAGAAGGATATTCATGACCGCCAGGAGCACGATCAAAGATGAGCGGTCTAACCGCCAGCATCCTGTCTCGTGGGTGCCAACCCTCTACTTTGCCGAAGGCATCCCCTTCTATGTAGTCAACTTCCTGGCGCTCGTCTTTTACAAGAAGATGGGCGTGGCCAACACGATAACCACACTGGTCATCAGCATGTTGTCCTTGCCTTGGACTCTGAAGCCGCTGTGGAGTCCGATGCTGGAGATGTACAAAACCAAGAAGTTTTTCGTAGTGGGCACACAACTGCTGGGCGGTCTGAGTCTGGTGCTGCTTTCCCTATCTTTGAGCATGCCGGATTTTTTTCGCTACTCGGTGGCCATCTTCGTGGTGATCGGGTTCTGTTCCGCGACTCACGACATTGCCGCCGACGGCGTCTACATCGCTTCGCTCACTTCAAAGCAGCAGGCAGCTTATATCGGCTGGCAGGGCGCATGCTACAACCTGGCGCGGGTCTTTTCGATGGGCGCCTTGCTGTGGCTGGTCGGCCTTTTCACCGATAGATTCGCGCGTGCACACGCCGCTGCCCCGGTAGTGCACGCCTGGATGATAGCCTTCAGCATCGTCGGGCTAGTACTGTTCGCGCTTAGCCTTTATCACGCGCGCATGTTGCCCGCGGGCGGAGAAGAAAGAAAAACTGAATCCGTGGCCCAGATGGCCGGAACCTTCGGCGACGTAATTGTTAGTTTTTTCAAAAAGAAGAACATATTTCTGTATCTGATCTTCATCTTCCTGTATCGTGCGGGCGAAGGCCAGGTGATGAAGGTCGGCCCGCTCTTTCTTGTTGACAGTGCCAAGGGCGGCCTGGGGCTGAGTCCCACGGAGGTAGGAACAATCTACGGCTTTGTCGGCTGGGGTGTCCTTCTCGGAAGCATCGTCGCCGGATACTTCGCCGCTAAGCTGGGCTTGAAGCGCGCCTTGACATGGCTTCTGCTTGCCTTGGCTTTGCCGTTGTTCTCCTACGTTTTTCTGAGCCAGGTGTTGCCCACCAATCCATGGGTGGTTGCCGCGGCTCTGGCGGTGGAACAGTTCGGATACGGCTTCGGCTTCGTGGGCATCATTCTGTTGATGATGCAAGAGATTGCGCCCGGCAAATACCAGACCGCTCACTACGCCTTTGCAAACTCGCTGATGAATTTCGGCTTTATCGTGCCGGGCGCGGTGAGTGGATGGATTCAGAGCCGGCTCGGCTACCAACACTTTTTCATCTGGGCGGTCTGCTGCTCCGTTCCCGCGCTGGTTCTCTCGCGCTTCATTCCGATCACCGCTGGAGAACACGCGCAGCCGCCGCGATTAGCTGAGACGCAAGGGTAGTCCACGGCAAGACTCATGAGGAGTATCGCAATGATCAAGGAGCGGGAAGCAGAAACGATGAACCCCATATCCGTCGGGACCCATGCAGGCCTGAAGGCCGTTATTCTGGCGGCAGGCAAGGAAGCTATCACAGCCAACGGCGAGCCGCTGGTGCTGCAAACGCTGGGCGAGCGCAGCATTTTGCAGTGCGTCGTACAGAATGCGCTGCAGGTTGTTCGGGCCGAGGACATTTATGTGGTAGTCGGCTATCGCCAGGACGATGTGCGAGCCCATCTGGGCCCGAAATTCAATTACATCGTTCAGGAAGAGGCGCTAGGCACCGGACATGCGATGCTGCAGGTCTCCCAGGTGCTCAAGGATTTTCCGGGCAATTTGTTGATCCTCTACGGCGATACACCGCTGTTCCGGCCCGACTCGATTCGCGGGCTGCTCAACCGGCATAGATTGCAGAAGGCCGATCTCACTCTGCTCTCCGCGAATGTAGACCGCGCGCTCCCCTACGGGCGCATCATCCGCGATGCCGCGGGTCAGATCATCGACATCATCGAAGACACGGAAGCATCGGCGGAAGTTCGCCAGATTCACGAGTTGAACGTTGGCGTTTACGTAGTCAATGCCGGGGTCATCTCTCTTGCGCTGGAGAGCCTGACCCCTTCGCCGCGCGATGGCGAATACCGGCTGACCGACTGCGTCCATCAGTTGATCCGTTCAGGTCTTCGCGTGGTTAATTATCAACTTTACGATCAGGACGAAGTGCAGGGCATCAACACGCCTCAGGACCTGGAACATGCAGAGTTCATTCTGCAAAAGAGGCTCTTTCGCCCGCATCGGCAAGAAGAGCAGAACCTGGTGGCTTTTGGGACCGGCGGATGGCGCGCCATCATCGGCGAGGGTTTCACCATGCACAACGTCCGGCGCCTGAGCCAGGCTTTGTCAAATGAGATAACCAGGCGCAGAGACGAAAAGCACGGAGTTCTTATCGGCTACGACCGCCGTTTCCTGTCAAAACAAGCAGCCGAAGCATCCGCGGAGATTTTCGCCGGCAACAACATTCCAGTCATTCTGTTGAGCGAAGATGCGCCGACGCCTCTTATCACATACGCCACCGCGCTAGAAGGCGCCGTCTACGGCCTGGTCTTCACCGCGAGCCACAACCCGCCGGAATGGAATGGGCTGAAGGTCTTTCGCAGCGACGGGTCGCTGCTGCTGGACGATGAGACTCGCCAGATCGAAACAGAGACCAACGCATTGACTCCAGTCGACGTCATCAAACTAGAACTCGACATCGCGCTTGAAGCCGGCGTAGTGAGGCGAAAGGACTACACCAACCAATACGTGAATGCCGTCGAGGCCCTGATTGACCTGAAAGCGATTCGCGACGCCGGCCTCAAGGCAATTGTCGATCCCATGTACGGCGTGGGCCAGCTCACCCTGGGTATTGTGCTGACCGAAGCCCGATGCCGCGTCACCTTCATTCACGAGCGTCACAATCCATTGTTTGGGGGACGTTCGCCGGCTCCGAGTCTCGAAGGGCTGCGCATGCTGAGTTCGCAGATGCAAGAGGACGGCTATGACGTAGGCCTTGCGATGGACGGAGACGCCGATCGCATCGCGATTCTCGATGAGCAGGGCCGGTATATTTCGGTCAACGATCTCCTGCTGCTGCTCTATTGGTATCTCCATGAGGTGCGCGGTGAACGCGGCGGCGTGGTGCGCAACCTGGCAACCACTCATTTGCTCGATCGTCTCGCCCGAGCCATGGGCGAAGAGTGCTATGAGGTCCCGGTCGGTTTCAAGCACATTGTCAATGTGATGCAGCAGCACAACGCCCTGCTGGGCGGCGAGTCGTCGGGCGGACTTACCATTCGAGGACACATCCTGGGAAAAGACGGCATATTCGCATCAGCCCTTGTGGTGGAAATGCTGGCGCGAACCGGCCAGAAAATCTCCGAATTGCGCGACCGAATATACGCTATCACCGGGCCGCTGTACGACCTGGAAGAAGACATTCCAGCAACGCCCGAGATGCGGATAGCGGTTCCGCGCCTTCTGAAAGAGGCGCCTACCAGCCACATCGGCCGTTATCCCGTCACACGGATTTCGCACGCCGATGGCACCAAGCTCCTCCTGGAGAACGACAACTGGGCACTGCTGCGTTTCTCCGGAACCGAGCCTGTACTGCGGCTCTGTGTGCAAGCCGATACAGAGGAGAAGGCCGCGGAGCTGATCCAATGGCTGCGGCAGTTTGTAACGGCCTAGAGGTAGAGGCCTCGCGCTGGATGATCGAGGATCGCGGAATCAATTCAAGTTGGAATCCTGGTCCTCGTTGACTAAACGCTTCGATCAGAAGGTCACGGTAATGTCTTCAAAATTTTCTGTCTTCCTTGGAGGAACTTCGTGCGCTACGGCTATTTTGATAACGAGAACCGCGAGTATGTGATCGACCGCGTCGATGTGCCAGTTTCATGGACCAATTACATCGGCGTGAAGGATTTGTGCGCCATCGTTTCGCAAAATGCGGGCGGCTATTCGTTCTACAAGAACGCCGAACATAAGCGCATTACGCGATTCCGCGCCAATGGCGTTCCCCTCGATCGCCCGGGACACTATGTTTACCTTCGCGACGACGATACCGGCGAGTATTGGTCGGTGTCATGGCAGCCCGTGGGCAAGAGCCTGGACCAGGCCAAGTATGAATGCCGGCACGGTCTGTCTTACTCGAAATTTTCCTGCGACTATCAGGATATCCATGCCGAGCAGACGTTGTTTATCCCGCTCGACGACGACGTAGAGCTGTGGGAATTGAAGATCAGGAATACAGGCGCGAAGCCGCGCCGGCTGAGTGTCTTTGGTTATGTTGAATTCTCATTCCATCACATTGAGATTGACAATCAGAACTTGCAGATGAGCTTGTACGCCAGCGGTGCAAACTGTCAAGACGGCGTGATTGAATACGACTTCTTCTATGAGCCATCGACTTTTCACTATTTCACCGGCAGCTTCACCCCTGACAGTTACGACACTATGCGCGACAGTTTTCTCGGCAGCTATCGCACTGAAACTAACCCTTTAGCCGTCGAACAGGGAAAGTGCAATGGCAGCGCCGAACTGGGCGGAAACCACTGCGGAGCATTACAAAAAAGGTTGACGCTCGAGCCGGGTGAAGAATCCCGCGTGGTCTTCATGCTCGGCGTGGGCTCACGGGAAAAAGGACAGGAGATTAGAAGCAAATATTCCCTTCTCACAAATGTCGACAGGGAGTTTGCCGAGCTGAAGAGCTACTGGCAGAAGAAGCTCTCCGTTTTCCAGTGCAAGACCCCTCATCAAGGGCTCGACACGATGGTCAACATCTGGACGCTCTACCAGGCAGAGACCTGCGTCGTCTGGTCTCGCTTTGCATCGTTCGTTGAAGTCGGCGGTCGCACCGGGCTGGGTTTCCGCGACACCTCGCAGGATGTGATGAGCGTAGTCCACACCAATCCTCGAAAATGCCGCCAGCGCATCGTGGAATTGCTCAAGGCGCAGGTTAGCCAGGGCTATGGTCTGCACTTGTTCGATCCCGACTGGTTCTATCCTGAGAAGCAGAAGGCGCCGGCATTCAAATCGCCCACCATTGCACATGCGCCCAACGTCAAAAGCATGATTCACGGCATCGAGCACGCTTGCTCCGACGATGCGTTGTGGATCGTCGTCACCACCTGCGAATACGTCAAAGAGACTGGTGACGTAGCGCTCTTCGATCAAGTCTTGCCCTTCGCCGACGCGGGCGAGGCTACGGTCTATGAGCACCTAAAGCGCTCACTCGATTTTTCCGCAGAACAAGTGGGCCAAACCGGCATCTGCAAAGGCCTGAGAGCTGACTGGAACGATTGCCTGAATCTCGGCGGCGGGGAAAGCGCAATGGTGTCGTTTATGCACTACTGGGCTTTGCGCGCTTTTGTCGAGGCTGCGCGCCACCTAGGCCGCAGGAATGACGCCGAGAAGTATAGCGCGCTCGCAGAGAAAGTCCGCGCTGCGTGTGAAAGGGAATTGTGGGATGGAGAATGGTATCTTCGCGGCCTCACGGCCAATGGCTTGAAGGTCGGCTCGCATGAATGCGAAGAGGGAAAGATTTTTCTGGAGAGCAATTCCTGGGCGGTAGTTTCCGGCGCCGCTTCTGAGCAGCGCGCCACATCCTGCATGGATGCCGTGGATAAGTATCTGTTTTCCGCGTATGGTATTCATCTTGCATGGCCGGCATTCTCACGGCCCAATGACGATATCGGCTTCATTGGTCGCGTCTACAAAGGCGTCAAGGAGAACGCCGCCATCTTCAGCCATCCCAATCCCTGGGCTGTCATTGCCGAATGCAAGCTGGGCCGAGGCGAGCAAGCGATGAAGTTCTATGACTCCATGCTTCCCTATAACCAGAATGACCTGATCGAGATTCGCGAGGCCGAACCTTATTCCTACTGTCAGTTCGTCATGGGGAAGGACCACACGGCGTATGGCCGGGCGCGCCACCCGTGGTTGACCGGCAGCGGCGGTTGGAACTACACGGCCGTAACTCGCTGGATCCTCGGAGTGCGCCTGAGCTTTGATGGAATGATTGTCGATCCCTGCATCCCCGCCGGCTGGAGAGAATTCAGTGTCATCCGGCAGTGGCGAGGTGCGACTTTTGAAATCACCGTAAAGAACCCGGATGGGGTGCAAAACGGCGTGATCGCTACTACGCTCAATGGGGAGGCAGTCCAAGGCCCGATCGAGGCGCAGCCAGCGGGCTCGGTGAATAAGGTTCTTGTGGTGATGGGGTGATACCGCTTGCCGCAAAGCCATGGTGCAAAATCCATCTGATGGGCCGATGCGCGATGGTTCCGTGCTCTACCGGTGAAGAACAAACGAAATGAGGAGGAGTTTGCCATGCCCAAGTACTTGCTGCCGCGCTCATGGAGAGTGACTTTGATGATTGCGCTGCTGTTGCCAGGGTTCTCGCTGACTTGCGGCGCGCAGCAACAGCCTCATGGCAAAATCTTCGGCGCCTATTTTGAGGAGTGGAATATCCATTACTCCGGCCGCAACATTGCGGATCTGGAGAAAAATGGCGTAGCCGGTGAACTTACACACCTCATTTACGCCTTTGGAAATGTGACCACAGCATCGGCGCCCGTCTGCGCAATAGCCGATCCCTTGGACGCCTACCAGGACCCGGCAATTCCTGGTGTCGGCGGCAAGCCCTTCACCGCGCCGCTCTATGGAAACTATGGCGCCATCCAACAACTCAAGCAGCTTCATCCCCATCTCAAAGTGCTGATCTCTTTGGGGGGACAGTTGGGCGACTCTGCCGGCTGGGTGACAGCATCTCAGACCGCGGCCGGCCGCGCGGCGCTCGCTTCCTCGTGCATCGATATGTTCGTCAAGGGCAACTTCGCCCCAGGTGTTCAAGCTCCCGGTTTGTTCGACGGCTTCAATATCGACTGGGAGTTTCCCGCCGCCGCTGACAAGCAGAACTTCACCGCCCTTCTCAAAGAGTTCCGCACCGAACTCAACGCCTTATCAAAGACTACGGGCAAGAAATACATCTTGTCGTTCGATTCGCCCGCGGGTCAAAAGAACTATGTAAACATCGACCTGAAAGCAGCTGCTGCGCAAGTGGACTTCCTCACCATCGATGGCTATGATTATGCCGGAACATGGGATAAGCAAACCAATGAGCAATCTCCGCTGTACGAAACGGCCGACAACCCATTGCGCGACCAGGCGTTCAGCATCGATGAGACCGTAACGGCATATCTCAAGGCCGGAGTGCCGGCGGCCAAATACACCATGGGACTCCCGTTGTATGCCGTCGGATGGACAGGTGTCCCCAATGTGAATCATGGTTTGTACCAGAACGTAACATCTGTTTCGCCGGTTCTTCTGGCAGATGGATCGGGCCTGTGTCCAAAACCAGACAAGGTCGCTCCGTCGCCAGGCTGCGACACGTTGTTGACTCCGGGATTCCTGACCTACTCGACAATCGAAAACCTCATCAATAAGAACGGCTACACTCTCTGGCACGTTGCGGCACGGGGCGGCGCGACGCTCTACAATCCGGTCACCGGGACCTTTTACAGCTTTGACGACCCCACTTCGATAGCCGCGAAGACGGCCTACATCAGAAAGAACAAGCTGGGCGGCGCGTATGTGTGGGCGTTGAATCACGACGACGCTAACGGCTCTCTGACTAAGGTCATTGCGGCAGGCCTCAAGTAACTGACTGGCTAGGCCAACTGTGGATATTTATTCGGAGTATCCAAGCCAATGTATTGAGACTCTGGCGGTCAGTCGACAATACGCGGAGAGGTCTTTCGCCTGTAGCGGAAAAATTGACTTGAGCTTTGCCGTGCTCGCCGTTACAGCGGTTCTCCAATTGCTATACTCCGAAAGCACATATGCTGAGTGGCTTTTTCCTTAAGAAGAAGCCACCTTGCGACGAGCTGGCAAGGCCACGTGAATGGGAGAACCGCTCTAGTGCTGCAGTAATGAGATTGGCGCCCGGCATCCAATATGCGGCAACCAATTGTCTGCCAGAAATGCCGAGCGCGGAGTTCTTTCGCAATGCACAGATCAGGGATGGGCAGTCTTAAGAGCTTTCAGCCTGGCCTGCGCCAACTGATAGGTGCTAGTTGCGCCGATGCGTCCCTCCGGCTTTTCCACCTTTTCATAGGCCTCGATGGCTGCGTCGTCGATGCCGTACTGTTCGTACAGGCTGGCATAGCCGAACCAAACCTCTTCATTAGGCACTGCCATATTGAATGCGAGCATGGTTTTCAGCAACAGATCGCGCGCTTCTGCCGTCTTGCCTTGGGCGGCATAGAGGCAAGCAAGCGTATGCAGTTCACTGAAGCTGGAGTTATTGGTCAGTGTTGCGCCTTGGCGCGCTACCTTGACGGCGTCGTCGCTAACGCTATTGTCAAAGAGCGCAGACCAGGCATACCGGTTATAGTCCGTGGCCGTTGCTTTGCCCTTGTCGAAGAGAATTTGAAGAGTGGCGCGAGCAGCGGACCAGTCACCGTGCGCCTCGTAGTAACTAGTCTTCATCCGCAGGAGTGATTCATCGCTGGGATGCTTGGAAAGTTGAGCATCCAGCATCTGCTTCCAATTGTCCCAGTCTTTCAGCATCTCGTCGGCGCTGGCGGCCAGACCGATCGCGGTATAAGAGTCCGGGTAACTTTTGAGGATTTCGCCTGCAATCTCTTTCAGGTGAATTCCATCTTCCTCGGTGCGGTAGGCATTGGCGAGAAGCAGGGCAAAGTTCAACCGCGTATCGATTCCCGAGGCATTCTCCCAGGCCGAACGCAGATCCGGCGTAAGATCCTTGATCGCCGAGTTATCGGCGACAAGCGAAACCGCAGCCCAACGCATCGCGGTTCGGTCAGCTGGATCGCCGACAGTCCAGAATCGCGGCAGGAGTGACCCCGACAGTGGGTCGTCGCCGCCGCCTTTGTGCATGCTGTCGCGCATCCATTCGAGCAGTGCGTGAGCTTCCTTATCGCGACCGCTCTTCAACAGATAAAGCGCATAATTCCCGGCCACTGAGTATTTGCCGCCTTCACCAGCCAGTACGAGGAAGGCGCCGTTCTCGCGGGTAACAAAATACTTAGCCGACTTTGACCCCAGACTGTCGGCCGTGATCCGGTAGCCGGACTCGTCGTCGCCTTCTGCCGTCAGTTTGAGATTGCCGGCGATCACGTCGAGCAAAGTGGCCGAAGGCACACTGGAGCGCTTAGCTCTGACGTGCAGTGCGCCGCGCGATTGCATCAACCGCTCGATGTTGCGCTGCCATTCACCTTCGGAGGCATAGGCTTGGCGCACCAGAAGCAAGTTGGCTGCAGCCTCGGTAAAGGTGCCCGTGAAGCCAGTTAAATAGAACCGCTGCACTGCACTTCGTGGATCGCTTGCGGGCAGATACTCGCCCTTCCACGGAGCGAGTTGGCGGGTGAGGGCAATTTCCTGCGCTGTACTCGCAGAATCTTCTTGTCCCTCAACCGCAGCGGAGAGAATGCCCGCGGTTTCAGGATAGAGCCGCATGTGCAAGAGTTGATTGCCGGCCGTTGTCAGTGCCGCGGTTCGCTCGCTGGCATTGGCGGAGAGGCGGTCAGCCCGCTCGATGCCGGCAGCAATACCCTTCGCTCCGCCTTGAAGTGCAACGGTGGATGAAATCACCAGTCCCCGCCGGGTCGCCGATGAAGGCAATTTGTCTAGTTCGTCGAGCAGTTCCTGATAATGACCGCTATAAAGCAGATCGAAAAGGATGTTGTCCTGATATCTTTCCCCGATGGATTTGTCCTTCTGCTTTAAAGCGCGGAAGCCGGCGACTGCATCGGCAAGATGCGCACCAGTCGCGTAGCGCTCGCCGTCGTGGTCGTATTCATCGAGAACAGCCAGGTCGATAGCGTTGGTGGAATCATCAGGATCAAGTTCCAGCGCTCTTTTCAGAGCATTTGCTGCGCAATCCCAATCGAAGCCCGGCTCTAAGAGCGCGCCGATCTCGTTGTACTCGCATACTAATCCGAGCGCGCGGAAATTGATTGCGGACTTGGGATCGAGGCGCGCGGCTTCCGAAGCTTCTTTCCGTGCTCTGGCGCCCAAGCTGGCCTTGAGATAGGCGTAGGCGATCTGTGCATGGTAAATGCTTTTATTTGGATACTTGGCAATCAGACTTCGATCAACAGCCAAGGCCTCGCGGATTTTTCCCGCGGCCATTAGCTTAGAACCAGTTTGATCGAACCAGATTGAAAGCGAGTCCTGTTTATAGGAAGCGAGTATGGCGTCACGCAACGCCAGGGCCTCATCGGTGGTATACCGAGTCTTTGCATTCTCAAATCGGAACGAGGCAATTATCTTTGCATCCGCGCCTGCATCAAAGTGTTGTGTAAATGTGGCCGGCCCCATTTGGAATGTCCTATTTTCCGGCAGAGCGCGAACGTTAAAACCTTCAGGCGGTGTAATGGTATAGCGCCATTCGGTGGTGAAGGGATGGCCATCATACTCGGAAGTCCTCGCCGCCACGGCGCGCTTGCGATTTTCTTCCTGCTGAGGCGTGAGCTTTTCACCCTCGGTTTTGGGGTCGGTGCGGAACCATTCCGGAAGTCGGTAGAAGATGCTGGACAAAGGTATCGTTACGACTGCGTCGTCAATGCCAGTGTCGCCACGCTTGGCCTCGGTCATATCCAGCCTGAGCGCGAATGGTTTGGTTAAATCGTGCGCTTCGCCGTGTGTGATACCGGCTAGCGCCTTTGCCTCGTACATATTCTTGGCGTATTTTTCGAGATCCTCTTTTTGTTCACGAGATAATTCGCCGTAGGCCGAACGGTAGGAAGCATCTCTATCGCCGTGAGTCATAGAAGTCTCGACAATCCTGGCCGGGCCATAGTCGGCAAGTACAACATCCCGTAATTCTGTAAGGCGGTCGTCGTCGGGTTTTGGCGTGGGCGTCATCGTCAGACCCGTAGTTCCCTCGGCAATAATCAACGCCTGACGCCCTTTGTCCATCTCGGGCAGCGTTCCCACTTCGAAATATTCCGCGGTGGCGTCGATCCAAAGCGCATCGCTTCCCTGCGCCGCTGGCACGTAGACGATAGCATGATCGAATTGAATTCCCGGAAGGTCCGGCTCAACATCCCTGCCTGGTCCCGTATTCAGCAGGGCCATATCGGCATCAATACCTGCGGCACGCAACATGGCGACAAGCAGCGCAGCTTTGTCCTTGCAATCTCCATAGTGGCGCTTGAGGATTTCCGCGGCAGGCGTCGGCTGTAAGCTAGCCTCGCCGAATTCGATGCCCGTATAGCGAACCGCTTTCTGTAACACGGCAACAATGCGCGCTATAGTTTCCATCCTGTCGGCGCCGGGCTTTGGAAGCAGGTTCTTTACCTTGACGGGATCGATATTGGTCTCAGCCAGTTTGCGGTAGGCCGCCGCAACCGAGGCCCACGAGTCGCCGGTTGAAAAACTCGTACCATGACCGATGAAATTATGCGTGGGAAGAGAAATGTCGGATTCGAAATAGGCAGGGATATAGCCCTGTTCGATCGAGTAGTGGCGCATGTCTCCGACAACTTCATTCTTTACTTTGGCGTCGGGCAACGCATTTACCTTGATGCGGAAATTGACTGAAGCGGGCACATCAACGAGCAGTTGGCCCCGATGGAACGGCACATTCCACGTAAAGCTGTTGCCATAGGCGATCCCGCCGGAAAAGTTGGCCTGCCTATCTGTTCTGACGGTCTCCTGCTCAACTATGACCCCAACCGCCGAGGCGGGAAGCGGGACCTTGCGAATGCGCGCGTCCGTGTAAGTATCCTCGCTGTCTTCGCGCGCCGGACCGTCGGTGATCGTCTTCGGATCGAGAACGGAGACCTTTCCGTCGGGCGCAATGACACGAGCGCGTATCTCTGGCGCATCCTGATACCACGGAGACCAGCCTAGGCGAATCTCGGACCAGTTTTTGACACCATCCTCTGTTTCAATCCGGAAGATTAAATCGTGCCGGTAGATCACGCGGCCGTCCGCATCAAGAGTGAAAGAGTCGCGTTCGAAGAAGACCGTTGCTTCGGTAAGAGGTTCGGCAGGGACTTTGGCCGCCGCCGCCTTAATCTCGTCTGGTGAAGCGGCAAAAGCCGGACCAGTAACAGGCCAGTCAGAAGCTTGCGCCAACCCAACGGTGGAAACGAGGCAGGAGAAGATTAAAGCGGTAAACCACGAGCGCAGGAGACCTGAGAACATAGGTGAGCCTCAATGGAAATGGAATTGCAATTATGGTATATCAACTGGCCGGCCAGAGTCTCTTGGCGATCAATGACTCAACCGATGGCTCGTCAGTAACTACTTGCGCACTACCCAACGCAGATCAGGCGCTGTGGTCATGCTGGGAGCCGCAAAATTGTAGGTGGTAGCAGCCGGGGCAGAATTGATTCCAGCCGGAAAGCTCGCCAATACATGCAATAGAAATAACTAAATACCGATGATATTTTCTGTTTGTTGCAGGTCTTCTCAGAACTACTTCCCGAATCTAGGCGATTGTCGTGGAACCTGTCAGATTCCCTCTGAATGACGGGATCCTAAGAGTCATACGGCGACGAGCAGGCTCTCGGCAAACTGCCATTCACCGTCCACCCATTGCGCAACGCACTCGAATCCTGTTCGGCGGCCCATTTCTGCGGGTTCGGACCTCTTGTATTTATGGCAACTTTCAGTCCAGATTGTCTCATCGCATCGAAACGCAAAATTGGTTTTGTCGATGGTGACAGTCTGGGTTGTAATGGAGCGGAGATGCATCTCGATTCGGCGCTCGCCGGCGTTGTAGAGAGCGACATGCTCGAATTTGGATAAGTCGAAATTCCCTCCAAGCTCACGGTTAATGCGCGCGAGCAGGTTGCGATTGAACACCCCAGTCACACCGAGAGAGTCATCGTAGGCGGGAATAAGTTGGGCCAACGGTTTTTCGAGATCCGTGCCGAGCAACAAAGTATCGCCAGGCTCGATCGCCTGACGAATCTTTCGCAGGAACTCTTCGGCTGGCCCACGATCGAAGTTGCCGATCGAACTGCCCAGAAACAGCACCACAACGGCATCTCCGGGTTTGCGGCGAGCTACCGCCTTGCTCAAGCCGTCAAGGTACTCAGACTCAAACCCCAGAATGCTGACGTGCGCCAAATCATCGAGTTCGCGCTCGCAACTCACCAGAGCTGAAGAAGATATTTCAATGGGGCAGTATGTCATCGACTTATGGTGGGCAAGCGCTTCGAGTATCTGGCGCGTCTTCCGGCCGCTGCCGCTTCCAAGTTCAACCACCATGCCATGCGCACTGAGGTGCTCAGCTATGTCGTTTGAGTGCTCAAGTAGAATCCGCTCTTCCGCTCTTGTCAGCCCATACTCAGGAAGCTGGGTGATCGCTTCAAACAAGGCGGAGCCGAGTTCGTCGTAAAGATACTTTGACGGCAACTCCTTTTGCCCGAGTTGTCCCAGCCCATTCCGCACGTCGTCGGCGAATGAGTTTACGATAAGTGTCGACCCACCACGAATCAGCATTTCGGCTCCATTCAGCGCTCTACACAGCGGAAAGAGGCGTAAACAAAAGGATAATGCGGCTGGAACCAGTTGCGGAACGAACGCCGCAACATCGACGCCGCAGTTCGCGGCGAAGCGCCTTTGACGACAAAGTGTTTTCCGTCAAAGAAGTCAGCCGAGTAACCGCGATAAAAGGGAAACGGCTCAAAGCCTGGGTAGGGAGCAAAGAGAGAAGAGGTCCATTCCCAGCCGTTACCGAGAGGTTCCTCCAACCCGAAGGCGCTACGCCCATCGGGAAAGCTCCCCACTGCGACCGGGTCCCAACGCTCGAAGTCAAAGTTGCCGCGGCGGGCGTCGGGAGGCGCATCGCCCCATGGATACTCGCGCTCCGTGCCTTGTTGCGTTCCGTAAGCGGCGCGCTGAAACTCAGCTTCAGTTGGAAGGGACATGCCACGAAAACGCGCATAAGCCGCGGCTTCCGCGTGGCTGACGTATGCCGGCCAATCGAGCGGCAACGGCAGCTCTTCAAACATGGCCCGATAGAACCACTGGTTCTGGCGCTTGAACCACAGACGCGGATGGGCGATATTTTGTTCCTTGGTCCAGGCCCAATCTGCAGCGCTCCAGAACTGCTGATCGTCGTATCCGCGTTCGAGTACAAATTGGAGGAACTCTCCATTCGAGACCTTGTGCGCGCTAATCACGAAGGCAGGCACTTCAACGGAATGCGCTTCAAACTCGTTGTCCCAGCCAAACACATCCCCGCCGCGCAGAATTCCATGTGTCACCGTTCCCGCCGGAATATTGATCATTCGGACAGCAATTGGCAGCCCGGATCGATGAGAACCCACGGTGCGATAACCGTGCGGCATGATCTTCCGATCCGAACTCAGTTGATGCAGCATGTATGCCAGCGTCTCCGCGTGCATCAATCTATGTTCGATCGCCACATTCAAGATGACTTCCTGAGGGTGTTGCCAATCGCTCGCCGGAGCTCGTGAATGGCTCTTGAGAATGTGATCGATTTCTTCCCGGACGCGCAGGTTATAAGCATTGACTTCTGATAGGCGAGGCCAATCGGAAGGCTTGTCCTGCGGCAAGCCGCCATCCACCGGATCGATGCCAAAAGCGAAGAGGCGATCCAGCTCCTTGTTACCGGCGCCGAGGCCGAGCGCGTAACCTGCGATCAAATTCCAGTCGAACGCCTCGAGGTGGCCGATGTAGAAAACAATTCGGTGTCTCTCCGGAATCGGCCTGTCGTAGAGCGCGTCCCGACGCACAATCCGAAACAAGTCGTCAGTTATCGACCGTGCCTCTTCCAGACGCAGCAAGAGCTGGTCCCGAATGTCTGGGTGGCTTGCCGTCGCATTCATCTCGCGCATCCTCTCTCTTCGATTTCAACCTGCTCCGGCCTCTACGAAAACGGTTCAATCATGACGTCGTCTATGTAACACCATCCCCAATCCTCACCCGGTTCAAGAGATCGCATGATGGGGTGCTTTGTCTTCTTGAAGTGCTTGGTGGCGTGCCGATTCTTCGAGGAATCACAGCAGCCGACGTGGCCGCAGATTTCGCAGAGGCGCAGATGGACCCACGAATCGCCCATCTGCAAGCACTCCTCGCATCCATTGGTCTTAGGGGATGGGTTTTGTATCTGGTCCAAGTGTGAACAAGTTTCCTGCATCGTCTCCCTCCATGGTTCCGACAACTGGGCTCTTCGGCTGAGTTAAGGGCAAAAACACCTGGAAACGCGTGTCGCCCGGGTGCGAAGTAACGCGGATCTCGCCATGATGATTCCTGATGATGCGCCCAACGGTATCCAGGCCCAGGCCTGTTCCTTCGCCAACTCCTTTGGTTGTGAAAAATGGCTCAAAGATGTGAGACAGAACTTCAGGCGGGATTCCGGGTCCGTTGTCGCCAATCTCGACAAGCACACGGTTGAGTTCCTGTGCGGTATGCACTCTCAACTCGCCCTTTCCATGCATGGCCTCGATGGCGTTCACCATCAGGTTTGTCCAAATCTGATTGAGCTCACCGCCGAAGGCGCAGATCCGCGGCAAGTTTTCATAATACTCACGAATTACTGTTATTCCGGACTTGAATTTGTGGTTCAGAATCGTGAGAGTATTTTCAAGCCCCTGATGAAGGTCGACTTCCTTCATCGCAGCTTGATCCATATACGAGTACTCTTTGACTGCCTCAACGAGATACGAAATGCGCTTGGTGCTGATTTCAATCTCGTCGATTAGCTTGGCGATGGTGAGCAGCGACGCGATGCGAATGAGGGCATCGGACAATACCTCGGCACCAATCTGGCCCGCAAGGCATTCCAGCTTCGGGACCTCCACGCAGGCGTCGGCAATGGCCGGCGCAATCTTCCATGCATCGGGCACATGACGCGCTTCGAGCCATGTGGTGATGCTCTCTTCGCGATCGCTCTGGGCCAGAGGATCCGCGGAAGCACTGGGGGCGCGCTGGGCCTCCCGTTCGAAGCGGGTAATCATCTCTCGTTGATCAGCGGATAGGGCGTGGCGGGCCAGCCGGATACTTGCCTCGCGCACGGTTTCAAGCGCTTCGCGAAGGCTTGCTGTTGCGCGTTGGGCGGCAGCGGCGGGGTTATTCAGCTCATGCGCCAAACCCGCGGAGAGCTTGCCGAGCGCCGCTAGTTTGTCGCGCTGCGTTTCGATTCTCGTGGTCTCGCGAATGCGGTCGGCCATGAGAGAAACCAGTCGCTGGCCGAGCAAGGGCATTCGCTGGAGCATCTCAGGGATGAGGTTTCTGTGAAGGTAGGCGACGCGCGTGCGGAGCACGGCCCGGCTCGTGCCGGTGTAATGCGTCAGCCGCGAGTACGGAAGCAGGCCGGTAACCTGGCCGGCAAAACCCCTGAAAATGACTGCATCCGTGCTGTTTTCACGTTGTAACCGAATCTCTCCTTCGAGAATTACGGTGAGATAGTCCAGAGGTTCACCCTCGCGGCCCAAGATCTCTCCCGGCTCAAAATTCATTACCTGAAGATGTTCCGCCAGCCAGTCAAGTTGCTCAGGAGGCAAGTCCGCGAAGACCGCTATCTTGCGCAGATCATCGATTGAAACTCTTGCCGTTGCGCTCGCAGGATTCTGCGCCAAGTTACACCTCACTGAGATATTGATGCGTGAACTGCACGGCAATCGAGCCTTCGCCCACGCCTGATGCAACTCGCTTAACTGAACCGTGGCGGACGTCGCCGGCCGCAAAGACACCAGGAACGCTTGATTCCACCCAGTACGGGTTGCGCTCCAACCGCCATCCCTTCGGCTTTTTTCCGTCGCGTATCAGGTCGGCTCCAGTCAGGATGAATCCGCGCTCATCGCGCTCCACTACGCCGGAAAGCCAATCCGTGTTGGGCTCCGCGCCAATGAAAATTGACAGCAGGTTCGTGGGTACCGTCGAGGTATCACCGGTCTCAGCACAATGAATGGAAACGGCCTCGAGGTGTGTATCTCCGTGAACTTCCACGACCTGACAGTGGGTTTCTATCTTGATGTTTGGCGTCTTCTGGATCTGGTCGATCAGGTACTGCGACATGGTTGCGGAAAGCGATGGGCCACGGACCAGCATCACCACTTGCCGTGCGAATTTCGAAAAGTACATTGCGGCCTGGCCGGCCGAGTTTGCGCCTCCGACGATGTAAACGTCCTCACCCTGGCACTCCTGCGCCTCGGTCATGGCCGAGCCATAATAAACGCCGCACCCTTGCAGCCGATCAGCGCCAGGCACATTCAGCTTCCGATAGGAAACTCCCGTCGCAATCAGCAACGCCTTGCAGCCGATATCGGATCCCGTCGCCAGCTTGACGATCTTCGAGGGGCCCTCCACAACGAGACCGGTCATCTGCTGAGGACTCAGAATCTCCACTCCGAATCGCCGTGCCTGTGCCACGGCGCGCCGCGCCAGGTCGCCACCGCTTAATCCGGAGGGAAAGCCGAGATAGTTCTCGATCCGGGAACTCATGCCTGCCTGACCGCCAGGAGCTTCCATCTCGATCAGCACGGTGCTGAGGCCCTCCGACGCACCATACACGGCTGCCGCCAGGCCCGCAGGTCCGCCGCCTGCGATCACCAAATCGTAAAACGCCACTTCCGGTCGAATGCGCAGCCCAAGCCTTTCAGCCAGTTCACCCACGCTCGGGTCTGACAACGATGTGCCGTCAGCAAAGAGCACTTTTGGCAAGCTGGCGGCTTCGGCTCCGGCCGCTTCCACCAAGCGGCGCACTTCGGCAGATTGCCCCGCCGTCTCCACATCGATCCATTGGTACGGCGTCTGATTACGCGTAAGAAAATCTCGAATCGCATAAGAATGAGGAGACCATCGCGTTCCGAGAACGCGAACTCCCTCGAAAGGAGGCCGATACGACCCCATCCAATCATCCAAAAGGTCATCCAGCACCGGGTAGAGGTGCTCCTCTGGAGGATCCCATGGCTTCAGAAGGTAGTGATGGATGCTCGCGTCGTTGATGGCGCGAATCGCCGCATCGGTGTCAGCGTAGGCGGTCAGTAACACGCGTTTGGCGTTGGGGAAAATCTCCATCGCCTGGCGCAGAAACTCAACTCCCGTCATCTGAGGCATACGCTGATCTACCAGCAGCAACGCCACTGAATCACTCCGCCGCTTGAGTCCGCGAAGCGCCTCCAGCGCCGTTGCGCCGGAGTCCGCGCGCAGTACTCGGTAGTGCTCCGCATAGCGGCGCCTCAGGTCACGCTCGACGGCGCGCAATACTTCAGGATCGTCATCAACCGTCAGCAGTACAGGTTTCGCCATTTATTTTCCATTGCACGGGGGTACAGAGAAGCAAAGGGGGGACCGTCTCTTACTTCCTGACTTCGACAGACCGTTAGATGAACGTCAACCTTGATCGGTTTCACTCATATTGCTCGGGCCGGTCCCTGGCTGGTGCAGCACGCCACGGCAAATGCAGGACTTGTGATGGAAACGTAAGAACAGGTTGAGAATAGTGGACAATAAACAACTTTTTGCATCGCCTTTTCGGCTAGGATACAGTGATTGGGAAGAGTGCAAGAAGGCTATCGTTTGCCCCAGGAGGAGGAAGACAGATGCGGGCTCTTACTCTTGTGGCTGGTGTTGTTTGCCTGTTTGCCGTGCTGCTCGATGCCTTCCAGACGATCATTTTGCCGCGTCGCGCGTCCGGCCGTTTTCGTCTTACGCGAATGTTCTATGTGATTACCTGGACGCCCTGGGTGTTCCTTGGCAAGCGGCTTCGCAGTCCGCGCAGACGCGAGACCTTCTTCAGTTACTACGGCCCCATGTCTCTCATTTTTCTTCTCGCGGTGTGGGCCGGCGCGATGGTCGTGGGTTTCGCACTACTTTTTTACGGCTTAGGCAGCCCCTTCAACGACGGGGCGCAAGGAGCGAGCTTTCGATCTGATCTTTATGTAAGCGGAACCACCATCTTTACATTGGGGCTGGGAGACGTGACGCCGAGCAGTGCCTGGGCGCGCGAGCTCGTTATCCTGGAAGCAGGAATCGGGCTGGGTTTTCTGGCTGTCGTCATGGGATACTTTCCGGTTCTCTACAGTGCGTTCTCGCGCCGCGAGGTGAGCATTTCGCTGCTTGACGCGCGTGCGGGATCTCCGCCGACCGCCGCCGAATTGATGCGCCGCCACTCTTATGAAGGCGGTGAGAGCGCTCTCTCGCTACTGCTGCTCGAATGGGAGCGCTGGTCGGCGGAACTACTCGAAAGCCATATCTCTTATCCGCTTCTTTGTTACTTCCGCTCGCAGCATAACAACCAGAGCTGGATCAGCGCTTTGACGGCCGTGCTGGACACTTCAGCACTGTTGATTGCCGATGTGCAAGGAAGTGAGGCGCGCCAGGCTCAGTTGACCTTTGCCATGGCACGCCACGCGATGGTCGACCTGGCGCAGATTTTCTCGCTGCCCCCAGTAAAGGATGCTCCAGACCGGCTCCCACTTGAGCGTTATAAACAGCTCTTCGATCTGCTCTGCAAGAGCGGCATAAGCGTCTGCCGCGACGGTCACTCCTACGAGAGGCTTCGCGATTTACGTGCGCTCTATGAGGGTTATGCCGAAGCGTTGGCCGGTTATCTTCGTATGCCGCTGCCGCCGTGGATTGCTGACCAGCCGCACAAGGACAATTGGCTGGTCGTGGCCAAACTCCGTGGCCAAACCGAGGCGGCCAATGCACATTCGAACCATGGAGCGCAGGTCGAAGACGGGTCCCCGGCTATTGTCACGCTGCGAGACGAGCATCACGATTTTTGAATGAAGATGTAATTCCGAAAGGCTACCTGGATCCAACCTGTACTTCCACGTTGTAACCAAGCCAGTGGTCTCGTTCCGGCCAGCGCAGAGTCCATGACAAACTTCCCGTTTGGTCTGGCGCTGTGGCAATGTCGGCGCTGAACCCTGCGCTGCCCAAACTTCGGCTGGCAGTAATGTGCGTGGTCTGCCACTTATCGCGGGACCAAGTCAGATCGAAGTGGTTCTCGTCCAAAATGCGCAAAGTGTCTCCTGCAACAATCCTCTGAATGGGCCGCCGCAAACTGTATATCTCCAGGTTTCGCCGTGTCCGGCTTCGCCCCTCGGGTTCGCAATACCTCTCATACACGAGATTGATGCGATCAAAAACCTTGCCATCCAAAGCCGAACGCAGCAGCTTCAAGTATTCAGCGTGTGCCCAGACCAACGGAACCGCCGAGCCGGCAGGCTTTCCCAGCCGCATACTGGTGTTCGGCAGGTCTGCCTCGTCCCAAACCTGCTCCGGTAGCATCTGTCCGCAGGTAGCAAAGTTCTCGTATGTTTTGATGAGGGCGGCAATATCTTTGCCCGCTGCCAGCTCATAGTGTGCGCGCTCGCCTGTCAGCAGCGGCCAAACGCGACCCTGGCCCCATCCCTGAAACGGCCCGCCATCCGGTCGTTGCCCGTAGCCGTCCCAGTTATAGCGCAACCATCCAGGCCCCTGCGGCAGCTCGCGCTTCAGCACTGCGTCTACAACTCGCAACGAATTCACAATCAGCGGATCATCTGCCCGCCGCACACCATAGCGTACAAGTTCCAGAAAACCGGCATCCACAATCTCCCGCGCCGCAAATTCGGTGCGCGTACCAGGCGGCCGGTTGTTCACCCTGATCGTCTCCGTGCCACAGCTTTCGCACGCATAAGCCTCACCTTTCTCAGGCGGCCGGATACGCATATAGTGTCGCCGAATCTCGGGGTGCAATACCCCCTCGTTGGTCACAGTCCAATCTTCGATGTGGTGTTCGATCCAGTCAGCAAACTCCTCTAGAAACGTCGCCAACTCATCCGAATCATGGACGCGAACCATCTCCGCCGCGCAGAGCAGTCCGGCAATTACCGCCGCGAGAGTGGAGGGTGAATATCCTGCATTCTCTTCCCACCGTTCTTGTTGAGTGATGGGAGCATGATGCACCAGGAATCCGGCCGCCGATTCCACAAACGGAAAGATGTCCATCTCGCCCAGCCCATCGGCCTTCCACAATCGCCAGGCAAGAATCAGCGGAAACGCCACTTCATCCAGTTGCACTCCAGACCAATACGGCCTGCCATCCACCCAGAAATTCTGGGCAAAACCGCCGTTTGGTTGCTGCGTGCAGGCCAGGTAGACCAAAGCTCGTCGCGCCGTCTCCACTCGTCCGCAGGCTAACAAGGCCGTAGCCGTATGCACCATGTCGCGCGTCCAAACCAGGTGATAGCCGCCAAGATCATCGTCACCCATCACCTGTCCCCATGGAATCGAAGCCGAAGCGACAAACGCTCCTGAGAATGTTTTGTCTTCGTGAGCCAACACGACGTTGTGGCTTGCCCTCATCAGCTTGCCGCCATCGCCAGCCTTGACCGCCAGCCACTCAGGATTCGCGGCCCGCTGCCACTGTGCGATGAATCTGCTGCGATGTTCCTCAAATGGCGTGGTTAGTGCGCTCACCGTTTTTTGCAGCGCCGTGTGATGTCCTTCGCCGATACCGATGGCGAGCGTAAACTCGAGGCCCTCGGCCGTAAGTTTCTCTCTTAAATCCAACTCCCCCATCAGCGCGATGTTTCCGTCTGTGGCCGAACCAAACTCCCAGTCCATGCGGAAGTTTTCCGTCAGGTCGCGCCAGCCGTCGCTTGCACCCACAAACCCGCAGCTTAAACGCGAAAAGCCGCAACTGGCTGCCATGGCCAGCGACCACTCGTTCTTCCATGCCAGCAACATTCTGTGTCCGGCAATCTCCAGTGCGCGCGCCGTGTTGCTTGCCCCGCCGTCGTCCAGGTGCGGCGCAAGAAGCGCATACACTTTCAGCCGCCGCAAGAGGCCTTCGTGTCCTTCAAGGCGCACCCGCGTCAGCACCACCGAATGGTGCGGATCGCAAATAATTTCCTTGGTCAACGCGTACCTTCCATCTGGGTCGCGATTCACATAACGAACGCCAAGCGCCTCCGGATGGATGTACTCGAAGCTCGATAGCAGGTCGCGTTTCTCTTCGTGGACAAACGTCTCCCCATCAGTCACCAGGAACTCCATATCCCGCACCTGAGCCCGGTCGATTGTTGGGTGATAGATTTCGTTCAATATTCCGTGCGAAGTCGTGAACCACACTCGGCTCGATGCGGAATAGGCTGTACCCACCGCGTCCTTCACACTCGAGGTCCAGCGCGGTTCCATGCCTGGCGTGCCGAAGGCCTCGCCTTGCTGGACAAGCCAGCGGTATTTGGGCCAATCGAAGTGGGGCTGCTCTCTCATCTCTTTACCAAGCGGTCTAATCGGGGAAATGGAGACACTTTCGTCTGCTCCCACTTCGATGCTCCTGAAAGCAAAAAGTTTCCTGTGACGAACGCGATGAACGCTCGACCGCGAAGTTTGGCGCTCCTGGTGTCAGGCGAAATCAGCCGCGCGTCGCCTCGAATAAGAACCAGCTGCGGCGCTGTGATTGGTCAATCCAGTTTTCGAGAAGACTCGCTGTGGCAACATCGCCCTCATCGTCACAGAGTGCATGGACTGCACGCACGCTCAGTGTCAGGGCCTTTTCGTCCTCATGAAGCTCGCTCAACATGTCGGCGGGAGTAACGAAGTCCGCGTCGTTGTCGGGGATTCGCTGCAGACGAGCAATGTGCCCGATGGAGCGAATCGTGGTGCCGCCGATTTTCCGAATGCGCTCGGCGATATCGTCCGTCATGGCAAAGAGTTGATCTCCGTGGTCGTCGAGCAACAAGTGATAATCACGAAAATGAGGCCCGCTCATATGCCAGTGAAAGTTCTTCGTCTTGAGGTAAAGGCTAAAAACATCTGCGAGGAGAGCGTTGAGCGCTCCGGTTATGTCCTTGACTGCTCTTGGCTCGATATCTGAGGCCGTTGAGAGAGGAGCTTTCTGCCGAGCAACGCGTTGATCAGTGGTTGACATGTGGATTCTCCTATTAATGGTTGAATTGGTTGGCCAGCAAGAAGAGGTAATCTTGGATCCCCCCTTGAATCAGGGCTTAGGGAAGTTAAAAGATCAATCAGCCGTGGCCATATACAGGCACGGCCGCCCCGTGAATTGTTTTTGCGGCGTCACTGGATAAGAACAGAACAACTCGTGCGATGTCCTCAGGCTTAGGCCATTTTTGAAAGTCAGAATTTGGCATTGCCTGACGGTTCGCGGGAGTATCGATGATGCTTGGAAGAATCGAGTTCACTCGGACTCCGGTGCCCGAGCAATCCGCTGCAAGCGAATCCATAAGCGCGACGGCGCCGGCCTTTGACGCAGCATACGCCGCCGCACCTGCTGCGTGATCGATCGCTGCCTTCGCTGCAATGTTGACGATGGACCCGCGCCCAACTTTCAACATTGACGGCAGCACAGCGCGCGCCAGCGCGTAGCCTGAACGCAAATTAAGCGCCAACATGCGGTCAAGAATCGTCGTCTTCATATCCCACAATTTCACGCCGCCGGCATAACCGCCTACTGTATTCACGAGAACGTCCAGCGCACCACGCAGCGCGAGGACTTCATTGATAAATTCAGCGGTAGCTGATTCATCAGTGACGTCAACTTGGCGTCCTTCCAAAGAAGACGGATTGAGAGCAGCGGAGTCCTTCAACGCAAGGAATTCCTCCTCTTTGCGATAAGTGACGAACACCTTTGCGCCTTCTTCGAGAAAAGCGAGGCTTATTGCTTTCCCAAGGCCACCCGTGCCCCCTGCCACAACGACCACACGTCCAGAAAAGTTGATATTCACTCTGCCTCCTCTGCTCTGGGCCCGACGCGATTGAAGTAACGTGTTCCAGTCCATCAATGGGAGATTGCATCGCGACGCCCCTTCTGAGAGTAAAGATCAATTTTGTTGGACAAAGATTCAAGATGTCGGGTGACAACTTCTTGCACACTCTCGTAGGCCGGTGACGAACCGCTCTTTTGCAATGACAAGCTTGCGTTCTCACAGAAGCCTGGCAGGATTGGTATAGGCAAACGCCGCCGGGCAAAGGTATGCCTCGGGTGGACGGAGAGCGCTACATCACCCTCGCGATGCCGCATTTCAGTACCAATTCGAGAGCGGTTGGCGACCCCTCTAACAGCGGTTGGCGCAGGACGGCGGCTCAACCCGTTCAAATCCATTCAGTGGCGCTTATGCTGCGCGCGGTGCTCGCCAGATGTAACGTGAGCGTTATGCGAAGTACAGGTATCGCGAAGTTAGTGATGCCGAGCCCCGTGGCAAACATAAGAAGTACCAAAGAGTCGACTTTTGCAGATGTGACATCTACTGTGTTTACTTAACTTTAGGGCCAGTGTCTCTACCGGCACGCCGCGGGCTCGCAACCCCTTGACTGCTTCAATTCGCTGCCTTATCGCGTTCACCCGGCGATTCACGCAGAATCGTCTCTTTGTCTTCTTTTCTGTGCGCGAGAACTATTCCGCAAATGTGATGCACATCACGGGAGTACCCACGTCGTCTTGAAAAGTGGTTAATATTGACCGGTTTTCCACTATCATAGTTTCAACTTTCCAAACGAGATGTTTCTGAGTGATCCTCAGACCTGCTCGATTCGCTTTCAGCGCAAATAGGGAGAGTTCTATGATCGGATCGGTCAACAACGCCCTGCCAATGCCCCCAAACCGGGGCTGAAGCTATAGACGAAATTCCAATCGGCAGATTGCCCTCTAGACTTGCCACACTCGGTGTGGCTTCACTGGCCAGGGAAAGTCCGTTCTGAGGACGGAGCTTCTGATTCGCTGGATCCTCGACTGAGGCGGCTAACAAATTGGGAACGATCGCTCACATCATTCGTGGCAGGGTTGCGCGACAGATTTATGTCGTAGTTGCGGTCACGCTTGCCCTTCTGCTGCGAGTGACACTGGCGGAGCATTCGATCGCATTACCGACCTATATCACTTTTTTCCCCGTTGTATGTCTAGCCGCGGTGCTCGGAGGTATCTGGGAAGGCATTCTTGCCACAACATTCTCCGCGTTGATGGCAGACTATTTTCTGTTTGAACCAGTAGGCCAATTCACGATCCATTCGGCCTCAGATTTCGCTGGCCTGGCTGTCTTCTGCGCCTTCGGAATTACCGTCTCCGTTGTCACTGGACTCTACCAGCGCCGCCGCGAGAAACTTGGCTCTTCCAAAATCGAAGCTGCCATTCTGGACGTGCGCAGGAATGTGGAAGAGTCGGAGGAGCTGGCGGAGACCGTCCGCGCGGAGCGCCTTCGATTCCTCAAGGTGCTTGAATCGCTTCGCGCAGCGAGGAGTTCGAGGGCGCGGTCCGAGGCTGTCCCAATCAGTAAAAATTTCAGTGAGACTGGGCATGAATTGAGGCTCCCAGCTCTGGATCAGAAAAAACTCAAAGCTTTGCTTCGCTGGACATTAGTGTTTCCACTTCTGGCCGCGCTGATTCTCGCCGGAGCCATGCTTTGGGCAGCTTCCGACTTGACCGCCTCGATGCAATGGGTCGATCACACGGACCAGGTGATTGGTCAATCCCAGCGTCTGCTTAAGCTAATGGCCGATATGGAGACCGGCGAAAGAGGCTATCTTGTTACGGGCGCCGATCAATTTCTCCAGCCGTATCAAGAAGCCTCGAAGTTCATCGATCCCGAATACAAGAAATTGTACTTCCTGGTTGGAGATAGCCCAGCGGAGCAGGCCCGGCTGGAAGAAATCCACAACAATATCCATCACTGGCAAAGCTACGCCGAGCGGATGATCGCCTTGCGTCGGGCGGAAGGAGCGTACTCCGATCTCAGTATCAATCTGACCGGGAAAGCGGAGGTGGATGAGATCCGCGACCAGTTAGCCGCATTTCAGAGCGTCGAGGAGCATCTTCGCGATGAGCGCAGTAGCACGGCGCGTCGCGATTGGCACCTGCTGGCCACGGTCTATATTTTCCTCGGCTTGGGAGTGGGATCGGGGCTGGCGCTTTTTACACTGCGCCGCATAGAGGCCGTTGCAGAAAGCTTCGAGGAATCGGGCCGTGCGCTCGAGGAAAGCGAGCGGCGCTGGGTTACAACGCTGGCCAGCATTGGCGACGCCGTGATGGCCGCCGACAGAGACGGTCGGGTCACCTTCCTCAACCCTGTAGCCACCGACCTTACCGGCTGGCAACCAGAGGATGCTCTGGGCCAGCCGATCCAGAACGTCTTCCATATTGTCAACGAACAGACGCGGGTTCCGGCAGAAGATATCGTCAATCGCGTGCTGAATGATGGGTGCGTGGCTGAATTGGCCAATCACACGGCGTTGCTGGCAAAAGACGGCCGGGAAATTCCCATCGCTGACAGCGCGGCGCCGATCCTCGATAGCAATGGAAAGATTACCGGCGTCGTGCTTGTCTTCCGCGATGTTACTGAGCGCAGGCGGGCAGAAAATGTTCTCCAGGCCACGCTTCAGCGCTTCTATATGATCCTCTCCAATCTATATTCGGGCGTTTTGCTGGTCACCGATGAGGGAAAGATCGAATTCGCAAATCCGGCATTCTGCGACATGTTCGGCTTAAAGGAGTCGCCCGCCGAATTGATGGCAAACTTCGATTCCGGGAAGGTGATCGCGACAATCGAAACCGCATACGAGAATCCCAAACAGGCGGTCCGCAGCATCCGCGAGATTCTCAGTCAGGGCCAACCGGTTTTGAGCGAAGAAGTTTCAATGCGGAATGGGGCGACGGTCTTAAGGGACTATGTTCCCTTGATCGTCGATGGAAAATCATACGGTCGGCTGTGGGTGCATACTGACATCACGAATCTGAAGCGAGGAGAAGAACAGCTCAAGAAACTCAACCGTGCGCTGGCGGCACGGAGCAACAGCGACCTTGCGATTCTTAGCGCTACGGATGAGACGTCGTTCCTCGATGCGGTTTGCCGCATAATTACCTGCGATTGCGGCTATCCGATGGTGTGGATCGGCATGGCCGAGCAGGACGAACACAAGTCTGTCAGGCTCCTCGCCCACTCGGGCTTTGACGAGGGATACCTGGAGACGCTCAGGGTCTCATGGGACGAAAGCGAGCGGGGGCGCGGCCCTACCGGCACGGCAATCCGCACCGGGCAGCCCTCGATGTGCCGGAATATGCAAACCGATCCCGCGTTTGCACCCTGGCGCGAAGAGGCCGCCAAGCGCGGCTATGCGTCTTCGCTGGTGATCCCCCTAAAGGAGGGGAACGATGCATGGGGTGCCATCACCATCTATTCCCGGGAGCTGGGTGTTTTTTCAGAAGACGAAGTGCATCTGCTAACGGAACTGGCGGGCGACGTTGAGTTTGGCATTCAAACGCTCCGCATGAGAGCCGCCCACTCCCAAGCCGAGGAAGCGCTGCGGGAGAGCAAGGAACTGCTGGGGCTGTTTGTCGAGCATGCGCCGGCCGCGCTGGCAATGTTCGACAACCAGATGCGCTACCTGCACGCGAGTCGCCGCTGGATGGCCGATTACGGTCTCGGCGATCGCAAGCTCCGTGGCCTGTCGCACTACGATGTCTTTCCGGAGGTCCCTGAACAGTGGAAGGAGGCGCACCGTCGCGGACTGGCTGGCGAAGTCCTCAGCGGCGAAGCTGACCGCTTTGAAAGGGCTGACGGCTTCGTGCAGTGGATCAGATGGGAAGTGCATCCATGGCGTGACGCGGAGGGCAAGGTTGGCGGAATCGTCATCTTCAGCGAAGAGATTACCGAGCGAAAGAAAGCGGAGGAAGCGCTTCTCAAAAGCGAGAAGTTGGCCTTTCAGCGCCAGCAGCTGCAAGCCTTGGCCGAACGCCTGCAGCAGGCGCGCGAAGAAGAACGCAAGATAGTTGCTCGCGACTTGCACGATGAGATTGGCCAGATTCTGACTGCGATCAAATTTGACATGACCTGGGTTGTGCGGCATCTGCCGCAGTCGGATGACGGTGTGCATAAGCGTTTGACGGCATCGATTGATCTAATCAGCGAAGGCGTCAAGTCGGTGCGCAGGATATGCAGCGGGTTGCGGCCGGGGATATTGGACGACCTTGGTCTTGCGGCGGCCGTTGAATGGCAGGCGGGAGAGTTTACAGCTCGCAACGGAATTTCCTGTCAGATCTCTGTTCCATCCGGCGAATTGCGCCTTGACGGCGACCGGGCAAGCGCGGTCTTTCGAATCTTCCAGGAGTGCCTGACCAACGTTGCCCGGCACGCCGAGGCGCAGTCAGTTCGCGCTTCTCTGGATATGCAGGATGAAGATCTTCTGCTCGTCGTAGAGGATGATGGCAAGGGTTTCTGTGAATCCGAGGTTGTTGGCTCTCTGGGAGTTTTGGGAATGAAGGAACGCGCGGCAGCGTGGGGCGGTAGCGTGCTGGTGTCGAGTTCTCCTGGCAAAGGGACGACGGTCACTGTTCGCGTACCTTTGCATGATGCAAGCATCGAGCGGGGGGATCATGCACATTCTGATAGCAGATGACCATGCCGTTGTGCGCCGCGGCGTGAAGGAAATCCTGGCGGAGGCCCTTCCTGGTGCGCGCTTTTCAGAAGCGGCCAACGGGGATGAAGTCATGAGCCAGCTAGCCAAAGCCCCTGAAGGCTTGCTCGTACTTGATATCAATATGCCGGGACGAAGTGGGTTGGATATATTGCGGGATGTCAAGCACTCGTATCCGAGGCTGCCCGTTATCGTCCTGAGCATGCAGCCAGAGGACCAGTATGCGATGCGCTGTTTGCGGGCCGGCGCAGCCGCGTATATCAACAAGGATAGTGCCCCCGAAGAGCTGGCACAGGCTATTCGAAGGATAATGGACGGTGGCCGATATCTCAGTCCGCACCTCGCGGAGAAGTTGGTTGCCCAGCTTGACGAACCCATCGACAAGTCGTTGCATGATTCGCTCTCGGACCGGGAACACGAGGTTATGAGAATGATTGCCTCTGGTGTGCCGTTGACGGAGATTGCCGACCGGCTTCACGTCAGTGTAAAAACTGTAAGCACCTATCGAAGTCGCATCATGGTAAAGATGCAAATGAAAAGCAACGCCGAGCTGGCTCGCTATGCCATGATGCACCAACTGCTCGGTTAGGTAATGCTCACACCACCCAGACCCGGAATCGCCCGTCCCATGTAGGAATAATCCTACAACGGAAAGACTTAAATCCTACACCAGAACCAGTTTTTGCCGACTTCGAATCTTCTATGATTCTTGTATTGTTTTTTTAGAGCGCAATAGCTCAAGGAATCTGAAGCCTACAGAGATCTCCGAGAGACTGTTCAAAGCCTTCATGGTTTTTAATTCAAGATCCTTCCCCTTTCCTGCGTGAGCGCCGATGCGGCAACCGAAATGTTGCTGTGTCGGCGCTTTAACTGTTTTTGAGATCAGGTTTGCAGGCCGGAGCTGCGGTAACAATCATGAACGCTTTGATAAGCGACAAGGTCCACCAGTTACGGTAGGAATCAGCCTATAAGAGTCACGCGGGATGACTTACATAGAATCCAGAATTTGCTAATTCAATGCAGTTCTCCCACACATATTTTCTTCCTTGGAATATCAAAGCGATCGATGGTATTGCACTGTCGGCAGATAGACGCCTGCGCATTTCTCAAAAGAAAAATCGCAGTGATGTGCAAGATGCATGGAATTAGAAGGCGAGCCAGAATCCTTGTCGTGAACAATGATCAATCGAATGCATTGACGCTGACCGAAATTCTGGCGGGGCATGGATATGAGGTTGCCACAGCTTTTGACGGCAGGGAAGCGGTCGCGATGGCGACAGGTTTTAGCCCCGATCTGCTTGTCACCGAGGTCTGTATAGCCAAAATGACTGGGGTCGAGGTCGCAACTCGGGTCACAGAAATGGCGCGCTTGCCATTGGTTTCTCTCATTCCGCAGTTGCCTGCCTGCGTCAAAGGAATAGGCTGCCATATCATGTACGTATTGTTCGAGACGCAGTGGCTGCTCAGCATGTTGTTCAGTCGTGCAACACAACGTTGACCAATGAATTGTTGATATGCATCCCACCGCAGTTGTAGTCGATGTAACCGTGGTCGCGAAAGCGATTGAGAAAAAAGCTGACACGGGATCTGGTGGTGCCGATCATTTCCGCCAAAGTCTCTTGGCTGATCTTGGCGATGTTCGGAACAGGTTTCGAACTTTGGCCGAAGTTAGCCATCATCATTAAGAGGCGGGCTAAACGCTTTTCGCTGGAATTAAACAAATGATCGACCAGGTCAGCTTGCATGCGGTTGTTGCGGGAGAGCAGGTACGCGAGAAATTGTTCGGCGAACTTCGTTTCACGGTGGAGCAGCTCCTCCATAACCGTTTTATCGATGCGAACAATCATGCTGGATTCTAGCGCGTGCGCAGAGGAACTGCGAAGCAGCTCACCGGCCAAGGAGGCTTCACCGAAAAAGCTACCACCCGCAAGGTGGGCGATCACGGCTTCCTTTCCGATCATCGATACAACGGTGAGCTTGACCTTGCCGCTCTTGACGTAGAAAACTGCATTGGCAGGATCACCCTGCGAAAAGATGGATTGACCGGCAAGGTATTCGCGTTGCGACTTTCCGGCTAAAAACCCGGCCAGCAGACTCTGAGTGTCGAATGCTGTCCCCAGCTGCGGCAAAGCTCCAACCTTGTTCGAAACAAGGGTCAAGTTATGATTCGCGGTCGAAGTAAATGACTGGCCCAGAGGAATCCTGGGTGCCGAACTCGTCATAGTAGCAAAGCAAGTGGCCATGATCAATACCTTTCGATGTTTCAGAGCGCCCGCAAGGTATGAATTACAGTCATCCTTTGCGACGTCGATATAACCAAGATATGAAACCTGAAAGGGTGTGCACATCGGCGATAACTGTGATTCTTGTAGGCTTTTCTGCTCGCACTTTGTAGGGTTTACCTTGCGCCGCATATCCGCTTGATTTGCTGACATCACGCGCGACAATGAAGCGCACGGGTTCGGCGTGTCTCGTTATTTATTTTGTTGTTTTGTTGAAAACTCATCGCTCTTGCATAAGCACTTATCCCGCCGGCATGCTTCGCTGGGGACTGTCGAGGTATGGCATCTCCAGGCCTTTGTGCTCTCTAAACCCGGAAGCTTCTAATGCAAGAGATTGCCAGCGTATTTATAGAGTTCTGTAACTATTGTCAGGTAGCGCATGACACGAGTTGCGCGTCATTGTTCAGTATCTTCTTGATCGCTGGAACCAGCTCTTCTGAAGCGCTGTTCTTGTTGACATATTCGGCCGCGCCAGCCCGCAGACAACGCAGTGCATACTGGCTCTCAGCCTGGACACTAACCATGATTACAGGAAGCTGAGGGTAGATCCGCTTTACATCCTTCAATATTTCAAACCCGCTGCGCCCTGGCATGTTGATGTCGAGCAGCAATACGTCAGGTTGAGTGACGATCAACTGGGTCAGCACCTCATCCCCGCTACTAGCTTCGGAAAAGTGAGCGTCTGGAAATGCATCAACCAGGAGCTCTCTCAAACCGCGTCGTACGTGCGCGTGATCATCTGTTATCAGGATATTCATCGTTGTGTCCGCTAGTCGGGCTCAAATGCCGCCTGAAATGAATATACCGATGTCGAAAACAGATTAATATCAGGGTATACTTTGATTATTGTAGGGTTTATTCCGTTCTACCTGTAGGGTAATTCCTACATAGGCCTGCCAAGCTAATCGATCAGGCTGTGCGTCATCGCGTATCGGGTAAGTTCTGCGTTGCTCTTCATTTGCATCTTTTCCATGATGCGAGCTCGATAGGTGCTGATCGTCTTTACACTGACATGGAGTTTGTCGCCTATATCCGTCAAGGGGACGCCGGCGGAAATCATTCTCATCACTTCGTATTCGCGGTTCGAAAGCAATTCGTGCAAGGGCTTATCAGCAGACTCATCCAGGTTGGCGATAAGTTTTTCCGCAAGGGTGGTACTGACGTAACGGCCGCCGCTCAGGATCTTTTTCGTCGCCATTGCCAATTCTTCGGGTGCGCTTTCTTTGTTGATATAAGCGGCTGCGCCAGCCCGCAAGCAGCGCACTGCATACTGCTCCTCCGGTTGGCAACTCAGTATGATGACCGGCAATCGCGGGTAGGTTTGCTTTACATCCAGCAGCACATCCATTCCGCTGCGGCCAGGCATACTGATATCCAATACGAGCAGGCCTATTGGAGTCTTCCCCAGGCGGCTCAGCACTTCATCCCCGTTGCCTGCCTCAAAAAACTCCGCGGCGGGAAGAGCATCTGCCAGAATCTCTCTCAGGCCGCGCCGAACGACGGCATGGTCATCCGCAATCAGGATGTGCATGTTTCGCTCCTCTCGGCGCGTGGAATGTCCAAAGGAACTCGAACAGTGACCGTTGTTCCGTTACCGAGGGAACTGGAGATCTGCATATCGCCTCCGCAGAACTGCGCTCGTTCCTTCATGCCCAGAAGCCCCAAAGACCCAAAAGCGTTTGAAAAGCCGGATTCACTGAAGCCGATTCCGTCATCCTGCACAACCAATAGTATGCTCTCCTCTTCCTGGCATAAATCAACACGCACTGACTTTGCCTGCGCGTGCCGAATTACGTTAGTCAGACACTCCTGAAAGATTCGGAAAGTCGCAGTGGCCCGGTCACCATCCAAGTGTAAATCAACAGGTGGAACAGAGACTTTGCAGCGAACACCATTGCGAGACGCAAACTCATTGGCCTGCCATTCAATGGCTGCCGCCAGGCCAAGGTCATCCAGAACTCCAGGACGCAGTCCACTGCAGATCGTGCGCACCGCCTTGACTCCATCATTGATCAACTGAATCGATTCCTTTATTCGCGAAAGTACCGCGACTTCCGTCTCCTGCAGATGACGAGTCATCCATGTCATATCCATCTTGATAGCTGTCAGAATCTGTCCAATTTGATCATGTAGATCACGAGCGACCCTTTTGCGATCCTCTTCGCGTACCCACTGAAGGCGTTCAGCCAGCGCCCGCAGTTGTTCTCTTTGCAAGACCAGCGACTCTTCCCCAAGCTTGCGTTCCGTGATGTCACTGTTAATCACCAACACACGAGGCGCCTGATCGCGCTTGCCCCACTGCAATGCCCAGCGACTGGACACAACAATACGTTTGCCTTCTTGAGAGGTAATTATGAGGTCTCCCTCCCAATGTCCCACACGCGTCAGCTCCGCTCTAATCTCGGCTATTGGTTTTGGAAACTCAGTGTGGAGCAGTTCGTGCGAGATGGTGCCAGCTGCCTGGCTCTTGGAGTACCCCAACATCGCCTCGGCCCCGCGGCTCCAAAATAGGACGGCTCCCTCCAAGTCGATCACAAATACGGAGTCTTGCGTGAGTTCGAGCAGGGCAGCCTGCTCCGCGGTGGCCACCTGCTCCTGCCGCCTCTCCGCAACGTCGCGGAAGACCAGCACCACGCCAATCACTTTTCCTTTGCCGGCGAGAATTGGCGCGGCACTGTGCTCGACCGCAATTTCACGGCCATCTCTTGTGACCAGGTCCACGTGGTTGGCCACAGACAGAACCTGCTTCTCTTTGAGTACACGCAGTACTTCGTTGTCCGCCGTCATACCGGACTTTTCATTGATGAGCCGAAGTACATTCCCGATCGGTTGATTTAACGCCTCCTCCGATGGGAATCCGGTAAGAGCGGCAGCAATTGGGTTGAGGAAGGTAATGCGGCCCTCGCTGTCCGTTGCAATAACAGCCTCGCCGATGCTACCCAGAGTAGCAGTCCATCGCTCCTCGCTCTGCAACAGTTTGGTGCCTAGCTGTTCAACGTGATATCGAGTGAACATGGCTAGGAATACCGCAACACCCAAGCCCAGGCCTAGAAAGCTGGTCACCATCACGACCCATTGCACGTGCGCGGCTTGCACGCGTTCGACACGCAGTCCAGCTTCCACATTTTGGAAATCCGAGATCTGCTCTCGAAGGGCATCCATTCTGCGTTTTCCTTGCTGGTTCTCATAGAGAGTGGGGTCGGCTTTTCCGGCACGGCGAAGAGCAATAATCTTGCTGGCGTATTCTTCCCACTCCACATAGCCGTCATGAATCTCCTTCAGCCGCTGCTGCTGCGGGAGATTATCAGCCATCATTCCATACAAAGCCTGGTATTCGGGATCCAGTCTCTTCTCGGCTTCCAGATAAGGTTGAAGAAAGCTCTCGTCACCGGTTGCGATGTATCCACGTGTTCCGGATTCCATGTCGATCATCAAATTGAGCAGGTGCCCGGATCGGTCGAGAACCTGACTGGTGTGGTCAACCCACAACACGGACTTGTTCAGGTCGTAGGTTTCCCACAGAAGCAATCCAGCAAATGCTGCCATGATCACCATGGGCACCACAATCATCTGACGGAGCAAAGATTTGAATGTCGAATATTCCATCGCAACCAATCCCGCCTTTCCGGGGACGAACGGACCCAATTGCCTATGCAATTCGCCAGCCGAGCAATTCCCTGGAGCGGTCTACTGAGGTTTAGGGCCGAGTGGGCACGTTGTCACATTTGGTGAAGGCCCCGTGCTTGTCAGACGGTGAGTGAGTTTGTCGGTTGCGTTCGTTCGGACGACATTCATTTGTTCGCGGAATGTCGTTCATTGAGGGCTTTACGGCATTGTCATCCGGGAATTGATCGCGCAGCATCACGCCGAGCAGAAGATTGTGCACGCGAATGCGGTCTCCGCAATCAATAAGACCGAGCTCGCGGAAACGATTCATGAAGAAGCTGACGCTCGACTGCTTGGCGCCGATCCGCTCCGCCAGGCCTTCTTCCGCGATATACAGGATCAACCTATCCGGCTCCCTTGGCTCGCCAAAATTCGCCATTAGGAGGAGCACCCGCGCCAATCGTCTCTTGCTTGAGTTGAAGAGTTGATCGACAAGATCGGCCTGGATGCGCATAGCGCGAGTAAGAAGAAACTTTACGAACATCCCGGAGAGGAGATGTTCCTGGCGCATCACTCGGAGCATTTCCTCCCTCTCTACCTTGAGTGCTATAAAGACGGTAATGGAGGTTGCAGTGGCCATATGCAGCGCGCCCAAACTCGCCAGCGACTCTTCTCCAACAAAATCCTCCGCGCTGAAAAGAGTAATTGTGGCTTCCTTGCCACTATTGGAAACAACCGTCAGCTTTGCGCAGCCACTCTGAAGATAGAAGATGGAGTCGGCGGCTTCTCCTTGCGAAAAGAAGATCTGCTTTTCACTTAGTTTGACGATTCTACGTCCCTGCCCATCGCTCGCCAAATAGGCATCTGCATCGAATATTGGCTTCTTAAGTTTGAGCATCTGAAACTTTCCCCTTCGAATATGGCCCTGCAGCTTAGCGAAAGCTTGGCTCCTGAATGCGATCATCTGAATTGATCGCGGAGTCTCCGCAACAAGTTACGGATCATCGGTGGCTTCAAAGCCCTGCCAAATTCGACTCGACTGGTCACAGAGAAACATCTGAGCATGCGGCGGAACGCCCATGATGTGGTAATTACTTAGGATCGCAGAAATGAGCGTTGAGCATAGGTCAATACTGCTCACCGCATTGGGCCAGCTCTATGGGGTGATTGAAATTAGCTCATTCTTGTCTGCAAACGGCAAAACTTTAGCGCGCTTAGCGTAGGATGGGTTGATTCCAGAGGTCCTGTTCCTGGTTCTTGCAATCTCCTGCTATCGCTGGGCGAGACTCGGGCTCGTGATCGAAATCCTAGTTGCTGAGCCGAGCAAACAGCAGAAAAAGATGACCGATTGCCGGCTCCAACTACGCAAGCCTCTGGTGCCCGTCGAGCGACCGGGAGATCGTATCGAAATTGGGCTCCTCTTGGCCTCCTGCGCCGCCGCGCGATCTGGGCTCTGACCCTGGAACAGGGGGAAGCGGCTGCCAGCAGAGGCAACAAGTGGTATAGTGCCTGATAGTTTGGAAATACAATGGAAGTAGCGGTTTAATTGGAGATTTGAGTGCAGACTCAGATGGCCCCCGAAAGACTTCAGGCTGAGAAAGATGAGCTGAATTGGCTGCTGACCTCAGGGGTACTGGGGCGATCCAGCAACCTGGCTCGAATGCTCACTTTTGTCTGCGAGAAGCATTTTCAGGGTCAAGATGACCAGATCACGGAATACTCCATCGCGACTGAAGCGCTGGGCAGGCGCGACCATTTCGACCCGCAAGACGACACCATCGTCCGGGTAACAGCACATTCCCTTCGGAAACGCCTCCAGGAAATCTACCAAACGGATGGGGTCAATCGACCGGTCCATATTCAGATTCCGCTGGGCAATTACATGCCTTCATTCGTCCATATAGGAGCGGACGGCGCCCCTGGCGTGCAAGAAGAGCTAGCACCGCACTCTTTATCGGGGCGGGCTCTCCCGGACGCCCATGTTCCTGACGGCACGCCTCGGCCTAAGCGACTTTCACGATGGCTTGTGGCTGCTGCTATCGTTGCGGCGTTCTCCATTTTATGCGGCTATTACGTTATTGTGCACCGAAGCGGGACGAAAAAGGCAGTTGTCTCGATGCCGGGCCTCCCGACGGCCCTGCCGCAACCCAAGAACACAATTCGGGCTCTAATGGGAACGGGTCGCAAGACGTATGTCGATCACTCCGGATATACCTGGACGCCGGGCAACTACTGCTCTAGCGGCGACAACGTCTCAGTGGCCGCCCAGAAGATCATGGGAACGGAGGATCCCTACCTCTACCTGGGAGGCATTCGTGGAATTGCCCACTGCGTCTTCCCCGTCAAACCGGGCGAGTACGAGATTCACTTTCACTTTGCAGAGACGTCCGATTTGCAGACGGCAACACACTCAGTTTTCCTCTCTATTAATGCAGGAACTGATATCAACTTCGATGTGGTCGATAACGCAGGCGGAGATGGCATCGCGACCTCCTACGTTCTAACAGGAATTCGCCCTGAGAACGATGGCGCGATTCATCTGGATTACACCAGCGAAGTGTCTCTGCTGAATGCGGTCGAGATTCTTCCTTCAGATTCCGATAATCTGCTGCCAGTTCGAATCACTGCGAGTCCATTTCCAATTACAGACTCCGCCAATAAGCTGTGGCTTTCCGATCGGTACTTCGTCGGAGGCCGAAGAGGCCTGATTCCAGATTCAGCAAAATCCGCGAATCGAGGCATATACAGTTACCATCGAGTTGGGCGATTCCGCTATGACATTCCCGTTACTCCACTGGGAATGTATCGTGTCACTTTGTATTTCAATGAACCGTGGTTCGGCGAACATAATTTGGTGAACGGAGGACGTGGTAGCAGGATATTTAATGTCTCTTGCAATGGCAGCATGATCCTCAAAAACCTCGATATCATCGCGGAGGGCGGAACGAATCCCGTTATAAAGACATTTGACAATATTCAGGCCAGCACGCGAGGCAAGATTGAGCTTTCGTTCATTCCAGTGGTCAACTACCCAGAGATCAACGCAATCGAAGTGATCCCTGAGCCTTCGCACTGATCGAGCGCAGATTCGAGCCAAGTCTGGATTTTCATTCCGATGAATCGAGTCTCCACGGTCTCGCATGCATGATCGTCATGCGCTGTGAGGGACACCGCCCGGCCTGAAATTTGAGCCGTATTCCGCTGGATCAGATCGCCGACACCGGCCCCGCCCCATGCCTTAATTCACGTTTCCACGGCCATTGTGAATGTTCTATCACATTCGCTAACTCTTTGTTACCAATAATGTTACAGGAATATTAACAACATTAACAGCCCGACAGGACGGGTTTCCAATCCGTAACAGCTCCCATATCTTTCAGTGCCTTCCGGGTCGCAGAAAGTATTCACATCGGCCCCATATGTTTTTCACTCTCATTTACATGACAGCCTCAGAAATCGATTGTTAGGCTTGCTCCCGACGATTCAAACCCCACTTGCTCCGTGTTCTGCATCGCAGTTGATTGACGCAGATAATGGACGCGCTCAAGAGCGCAGTGAGGGGCGATTTGATCAAGGTACGGCAACACTCTGGAGGCTTCAAATATGGACACACACAGTTTTGCAAGATACTTGCGGCTATGTCCGAGCGCGCGAATCCTCGCGGCGTTCGTATTCATTCTCACCGGCAGCGTCATCACGTTGGGACAGCAGACTACCGGGTCCATCGTCGGTACGGTGAAGGATCAGCAGGGGGCGCTGGTCACCACGACCACCGTGAAGGCAACTAACGTGGATACCGGATTCTCGCGTTCAGCGCCGGTAAACAGCTATGGGGAGTACCGCATCGATTTCCTCCCCGTGGGCAAGTACTCCGTCGAGGCGGTGTCGGCAGGCTTCGAACGCTTTGTGCAACAGAATCTTGCCCTCAACGTGGACCAAACGCTCACGGTTGACATCACAATGACTGTGGGCGCGCAGTCTCAGACCATCACGGTCACTGAGGCTCCCCCGCTGGTCAATACGTCTGACGCAGTATTGGGCAAGACCATTGAGCCTGATGAGCTGATCGGCCTGCCTCTGGTCAACCGCAATGTTTATGCCGAACTCTCGTTGACGCCGGGCGTGATGGCCAATAACATGAGCCCCACCACGAACCCGGCCGGATCGCCCCAAATGACCGTTGGACTGGCGTCGGCTGATGTCCAGGTCAACGGCTCGCTCGACGCCGGCAACGGAACCGTCGCATTTTATCTGAATGGCGGCAACAACATTACCGGTATGCGCAACTACGGAAACCCGGTGCCCAACCCGGATGCACTGGATGAGTTCCGCGTAGAGACAAGCGCATTCGCGGCGCAATACGGCCAATTCTCCGGCGCCGTGGTCACGGTGATCACCAAGTCGGGAAGCAACAAATTCCATGGCGGAGTGTTTGAGTTCAACCGCACCACAGATTTCAACGCTTATCCATGGATTCCGTCCAAGAACCCCTTCTCCCCTACCGGGGCATTTCTGAAGCCTCCCTTCCACCGCAACAACTTTGGCGGAACCGTCGGCGGCCCCATCAAGCAGGACAAGGCCTTCTTCTTCTTCAGCTATGCCGGTCTGCGCCAGATACAAGGAGCACCGGTCTCAGGCGGTGTGACGCCTTCGGCCGAGGAGCGCCTGGGCGACTTTACTGCGGCGGGCAGTGGCGACACCTTCACGGTCTACTTCCCGAAACCGACCGGTACGAGCGCGGCCGCCTGGGACATCCCAGCGAATCAGATTCATGGAACAAACAGCAGCAGTTTCTGCGCGACTGACACACTGAACTGCATACCCAGCGCTCTTCTGGACCCGGTCGCTAAAAACTTCTTGAACGTAACCAACACAATCGGTGTTTCCGTTCCGTTGCCAAACGTTACCGGCGGCCTCCAGGCAGGGAGCGGCGGCGGGAAATACCTCACCACATACAACACTCCGACAGACTCAGACGAATACCTGGGAAAGTTTGACGAGAATCTCGGCAGCAAGGACCATGTGGAAGTGACTTACTTCTATATCAATACCGCGTCAACTCCCAGCGGTGGCGGCAACATCAATTGGACCGGAAATCAGTCCCGTTCAAAACAGACGAATGCCAACATCAGCGACGTTCACACCTTCGGTCCCAGCACGGCCAATCAGGCCTGGCTCACGTTCACGCGGGCCATGGGCGGACGCGTTCTCATCCCTGTAACCGGCCCAGGCACCCAAACCCTCGGCAGTTTCGGCTCGAACTTCGCCATCCAGGGACCGGCCGGACTGCCCTATCTAAACGTCGGCTCCGGCTTTAGCACGGGAAACCCGAACGCCGGCCCGGTCACCGGTTCCAACAACTATGAGCTGCGTGACGTCGTCAGCATCACCAAGGGCAAACACAACCTTTCCCTTGGCGGTGAGTTCGCTCTCGACCAGACCATGTTCGCTGCCAATCTGAATAACTATGGCGACGTTACCTTCTCGACCTCTGGAGCCACCAGCACGAGTAATGCGATTGCTGACTTTATCACCGGCCAGGTCAACTCATTTGAGCAGGACACGCCGTATATCACGCATCTGAGCACGTGGCACACCGCGGTATTTGCGCAGGATAACTACCGCATCACAACCCGTTTCACCGCCAACCTGGGACTCCGCTGGGACATTGATACGCCTCCCGTCGAAGCCCATAACAGGACGGATACGTTTGTTCCCGGCCAGCAATCCACTGTCACTCCGACCGCGCCACTGGGCATGCTGTTCGTTGGGGACAAAGGCATGCATCGCGGCGTCATCACCACGCCGTTCAACCACATTTCGCCTCGTGCCGGTTTTGCATGGGATCCATTCGGGGACGGCAAGACCTCCATTCGTGCCGCAGCGGGCATCTTCTACGGCAATCCCGGCGGCAATGAGTGGAACCAGCCCGGCAACGCCATGCCTTTCTCCATTCGCAACGGCTTTGGCAACGAAACATCCATGCAATACATTTATGATGTCGGTTTCCCAGGCGTGGGTGGCGTTGGAAATTGCGTCGATGCTCCCCATTGCCCTGCGGGTGGCAACATCTTCCCGTACACCTTTAGCCCGTCCGCTCCGAAATTCTATCCGAGCCAATCGATTGAATCCATCGCCCCGAATTTCAAAGATTCGTCGGTCTACCAGTTCAACCTCAGCGTGCAGCGGCAATTGCCTTACAAGATCAGCGTGACGGCAGCTTATGTGGGCACCATGGGACGTCACCTTGGAGCCTTCATCGACGCCAACTACGCGCCTTATGCAACTGTCAACTGGCAGGGCAACCCGTTAGTCGGCGGTCTCAGCACTTCATCGGCCAGCACCGAGCAACGTCGTCAATTCGATGCCGGCATCAACCTTTCGCCTGGCACCCTGAGCGGGATTACCTACCTGATCTCAGACCAGACCTCCAACTATAACGGGCTACAAATCTCGGCCACCAAGGCGATCTCACGCGGCTTCACAGTCAGCGGTTTCTATGTATGGAGCCGCGCGCTGGAAAGCGATAACGTGGTGGAGAATGGTGGCTCGTCCTACCAGGATGCCGGCTACTTTGGCCATCCCTTCACTCCCTCCAATAACCTCATGGGCGCTCTCGGCGGCGGCCTTCAGGAAGATAAGGGCCTAATGGACGCCAACCATGACCAGAATGCGGCTGTCTACGGCATGTGGAACATCGACTACGTCCACGGAAACAAGATCGCGCAGACAGTGTTCAACGGCTGGAGGATCACATCGGCCGCCTATTTTGTAAGCGGCGGGCCGTTTACGGTGTCCACGGGAGCCACCAATAACTATGACACTGCGGGCGCTAACCGTCCCGACAGCACTGGTATTAACCCCAAGCTCAGCCCACACCGCTGCCGTGTATGCGGCGCCACTGGCCAGAGCCAAACCAGCGTAGTGACGCAATGGTTCAACGGCGCGAAGTACGTGGCCGGGAACCCCAACAATGCTTCGTTCATGCCCAACGGACCTGGCGTAGCGGGCGGCATCGGACCTGGCGGCGCAGATGGCAACGTGGGACGCGACTCCTTGATCGGACCGGGCCTCAAGGATATGGATGCGGGCCTGTTACGCGACGTTAGATTCCCGCGTGGAACAGTGTTCCAGTTCCGCGCCGAAATAACCAACGTCATGAACTGGGTGAGTCTCAGCAACCCGTCCTCCGGGAACGTCACGGCGACCTCTCAGGGCAACATCACCTCAGCCGCCGGCACCCAGCGCATCATTCAGTTGGGCGGCCGGTTAACCTTCTAACCAACAGTTGTTCTTGCACCGAGCCGGCGGGCAAGCAATTGCCCGCCGGCCCCACCCTACTGAGATGCTGGAGGATTTGTTTCGTGAAGACCGCGATTTGGAACCGTTGTCTTATCGCAATCATTGGTTTTTGGATATTAGGAAGTGTTCAGTTAATTGCGGAGTCAAATCCCACAGTTCTGTCTAACGTGGATCACCGCCAAAATATCAGTTTGAACGGCGATTGGCATGCCATTATCGATCCGTACTTTGATGGCCTGTACACCTTCCATCGTGAAATTCGCAAAGATGGATACTTTTTGAACGAGTCACCGCACCCTGGAAACAACGATCTCTTGGAATATGATTTCAGCAAATCGCCTACGTTAAGGGTGCCGGGCGACTGGAACACACAGCGCGAGTCGCTGTACTACTACGAAGGGCTTATTTGGTATCAGCGGGATTTCGACTACAAACCCCAGGAGCATCACCGCACTTTTTTCCATATTGGCGCAGCGAATTACAAAGCAATCCTCTGGGTAAACGGAAACCAGGTATGCCAGCACGAAGGCGGCTTCACTCCGTTCGATTGTGAAGTCACCAAACTCCTGCATGCAGGGAAAAACTTTGCGGTAATTGCGGTAGACGATACCCGGCAGGCAGACGGCGTCCCGGCCGTGAATACGGATTGGTTTAACTACGGCGGACTCACCCGGGATGTGACGCTTGTTGATGTCCCGGAGAAGTTCATCGACGACTATGACCTGCATCTGAATCATGACCGGACCGCGGTCGAAGGCTGGGTGCATGTTCAGGATGCCGCTCCCGGCACCAGCGTAAGCGTTACCATTCCAGAGCTGAACTTGAAGACTGATGCTGTTGCGGACAGTCAGGGCCGAGCGGCGATCAAGTTGAATGTTACCGGGATGCAGTTCTGGTCGCCCGAGCGGCCCAAACTGTATCAAGTTGTGCTGAGATCCGGCGATGACACTCTGCAAGACGAGATGGGTTTTCGCACGATCGAAGTGAGTGGCACAAAGATTCTGTTAAACGGAAAGCCAATCTTCTTGCGTGGAATCTCAATTCATGCAGAAGCGCCTTATCGCGGCGGGCGTGCTGACAACGATCAGGATGTAGCGACGCTGCTCGGATGGGCACACGAGCTTGGGTGCAACTTTGTCAGGCTCGCGCATTATCCGCATGATCAACGCATGACACGTGCCACTGATCGGATGGGCATTTTGGTGTGGTCAGAGATCCCGGTCTATTGGGCTGAGCACTTTGGGGATCCGGCCGTTCTACAAAAAGCCGAACAGCAACTGACCGAGGAGATTCGCCGCGACCGCGATAAGGCATCGGTCGTGCTTTGGTCGATTGCGAACGAGACGCCGAATACTCCCGAGCGTACAAAATTCCTTAAGACGCTGGCAGGCGATGTCAGAGTACTCGATTCGACCCGGCTGGTGACAGCGGCGCTTCTTGTTCGTTCCGAAGGGCATATCAAGTATGTCGATGACACGCTGGGCGAAGCTCTCGACGTGATCGGAGCAAACGAGTACATCGGCTGGTATGAACAGAACCCAGATGGGGCCGATACCACTGAGTGGAAGATCACCTACGATAAGCCGCTCATCATTAGTGAATTTGGCGGAGACGCCAAGGCCGGCTTGCACGGACCGGAAACCGAGCGCTGGACCGAGGAATTCCAGGCTAGCCTCTTCCAGCATCAGCTTCCCATGCTGAATCGCATTCCTCAGTTGCGCGGAATGAGTCCGTGGATTCTGATGGACTTCCACTCTCCCCGTCGACAGCTTCCCGGCATTCAGGATGGCTTCAATCGGAAGGGTCTGATATCGGATCAAGGCGAGAAAAAGAAGGCGTTCTACATTCTGCAGAAGGTTTACAAGGAAGAAAGCATCGGGAAGGCAGAATAATGGCAGGATTCTGCGGGATAGGAATAGGGGTGCGCGATGTCGATTATGTGCACTTGTCTGGCGGCCTTCGCAATTTTGAAGTTGGCGCCAAACTCGCGTGCGGCACGCGCTGGGCGTAGCTTGTTCGGCGTCTGACCAATGAGTGTTGTAGAAGTAACCTCCATAGCGCCTGCTCGCAAGAGCAGGCGCCTTTTTTGACCCATCTGTCAGAAGTTCTTCTATTGATGGATGCACCGAAGAGTGTGTCACGGTGGTTCTAGACCACGTGGTTCTACAAAGCGTTTGCAAAAGTGTGAATAATGATTCGGATTGGGTGAACTGCTAAACGCGAACCGACGTTGAGGAACTTGTGGCGGCACAGAACCTGACGCTCGACGCAATCTCCGACACGACGACCGGGTTGGTTCAGTAGCCCTGGGTGGAAAGGAAGCGGAAACTGGAGGCTCAGAAACTGTTTAGGCCATTGAATCTAAATATGGTAGGCACGACTGGATTCGAACCAGCGACCTCTTCCGTGTCAAATAGGGGGGAATCGTAGCCCATTGATTCTAAAGCGCACTGATGGCTCAGAAAGCGCACAAAAACACCCAAAATGAGGCTTCAGCACCCTTATCGAACCCTAATTCTCCGAAGAAAGAAGAGGTCAAACAGGGAAGAGGTCACAGGTGTAAATTCGCATTGCTGGCACAAGCGGAGTATGACTGAGGCTCCTGCACTGAATTGAATGGCAACCGGCGGAGGGAATGCAGTTCGGCGAGATTCGCAAGGAAATAACCCAAAGAAATGGCTTGATCCTCCGACCCCCTAGTCCCGAACCTACAATGTACTTTAGAATCAATCACTTGTGAATCGTAATCGTGGTGCTTCAATCGCATAAGTCTTTCTGATTCTTGCAGATAGCTTTCAGTTATTTTTCATTGGGAACCCCGCTGTGGGAACCCTTTATTGCCTCACTGGTTGTCCTTAGGCGTTCGCTATTCAGATTTTCTCTAGTCGAGCGCAATCGACGCTTTGCATCCTTTCAGGCTCATAAAATCTCCGTCTTTGCAGTTTGAAGTTCCTATGCCTCGGAACCTGATTCGGCATGGCTTGGCAGTCATCGGCTGATTTCTGTTCGCGTCGCTTGTAACGAATTCCCCATTTCATGACTTTATTCATTTGAATGCACAATCGAAGGACATTTCACCCAATGAGTTCTCGCCTATATCGAGGTCTTGGTTTGTCTCTCCTGCTTGGGATGTGCGGATTCTCGGCCGCAGCACAAGAGACTCTGTCATTGCGACAAGCGATCAATCAGGCCTTGGGAGAGAGCCCCGAGGAAGCCATTGCCTGCGCCGGCACCAGCGATGCCAAGGCCGCGGCAGCTATGGCGCGCACGCAACTGATGCCGCAACTCGGCTTTACCGAAGACATTTCGCGCGGCAATGACCCGGTTTATGCCTTCGGCACACGTCTTCGGCAGCGACAGTTTACGCAGGCCGATTTTGCGTTGAACTCTCTGAACTTCCCGGAACCGATTGGAAATTTCTCAACGCGCTTCTCGGGACAGTGGGTGGCGTTCGATTCTTTCAAGACGCAGAGGCAGATTCACCGTGCCGATTTGTTCAAGGAAGGAGCTTCCTTGACCGCCAAAGCGGTGGACCAGCAGATCGTGATCCGCGTTGTTGAAGCGTATCAGCGGGTACTCTACGCGCAGCGGGAGATCGACGTCGCACAGCACGAACAGGAGACCGCTTCAGTTCTGCTGACATCGGTGGGCGAGCACGTGAAGGCGGGGCTTGCAGTGGAGTCGGATTTGATGTCGGCTGACGTGAATGAGGCCGCGCGCAAAGAGGAGTTGATTGCGGCCCAGGGCGACCTGGAACTGGCGTGGGCGGCATTGCGCGAAGCGATGGGCGTGCCGGACCTGAAGGCAATCGCGCTCAAGCCGATTGAGCCGCATGTGTTTCAGCAAGCCGAATTGGAAGAGGAGATGGCTACGGCCGCAAAGACGCGCCCGGACTTGGCAGCGTTGGGACAGGCACAATCGGCGCAGGCGTCCGCTGTGGGAGTGGCAAAGTCTGACTTCGGACCGCGTGTAAGCGCCTACGGAAATTGGGAAGAGGATCGCACTTCGTTTGCCGGCTCGGGCGGCAACAATTGGGTGGCCGGCGTTCAGATCAGCGTAGACCTCTTCCCAATCGGCAAGCGCGCGCAACTGGCGAGGGAGAACGCGGCGAAACAGAAGATCGACGCTCAAGTAGCTGCTGCGCAGCAGCATTTGCGCCTCGAGGTGAGCCAGGCGCACATTCATCGGCAGACCGCGGCACTGCAACTGGAAACGGCAAGGGCTGCATTGGATCAATCGGCTGAGAGTCTGCGCATTCTGAAGAACCGTTACAGTGCGGGGCTTGCCACCATCACCGATTTGTTGCGAGCCGAGGACGCGGAGCGGCAGAGCCAATCCAATTACTGGCATGCCGTGTATGGAAATGCCATGGCCTATAGCGAACTTTTATACGCAACGGGGACTCTGACCCCCGATGCCGCGGAGGAACTGCAATGAAATTTATCTTTTCGGCAAGTTTGCTGGCCGTTTCCGCGGCGATGATCGCCGGCTGCCATGGCGGCGAATCTGCTGCGACGACAGGGACTGTACAAACGATGCAGGCACGGGTTGTTGAAAGCCAGGAACAGCAGATGCCCGTGAACCTGCGATCCACGGGCACCGTTCATGCTAGGGAGACTGCGGTGGTATCGGCTCAGGTGATGGGCCGCATTCAGCAGGTGCTGGTGCGTGAGGGAGACAACGTCCGGGTCGGCCAAACCCTGGTGGTGCTCGACGATGCGGCATTGCACGCGCAAGTTGAGCAAGCACATGCGGGCGTGAAGGCTGCGCAGAGCGCCCAGGTTGCAGCACAGACCAACGCCGCATTGGCGTCGAGCACTTTGGACCGGTACAAGCAGCTTGAATCGCAGAAGAGCGTGAGCGCGCAGGAGATGGATGAAGTGTCACGGCGGTCCGAAGCGGCAGCGGCAAACCTCGAGGCTGTGCGTGCGCAGTCCGACGCGGCGCGGGCGCAGGAGAGCGGGGCTCGCACAATGATGAGTTATACGCGGCTGGTCGCGCCTTTCGCAGGCGTGATAACGGCGCGGACGGCAGATCCGGGAACGATGGCCGCGCCGGGCATGACCTTACTACAAGTGGATCAGGCAGGAGTATTGCAACTCTATGCCACAGTGGATGAGTCGGCAATTGCCGCGATTCGCAAGGGGATGAAGACTCCAGTTTCGATCAATGGCGATTCGTCATCGAAGATCGCTGGTGTTGTTGCGGAGATTGTTCCTGCGGCTGATCCATCGAGCCACAGCTTTCTCGTCAAGATCGACCTGCCTTCCTCAAGCGTGTTGCGCGCGGGCATGTATGGAACAGCCGAGTTTGCCAATGGCATCCGGCAGACGATACTCATTCCGCGCTCAGCGGTCGTTTCACGTGGTTCGCTGTCCTGTGTGTATGTTCTCGATGGACGGGGGATCGCGCAACTTCGCTACCTTACCCTGGGAGCAGGGCAAGGGGATAGCTTCGAAGTTCTGTCGGGCGTGTCTGCCGGTGAAAAACTCGTTGATGCACCGTCAGATCGGGACCTCGCCGGCAAGCGCATTGAGGTCCAGCCATGACGCAAGACCTTGGAATTGCCGGGCGGCTGGCGCATTCATTTCTTAACTCCAAGCTGACGCCTCTGTTCATTGCCGCGTCGCTGGCCATCGGAATCTTCGCGGTCGCCATCATTCCCCGTGAGGAAGAGCCGCAGATCCTTGTTCCGATGCTGGACATCACCACCGCCATGCCGGGCGCATCCCCGTCTGAGGTGGAAGAGCGCGTTACGCTGCCCATCGAGAACCTGGTGCATCAGATCCCAGGCGTTGAGTATGTGTATTCAACATCTGCGCCGGGGCAGAGCTTGGTCATCGTGCGCTTTCTTGTCGGCACGCCGCAGGAAGACGCTCTGATCAAGGTCTATAGCAAGCTTTACTCGAACTTTGATCAGATGCCGCCCGGGGTTTCGCAGCCTCTGATCAAGGCTCGTTCCATTGACGATGTGCCGATCCTGGCCATGACTCTGTGGGGTGAGCATTACAACGGTTATCAACTGCGTGCCATCGCGGATGAGATGCAACACAACATCGCGCAGATCGGAGATGTATCGGAGACGACGATCATCGGCGGTCTTCCACGCACCATGCGGATTGTGCTGAGTACGGAAAAGCTCAGTGCCTACGGCCTGTCGCCGATGGCAATCGTTGGACATTTGCAAGCCGCAAACGCAAGTGTGCAGGCTGGAAACTTCTCTGATAACAACCAGGAGGTCCGCGTCGACGCAGGAAACCTCTTCAACCGGCGTGAGGATCTGGAAGCCGTAGTGGTGGGCGTGGTTCGCGGGCATCCGGTGTACCTGCGCGACGTCGCCGACAAGATTGTGGATGGCGCCGCGGAGCCGTCGGACTACGTGGTCTTTGGGACGACGAACGGGGGCGCCACGGCATCGCAGGGAGCGCGCCAGTATCCTGCCGTAACGATCACAGTGGCCAAACGCAAGGGGACCAACGCAACCGATATCTCAAATGCCGTGCTCAAGCGCGTGCATGAAATGCAGGGCGTGACCATACCCAATGACGTAACGGTGACGACCACGCGGAATTACGGAGAGACAGCAAAAAATAAGTCGGATGAATTGCTTGAGCATCTGCTGCTGGCAACTTTGTCCGTGACTCTCCTCATAGCGCTCTTCCTGGGATGGCGCGAGTCGGGTGTAGTGCTATTGGCCATTCCTGTCACGCTGGCGCTCACCATGTCAGTGTTCTACTTCCTGGGCTACACCATCAACCGCGTAACTCTCTTCGCTTTGATTTTCAGTATCGGCATTCTCGTGGATGATGCCATTGTCGTAGTCGAAAACATGGTACGCCACTTCCGGTTGCCGGAGAATCATGGCCGGGCGATAAGCGAAGTCGCGGTGGAAGCAGTTGCAGAGGTGGGCAATCCCACCATTCTAGCCACGTTTGCCGTGATTGCCGCTGTATTGCCGATGGCTTTTGTGCGCGGACTCATGGGTCCTTACATGCGGCCCATCCCTGTGGGAGCATCCGCGGCCATGCTCTTCTCGCTGCTGGTTGCGTTTGTGGTTTCGCCCTGGGCTGCCCTCCGTCTTGTTGGCCGGCATCTTGAAGGAGCCAAAATTCTAGAGCCCGAGGCCGAAAACTGGCGGACCAGGCTCTACCGGCGCATCATGACTCCGCTGATCCGGTCCCCGCGCAATCGCATCTTGTTTTTCATCGGAGTGGTTATATTGTTTGTGGTTTCGGTGGCGCTGGTGCCACTGGGGCTCGTGCGCGTAAAGATGCTGCCCTTCGACAACAAGAGCGAACTGCAGGTAGTTATTAATATGCCCGATGGTACGCCGCTGGAACAGACGGCGCGTGTGGCACAGACGCTGGGCGAAGAACTCGCACGGCAGCCGGACGTGTTGAACTACCAAACTTACACGGGAACCTCCGGACCGTATAACTTCAATGGTTTGGTGCGTCACTACTACATGCGCCGCCAACCAAATCAGGCCGACATTCAGGTAAACCTGCTGTCAGCTAAACAGCGCAGTGTGCAGAGCCATGCAATTGCAAAGCGGCTGCGGCCGTTGCTTGATGCGATAGGCAACCAATATGGCGCACGCATTCAAGTTAGTGAAGTACCGCCAGGACCGCCGGTGATTCAGACGCTGGTTGCCGAGGTCTACGGCCCGGATCTGGATGGCCAGACTGAGGTGGCGCAGCGGATCAAGTCAATCTTTCAGCACACTCCGGGCGTGGTTGATACCGACTGGTACGTCGAAGATCCGCAGCCTCGGCTGGTGATGCGCGTAGATGAGGTGAAGGCTGCACAGCATGGCATTGCGGTCTCCGACGTGGCCCATGTATTGGCGCTGGCTATTTCGGGAACACAGGTGGGCCTGATTCACGATCAGACCGCGCGGGAACCTGTGCCGGCAATTGTCGAGCTTGACCGCGCGGATCGCTCTTCCGAGCAGGGGCTGGAGAATATCCATCTGCCCGGCGCAGACGGTGCCATGGTCTCGTTGCGGGAGTTGGTCATTGTCGAACACAAAACCATTGAGCGCAGCATTTATCACAAGAACCTGCGTCGTGTGGTTTATGTCACAGGAGACGTGGCTGGAGCGGTGGAAAGCCCCGTCTACGCCATCCTGAAGATGAACAAGGAACTCGACCATCTCACGCTTCCGGCCGGATATACACTGACCCGCTATAACGCTGCGATGCCTGAGTCCACGGACCACTACTCTATGAAGTGGGATGGCGAATGGCAAATCACGATTGAGGTCTTCCGCGACATGGGCCTGGCGTTCGCTGCTGTGCTGGTGCTCATTTATGTGCTTGTCGTGGGTTGGTTCCGCTCCTTCATCGTGCCGCTGATCATCATGGCCCCCATTCCACTGACCTTGGTTGGCATCATGCCGGCGCATGCGATGCTGGGCGCATTCTTCACGGCCACATCGATGATCGGCTTTATAGCCGGCGCCGGCATCATCGTGCGCAACTCGATTATTCTCGTTGACTTTATCGAACTTCGCATCCGCCAGGGAATGCCGTTAGCCGAGGCGGTAATCGATGCCGGCGCAACTCGATTTCGTCCTATGCTTCTGACAGCGGCGGCGGTCGTTGTCGGGGCAAGCGTGATTCTTACTGACCCCATCTTTCAAGGGCTTGCATTATCACTGATTGCCGGAGCAGTGGCTTCGACTTTCCTCTCGTGGCCGACCATTCCAGTGCTGTACTTCATGGTCCATTCGCGGCATCAATCCGCGCCAGAACGTCAACCTGAAACCGAACAAGGAGAATCCCTATGACAGTCGAACGCGGTGTGCGCCTGATGGCAGGTGTCGTGGTGCTTTTGTCACTGGCGCTTGCGCATTACGTTTCAATCTATTGGCTATGGCTGACGGTTTTTGTCAGCCTTAACCTACTGCAATCGGCATTTACAAACTGGTGCCCCGCAATGACAATCTTTCGCGCCTTGGGTTTGAAAGATACCGGCTGCGGCATCGGAAAATAAAAAGGATATGCATGCCCGGCGTGGAACCGTGCAACTCAAAGATGAGGTCTATCGCCAGATGTTTCGACTGGAAGAGGGCCGTCCAGGCGCCGAGATAGGACTCGCTGTGGCCTTGTTGCAGGCATTGATTGCTGGTGACTCCAAGCCTCAATGCACGGAGGCTCGAAATTGGCTTAAGAAGATTTCGCCAATCTGCCTTCAGATGATTGAAGCATCGTTGAAAACGAATGTTACCGCGCTTCCCTATGCGCATTGACATTATTATTGAATGCTCTTCGCGGTGGATCGAAGAGGCTCCGGGGGGGAACCTGGCTCTAGTCATGCGCACGGGAGAATATACTAATCTTGCACACGACGATCCCATGCAATGCGACTTGAACTGATCCGAGCCACCGATCTCTTGCGCCGCAACACTCCGGAAACTGTCGAAGAGGCGATCGGTTTGCTGCAGAATACGGTCTATTCCTTCAGCATGAAGGTCTGCGGACATCCTGAAGATGCGGAAGACACCATGCAGGAGGTGCTCTCCCGTTCGCTCGGTCACTTGGCAAAGATCGAAACTCCGCAGCAGATGGCTGTCTGGCTTTACACCGTCACCAGAAACCGCTGCTGGCGCATGCGCCGCAAGCCCGCCCACGCCCCGGCAAACCTTCTCTCGCTCGACGAGTTGATGCCAGACGATGCGGAATTGGGGCGATTGTTGCAGGATGCCGCGGCGGGCCCGGAGCGCAACGTCCTCGCCGCCGAGCAGCACCAGCTGCTGCATCAGGCGATTCTGCGCGTCCCGCCGGCCTTGCGCATTGTTCTCGTGCTCCACGATATGGAAGAGTTGTCCACCGAGCAGGTTGCGCAGGTTCTCTCGCTTCAGCAGGGAACGGTTCGGATTCGGCTTCATCGTGCACGTTTAAGCGTGCGCAAGATGATGAACCAACTCCTTAGTGAAGCTCCTGAATATCTGAATGATGCCAAACCCTCCGCGAAGAAGCGAAGAACCGCCAAGGCCAGGAACCGGCAGCGTCCTGCGGAATGCCGCGATCTGTTCGCCAACCTCTCCGAATATCTTGACGGAAGAATGGAACCGCTTACCTGCGAACAGATGCGGGAACATATCGAGGCATGCCCAACCTGCGTGACATTTCTGCGCGACCTGCGATCCGCGATCGATCGCTGCCGCTCCCTGGAAATTCCCTGTGACCCGGCAGTCGCGCCTCGATTGCGCTCCATCCTTACGCGGGAATACCTGCGTATGCTGGTTATGCCGGCCGCAAAATAAATCTCTCCGATGCTGTAACGAGACCTTTCTTTTGTGTCTTTTTTCTAATGAGGAGGAGAATCTCGATGGAAGTAAAGATTACGCATCTCGACAAGGTTAGGTTCGCGATTCAGTCGCGGTCGCACTCAATCCTGTGCGACCAGCCTGTAGAAAATGGCGGGGAAGACTCGGGCTTTACGCCTCCGGAACTACTGCTCGCGTCGTTGGGATCGTGCGCGGCCTTTTATGCCGTGCAGTTTCTGAAGACTCGCAATCTCGCGGAGACAGGCGTTGAGGTAACAGTGACCGCCGAAAAGTTGAAGCAACCTGTCCGCGTTGGCAACTTCCGCGTGCATGTTGCGTGCCCCGTCTCTCTCACGGAAGAACAAACGGAGGGCCTCATGCGCTCCGTGCATCACTGCCTGGTTCACAACACGCTTTTGACGCCGCCGGAGATCAAGATCGAGTTTGCTATAGCCGAACCCACCATGGCCCACATCTGACATCTCGCACAGATTCTGGCCGGGCGCGGAACGGTGCTTGCATTGACCGTCGTGAGCTTGTGTTTTAATCATCGAATGGCGAGTCTTGAAAACTTCCGTCTTGTGGTCTTCCGGGCAGTTGCGGAACAGCTCAGCTTCCGAAAGGCCGCCGAAGAACTGTATCTCACGCAGCCCGCTGTGAGCCTCCAGGTCAAGGCGCTGGAGGAGGATATTGGCGTTCAACTGTTTGACCGATCTGGCGCACACATCACGTTGACACCAGCCGGGCGTGTACTCCTTGAACACGCAGCCCAGGTGAATGCGCTCCTCGTCCAGGCTGAGCACGAGATTGTCGTCTTGAGCGGAGAACATGTTGGACAACTGGCGCTCGGCGCCTCTACAACCATTGCCCAGTATGTGTTGCCTCGGCTCCTGGGAGAGTTTTGCCGGGAGTATCCTCGTGTTCACCCCACGCTGGTCAGCGGCAACACGGAGCACATTGTAGAAGCCATGGAGAAGCAGAAGATCGCATTGGGCTTCATCGAAGGTCCAGCGCGAAGCCGAGATGTCAAGACAGAGCCATTTCTTGAGGATGAACTGGTGCTTATCGCGTCAACTGCGCATGAGTGGGCCGAGCGCACTTCAGTCTGCTGTTCTGAAATCGTCTCAATTCCACTGCTCATGCGGGAGCGCGGCTCGGGCACGCGGCATGTGATTGAATTGGCGCTGGAGCGGCAAGGCGTCAAACGGAATTCGTTGCACGTCGTGATGGAACTCGATTCGACCGAAGCCATCAAATCCGCCGTGGAAGCTGGGCTGGGGGTCGGATTCGTCTCCCGCTGGGCAATTGCGAAAGACATGAGACTCGGTAACAACTTCAAGATTGTCGAGGTCGAAGGGTTGACTATCAAGCGCCAGTTCCTGGTTGTTTACGCATCCGGCCCAGAGCCTCAAGGGCTGGCCCTTGAATTCCGCAGGTTTATAATCGCGCGAGCAGGCATGCAAAGAACTTTGGCCAGAACCAGACGACCGTGACTTGCCATGCTCATAAGATTGGCAAATAGGCCATGATTACTTCTGCTTGGACGCAATTGCTTGCTTCGGGAATACTCGTACTATGTCTAAGATGAGCGCGGTTGGCAAGGTAATCGTTGCGGGAGTGGTTGTCTTTGCGTTGCTGCAACTAGTGCGGCCCAGCATACCGGTTAAGCCGGCGACGGCCGAACTGCAGGTTCCGCCAGAGGTTCGGCACATTCTCGATAAGGACTGTTATAGCTGCCACTCGGATCAGCGGAGGCTGTCGTGGTTCGACCAGATCGCGCCCGGCTATTGGCTCGTGCGGCACGACATTCTTACCGCGCGTGAGCACCTCGACTTTTCGACGCTGGGCTTGAAGCCAGCTGCCCTGCAGAAGGCGACGCTCTACGAGGCAGTGAACATGATTCAGCTTGGCGCTATGCCTCTGCCCCAGTTCGTTAAGCTGCATCCCGAGGCAAGGGTGACGCCCAATGAGTTGGCGGCGTTGAAGGCATATCTGATGCCGTGGGCTCCCACTCCAAACCAGTCTGGCAAAGCGCCAGAGTCGGTTTCCGCTGAGGCTTCTGAACCCACCTCTCTGGCGATGATACAGCCGGAATTTAACGGACTTCCCTTCGATCCTAACTTCAAGAGCTGGAGGCTAATCAGCACGACTGACCGCGGCGACAATAGTACTTTTCGTTTCGTTCTTGGAAATGACGTGGCAGTGAAGGCGGCGCATGCAGGCAACATCTCGCCTTGGCCGGACGGAACTCGATTTGCCAAGGTTGCCTGGCTGCAGGAGCCCGGCCCTGATGGCCTGTTGCACCCCGGCAAGTTCTGGCAGGTTGAATTCATGGAGAGAGACGCCAAGCGTTATAAGGACACTGAAGGATGGGGCTGGGGCCGCTGGCGCGGCATGGATCTGAGGCCCTATGGGAAGGATGCGCACTTCGTAAGCGAATGCACGGGGTGCCACCAGCCGGTGCGCGGCAACGACTACGTCTATACCTTGCCGATCACGGCAGCAACGCTAGGCCGTAATGAGGTGGTGAACAACCGGGCTGCCGCATTACCCATAAGCCTTCCCTATCAGCCGCTCGGCTGGAGCGCAATCACAATGTACGTTGACCCAAAGAGCCACACAACGGCGACGCTGTACGGCAACGACACAGCTATGCAGGCCGTGCATACGCAAGGCGCTTCAATGGGTGCACCGAAGGCTCCGACGTATTCTGCCGACTCAGTGCTGGCGCTCGTTACATGGTCGCAGCGCGACGACCCGCACTGGTTCGGAGGACGCATCCCCGACAAACCGCTGTCCGTGGAGTTCGTGCAAATGGCCGCGGCTGGACGGCCGAACCTCTATAGGCGCTTTGCGGGGCCGGAGCTCCTTGAGGACCACCCGGCGGCTAGCATTGCGGCGCAGAGGGCGAATTTAGTGCAGAGCCTTGCTCCGGCACAATTGCCCTAGTCTGTTTGCTTGTCGGCTCTCTGCGGGAGTTTCGTCGAGAGCATCCCTGAGTTGATCCTACTCTGATCATCGGCAACACAGAAGGCGCGAGGTCAAGACCAAGCCATTTCTTGAAGGCGAGTTGGACCTTATCGCGTCCACTGCGCATGAGTGGGCCGAGCGCGCTAAAGTTGGATTCGGCCGAGGTCATCAAGTCTGCCGTGGAAGTTGGACTTGGGATCGGATTCGTATCCCGCTGGGCGATTGCCAAGAATCTAAGGCTCGGTAACAACTTCGAGATTGTCGAGCTCGAAGGGCTGCCTATTCTTCTGGTCCTGGGTCGCGGGGTGAGGCCATTGAATTTCGCATATTCCTCACCTCCCGTACAGGACTGCAACTAACTCTATCCAAGGCTAAACTTTCATGATTTGCGCGAGCCAATAAGATTCGCAAATAGGGCATGATTACTTCTGCTTGGACGGCGGCGCGTTCTTCGACAACACTGGATGTGTGTCCAAGAATATATTCTTCATCGGATTGATCCTCGCCGCGAGCGGTCTCGTGTCGCCACCCATTGCTCTGGCCGGTGGCCTCATCTACGGATTCTCATTTCTCCATCCATTCCATGTTGAGGCAAAGAAACTATCTAAACTCCTCCTCCAGGCATCCGTGGTCGGCCTTGGGTTTGGTATGGATTTGCAGCAGGTTATGCAAGCAGGACGCTCCGGGTTTATCTATACCGCAGGCAGCATCAGCATTGCCTTGCTCTTGGGTTGGGGGCTGGGAAGACTCTTGCAAGTGAAGCAGAGAATCTCTTATCTCATCTCGTGTGGCACGGCCATTTGCGGCGGTAGCGCCATTGCCGCGATTGCCCCAATCACCAATGCGAGCCAGGAAGAGATTGCCGTCGCTCTCGGAACGGTTTTTGTGCTGAACTCGATTGCTTTGCTCACATTTCCCGCAATCGGAACTGCGCTGCATATGACTCAGTCGCAATTCGGCCTTTGGTCCGCGCTCGCCATTCATGACATAAGTTCCGTCGTCGGCGCGACAGCAAAGTATGGCGCGGTGGCTCTTACCGTCGGCACAACCGTCAAGCTAGCCCGCGCTCTGTGGATCGTACCGCTTTCGATTGGAACCGCTATGGCAAACAAGAGCAAGGCGCGCGTTCAGTGGCCCTGGTTCATTCTCTTCTTCTGTCTCGCGGCAGTTTTAAATACCTACGTCCACATATTCCAGTCCGCCTATTCAGTGCTCAAGCACCTTGGGGGCATCGGCCTCACCGTCACGCTTTACCTGATTGGAACCGGGCTCTCCATGAAGACACTCCGCGAAGTTGGACTTCGACCGTTCCTTCAGGGGATCCTTCTCTGGATCCTCGTCGCGGTAGGATCACTTGCACTCATTCGCGGTGGTTGGGTTCACCTGTAGGGACTTCTAGTCATGCTTCAGAGTTGCGCTTGGGCAGAGGCTGCAATTCACGGACGAAGAAGGGGCTTGAACTGATCTTCGATTA
>JBEKSE010000018.1:0-84538 GCA_049517315.1 Occallatibacter sp. | reverse complement strand
GGCGGCAGCAAATACGCCTGATCAGGACTGTAAGACTTGAATCGCGACATACTTATCTTGTCGCCCATCTCCACTGGGAAAATCAAGTGCTTTCTCTAGTTCTCACGCAGACACTAAAGCCCTTTGTTTTTAAGGCTTTTTTCGGCACGACTGAAGTCGTGCCCTGACACAAGGCCACTGATTCTAATCACTCGGGCCGCTGTGGCGGCGCCTGCGACGGGCGGCGAGACGAGCCTCTTCGCTGCGCCGGTCCACCTGCTCGAAGAGATGGCTGAGGACGCCGACGAGCGCGGCAGCCAAGCCCGCCAACAGAAGAAAGAGCGATCCCGTTCGCCAGAGTGATGCATTGGCCGGCAGACCGGGCTGAAAGCTCGAGGGCAGAAGCGACATGGCCGCCGAGAGCAGCGCGAAGAAGAGCAAAGTGGAGGCGAGAATGTAGAAATTGCGGGACATAATTGGGAAAATGGAGACTGGTCCTCTGTGCCTGTCGAGATTCTAATTAGCGCGGGCTTGCACGAGCTACTCGAAGAATTCTTCGTCAATCTTCTTTATTTCGAGCGTTTCTTCCACTCGGCATCCGATGTTGTGCCGAATCATAAGGCGCGTTAATTGACCTCCATCAACCAGGACAATGCGCTTGCTCAGCATCCCAGCGGTTTCGCGAGCCGAAGGCGTGTAAGTCGATGCCGTAACAAACAGCCCCTTCGTTGCTTTGAATCGATCCAAACTCCCGAAGAAATCTCGGATGGCGCTTGCTCCGACCGTGTTTCCATCAGCGTATCTTTTGGCTTGAATGTAAATGCGGTCCAATCCCAAAATGTCCTGATCGATGACGCCGTCGACGCCGCCATCTCCGGTTCCGCCCACCAGTGCCTTATTGATTTCTGTTACCGACCCTCCATACCCCATTGCAAACAAAAGGCGGACCACAAGATTCTCAAAGAATGTTGGAGTTCCTGCGCGGATTTTGACAAGCAACTCGTCGGCAAGCTCCTGCTCAAGCAACGAGTGGGCATGACGCATCGTTTCGTCAGGTGTTAATGACGTTTCCTGTGCTAGATCAGGAGTCTGCTCATCGCCCACTCCGTTTCCAGACTCGGTCGGCTTCCGAAACTCCTGGAATTCTGGGAATTGGCTGAGGAATTTAATCGTAATGCGATCTGGAGGGTTGACGAGGACTCCCCGACCTTGCTCGGAAATGCAAAAGTGTGCGCGCTTGGTTGGTTTCAACAAACCAGCCTTGATGAGGTACGACTTTGCCCACGCAACTCGATTCGAAAATGTAGTTTGGCGGCCAGATGGAATCAGAAGAGTTCTCTCTTCCTGAGAGAGCTTGGAGTCTTCGGCCAAACGTTCCACTGCGTCCGAGATTCTCCATTCCTTATCTGCGGAAAGGCGAAGAAGTGGCAGCATTAATGTTTGGAAGTCGGGTATCGGCATTTGAACTCTTCCTTATCTTGAGGGAGATACCTGGCTTTGAATTCTACTCTTGCGATGCACGGTCCGGATCGGTTCCAAAGAACGCCTCGACATCCGTAATTGTCGCGGTCATGCGGTAGGGGGGGAGGCTGGCGAGGAAGGTTTTGCCGTAGCGCTGACGGGTGACGCGGGGATCGAGAAGGACGAGGACGCCGCGGTCTTCGAGCGAACGGATGAGGCGACCGAAGCCTTGCTTGAGGGTGAGAACGGCGGAGGGAACCTGGTAGTCGGTGAAGGGTTTGCCACCGGCTTCTTCGATGGCTTTCATGCGGGCCTGGACGACGGGGTCGTTGGGCACGGCGAAGGGCAGGCGGTCGATGATGACGCAACTGAGCGCTTCGCCCTGCACGTCCACTCCCTGCCAAAAACTTGAAGTGCCGAAAAGGACGGCGTTGGGCGTGGAGCGGAACTGTTCCAGAAGGGCTTTGCGCGGAGCTGTGCCGTGGAGGAAGATGGGAAAATCCAGAACCGGCAGCAGGCGCTCGTAAAGGACGCGCATTTGCGCATAGCTGGTGAAGAGGCAAAAGGCGCGGCCATGGGTGATTTCGAGCACGCGCTGAATGCAACGCGCGGCGGCCTCGGGAAATTCCGGGTCGCGCGGGTCGGGCATCTCCGGCGGAAGATAGAGGAGGGCCTGCTCACCGTAATTGAAATGAGATGGCACAACGAGTTCGCGCGCGTCGCTGAGGCCGAGGCGCTTGCGAATATGCTCGAAGCCGCCCTGTACCGTGAGCGTGGCCGAGGTGAGTACGACGGTGGGAATCTGATCGAAGACCAGTTCGTTCAACAACTCGGAGACGTCGATAGGGGTGGCCTGCAGGAACGTGGTCCGTGACTGCGAACGGAACCCGCCTGCCCGGCCACCGGAGGCTGATTTGTCACCGAAGCCGGAGATGCGGCGCTCCATCCAATAGACCATATTGCTGGCGTTCGACTCGAGAAGGAATTCGAACTCCGAGCGAAGACGAACGACGCGTTTGCGGAGTCCCGGCGCCTCGTCAACGCCGGTGAGCGCATCCAGTTCGACTTCAATTCGCTGCAAGATGGTGCGAACGGCCAGGTAAAGGTCGCCTGAAGTTTCGAGGAATTGCTCGCGCTCATTGAAGGGCTGGCGTCCGTCGGCGGGCATGGGCAGGGCGGCAAAGAAGATGCGGGCGCGGTCACGGAGTTGCTGGGTGAGTGCGGGCAGGCTGTCCGCGCCTGGCTTACCGCGCAGCAGGGCGTCGGTGTCGCGGGCAAGTTCTTCAAAGCGCAGATTGCTGACCGTGAGGCCAAAGTAGCTCGAAGCCACATCTTCCAATTCGTGGGCCTCGTCGAATACCACGGCCGCGGCCTCGGGCAGAACTCCGGCGTCAGGCGCTCCGGTGGCGTCGCGCTTGACCGAGAGGTCGGCGAAGAAGAGGTGGTGGTTGACGATGATGATGTCGGATTCGAGTGCTTTGCGGCGCATCTCGGTGATGAAACAGCGGCGGTAATCGGGACAGGTGGTGCCGAGGCAGGCTTCGGTTCGCGCGTCGAGCTTTTGCCAGAGGGCGCTCGATTCGGGCAGGCCGGCAATCTCGGCGCGATCGCCGGTTTCCGTGGTCTGCTCCCACTCGGAGATCTGGCGATACTGGTCGATCTCTTCCAAACCGCTCAGAATGGGTTGGTTGCGCAGGGTGACAAGCTTGTGGCGGCAGAGGTAGTTGGCGCGGCCCTTCATGTAGCAGACGCGCAGATCTCCGATGAGGGTTTCGAGGAAAGGAACATCGCGAAAGTAGAGCTGATCCTGGAGGGCCTTGGTTCCCGTGGAGACGATGATGCGCTGGCCGGTGCGCAGGGCGGGAAGCAGGTAGGCGAGAGTTTTGCCGGTGCCCGTGCCGGCTTCGACAATAAGGTGACGGCGCTCCTCGAGGGCGCGCTCAACGGCTTTGGCCATCTGCAGTTGGCCGGGGCGGTACTCAAAGGGCAGAGACGAGCGCGCGAGAATGCCGCCGGGAGAGAAAAACTCATGGAGCGTGGGCAGGGCGCGGGTTGGGTTGTCGGTTGCTGGCATCGAGAGCAGGCGCTAACTTCATCATAGTGATGCGGGGCGGGGGTGGAGGCGGCGCTCTTATCCACGCCTGCTCTGGAAGGCTGCATTGGCATCACGTTTCACGAGCAAGATGGTGACATCGTCCTCATTGAAACGCGGGTCAACCAGCGATTTCAAAGTGAGTATAGTTTCTCCCGACGTGTCAGCCAATGCTTCGCGCAAGCGTTCTTCGGCATTCTCTCCGGAAATCGAATCAGTAAAACCATCAGTAAAAATCAGGAGGGCGGCGCCAGGATCAAGGACAGCTTTACGATCTTCATATGTTGCATCGGGAAATAATCCCAGCGGCACACCGGTAGCTTCCAACTCTTTCACAGACCCCGAGCCAAAGACAATTGGGGCGTTGTGGCCAGCGTTCACGCTGGTCAATTCTCCCGTCTCACGGTTTAACACGATGAATACTGCTGTCGCAAAACGATCGCTGGGAGTATAGCGGCACAGGTGCTTGTTAATCTGCCGAGCCATTTCGATAGGATCCGCTTCAAGATTCGAGATGCTTCTGACCAGAGCCTGTATATTGGCCGCCAATAGTGCCGCCGGCATTCCTTTTCCGGAAACGTCCGCTACCGCGAAAAGCGTTCGCTTGCCCGGAAGCTCGATGACGTCAAAATAGTCACCGCCTACCTCACGGAAGGGCTTATAAAACGTCTCCAATTGGTAGCCGGGCAGCTCCTCCAGTCTTTCTTTGCCCGGCTGAAGAGTCTGCTGGATCTGACGTGCTGCAATCTGGTCGGCTTCAAGTTGGGTTTTGCGAACAAACTCTGAAGTCAGCATCCAGTTCATCATTCTGGCGCCGGCGGCGTAGAAGATAAGCGCAATGAAAAGGACCACCCTCTCATCTTTCGGCCACATGAGAGGCCATGCCAGAGACCGCGACCAAAAACAATAAATGGCGAATCCCTGAAAAAAAATTCCGGTCTGAGTGATGATGCGTTTCGACCTGGGCATCTCACGGACCCAGTTTCTAGTGGAGTACAGGAAGCCGCCGCTCCACGGACCCGTGAACCTTTCAATCCTTGCCTTGAGGGTGCGAAACTGCATTGCAGAAGTCTATCAAGATACAAGGGCTTAATGACAAGCGAGTCCACGAAATGATGCAGAAGAGCCATAAAAATCTGGAACTCTGAATTCGGATACCGATGCGTCCGCAGGCCGCGAAAGGGCAGGCAGACAAGAACAAATTTATCCACAGATAAAAAAGGAGATAGTTGGTGCTGAGAAGGGGTCGAACTCCCATGACCGCAAGGGATCGGGGGCAATTCGCTAACAGGAATCCGAATCATCAAACAATCCATTCTCTCAAACCACCGCGCGGCCTGCGACAGGCGCGCCTGATCGAGCCAACCAATTCCAAGCGCAGGACATGCTGTTGCACAGCAAGGAAGGCGGGGGTGTACCATAATCTCAGCAAAAGTGCCTTGAGGAACGGGCCTTGCCGCAGCAATCAATTGAGTCCGGCACTTTTCGAGCTGCCGTGATTGGCAAACATCGACCAAACGGAGAGTTTTACCTGGCGGTGGGCCACATTTTCCTGAGTTTCTCGGACTCCCCGTGCTGCTGAGCGAGGTGTACCTGATCCGTCGCTCGTGGTATCGGAGGCGCATTGGGGCCCTCTCTTGAAAAACTCGGTTTGAGTCTGTCGATGGCGGGCAATCTGAGTCGTTTCAAGTTCAGTTGCGCGGTGGCTCTCTTTCTCTTGGTATACGCAAACGCCGGGGCACAGGTACAACTCCGCGGTCAGACTCTCCCGAGGCTGACCTCTGTTCGCGCAATTCACACCCTAAGCCCGGAAGAGGCTCGCCAAGCCCGACCGGTGCTGTTGCGCGGCGTGGTCACCGTTTTTAGCGGTTACCAGTCTTCGTTTTTCTTCCAGGATGCGACCGGAGGATTATCCGTAGAACACTCAAACGACTACCCCAAAGTCCAGCCGGGGCAGTTGGTGGAGATACGCGGTTTCACTGCGCCCGGCATGTTTGCCCCAGTTGCGATTGCGGAGAGCATAACCGTGCTGGGCCAGGGCAACCTGCCACACGTTCAGATTCTGGGCTCGGATCAGCTTACCGGAGGGAAGCGGGATGGCCAATACATCGGCGTTCGCGGCGTTGTACGGTCAGCAGTGATAGAAACGATTTGGGAAAAATCCGTGCTCGTCCTTGAAACGGATATTGGCGGTGGCAATCTAGCCACTGTGCGGGTCCACGATTTCTCTCAAGCCAGCATTGAGCGCCTGCCCGGTTCCACAGTTGTTGTTCACGGCGTTTGCGGCACCGTGTTCAACGACAAGCGGCAGTTTCTCGGTGTGAGGATGTATGTCGAAAATTTGGATGACGTAATTGTGGAACGACTCCCATCTAAGGACCCGTTTGACCTCCCAACGAGGCGTTTCGAAAGCATGCTTCAGTACAGCGATCAGGAGGGAGCCATTGCTCGCGTAAAAGTGCGAGGAACAGTAACCTACTCCCAACCCGGCCAAGGGCTATACATCCAGGACGGAACTCAGGGCCTGTTTGTCGAGAGCAGGCAGACGACAGCTATTGCCGCGGGTTCGCAACTGGAGGTTGTGGGCTATCCCGCCGCTGGCCGCTACTCTCCCAAATTGGATGATGCTGTATTTCGGATTGTCGGCACTGGTAAGCCAGTTGAAGGTTTGCCGCGAGCTGCCTCCGACATGATCACATATAACGATGGGTCTCCTGCCGCACCCTACGATGCTGCTTTGGTGCAACTCAAAGGCAGATTGGTTGAAAATATTGCCCGCTCAGATGAAGAGTTGCTGCTCTTGAGAGATGGCGCTTCAGTGTTCACCGCCAGTCTGCGCCGATCGGGAGAGGATCGCGCCGCACCAGCCATCGGAAGCCTGCTGAAGATCACCGGCATTTGTGTAGCCAATGCAGATGAAACTCATGAGGCCCACTCCTTCGAGATTCTCCTTCGTTCTCCCGCAGACATTGTCGTACTTGAAGCTGCTCCGTGGTGGAACGCTTCTCGCGCCGCATGGATCGTCGCGCTTCTCATCCTTATGATCCTGGTAATGTCAGGATGGGTGGCCGTGATGCGGCGGCAAGCGAGCCTGCGTGTTTTGACTTTGACCGACCAACTCACTGGACTTTATAACCGCAGAGGCTTTCTCCTTCTCGCCGAGCACCAAATCCAGATAGCTCAACGCCAGAAGACGCCAATCCTGATTTTCTATATCGATGTTGACTCTTTCAAGGAAATCAACGACTCTCTCGGGCACAAGGAAGGCGATCTGGTGCTTGTGACGATTAGCGCCATAATGCGTCATTGTTTCCGCAAGACAGATGTCATTGGCCGTTTGGGAGGCGATGAATTTGCAATCGTTGCTGATGGCGCTCAACCATACACCCGCCCGATACTTGAACAGAGGCTTGCCGATGCCATCCAGGAGAGCAATCAAAAACCGGACCAAAAATTCCAAATTTCCTTGAGCATCGGCGTACTCACGTGCGAGGGTTCGGTTTGCAACCTTCCCATTGAGGAACTACTGGCTCAGGCAGACGCACTGATGTATCAGCAGAAGCAGGATCGCAAGAAACGCCGAGCATGAGGTCGGATAATCGATTCTTTGCGCTCTTCAGATCCCAGCGTACCAGGAGTATCCATAATCGGGATCGGCGGAACCCTTTCCGCTGCCGAACTTCTTGATATCGTCCGTCACAGTGATATGCGTTAGGTATTTCAAGCTCTTGTAGCCAAGTTGGCGGGGTACACGCAGGCGCAACGGGCCGCCGAACGGCACGGGAAGATCCCCATCATTCATCCCCATGGTCAGGAACGTGTGAGGGTGCATTGCGTCAGCCATGTCGATACTTTCCCACAAGCCCTTTTCAATGGCGTAATAGACCACATAGCGCGACTGGGGCAGCACACCTGCTTCGCGCAGAACCCCGGACAGCGGCGTGCCGATCCATTCGGCGATGTACGACCAGCCTTCCTCGCAAGCGACCTCGGTGACTTGGCTCTGAATCGGCATGCTTTTCAAATCGGCGAGCGACAGGGACATCGGCCTTGCCACCGTACCGTCCACCACCAGCCGCCAATCCCTGAACTCTCCGGCCTGCAATCGCTTGAACTCTTCCTTGGGCGGCGCTACTTCATTCGCAAATGGGTTCTTCGAGATCATGCTGCGCGGAAATTCGCGCGCCGGCGTGCGCGCGGTCATCAGCCGCTGGCAGGCATAAGTCAATGTCTCGCCGGGTCCGTAAAGTCCGCCGCCATCCGGCGGGATCAGTCCGTAGCGCGTTGCCAGGCGATCTGCCGCGGCCAACCCTCCAATACTCGCCGCAGCGGCAACGCTTCCGTAAATCAGCTTGCGCCGTGAAATCGGATTCATTGGCCCTCCTCGGAATCGCGCGTGTAGCCGGTAATCATGGCCAGCATGCGGCTCCAAAACCCCGATAGGGCAATCATCGTCACGTGCACGAGGAGGAAGAGAACCAATAGCCACGTGACAAAAAAGTGAATGGTGCGCGCGGATTGCCGGCCGCCAAGCAGCGCGGCCGTCGCCGGAAACGCAGACGTGAGCGAAGGCGACATGGCCAGTCCTGTCCAGATGATCAGCGGGAACAGCACCAGGATTACGACCAGATATGCAGTCCGCTGCAGCACGTTATAAGTGCTTTTTTCCGCGCGATCGGCTCGCTCGCGATGCAAATACTTCGCCATGCGATCCCGGTAGGCGTGCCACGTCCAATCTCTTCGCGCCGGAATCAGATTTCTGCGGAAATGCCCGCTCCCTAGGCCGTAGATTCCATACACAAGGCCGGCAAGTACAACGACCCATGCGGCTTGGAAGTGCAAGTAGCGGCTCCAGCCGTTCTGATCGGGCATCACATAGCCGTAGCCCGTGGGGACCGTGTCGCGCGAAGCTGGAATGGGGATGACGAACAGTGGGCGAGTATTCACATTTCCCACTTCGCCCCAGTAGAATCGCGGGTGCGAGATGACGATCTCGCCGCCGCTAACGAGTAACGCAACGAAGGCGATGAACGTGAGCCAATGCGTCAAGCGCACCACTCCGGAGTGACGGCGAATTTTGGTTTTTTCAGGCTGGGAAACCGCTGGCACGCTGCCAGACTAGCACACTTCGACCATGACGATGGGGCCGTTATCGAGAATCAAGTAACCTATTGATTATAAAATATGTTAATGGTGCCGGGAGGGGGGGTCGAACCCCCATGACCGCAAGGGTCGACGGATTTTGAGTCCGTTGCGTCTGCCAGTTCCGCCATCCCGGCACATCGAATTAATTCTAAGTATACGAAACTAAAGTGGTGGCCAGAGACGGGATTGAACCGCCGACGCCGGCCTTTTCAGGGCCGCGCTCTACCACTGAGCTATCTGGCCTCAGTGCAAACTTCGCGTTGCAATTTCCTGCGCGGCTTCCGGCATGACCGGAGTGTGCGGGTGAGCCATGGAACATCGGCAGCAACAACTCTTGACAGTATAGCAACTCGGCGGAGGACGCGCCAAGGAGGTGGGAGTGGGTTGGTTGGCCTCAGGGGATGAAGGCCGATCCTGAAAAACCACAATGATCCGCGCCTAAAGGCGCGTGCGAATTCGATTTATCACAGAGGGCTGAAGCCCTCTGCTCCCTGTGGAATCTTCGACTACTGATCTTGGCTGGTCGATGCACGGGCTGGAGCCCGGCCCATCAGCCGACGCTTAATTCAGAGGAGAAACCTTCTCCGCTGAGCGCTTTCCTGCTCTAAACTGGTAGGCATTATGCGTCGATCGATTTGGCTTTTCGCATGCCTTGCCTTGGTTAATGCGCCGACTTTAGTGTCGGCCCAGACGCGGGCCAATGCGCCGAGTGCGGAAGCTCGCGCCGCGCACGCTTACCAAGCTGCCGTGCAGGCTGGTCCACTGGCCCTGCACGCATTTCTTGATCAGTTTCCTAAGGGCGCGGACCTGCACATCCACCTTTCAGGAGCAGTTTATGCTGAGACCTTCATCCGCGACGCGGGCGAGGACGGACTGTGCGTGGACCTGTCGGCACTCAGCTTTGCCAAGCCGCCGTGCACGCCGCCGCTGGTGGAAGCCGCTCAGGTTCCGGCAGACCAAAAGCTCTACGACCGGCTGGTGGATTCTTTCTCAATGCGCAGCTTTGTGGCAACAGAGGGCTTCAGCGGCCATGACCAGTTTTTCTCGACCTTTGACCGTTTTGGCGGGCTAGGCAAGCGGCACATCGGCGAGTGGGTGGACGAGGTGGCGAGCCGCTCAGCCGCGCAGAATCAGCAGTATGTGGAGCTGATGGAGACGCCGATCTTCACCCGTGCCGCCTATCTTTCAAAGCAGAACCCGCTGGGGCAAGACCCGTCGCGGGAGGATTTTGCGAGGTACCAAGGGACGCTGCTGGCGCTGGGGCTGCGCGACGAGGTTTTTGCCGACCGTGAGGATGTACGCGCCGCCGAGACGCTTAGGCGGCAGATTGAGTACTGCGGCACTCCGCAGGCCAGACCCGCGTGCCAGGTGGAAGTCCGCTACATTTACCAGGTTCTGCGCGGCAATACGCCGGAGCAGGTCTTTGCGCAGACGCTGCTGGCGTTTGAGACAGTCAAGGCGAGCATGGAGGCGCACGAGCCGAGTTGGGTGGGCATCAACTTCGTCATGCCCGAGGACGGATTCATCTCCATGCGCGACTATACGTTGCAGATGAAGATGCTGGACTATTTACATTCTGCTTATCCCAAGGTACACATCAGCTTGCACGCGGGCGAGCTGGCTCCGGAACTCGTGCCGCCCGAAGGATTGCGCTTTCATATCCGCCAAGCCGTCGAACTGGGCCACGCCGAGCGCATCGGCCACGGCGTGGACGTGATGTATGAAAACGATGCCGCGGGCCTGCTGAAAGAGATGGCGGGGAAGCATGTGATGGTGGAAATCAATCTGAGTTCGAACGAGGGAATTCTGGGAGTGAAAGGCGCGAAGCATCCCTTCCCGCTCTACCGCGCGGCGCGTGTGCCAGTGGCGCTCTCGACAGACGATGAAGGCGTGAGCCGCATCGAGATCACCGGCGAATATGTGCGCGCCGCGCTGGATTATCACCTGAGCTACCAGGACCTTAAGCAACTGGCTCGCACCGGGATGGAGCACAGCTTTCTGCCGGGCGCGAGTTTGTGGTCCGCGCCAGATACGTTTGCCGCGCCTGTTGCTGCGTGCAAGGCGCAGGCTCTGGGCGCAGACAGGCCTGCCGCAGGGTGCAAGACATTTCTTGATAGCAGCGAAAAGGCCGCCGCGCAATGGGAATTGGAGCGGCGGTTCAGGGTGTTTGAGGCGAAGTTCTGAGGAGGCTGCTGTTCAGTGGACAACGAGCGCATCCGCGAGATTTGCCTGGCGTTGCCGCATACGGCGGAAACGCTGAACTGGGGACATGTGCTTGTTTACTGGGTGGGCGACCGCGCGATTGGCGGCAAGATGTTTGCCCTGACAAACGCCGACGGCGGGCAGGACGTTGTTCTCTCGTTCCATTGCGGAGCCGAGCGCTATCACGAGTTGCTGGAGAACGAGGGAATCTGTCCTGCGCCGCATCTATTCAGAGCGTTTTGGGTTGCGCTGGAGCGGTGGGATGCGCTCAGGCCACGCGAGATTGAAGAGGAACTCCACCGCGCCCATGCGCTGATTTACGAAAAGCTTCCGAAGAAGACCAAGGGCGCGCTGGCGCTGCCGGAGAAAGAACGCATCCGGCTGATTCGTGAACAGAAGAAGCTGCTGGCCGTGCGGGGCAAGACGAAATGGGAATAGCGGCGGGAACCACATTCGTTACATTCGCGTAACATTCAGTGGGTGCGCCGGAAGAGAGCCGCGCGCAGAAAGGAAGCTATGGTCAAGTTTCTGCTGTGGTGCATCTTGCTGGTGCTGTGCTGGCCGTTGGCGCTGGTGGCGCTGGTGCTCTATCCGCTGGTCTGGTTGCTGCTGCTGCCATTTCGCCTGGTTGGAATTGCGGTGGGCGGCGCGCTGGAGCTGGTAAGAACCGTCATTTTCTTGCCGGTGCGACTGGTTCGCGCTATTTGAGCAGCGGTGGCTTCCCCGCGGGTTGCGTGCAAACTCAAAGCGAGCCTCCCTCGACATCCGAGTAGAAGATGCTTTAGCTTGGAGCCATATGACAGGTGTATCTCTTGCGCTGGACGGGAAAGTTGCGCTCATCAGCGGCGGTTCACGCGGCATTGGCGCGGAGACGGTGAGGCTGTTTTGCGAGGCGGGAGCGCGGGTGGCATTCAGCTATCGGGAGGCGTTGGAGCGGGCCGAGGCGCTGGCGGGCGAGTGTGGCGGCACCGGACCAGGCCGCGGGCGGTGCGTGGCCATCCAGCAGGAGTTGAATACGCCCAGCGACGGGAGTGCCCTGGTGGCTGCGGCGGTGCACGCCTTTGGGAGGCTGGACATTCTTGTGGCGAATCACGGCGTATGGCCGGCTGCGGATGCGCCAATCGCTCAAATGGCCGAGAGCCAATGGCGGCAGACGCTTGGCGTGAACCTGGACGCCGTTTTTGGGATGGTTCAGGCGGCGGTGAGCCAGATGGAGAAGCAACCGCGGCTGGCCGGCGAGGCCAGAGGCCACATCGTTCTGATCAGCTCGACCGCAGGGCAGCGCGGCGAAGCAAACCACGCCGATTACGCAGTTTCCAAAGGGGCGCTGATCAGCCTTACAAAAAGCTTGTCGAGCGAGCTGGCGCCGAAGGGGATTTACGTGAACTGCGTGGCGCCGGGATGGGTGAACACCGAGATGTCGGCTGCGACGCTGAGGCATCCCAAACTGGGCGCGAAGATTGCCGCGGAGATTCCGGTGGGACGCGCGGCCAGCCCAAGGGAGATTGCCGGACCGGTGCTGTTTCTGTGCACCCCGCTGGCCGGATTTATCTCGGGCGAGGTGCTCAACGTGAATGGTGGCGCGGTGCTGGTGGGGTAAGAGGGGAAGACAAAGATGCGCAGGCTTTTGCCGGTGGCGTTGGTTTTGATGCTGTCTGTCCTGCCGCTGGCCGCACGGGCGCAGACTGTCTCCGATGCCGGACAGAAGAATGTGAAGCAAGCGCGCGTGATGCTGGACGCGATGGTGCAAGCTCTGGGTGGCCAGGCTTGGCTCAATGTGAAGAACCAGATGCAGCAGGGGAACGTGGCCGCGTTTTTTCATGGAGAACCGTCGGGCGGTACTACAGAATATTGGGAGTGCCATACCTGGCCCGACCATGACCGCATCGAATACAGCAGGCACCGCGACGTGGTGCAGTTTTACATTGGGCAAACGGGCACGGAGGTGACCTACAAAGGCAGGGCTCCGCTGCCCCAGGAGCAGGTGGACGATTTTCTGCGCCGGCGCGAGCATTCGATTGAAACTGTGGTCAGGCTTTGGCTTAACGATTCCAATACGATTCTGATTTACGAAGGCCAGCGGCTGGTTGAGCGCCATCTGGCAGACCAGGTGACGCTGATCTCCCGCGCGAATGAGGCCGTGACGATTCTGACGGATGTGGAGACTCACTTGCCGCTGCGCCGCAGCTTCGAGTGGCGCGACCCGGATTACAAGGACATGAACCTGGACGCCGAGGAGTACGACAACTACCACACGATAGACGGCTTTCCCACACCGTTTACCATCACACGGTACAAGAACGGCGACATCACGAGGCAATATTTTCTGGTTCACGTGACATACAACGAGGATTTGCCGGCGGATTTCTGGAGCGTGGACGCGGCTGAGGGGCGGATCAAGAAGTAGCGGTGCGGACTAAGAGCTTGCATTGCGCTGCACATGAGGTTCGGGCAGGGGTGAACTATCGTCCGTGTTCCGGCGTGAATTCGCAACTTCGTTGCTCGTCCGGTTTGGTCTCCTCTTGCTGCCTGGAGTGTTTCCTCAGGTACATGTCGGCGTCAGAAGTGCTCATGAGACTATCCTTTGTGGCGCCATCTTCCGGGTAGATTGCCAGCCCGACACTCGCTGAGCCATGGAGAATGTGGCCTTGGACCGCAAACGGCCCGTCGAAGCAATGTTCGATGCGATTGACAATTTCCTGAGCCTCGGCGCGGCTGCGAATGACCGGAACGAGAACGGCGAATTCGTCGCCTCCGACTCGGGCCAGGGTGTCGTGCGAACGAAGCTGGCGCTTCATTCTGAGAGCCGCCTGCTGAAGATAGAGGTCTCCGACCTGGTGGCCGTAAACGTCATTGACCTGCTTGAAACGATCCAGGTCGATGTAGATTAAGCCGAAGATGCCGGCATTCTGGCGTGCTTCATCAATAATCGCATCGAGCCGCTTGTCCAGTGAGAACCGGTTGTGGATTTCGGTGAGCAGGTCGAATTCCGATCGGCGGCGCAGATCAGAATAGAGTCGGCGGGTCTCTATGGCCAGAGTGGCGAGGCCAGCGGCCATCGAAAGCGCCTCGGACTCATTGGCGGCGGGCTTGGTAAGCGAATCGAAAACGGCGGAAATTGCGCCCAGGGCAGGACCAGATCGGGCAGGAATCTCGCATTTTTCGATGCGCATTTCATTGAAGTTCTGCGGACATTTCCCGAGCAGCGCTCCATCGACTATCTCGCACCAACAGGGAGCTCCATGCAGCATGGCTGAAACCAGTTCCGTGATCTTTTCGAGAATCTCCGCCAGGGGACTTGAGCCGTTGATGTCTTCAAGAATACTGCTGCGCCGACGTTCGATTTGAGCCAAAGCGGCGTTCTGGCGGCGAATCTTGCGCTCGATGGCCCAGCCCCTGGCGCCCACGACAACGACAACCACCAGCAGAAAACCGACCAGAAGGATGAGGTTGACAACGTTGAGCGGAGAAGGGTTGGCGACGACCACAATGTCGTCGAAGGAACGGAGCAACATGTCAAATGCAACCTGCCCGGCGAGCGGATCAGAACTGCTGGGAATACAGATGCCTGTGACGCGCGCGCGGGCGCCCAGAGGAATCTGCCTCATGGGAGGCAATGGAGTCCCATCGGGTATGTTGGGATGACGGTAGACCGCGGAGAAGAGGTTGCCCTCCGAGACCAGGACATACTGGTCCTGCGTGGCTTCTCTCACTTCCGAAACAACTTGCCCTTCGATGGAGACGAGATCGTTGTGGTGTCCCTCGGCCAGATTTCCGCTCTCGGCAAGTTGGCGCCAAGTGACTGGCTGCGGCGTGATGGGCGACGGCATGCGGGTATCCTGAACCTGGCTGTCAGTCAAGATGAGGAATCCGTCATGGACATCGGGGAAGCCGGTCGCGTCGGCAGCATCACCGATTTGCATGGGGTCGCTGGTCCAGGTAGAAACCCATAGACTCTTGTCGCCGTTTTGCAACACCACAGCGACTCTGGGTTGGTAATAGGTGATCGTCCCATGGACGCGCACTCTTTGCGTCAGGTTCCTGACATAAAAGCCGCTGAGTATCTGGTCCATCGGTGTGACGGCGAGAGACCATGGGTTGGAGGCGGAACGGCGAATAACTTTCACGTCCGCAAGGGAAGACACGTGGAGCTTGATGCCGGTCTGCTGCATCTTATTGTCGAATTTTCCTCCGGCGACCCCGGTGATCTCGACGTCGGCATCGAGCAGGTTCTTGAGCGCGGCTGGATCGCTGGTGTCGACGGTCGCGTCAACATAGCCCCCGTCGGTGAGCATTTGCAAGTAGCCGGCGCGCACCGGCGCCTGGGGAGAGAGGACGAAGTTGGCGGAGCGGATAGTGGCGTGGACCGTGACTCGCACACAGTCGCGCTGGCCTCGGATCAACTCGCCAAAGACGGCGGGAACGGGTTCTGGCATGGAGCCATGGTGAAGAAGGGTAACGCTGCTTGCCAGGATCAACGGGCGGAAGCTTCCCTGCGTCGTTCCTCGCACAAGGACGCGATCTCCGGGGACGAGTTTAGTGTCCGGAGGGATTTTTACCAGGATGCCGATGTCATCGTTCTGGACAAACAACGTTCCTTCATACCCACGAAAGAAGGTAACAGTGGCTTCGAATGCGACCAGCGGCTTCTCGCTAGCCTCGGCGTTGGTAAGGTTATGAATGGCGCGGAGGGTAGTTAGAGGAGCCGTCGCTGCGGCCCACGTTACGCATGCCGATCCGAGAAGGACGGCAACCGCTATGGTTAACCTTTTCATCAAGGAAACTCTGATCACCTGAGTTCACATCGTTCTGTCGCACACGATTCTTGTCGGCAGAATTCGATGAATAGATCAACGCAGCGGAAAGAAAACCTTAGAAGCCAGTGCCTTAACGGGCTTTGCCCGAAATCCACATATCCTTATCGTACTCTTTTGCCAATCGGGGCTGAACGGGAGCAATCACTTCGACTTTCCCTGGCTTGTTTAGCCGAGTCTTTTCAATGCGGCGTTCGATATAATCCAGAGGAGCGCGGGGCGATGACGCCAGCCGCTAATTGGAGAATTGGATGACATTTGATATCCAGGAGATCCTGGGTCTGCTTCCTCACCGCTACCCGTTTCTGTTGATAGACAGAGTGGTCGAATTCGAGCGCGGCAAACGCCTGGTAGCCATCAAGAATGTGACCTTCAACGAGCCCTTTTTCATGGGGCACTTTCCCGACTATCCGATTATGCCGGGCGTGCTGGTGATTGAGGCGATGGCGCAGGCCGGGGCGATCATCATGTTGAACGAGATTCCGGACCGCGAGAAGAAACTTGCGGTTTTCACAGGAATTGAGCGGGCCAAGTTTCGGCGGCCCGTGACTCCGGGCGATCAACTGCGCATCGAGGTGAACGTGCTGGCGTTCAAGAGCCGGCTGGGACGCATGGAAGCAAGCGCCTTTGTGGAAGGCAAGCTGGCCTGCCAGGCCACTCTGACCTGCTCGATTGTGCCGAGGGTGCGCGAGGCTGCTCCGGCAGCGGATGAAGCAAAGCAAGAGGCGGCGGAGTGAGCGTTCATCCAAGTGCTGTTATCGCCCCGGGCGCAGTGGTTCCTGAGTCGTGCAGCGTGGGACCGTTTTGCACGATAGGTCCCGAGGTGCTGCTGGGCGAGGATTGCACGCTTATCTCCCATGTGGTGCTGGACGGACGGACACGCATAGGCGCGCGCAATACGTTCCATCCGTTTTGCGCGGTAGGCGTTGCGCCGCAGGACCTGAAATACGGCGGCGAGCCGACGGCGCTGGAGATCGGCGACGGCAACACAATTCGCGAAAATGTGACCATCAGCCGCGGCACCGTGGGCGGCGGCGGCGTAACGCGCCTGGGGTCGAATTGTCTGCTGATGGCAGGCACGCATATCGGCCACGACAGCCAGGTGGGCAGCCAATGCATTCTGGCCAACTGCGCTACGCTGGCCGGGCATGTGGTCATTGAGGACTTCGCTACAGTGGGCGCGTTCTGCCCCGTGCACCAACACTGCATTGTGGGCAAGTATGCGTTCATCGGCGGCGGGACGATTGTGACTCAGGACGTGTTGCCCTTTTCGCTGACCTCCGCCAAGCGGGAAAACAAAGCCTTCGGAATTAATAAGATTGGGCTGGCGCGGCGGGGATTTTCGCCGGAGCGGTTGCAGGTGTTGCAGAAGGCTTTCCGGCTGTTGCTGGCCGCCAAGCTGAACACCACGCAGGCTCTGGAGAAAATCAAGGAGTTGGAGGGTGAGGACGCGGCACTCGTGGCGGCATTCATCGAACGAAGCGAGCGCGGGGTGATCAAGTAGAGGAACAATTTGGAGGCTTCATGCACTATCGAAGGTTCCTGCTTTTCGTTTTTGCATTTCTAATGGTCTTCCGTTTGGCTTCGGCTCAGGATGCCCTTTCTGTAGACGAACAGACGATCATTCAGCACGTTGACCATGGTGTCACTCCGGTTTATCCGCCTATTGCGAAGGCGGCGCAATTCGAGGGTACCGTTGTAGTTCAGGTTCGTGTAGGTACTGGGAAAATTGAGTCGATAAGGGTGGTCAGCGGACCAGCGATACTACAGGCGACGGTACTCGACAGTCTGAGGCATTGGACCTTTCACCCGTTTGTGAAGAATGGCTCGCCAGTGGCTGTAACCGGAACGATTTCTTTCGAATTCAATGCCGCAACCGGATTAGTTTCTCTCGCATCAAGCCCAGCGGGAAATGGACCAAAACGCGGCGAGGAGAAGATCGCGAAACGTCTCTTGTCGCTCTCGGGCGAGTGCAGGAAAGGCATTTTGGCGCGAACGGATTACCCGGCTACTACGTCTGTGTGCAAGCAGGCGGCGGAAACCGCTGCTGAGTTCGCACCCGATGTTCGGTTCATCGAGAAACGAGAAGCATTTGTCTCGGCTGCCTGGGCCTTTCTGGACAGCGGCGATCTAAGAACTGCTCTGACCTATGCAGCAAAGGCTGTTGATGTTGTGAAGCTGGGGCATGACGATGACTCAGGTCAGAACGCAGCATACTGGGTCAAGGGCATGGTCGAACGCAGCTTGGGCGACTTGACGGCCGCAGATCAGGATATGGTCTCAGCTGAGGAATTCGAGCGTAAGAGGATTCTCTGGGCAGATCAGGTTGGTCTTGAACCAAGCGATGGCTATAGGCGGATTCTCGGAGAGGTTTTGCGTTTCCACTCACAGGTTCTTCAACAACTCAACCGCCCCGAAGAAGCGCAGAAAAAGCTCGATGAAGCAGCGAAATACAAATAGCCGGCGAGTGGTCAATACCATGAGACAAGTTCTCGATCAACGAGTCTCAATTCGGTGTACCCCATGAAGCTAGGCCTGATTGCCGGCAACGGGCGATTTCCGTTTTTGCTGCTGGATGCGGCGCGGGCGCAGGGAGTGGCCGTGGTGGTGGCGGCAATCCGCGAGGAGACCGACGCGGAAATGGATCAGCGCGCGGCCACTGACAGCGGCATCAGCGTTCATTGGCTCTCGCTGGGTGAACTGTCGCGGCTGATCGAACTCTTCCGCAAGGAAGGCGTAGAGAAGGCCGTGATGGCCGGCCAGGTGAAGCACAAGCAGATTTTTTCCAGCATCAGGCCCGATTGGCGGCTGGCTAAACTGCTGATGAGCTTGCCGATCCGCTCGACGGACAGGCTGCTGGGCGCGGTGGCCAAGGTGCTGGGCGACGAGGGAATCGAGCTGATCAGCTCGACCGCGTTTCTTGAGCCGCTGCTTGCCGGGGAGGGCGTACTGACGGAGCGCGGACCGGATGAAGACGAGCGCAGGAACATCGAGTACGGTTTAAGCGTGGCGCGCGCGGTGGCCGGATTCGATATTGGACAGACCGTGGTGGTGGCCGCACAGGCCTGCGTCGCGGTGGAAGCGATGGAAGGCACAGACGCGGCTATCGAGCGGGCGGGAGTGCTGATGAAGTCGTTGGAGGACGATGCTTCCACATTGGAACGCCGTCTGACCGTTGTGAAGGTGGCCAAACCAAATCAGGATATGCGCTTCGACGTGCCGGTCATCGGAATGGCGACGGTGGAGGCGATGATCCGCGCGGGAGCCAGTTGCCTTTCGGTCGAGGCCGGGCGCACGCTGCTCTTTGATCGCGAGAAACTGATGGAGCGGGCCGCTGAGGCGGGAATTGCCATTGTGGGTACGGCGCGGCCAATCTGATTAGGGAAGAATTCTCTGCGTCCTGTCCAGCCCTTTCCCCATCCAACCGTCTGGAGGTTCCACGTGAAAATATCCCTTCTCCTCATCCTCGTTGCGGTCCTGGCAGTCACTTTTGCGTTGACCAGAGTTCATGCCGCGAACGAATCGATGCCTGCCGTGGGGCAGGTTGCGCCCACCTTCACCCTTCCCTCGCAGGATGGCTCACAGGTTTCGCTCGACAGCTTTCGCGGCAAGTGGGTGGTGCTCTATTTTTATCCCAAGGACATGACTTCGGGCTGCACCATCGAGGCGCACAACTTTCAACGCGATCAGGGAAAGTTTGACGCGGCCGGCGCGGTAATTCTTGGCGTGAGCGTGGATACGCCGGACAGCCACAAACAGTTCTGCACCAAGGAGGGGCTGACCTTTCGGCTGCTGGCCGACCCGGAGCACAAAGTGGTGGACAAGTACGGCTCGCTGGGCAGCTTCATGGGCATGACGATCGCCAACCGCAACACTTTCCTCATTGACCCGCAGGGCAAGGTCGCTAAGGTATGGACTAAGGTGCAGGTGCAGCACCACTCCGAAGAAGTGCTGGCGGCGCTGGACGAATTGAAAAGGTAACCCAGTGCGGCGAGTCTGAGGTTCATCGAAGAACAACCGCAGATTCTTCGACTCACCACCCCCGAACTGAAAGACGTTCGGGGCCCCGTTCGCTCAGAATGACAGCGAGTTTTGTGCCGCGTATTTCAGAATCAAGACACTAGCTGAGAGCAGACGCAAAAAAGCCCGGCGTGAGCCGGGCCTTTTTGCTTGCCTTGTATTTCGTGTTGCCGCTGCTACTTGGTTGCCTTTTTCGCAGGGGCCTTTTTCTTCTTCGCAACTGCCTTCTTGGCAACTGCCTTCTTCGCCGGAGCCTTCTTGGCAACTGCCTTCTTTGCAACTGCCTTCTTGGCGGGCGCCTTCTTTGCTGCTTTCTTAACGGCCAACTTGTTACCTCGTTTGGTGATTTTTTTGGCGCTCTTGCCAGCCGCAGCCTTCTTGACCACAGCCTTTCCGCCCTTCGCGCCAGTTCTGCTCTTCTTTGCGGCGGATTTCTTTGCGGCCTTTTTGGCCACAACTTTTTTCGCAACTGCCTTTTTGGCTACAGCTTTCTTTGCCGGAGCCTTCTTTGCCGCGGCCTTCTGAGCCGGGGCTTTTTTAGCAGCTTTCTTTGCGGGAGCTTTTTTCTTCGCGGCCTTTTTGACGGCCGGTTTTGAAATGGGTTCCTCCACGACTATGGCTACTATCTCTTCAGCCACTCCCTCGTCGTCGTCCGAAGATGTGAGCACGCTGGAAGTTTCAAACTCTTCATCTTCTTCAAAGTCGTCGTGTTCGGACTCAAACTCCGCCGGCGTGCCATTCGCTTCGCCGTCGCTCATTGCGTACATCCTGAAGACTTCTTCCATCCCAATGCCTCCAGCGGCTTGCCGCTGCACTTCTTTGCGACTTCATTTTTCACGCGGCGAAAAACCACACTCCGCCCGCGCAAATAATCCTAGCAATAGATTGCACGTAAACACAAGCAATTGACAAGTACGAAATGAGGTTCCGTGCAATTTATTTTGCTGCGTGCGATTTGGAATTGACGACAGGTTTCTTCACGGAAGGTCTTTCTGCGCCTGTTGTCGCACTTCTTTTTGATCTTGCAGCGGCGCCGGAGTGCCTTGCGGGCGCATGTTTCACAGGCGGCGCTGCGCTCCTCTTTCGTTCGGCGGGAGCGGCTGACTTTGCGTCGGCGCCCTTTGGCAACGCGGTGATTCGCGCGTGCGTGGTTGACGGAGAGCTCGCAGCGTGATGTTTGTGCGGTGCGGTGTGAGGCGTATTTGCAGGGGCGGCAACGTGGAGCCGGCGTCCTGGTTCCACTCGGATTCCGGTGATGTTATTCCAGCGGCGCAACTGATTCAGCGAGACACCGAAGCGGTCGGAGATGGTGACCAGCGTCTCACCCTTTCTCACGGTGTAAAGCTGAGTGCGCGCCGCGGGCGGGGCGGACGGCGCCACCGGCACGACTAACGCCTCGATTCCTGCAATGCTATCGGCAGAGCCAAGTTGATTGGCAGCGGCCAGCGCATCGACAGTCACGCGATATTGGCGCGCCACCGAGGCGAGCGAATCCTCTGGCACAACGCGATGGTAGCGCCACGCATTGCGTTTGGCTTCAGGGACGGCCGCGATGCGCTGTTCGAAGACGGCTGCCATGCCTCCCGGCAAGTGGAGATCGAACGGCGCGTCGGGCGGCGTGACGAGACGAAGAAGGCTGGGGTTCAACGCCATCAGCTCATCCACCGGCGCGGAGACGATGTCCGAGACCAGGCGCAGGTCGACTGGGTAGTTGATAGTCAAGGTGTCAGTGAGCACAGGCGGATCGAGCGTGACATCGTCAAAGCCGTATTGCGTGGGGTGGTTGGCGATGATAATGGCCGCGAGAATCTCAGGCACGTAGTTTCTGGTTTCGACGGGAAGGTTGTTGCGCTTGTAGAGTTCCCAGAAATCGGCGTAGCCGGTCTTCTGAACTGCGCGCTGCACATTGCCTGAGCCCCAGTCGTATCCGGCCATAGACAAATACCAGTCGCCCAACTGGCTGTAAATGAACTTCATGTAGCGCGCGTAGGCGCGCGTGGATTTTTCCGGATCGAAGCGCTCATCGACGTATGCATTGCGCGCCAGTCCGTAGTTGCCGTGGGGCATAAACTGCCACATTCCGCCAGCTCTGGAGCGGCGATTGAGCGCGCGCGGATTAAAGCCCGACTCGGCCACCGCCAGATAAATCAAATCCTGCGGCACACCCTCCTCAGCCATCACTCGCTGAATCATCGACTTGTACCGGCCGGCACGCTCGAAGGAATGGAGCAGGGTGTTGTGGCCCTTCTTGGTGTTGGCAAAAAAGTTGATGAAGGTAGCCACATAGTCGTTCACTACGAGCGGCAGATCGGAGTTTGTGGTAGCCAGATCTGCCCTGGCCTTGGCAACCAGGTTGGGGTCCACAACGAAGGTCACGTCCTCAGCGGCTTCGGCCGGCGTGGGCTCTTCTTTGGGAACGAATCCGTTGCCCTGCTTGAGAGCCTCCATCTCCAGCGCGCTCACACCGTCCACAATGCGGTCGAACTCCTCCTGCAACTGGGAATCGCTCTTAATGTCGATGCCGGAGGTAAGCATAAGGTCAACGGCTCGATCGAACTCCTGCTTGGCCTCAACCAATAGCCCTTTGTGATAGTCGGCCTCGCCGCGGGCGTAGGCGTCGTCCACCTGCTGAATGAGCACGCGTACACGTTGTTTTTCAGGAGTAGCCGGAGGCGTGGCGGGCGCAGGAGCAGGCGCAGTTTGTTCAACTGGTGCTATGGCGGGCGCGGTGGCCTGTGGCGCCGCGACGTTGCGCGCGCTCGGAGAGGCGGCAGGATCACAGCCTGCCAGCGAAAGAGCCAGCAGGGCGCAACTGAAAAATCGATAGCGAATCTTGCCAATTTGCATGATGAATACTGTTGCGCCAACTTTGAAAAGCCGCGGAAGGCACTATGCCGATGATAAGCTATGCCATGGAGGCATGCGCGCTTCAACGGCGCGAAATGCTCCTTTCGCCTACCCCATGGACGCACGTTTCCTGAGAAATTTTGCGATCATCGCCCACATCGACCACGGCAAGTCGACGCTCAGCGACCGTCTGCTGGAGCTCACCGGCTCAGTGACGGGACGCGAGATGCAGGCGCAAATTCTGGACGATATGGATCTGGAGCGGGAGCGCGGCATAACTATCAAAGCGCACGCCGTGCGCATGATGTACAAAGCACACGACGGCAACACCTACCAGCTGAACCTGATTGACACGCCGGGTCACGTGGACTTCAGTTACGAAGTTTCGCGGTCGCTGGCCTCGTGCGAGGGTGCGCTGCTGGTGGTGGACGCCAGCCAGGGCGTGGAGGCGCAGACCTTGGCCAACGCTTATCTGGCTATCAATCATGGGCTGGAAATCATTCCGGTCATCAACAAAATCGATCTGCCATCGGCTGACATACTCCGTACCCAGGAAGCTATCGAAAAGGCCGTGGGACTGGACGCGACCGACGCGATCGCGGTAAGCGCGAAGACCGGCCAGGGCGTTGACGATGTGCTGGAGGCGATTGTCCATCGCTTGCCGCCGCCCACAGGCGATCCTGATGCGCCGTTGCAAGCGCTGATTTTCGACTCGTGGTTCGATGCTTACCGCGGCGTGATCGTTCTGGTTCGCGTGATGCAGGGTACGATGCGCAAAGGGCAGCGCATCCGCCTGATGTCGAATGGGAAGGCTTTTGAAGTGGAGTCCATGGGCGTGCTGATGCCCAAGCCGGTGGAGATCGGCGAACTCAGGGCCGGCGAAGTGGGCTTTTTTGCCGCGACGATAAAGACGGTCAGCGACACCAAGATTGGCGACACCGTTACCGACGACACCAGACCCGCCACGGCGCAGTTGCCTGGCTTTGAAGACATCAAGCCGATGGTCTTTGCCGGCCTGTATACCGTGGACTCGCACGAGCACACACTGCTGCGCGACGCTCTCGAAAAACTGAGGCTCAACGACTCCTCGTTCTTCTTTGAGCCGGAAAGCTCGGTCGCTCTGGGCTTTGGCTTCCGCTGCGGCTTTCTCGGGCTGCTGCACATGGAGATCATTCAGGAGCGGCTGGAGCGCGAGTATGAGCTGGACCTGATCACGACCGCACCTGGCGTGCGCTACCACATTACGCTGACCGACGGCAGCGTGATGGAGGTGGACAATCCCTCGCGCTGGCCGGATCCCACCAATATCGAATCGATTCGCGAGCCGGTAATCACGGCGAAGATTCTCACCAATGAAGAGTATGTCGGCGGAATTTTCAAGCTAGTGGAGGAAAAGCGCGGCAAGCAGTTGAACTTCGAGTACGTGACAGGTACACGCGTGCTGCTGACCTACGAGCTGCCGCTCAACGAGATCGTTCTCGACTTTTATGACCGCCTCAAGTCCATCTCCCGCGGTTATGCGTCGCTGGATTATCAACTGGCGGGAGAATGGGAGTCGCCCATGGTGAAGCTGGACATTCTGGTCTCTGGCGAGCCGGTGGACGCCCTCTCCATCATTGTCCACAAAGAGTTTGCCTACGAGCGCGGCCGGGCGCTGGTCTCAAAGATGCGCGAACTGATTCCCCGCCAGCAGTTTGAGGTGGCCATTCAGGCCGCGATAGGCGCCAAGATCATCTCCCGCGAGACGGTAAGCCCACTGCGCAAGAATGTACTGGCCAAGTGCTATGGTGGCGATATCAGCCGCAAGCGCAAGTTATTGGAAAAACAGAAGGAAGGCAAGAAGCGGATGAAGCGCATCGGCAAAGTGGACATCCCGCAGGAAGCCTTCCTTGCGGTGCTGCGGATCGGTGAAGACGCGCAGAAATGAGCGCAAGTTTGTGATCTAATTCACAATTTGTTCATCGGGATTTGTGGATAACCTCCGGGAAGCCTGCGCCGAACCCATCATTGCGGTCAACTGCGCAAGAAGTCATGCACCCCCATCATAGTGATTGATATATAAGGAGTTGCCCTACCTACCAGAAAAGCACTGCCTCTGACAAGAGGAGAATTTTGAATTTTAATGCAGGATTCACGGAAGTAATCCACAGAATTTTCCACAGGTAAGTTGCGGACGTGTGGAAGATTACGTAGGGTTACAAATCTGCACTAGACCTGGGGCATAAACAGCAAAAGCCCCGCGATGCGGGGCTTTTGTTGATTACCTTTGTTCCGCGAAGCCTTTAGCGTCCAACGGGCGGCTTGGCGGCCGGCCTGGCGGGCTCCGGAGCTCCGGGCGGCGGCGCAGGGACACCGGACTTCAGGTTGTAGGCGTCGATGATTTGTTTGGTGATGTTGGTGGATTCGCTGGCATAAAGCACGGGGTTCTGCTGTTGCGCAACGTCCAAGACCAGCGTGTATCCATGCTGCTGCGAGTAACCGGCAAGCACGTCATAAACCTTGGATGCGAGGCCGTTGTAAAGCTCCTGCATCTCGGCCTGGAAGTCGTTTTGCGCGTCTTCTGCGTCGCGCTGCAACTGCTTCTTCTTGTCGTCAATTGCCTTGGCGCGCGACTGCTGTTCGGCGGGGGCCAGCTTGTCGCCCTGGGCCTGGAGCTGCTTGGTCAGGTTATCGACCTCGTCGCTCAGAGTCTTGAGCTGCTGGCGCTTGGGATCGTATTTCTTCTGCAGGTCGGCGAAGTTGCGCTGGCCTTCATTGGTTTGAGCCACGGCCACCTGGAAGGCGATGACGGCAATCTTGGCTGGACCGGCAGGCGCGGCGGCGGCGGGGGCAGTCGTAGTTTGGGCGGCGGCGCTCAGGACAAAGCCAGAGGCCAGAGTAGCGATGAGTGCAAGCGAGCGCTTCATGCGAGTGTAAAGCTCCTTCAGAATTCCTGTGGGCCTGTCAGCGTTTCAGCGCGGACACGGGCCTGTGCCTCCTGAGACCTCACGGACTCTTTTCAGAGGGTCTGCGCCGGAAGGAGCAGAGGCCGAAAAAGACGCGAACAGAGTCGTCAACAGGAACTAGATGAATTATAGGAGGGCTGGCTGGGAGCGTCAAACCGAGAAATCGTGAATTTCCTGCCTCTCGGACAGATTCTGCGCTGCTGCGGCAAGCAAAAGGGCCGCTCACCGTGAGCGGCCCTTTTGCTTGCTGGTTAACCTCGGTCACTAGAAGGTGGTTGAGACCGTCAGGCGGAAGGTTTTGCGCGGTTCGCGGAATGAGTTCTGCGCACCGTAGCCCTCGATGGCTTCGCTGTAGGTGTAATCGCCCGCGCCGCCCGAAGGGAACATATCACGAGTGATGATTTGCGCGTTGCAGCTTTGAACATTCTTGCCAGTTCCCAAGTTGCAGAAGGGCTTCTCGTAGAGCCGTAGCGGGTTGTAAGCGAAGTAGAGGCGGAAGGGAGCGTTGATGACCGGCATGATGACGGACAACTCGCCTCCGACCGACATGCGGGGAACAAAGTTGGTTCCGGCGACGGGATGGATATTCTTCAGGAAGCCAACCTGTGAGCCCTGCTTGTCGATAATGCAGGCGCCGCTTGGATCAAACCCCGTGCAGCCGAAGCCCCCGGAGATGAGCGAGTCAAAGCCCTCAGGACTCTGCTTCAACTGCCCCTTATTGAGGGCGGTATCAATGCCAAAATCGTCGAAGAACGAGAAGGTGACCGGTCCGGCGATGGGAATGCGGTACTCGGCATTGGCGGTCAGGTTGGTGTCCCCGCCAATGGAGGCAATGCCATAGACCGGAACCGGAATCTTGTCACACAAGCCCAACTCAGGCTGGCTTGGCACCTGCGGTACGCAACTGCCGTCTGGATTGGTCAGCTGGATTTGGGTCCGAGTGGGAACATAGCCGTAGGGCCCGGAACTGCGGACGTCGAATCCGCGCAGGTCGCCCTCGCCGCCGGAGTAGAAGCGGTTGTTGGGCGGAGCCACGGCGCCGCCGTATCCCTGCACATAGCCCAACTGCGCGCGAACGCCGAGCACATTGCGCCCGGTGGGCGAGGGCATGAGGTAATGCATCGACCGGAACTGCTTGTATGCCACCATGGGCGCGATATAGCGCACATTACCCCAAATGCCCGAGGTCTGGAGCACGGCAGTGTATTCCTTGCCCGTGCGCGGACGCATGGGGTTGTTGACAGTGTTGTAGATGTAGCTGAAGGACGCATAGCTATTGATGATGCCGGCCAGAGCGTTGGAGCCCTGAATGCCGGAGCGGAAGCTGATGGTCTGAAAATAGGTCTGCGAAGCGGTCGAAAAGGCAGTAATTGTTGATTTGCTCAGCGAATAGGTAAATCCGACGCGCTGGAAGGCGTGGCGCTTGAGCGGGTAGCTGAAGGAGAAGTTCATGCCGGTGGAGGCCTGATTGTAATTCTGCGTCAGGGATGACTGCGCGGCGGTTAAGTTGACCGACTGGCCGGTGGTGGTCTGATAGTTCTTGGCCGCGTTGAAATCCTGCTTGTTGTTAAAAAGCTGGAAGCCCACGTTGAGCGGGCGGTTGCGCACGTATGGCTGAGAGAAACCGAACATGAAGGTGCGGCTCACGTTGCCGAGGTTACCCTGCAAGCTAAGTGTTTCGCCGAGGCCGAGGAAGTTGTTGGTCTGGTAATTGACGCCCAGGAAAGCGCCCGACAAGCCGCTCAGGCCGCCGTTCAGACCGATCGAGTTCTTACCCTTCTCCTTCACCTTGAGAAGAAGATCCACGGTTCCGGCTTCGGCATCCTGATGGGCTTCCGAGTCCTGATCGACCTTGAGGGGTTCAAAGTACTCGAGTTGATTAAGGCGCAGCAGGCTGTACTCCCAAAGCTGCGAGTTGTAGACCTGGCCCTCTTCCAGCATCAGTTCGCGGCGGATGACCTTGTCGCGAGTAATGCGGTTGCCCTGGAACTCGATGCGCGAGACGTAGAAGGGCTTTCCCTCGTCGATATCGATGTTGAGCGAAACTGTTTTCTTCTCGTCGTCGAAGCTGGGCTTGGGGATGGCGCCGAAGTTGATGTAGCCCAACTGTCCGTAAGCCTTTTTCAAGTTCTCCAGGCCTTTACCGACCAGGGTAGCGTTGAACCACTCGCCGTCTTTCACGGCAAAGGTGGCGCGCAGGGCCTTGACGTTCTTCACCGCCTTATTGCCAGTGAACGTGATGGTGCCGAGCCGGAAGCGCGCGCCCTCTTCAATGGGCATGAGAATGTCAATGCGCTTGCCCTTGTTGGGGCGGAAGGTGAACCAATTCAGTCCGCCCTGATCGCGAATGTGTGTTTTGGGCTCTTCGATGGCGGCGTTGTAGTAGCCTTTGTCGCGGTAGGCTTGACGCACGCGTTCGGTGTCTTCCTCGAGCTTGGAGGCGTCAAAGGTCTGGGAGAAGAGATTCTCGAAGATGATCGAATAAGGAATGCCGATGGGCTTCAGGTTCTTCATCGAGCGGCGCAGCGGCAGAGCGCCAATGTGCTGATTACCGGTGAATTTGATCTGGCCCACCTTCACAGTGGGGCCTTCCTTGATGTTGAAATTCACCTGCACCGAGGCGGGAGGGATGGTCTTGACCTCGGTCTTGATGGTGGCAAACTGGTGGCCGTGCTCGGAGAGAATGTCCTTGAGGACGGTCTCGGCCCGCTTGATCTTAGTCGGGTCGTACTGGCTCTCGACCGTGAGGCCGACCTTTTCCTTCTTAAAGCGGTCGAGCACATCGGACTGGGAGACGGCGTTGAGACCTTTGTAGTTGATCTCGCGAATAGTGGGCCTCTCCCGGACAAAGACGTTCAGGATGATGCCCTTCTCCGAGTCCTCGCGCTCGATGCGCACATCGTCGAAGTAACCCGTGTTCCACAGCGAGTTGAAGTCGCGCTCGATGGAGACAGGGTCATAGGTATCGCCGGGGTGGGTAAAGAGCCGTGCCAGCACAGTTTCCTTAGGAATGCGCCGGTTGCCAATGACCCGAATCGAATCGATCGTCGTCGGCTGCTGGGCCAGGGCTGCGCCGGCGGAAAAGACCAGCGCCAGCAAGAGCATCGTGCGCGCCATGCGGCTGGTAATCCGCCATGCGCGGGAGATGGAAATGTGCTTGATCTTCACCGGGCTGGAGCCCTGCGCTGAGCACACGTACTGGTGCGGTCCAAAGTTCGCCATCAGGTTCGGCTTCACGGGAAGAATATCGACACCCTCGCTGCTGAAAAATCTGATACTGCTTAAAAAACTGATCCTGCCTAAAGGAAAGAACAATTATATTGGAACCCATCCACCGCGCCCAAACGGCTAAGCCGCCCATCTGCGCGGAAATCGTTTCTCTCCCGCCATCACCCTGCCGCCTTCGGACTCGGGCCGGTCCCTACCAACACCCCAGAGACTAAGACCCGTCACTGAGGTCCCCGGTTAGCACCTCGGCGACCAAGACCTGTCACCGGGAACGCCGGTTACCACCCCGGCGACGAAGACCCATCGCAAGGGACTCTGGTAATTTGAACCTATTTCACAGTCTAACGGACGCAGGTGGGTTATGGCGTCCCCCAATGCCGCCAGGCAGCGGAACGCCCCCAAAATAAATGCGAACCGGAGCGCTGAGGGCGCGATTGCTGCGGAAAAGAGCCGGGTTGTGAGCCGGTGCGGCGTTCGCTTGTATTCATCGTTTCCGGAGCGAGTCGCCCTTTTCGGGATTTATTGGCAAATGTTTCCCATTTGCTATGCTGTGGCTGCTCGCTGCGGTATGATTTTCCATATCCGGCTTGCAATGAAGCCTTAAATGTATGAATGGAACAGGCCGGGCCAAGGGAACCAACGATTGGAGGTAGCGGTGCGCCGAGCACTTCCCATGATCCTGATCCGTGTGATTGTGGGTCTGACGTTTGTGATAGAAGGCAGCCTGAAGTTTCTGCGTCCCGAAGAGTTGGGTGCGGGGCGCTTCGTAGCGATCGGCCTGCCTTTTGCTCATCTGCTATCGCTGCTGGTGGGCGGCGTGGAGATCGTCGGCGGCGCCGCAATCCTGCTGAACCTCTACGCCGGCGACGCCGCGCTGTTGCTGCTGGTGGTCATCGCTACGGCTCTTGTTACTACCAAAATACCTATACTGCTTGGCAGACCGCTTGGTCCGTTCGCTTTGGCCAAGCTGAGCCATTACGGTTGGCTGAGCTTTTTTCACGAGGCGCGGGTGGATCTGTCCATGTTGTTTGGCCTGGCGGCCATCGCGATCGATTCCGGGCTAAGGTTGGGCCGCAAAAGACGCTGGTACCAGAGCGGGGGCTAGGGTCAGCCAGCCATTAATCGAACCGATATGCGCTTATAGCCGCACCCATCGGTTCATCAGTAAAAATGCGGGTCCCCTGTGCGCCTTCACCGGCCCCCGCAACCACCATCAACGGAATCAAATGTTCCTCTCGGGGATGAGCGTAGGCGGCAAATGGAGCGCTGCGCCAGCCGGTCAACAAAGCGTCGCGCTCCGCCGTGGGCGACTCGACGGCACGGGTCAACCAGTCGTCGAATGCCTTGGCGCGCTCCGAGGTCTCCGGCTGAAAGTAGCCGCGCAGGTTGTGAAAGCTCATACCGCTACCAATAATGAGCACGCCCTCGTCGCGCAATGGAGCGAGCGCACGGCCGGCCGCCAGGTGGAGAGTTGGATCGAGAGAAGCTGCGAGCGAGAGCGAGACCACTGGAATTCCCGCCTCAGGAAAAACCACCTTAAGCGGCACAAAGACACCGTGGTCAAAGCCGCGATTGGCGCTGAGCGCAGACGGGAGACCTGCCTTAGAGAGCAGATCGCTAACGCGCTCGGCGAGCTTCGGTGAGCCGGGAGCCGGCCAAGTGAGGCGGTAGGTTTGCTCGGGAAATCCAGAATAGTCGAAGATCAGTTCTGGCTGCGCGGCGGCGCTGGCGGCAAAAGCAGGCTCCTCCCAATGGCCGCTGACGACCAGAATGGCCTTGGGCGGTTCGGGGAGCGTGGCGGCGAGCCCTTCAAGGAAGTGCTGGGTCTTCTGCCATGTGTCCGCTGGACCCCAGGTCCAGTCCATGAAGAAGCAAGGACCACCGCCGTGGGGAAGGAAGATTGCGGGCTGGCTTTGGGGATTGGCGGGCATGGGCTGGACCTCCGAAAAAGATAGTTGTTCAAACAACTATCTGATTGGATGCTCCGGCCCTGCCCGCGATTCAAGCTTCTCGCTACTGCTCGACCGGTGCGGCCAGATAGTAAGCATAGATCAGCATAGCCACGCCGATGAGGCCGGGAATCAGACCGCAAAGGGCCACCTTAACGCTGACGAGTGCCCCGAGAAAGATCAACAGCCCGATGCCCACGCCAACGTTGATGACGCCGCCGATCTTTATGCCTTCGCGAGCTTTGATCCGCTTCAGGCGCTCCTCTTCCCGGAGCAAGTCGATTGCGGCCTTGGCGCCCTCGCCCGACGACTCGGTGATTCGGCGAAGGGTCTCCGACTTGTAATAGGCTTCGCGTTCCTTTTGGCGGGTACCGAACCAAACGGCGAAGACTAAAAACGTAAACATCGACACGAAAAGCACGATTGGAATAAACACTGCGATCTGTTCTGTACCCATGATTTCCTCCTAGCCGGGGTTTTTTCCCCATGCGGCAAGTAGGACAGACAGTTCGCTCATCCGGTTGCATAATTTCAAAAACATAGTGTGTTGCGAGAAAATGCAACCAGAACAGGAGAAAGCCGGTCTTACTTGCCGCAGAGGATTCGATCCACGATGAACGCCACAACCAGCGCCGAAGAAGATTTGACCGCCGTGGAACAGGTGCTGGGCGGCGACATGGAGGCCTTTGAGGGGATTGTCCGGCGCTGGCAGGGTCCGCTGATTAACATGGCGTGGCGCTATTGCCGCGATCGAAGCCGCGCCGAAGAGATGGCTCAGGAAGCATTCATTCGAACATGGCGCGGGCTGAGCCACTGGCGGCGCGAGTCGAGCTTTTCAACCTGGCTGTTTGCGCTGGCCGCGAATGTTTATCGTTCCGAGCTGAAGCGCTTTCCTACGGAGACACTGCCGCTGGACAGCGTGCACGAACCCTCCGGCCCGGCTTCACAGCTGCGCCAACTGGAAGAACGGCGGCAGCAGGAAGCGCTGCGTCGCGCCGTGCTGGCCTTGCCGTTGCGTTATCGCGAGCCGGTGATTCTGTACTATTTTCATGAGATGGATCTGGCTGCTGCGGCAGCGACCATGAGCTTGCCGGAAGGAACGATGAAGGCGCGGCTCTCAAGGGCGCGGGCTCTGCTGCGACAGCGCTTTCCGCATCTCGAGGAAGAAGCTGCCGTGATGGAACTGACAGCTTTCAGCCCAGGAAAGGAGGCCGCAAATTGAATCGAACTAAAACAATTCGCAGCGAACAGAATGGCGCAGACGCCAACCAGAACGCGAAGATGGAGGCGGAGATCGGCCTCATTCTAGCCACGGAAGAGAAGCTGATTCCTTCTTCAGGCTTTCTTGCCTCTGTGATGGAGCGAGTCAGGCAAGATAACGCGCCGCCTCCGCCGATTCCCTTCCCATGGACCTGGGCCGTTGCAGGGATTTTGCTGATAGGCGGAGTCTTCGGATGGGGTGCATTCGAGATTTTCCGCCCTGGTGGGCTTGCGGTCAGTCTTCCAACGTTAAGCTCAGTCGCTTTCACTTTGCCGCAAATTCCGGCGCTCTTTGTTGGCCCTGTCAAAGAAGTTGGATGGGTTGCGCTGGCTGGGGGCGTTTCGCTGCTTTGCTGGCTGTTTTCGCGCACACTGGCAGGCAGTGATGGGCTGCTGTAACATGCAACACAGCTGAAGTCTTCGCAGGAGGTGACAGGCGTGGCCGGTCCCTTCAACCTCGAACGCTTTGTGAGAGCGCAGGCCGATGTTTTTCCGCAGGTGTTGGCGGAACTCTGCGCGGGAGAAAAGCGCAGCCACTGGATCTGGTTCATCTTTCCGCAGATGAAGGGGCTGGGGCGCAGCTCACTGGCGGAGTTTTACGGCATTGGCTCGCTGGCGGAAGCCCAGGCCTATGCGCGGCATCCGGTGCTCGGGCCGCGGCTGGCGCAGTGTACGCAACTCGTGAATCAGGTTGAAGGGCGGAGCATACGCGAGATTCTCGGCTACCCCGACGATCTGAAATTTCGTTCATCGATGACGCTCTTTGCGCACGCTGCGGGAGAAAGCGCCGAGTTTGATACCGCGCTAACAAAATACTTCGACGGCGAGAGCGATCCGCTGACGGCGGCGATGCTGCGGTAGGGATGGTTGCATAGGTCCGGACAACCAAAGGGAAAATGCCCTTCAAGGAGCTCTGCCTAAAAAGTTGCAAAAACGGCTTTCATGCCCAAAAACTATACGTCCCTCCCCTAGATCGAGTGCATTTGGGTCAGCAGACCGCTGAATGAAGGCACAAAAAACATCGCTAAAAAAGTAATTTCTAGTTAGCCGGTGATACGTAGTGAACTAATCCCAGACTTCCTGCCCCATTCGACAGTTGCGGTTTCGCAGTAAAGGAGCGCTGATTCGTCTTCGGCTTCGAATCGTGAATCCCAGACATTCAAAATTCATCCAACCGCTGTCAGGGGGATATTCGCGTGACCGCGCAAGACATACAGCAGAGCTGGGAAGCGTACACAAATGCTTGGGCTGACATTGACCCAACGAAACGAGAACAACTTGTGAAGATGAGCGTCTCAGATGACATTGATTTTTCGAACCCGTTGATCGCCGGTCGTGGCAAAGCAGAACTCATAGAAGCGATGACGCAATTTCAGAAGCAGTTCCCTGGAGCGCACTTCGAGCTGAAGACATGCATCATTCACCACGATCAACTGCTGTCAGGGTGGACGCTCTATGGAGAGGACGGCTCAGCGTTGCTGGCGGGCCACAACTACGCTCGAGCCAATGCTGAGGGCAAGTTGGTTTACATGTCTGGATTTTTCGCAGCATAGTGCGAGAAAGGGTTTCTGATTGCTTCCGGTCGGTTGGTCGAGAAGCCGTAAGTTAACATATAGGCACTCCGCAATGAGAGGCCGCACTTTGGCCAATTCCAGGAATCCGAGACCTTGCCCAAAAACTCTTTGTCTTGCTCAAAAAGTCACAGATTTAGGCAAAGCCCCTCAGGAGCTAAAGCGCGCGTTGATTCTGCCGGCTCTATACGGGGGTTGAAACCCCCGACTCCCTCTGGATGCGAGATTCCCTTGGCCTATGATGTCGCGCCCTGGCACAAGGCCGATTTATGCAGCCAGTTCTAATTTAAGCGACCGCGTGCTTCGCTCCAAACTGGCGCAGCTTGGCGAGGGTTGCGGCTGCCTGGCCGGAGTCGATGGCCTCGGCGCCGAGACGGACGCCTTCCTTAAGATCGCCAGCCAAACCCGCAGCCACGAGAGTTGCAGCGGCGTTGAGCAGCACAATGTCGCGCCGTGCGCCGGGGATGCCAGTGAGCACGTTGTAGAGCAAGGCGGAGTTGAGCTTCACATCGCCGCCAGTGAACTGATCGAGCGTGGAGCGGGGCAGGCCGGCCATCTCCGGCGTGACGCGGGCAGCCTTCAGGGTACACTCGCCCGTTTCCGATTCTTCGACACGCGCCACGATAGACTCGCCGGTGGTGGTCAACTCGTCGATGCCATCCGTACCATGCACGACGAAGGCTCGTCTGGCTCCGAGCGCAGCCAGCGTGCGGCCCACCAAAAGGACGCGGCTGGGAGCGAGCACGCCGATCACCTGAGCGCGCGCGCCGGCCGGGTTGGTCAGCGGGCCGCAGAGGTTAAGAATGGTTCGGAAGCCCAGCGCGCGACGGAGTGGTCCCAGTGCCTTCATGGCCGGATGATAGAGCGGCGCGAAGAGAAATATAAAGCCAGTCTCGCGCAGACACTCGACGGCCAGCTCCGGACCTAGCGCGATGGGTACGCCGAGGGCCTCGAGCACGTCCGCCGCGCCGCAGAGCGAGGTGACGGCGCGATTGCCATGCTTGGCGACTTTGGCTCCGGCGGCGGCGGCGACCAGAGCCGCGCCACAGGAGATATTGAAGGTCAGCGGTCCACCGCCGCCGGTGCCGACCACATCCACCAGCTCGTCGCGCTCGGCGTCCGTGAAGGGCAACGGCGTAACGCGCTTGCGCATGACCTCGACAAAGCCGGCCAGCTCCGGCGCTTGTTCGCCACGTGTTGCCAGCACGGTGAGCAGCGCCGCGGTCTCCACCTCCGGCACATCGCCGGAGAGGATTTCTTCGAGGACGTGGGCTGCCTGTTCGCGGGTCAGCGCCGCGCCATCCTCGGCCAGCGGCTTCAAAAGCTGTTTCAACGATTCCATATCCTTCTATGGTAACGGGCAAAGCGGTGAGGCGCGTTGCAAACACTTGAGCGCTCATCGCCGTTTGCGGGTTATTTGGCGGTCAGGATAGTATTTGTGTACCGCTGGCACGGTATCGGCTTCCCGGAACCCTCCGAGAGCGGCTCCGAATTCCCTAGACAGCGAACAGGGCGGTTCCTACCAATATGAAGATTCACGAGTATCAGGCAAAGGAAATCCTGGCGAAATACGGCGTAGCCGTGCCCAGGGGCGAAGTGGCCAATAACCTCGAAGAAGCCTCGACAATAGCCCGCAAACTGTTTGCGGAGGGCGCGCCGGGCGTGGTCGTCAAGGCGCAGATTCATGCCGGAGGGCGCGGCAAGGGCGGCGGTGTTAAGGTGGCGCACACGCGCGGAGAGGCCGAGCTTTATGCCAAGAACATTCTCGGCATGACGCTGGTGACGCACCAGACCGGCCCGCAGGGGCAAAAAGTGCAGCGGTTGCTGATTGAGGAGACTGCGGCAATCGACCGCGAACTTTATCTGGGCATTGTGCTGGACCGGACAACGGGCAAGCTGGTGTTCATGGCCTCGCAGGCTGGCGGCATGGAGATTGAAGTGGTGGCCGCGAAAACTCCCGAGGCAATTTTCAAGGAGAGCATCGATCCTGCCATAGGACTGGGCGCATGGCAGGCACGGAAGCTGGCCTTTGCGCTGGGCCTCAAGGCCGCGCAGATCAACACGGCGGTCGTCTTTTTTCAAAGCTTGTACAAAGCTTTCATCGAGACTGACGCCTCGCTGGTGGAGATCAATCCTTTCATCACGACAAAGGACGACAAGCTCTTCGCGCTGGACGCGAAGATTACCTTCGACGACAACGCGATCTTTCGCCACCCCGAGATCAAGGTGCTGCGCGACACGGCCGAAGAAGACCCGCTGGAAGTGGAAGCCAGCAAGTACGCGCTCAATTACATCAAACTGGACGGCTCGATTGCCTGCATGGTCAACGGCGCGGGCCTGGCTATGGCGACGATGGACATTATTCAGTATGCCGGCGGCAGCCCCGCGAATTTTCTTGATGTGGGCGGCGGCGCAACTCAGGAGCAGATCGAGCACGCCTTCGAAATCCTGCTCTCCGACGCGAATGTGAAGGCTATTCTCATCAACATCTTTGGCGGCATTCTGCGCGTGGATCGCCTGGCTACAGGTGTGGTGGCCGCGGCGCGCAACTTGAAGATCAGTATTCCGATTGTGTTGCGATTGGAAGGGACGAATGTAGAGGAAGGCCGAAAGATTCTCAAGGCTTCAGGGCTCAATTTTCAGGTGGGCGCAACAATGAAAGAAGCAGCGGAGTTAGTTGTGAGAGCAGCTTCTAGCTGCTAGCCTCTAGCTCTTCAGCGCAAGGAAAGGACAATGATTGAGGTCGAACTTTTGAATTCCCTGTTAGACGGTTTTCAGACTGTCGAGTGGCCGATAAGCCCTGGAGTCCTGCGCAACTCGCCAGAGTGGTACGTGTACGTCTTTATTCTGTCTTTGGGAAGCGGGCAGTTTCCCTTTTATGCTGGGCAAACGAAGCGATTGGCTGCGCGAATGGGCGACTACGAGTCCGCACAATTCGCGGCTTCCACAGATTTCAGGGTAGGCGAGGCGATCAGGTTTTTCGCTCAAGAAAGACAATGCGGCATTCAGGTCCGATTCAAGCAAAGCGACCACGGTCTTCAAGATGAATACCTCATCATTCGCGAACTTCAACTCTCAGGCTTTCACATGCTAAACAGCCTTCTTGCATACGATTATAGGCAAGCAAGCAAAGAAGCCGAGCGGGAAGTCATTCAACGATTCTGTCGCATGATTCTGCGGCAGGCCGAGAGAGGGTAACCTTGGGCGAATTCGTAGCGAATGTCTCTTAGGAAGTGAAGAGGGAACAAGAATGGCGCAAGACTACCACGAACTTGTTGTTTGGCAGAGGGCGATCGAGTTGACTGTTTGCGTCTACAAGCTGACTCGAACTTTCCCAAAAGAAGAGCTTTATGGACTGATTTCACAGATGAGAAGAGCGAGCGTATCCGTTGCAAGCAATATCGCCGAAGGACGCGGAAGGATTACTCCAGGGGAGTTCCGTCAGTTTCTCGGGCTCGCACAAGGTTCAACTTACGAACTTCAAACCCAGCTTTTGGTTGCCAGAAAACTTGGAATTGGAAGCGATGATGCCCTCACCGAGGCGGATTCGCTCAGCGATGAAGTATCCAAAATGCTTGGATCGTTCATCAAGACTCTAAGAGCACCGGAACGGAAAGCTAGGAGCTAGGAGCTAGAAGCTAATGGCTGTACTTGTCAACAAAGAAACTCGACTGATTGTTCAGGGAATTACGGGCAAGGAAGGTACTTTCCACGCCATGAGCTGCGCGGAGTACGGCACCAAAGTTGTCGGCGGCGTAACTCCCGGCAAGGGCGGCACGACGCATGAAGGCTGGCCGGTGTTCAACACTGTGTCGGACGCCGTAGAGAAGACCGGCGCCAATGTGACGATGATTTTTGTTCCGCCGCCGTTTGCCGCCGATGCGATTCTCGAAGCGGAAGACGCGGGGGTCCCGCTGATTGTCTGCATTACCGAGGGCATTCCCACGCTGGACATGATCAAGGTGTGGGCGAAGCTCAAGAGCTCGAAGTCGCGGTTGCTCGGTCCCAACTGCCCCGGCGTTATCTCACCCGGCAAGGCGAAAGTCGGCATCATGCCGGGCCGCATTCATAAAGAAGGCTCGATCGGAATTGTCTCCCGCTCCGGGACCTTGACGTATGAGGCTGTGTATCAGTTGACGCAGCGCGGCATCGGCCAATCGACGGGCATCGGCATCGGCGGCGACCCGATCATCGGCACCACACATATCGATGCGCTGCGCATGTTCAACGACGATCCCGAGACAGAAGCAATCATTATGATTGGCGAGATTGGCGGCTCGGCCGAAGAAGGGGCGGCGGAGTTCGTCAGGCAGCACGTGAAAAAACCCGTGGTGGGCTTTATCGCCGGACAGACCGCGCCTCCGGGCCGACGCATGGGCCACGCGGGCGCGATTATCAGCGGCGGGCAAGGCACAGCAGCCGACAAGATGAAGGCCATGACCACGGCGGGGATTCACGTTGTTGTTTCGCCGGCCGAGATAGGCGCCACGCTGGCGCGTGTGATTGGTAAAAGCTAGCATTTAGTGCAAAGGCCCGCCGGAGTGGCGGGCCTTCGCCGTTTTTACGGGTTCGGCGTCACCACACGCGGCACGGCTTGGGGTTTACCATCGCCGCCGTTTTCCGGCAACTGAAGCTTTTGGCGAACTCCGGAAGATCCTGCAGCACGGTGTTGGTGCGGTACTCGTCGGGCGCGTGGGGATCGGATTGCGCCTGAGTTCTCAACTGTTCGGGCCGCGTCTGCGTACACCACTGCTGCGCATAGGCAATCCAGAATCGCTGGTCCGGTGTGTAGCCGTCCTCCGTGGCGCTCATGTCGAGATGCGCGACCGTTGCCTTGTCAAGCCACGCTTCCCATGCCAGCCACAGACCGCCCAGATCGGCCAGATTCTCGCCGAGCGTAAGCTTGCCATTGAGGTGAACGCCAGGAACCGCTTCAATGGCGTCGTACTGGCGGACCATGCACTCGGTGCGCTCGGTAAACTTCTCCTCGTCGATTTTGGTCCACCAGTTGAGCAAGTTTCCGTCCTTGTCGAATTGGCGGCCCTCGTCGTCAAAGCCGTGGGTCAGCTCGTGGCCGATGGTCGAGCCCATGTCGCCGTAGTTAACCGCGTCGTCCTCTTTACCGCTGAAGAACGGCGGTTGCAAATATCCGGCGGGAAAGTTAACGTTGTTCATCTGCGGATCGTAGTAGGCGTTCACAGTAGGCGGTGTCATCTGCCACTCGCCCTTGTCCACCGGCTTGCCTATCTTGGCCAGATCGCGCGCGACATCGAACTCGTGAGCTCGCATCTGATTGCCCAAGGCGTCGCCGCGCACAATTGCAAGCGTGGAGTAGTCGCGCCATTTGTCCGGGTAGCCGATCTTGTTCATCACAGAGTGCAGCTTTTCTTTGGCTTTGATTTTGGTGGCGGCGCTCATCCAGTCCAGCCCGTCGAGGTCCTTGTCCATGGCCTGCTCGATAGACAGCGTCATCTCCAGGGTGCGCTGCTTTTCGGCCGGGGGGAAGTAACGCGCCACGTATACCTGACCCAGCGCTTCGCCCAGCTCCTCATCCACGCGGGCGGTGCAACGCTTCCAGCGTTCCTGTTGCTTCTCAGCACCGTTAAGCGTATGCGAGTAGAAGTTCCAGTTCTCCTGGTCGAAGCTCTCCGGCAGACTGGTTCCCGCATAGGCGTGGAGCAGGTGCCAGCGCAGATAAGTTCTTATCTGGTCGGTGGGAGTGTCGGATAGGAGCGCGTTGAACTCCGCAAAGAACTTCGGCTCCATGTCATTCGCTTTGCCGGAGACTGGAGCGTGCGCAGCGGCCACATATTCAGCGAGAGAAAAGTGCGACAGCTCCTTTGAGAAAGTGGCCACATCCGTTGGATGATTCAGGTTCTGCGGGTCGCGCTGCTCGGTGATGGTGAGCGAGGCTTTGGCCAGGCGCGTTTCGATTGCAAGTACCGTTTTGGCGTCCTGAGCGGCCTGCGCCTCCTGCTCGCCGGCAAGTGCAAAAATTCGCTTCACGTGGGCGACGTACTGCTGGCGCGTCTCTACGGATTTAGCATCAGTGCGCGTGTAGTAATCACGCTCTGGCAGGCCGAGCCCGCTAGCGCCATAGAAGCTGATCACGGAGCTTGAGTCAGCGTAGTCCTGGCTTGATCCAAGGGTAAAGAATGCGTTCACTCCGATGGTGTGCAGGTGGGCAAGCAGCGCAGGCAAATCTGCGGTTGCTTTCAACGCGGCAATTCTGTCCAACTCCGGCTGGAGCGGCGCAAGGCCAAGCTTGTTGACCGCTGCTGTGTCCATGCAACTGGCGTACTCATCGCCGATTTTTTGCTCGTTTGGGCTGCGCGTGGGAGCGGGCGCGGCGGACTCTTCGAGAATCTGTCTGAGGTGCAGCCGATTCAACTCGGCCAACTCGGTAAAGCGGCCATAGGAGGTTTGGTCGGCGGGCAGAGGATTGCGCTTGAACCATCCGTTGCAACTGTAGCGATAGAAGTTTTCGCAGGGGTCGATGGTTTTGTCGATCAGGGAGGGATCGAAGACGCGCAATTCTGACGCGGCAGGGACGGAAGCGCCAGTCGGCGCACTCTGGCAAAAAGCGGGCGCAACCATCAGAACGCCAACAAAAACGGCAGGCAAAAGGAGCGGGAAGCGATAAGGTGAAACAGCGCGTTGGAACATGCCGACACTCTAGCAGATTCGGGGCTGTGGACGGCAGCCGGTCTCATCTCGACGGCTATTACAATAGAGAGGCAGACAAAATTCCCCATCAGGAGTAAGACGCCGTGGCGCAACGCACATTCAGCATCGTCAAGCCGGACGCGGTCCGCAAAGGTTTTACCGGAGCCATTCTGGCCGAGATTGAGCGAGCCGGATTTCAGATAGTGGCCATCAAGAAACAAGCCATTTCAAAAGAGCAGGCCAAGGGATTTTATGCCGTTCATGCGGGCAAGCCGTTCTTCGAGGGCCTTTGCGAGTTTATGTCTTCGGGGCCGCTGGTCTTGATGGTATTGGAAAAGGAAAATGCCATTGCTGACTGGCGCAAGCTGATGGGCGCGACCAACCCGGCTAACGCGGAAGAGGGGACAATTCGCAAGAAGTATGCCGGATCGATGTCTGAGAATGCCGTACACGGCTCGGACGGCGAAGAGACCGCGGCGTTTGAGATTGGGTATTGGTTTGCGGGATATGAGCTGATTTAACTGCTTAGTTTGGGGTACGTTCGTGATTTGTGGTTTCCCACCTATTTCGCAAAGAACGCGAAATGGATGGGGCACGGCGCAATCTTGCTCGATTCGCGTTACGATGAAAACCGTGGAAGAGACATCCTCGAAACACAGCGCAGCTGGGGAGCAATGAAACCTCGTACAGTGATGATCGTCGCAGCCATTGTTGGGAGCATATTGCCGTTCCGACCCTTCTTTTTCGGCAGCACCAATGAACTGGCGACCGAGACGATTGATCTCATCATCTCCCCTGCCTATGTTCTGGGACGCTTACTTCCGCCCTCGGGAGATGTTGGTTCAAGCGCATTCTTCGCCGTCGTGATTCTCACGAACGCGATACTGTACGGATCGGTCGCCCGATATATCTATGTAGGATTGCTTCACTCGAACCAGAGGTAATTTGCAGAGCGTGCGTCCGAGATTTGTGTTTTTAAAATGCCAGCTATTTGGCGACGTTCGGGGCCGTGGGTTGGGCAGCCAGCGCCTTCAGGTCGGCGATGAGCGAACCGATCGAATCCGCCAAAGCCTGGTCGCGGCCTTTTTGCATATGCGCTATCGAAGTCTTCTCGCTGATGGTCCACAGTACTACGTTTGTCTTCGGGTCTCTCAGCACCAGATCGAGTTGCGGTGCACTGGAGGAGGAGCAGCCGGATTCTTTTGAGCCGCTAACTCCCGTAGTTGGATCGGCAAAACTGACTTCGATGACGAGATCGGCATCCGCTGGAGCGGCTACAAGTTGGTATTGTCCAGAGCGCTTGATGGCCGCGTAAAGCTGATTGTAGAGTTGAGCCGGCCCTCCACTCCAAAGTCTCGGATCCAATTCTCCTCCCGCGTTGGAGATGAAGGCCTTCTTTGCTGTGAGAATTTGAGAGGGCAGCGGGGCGGCGGGAGCCACGCTTGCCGTCTGCGCGAGCAGGGCGGAAGATGCGGGCAGCATTATTGCAATTCCAAGAGATGCTGCAACTAACTTTACTTTCAGCATGATTTCTTCCTCTTTCTATCCTCTTTGAACACGAGATGGACGGATTCCACTCGGAAATAATACGCCCCCAGTTATCCATCCCCGAACAGATCATCGATCTTCTGGCGCAGAGAGGCGACTTCCTGGCGCAGTTCCGCGACCGTCGCTTCCAACTGCGCGATGCGCTGGGCGTGGTTTGCGTCCTGGTCTGAATTTGTCCCTGCCTCGCGGATTGTTCCGGCCTCGCGGGGCGCGAATGTGGGCCCGACTGCAGAAATAGCGGCGATTGATTCGACGCCGCCGGAGAGCAAGTGCGCGTAGCGGGATTCCTTGGTTCCCAACTGGCGCGGCAGGACGGCGGCCAGCGGCGGCTCGCGCTCCATCAGCTTTTGCAGCGCGGCGAGGACTTCGCCGATCTCTTCGAAGCGATGGAGGCGTTCAGTACGGCCGCGCAACTCGCCCGGAGTTTGCGGGCCGCGCAGGAGAAGCACGCAGACGAGCGCCGTTTCGGCGCGGCTGAAGTTGAAGGCCTCGCCCAGCCAGTGCTCGTACTTGGTGACGCGTCCGTCAGCGGCGCGCGCGCGGCCGGCCAGATGCAGGTCTTCGAGGCCATGAAGCGCCTGACGCACAGCTTCTTCGTCGAGATTCATCACCGGCTCGCGATTGGAGCGCTGGTTGCAGGCGTTGATGAGCGCGTTGAGGGAAAGCGGGTAGTACTCAGGGGTGGTCACTTCCTTTTCAATGAGCGCGCCCAGGACGCGGGTTTCGGCGGGGGAAAGGACAATCGGCGGCATAGGACTATTTTGCCATTGATCGACGGCGCACCCGGGACACGGCATTCATCTGGAGAAAAGAAGCCCCGCTCAAGCTGGGCTTGAACGGGGCTTCGTTTACGCAACCGGGCTTTACTTCTTCCGCTGGATTTGGCCCTGAATGGTTTTGGGATTGCCTCCGGACCTTTTGACAGCGCGTTTGGCAGCAATGGCGTGCATCTCTTTGCCGATGTGGGTTTGATTAATGCCGAGCTGCAGGGCAAGGTTGATGACGTTACTTGTTCCCCAGTAGAGAGCCAGGCCTGAAGCCGCGTGCAGCAGGAAGAAGCCCATCATTAGCGGCATCATGATGACCATCATGCGGCGCTGATTGGCCTCCATACCCGGCGAGGGAGTAATTATCTGGACAAGGGCCATGGAGAGAATGATGAGGATGGGCAGAATGTACCTGGGGTCGGGCGCGGAGAGGTCAGTGAGCCAGAACCAGTGGGCCTGGCGCAGTTCGACTGCGTTGTACAAGACGCGATAGTAGGCGTAGAAGAGCGGAAGCTGCGGCAGCATAGGCAGGCAGCTGCCGTACATATTGACGCCCTCCACCTTGTATAGCTCCATCATCTCGGTGTTCATATTGGCGCGCTTGGGGTCGGTCGCCTTGAGATGGGCGTAACGCTGCTTGATGGCTTCGACCTTGGGCTGAACACGCATCATTTTCAGCGAAGATTTCAGCGCCATAAAGCGGAAAGGAATCATAATCACCGTAAAGATAGTGGTGAAGATGATGATGGCCCAGCCCCAGTTATCCCCGCCATTGCCAAGCAGATTCCTGAGGCTGTGAAGCGCCAGGTAGAGCGGCTTGGCAATGATTCCCAGCCAGCTGCCATATTGAATGAGCGGTTCGAGCGCTGGTCCGGTAGGTTTGCCGTCCGGTCCAGTGGAGTGGATGGTCTTAAGCAGGTCAGTTTCTTTGGGTCCGGCGAAGAAGCGCAAGCGGGTGAAGCCGCTGGTGTCTCCCATGGCCAGCCCGAGTACGTCGGCTGGCTTCTTCTGGCTGTTGGGGTCGCTGGAATCGCCGGGCAATTGGATGGAGCTGTGCAGCGTGACCACGGACGTGCGCGCGGGCGCATCGGGCAGAAAAGCTGCTGCAAAGTAGAGATCAGTAATAGCGGCGAAGTCGTAAGGCTGGTCAAGCGTGGAGCCACCGCTGACTTTCTTGGCGTCAATCGCGTCATCTTTGCTGCCAAGGGACCAGACAAACTTGCCGCTGGCGAATTGGATAGGTTCGGTTTGGTCGCCGAGCCCAGCGGGCCACGCCAGAAGAGCACGCACCGGCACGCCATTGCGCTTGACCTGGACCTCGGCCGTAACCACGTAGCTCGCATCGAAGCGAAAGGTCTTGACCACGTCAAGGCCATTGGCGGCATAGTGAAAGGTCACCGAGCCGGGAGCCTCAAGCAGCCCTGCGGAGGCGGAAGCGCCGGAGACGGAGACCTGGTAAAGGGCCGAGTTCAACTGCTTTGTCAGCTCCGGCTCATAGGTGTAAAGGCTGAGCGGCAGTCCGGCGTCGGCGGTTTTTGGATTGACCAGATCGAGCTGCTGGCCGCCGGGATCGGGGTGGTCCTTGTACTGCTTACCCCTCAGAATCCAATGCGTCACCTGCGCGCCCTGGTTGGTGAAGACAATCTTGAGATTGTCGTTCTCAACCGTTGTTTCAGACACGGAGGAAGCGGCGATAACCGGAGTGACAACCGTGGGAGCCGGCGCTTGCTTGGCGGCCAACTGCGCCGGTGCTGTCTGGCCCGGGGCCGCGGCCGGCGGCGCAGACTGTTGCGGGTTCTGGGCCTGACTCTGAGTTTGGGCGGGAGCGGGCGTGGCCGGCTGCTTGGGCTTGGAAAAATACTGGAAGGCGAGAAGGACAATGAGAGCCAGGAAAGTGACATACATCAAGCCGCGCATATCTCCGCCGCTGCCGCCGCCGTCGCCGCCCTGCCCCTGAAGATTGGGATTGCGAATTTCTGCCAATGGAGTACGTCCTATCGTTTAGAGCGGAACCAGAGTTACTGTGCTCCGTTGAGTTTGATGCGGGTCGCCGCTCCCTGTTGGTCGCGTCGACTTGATCGCTGCGGTTTCGAAATACATCGACTTTGGTTCCGCTGTCGGGCGCGCCGTCAGGCCGCCGCTGTTTCTATGGTAATGGTTCGTTGTGCAAATGGCGTGAAATCGGCGCCGGAGGCACCTGATCAAGACCGCCGCGAGCGAAGGGGTTGCAGCGCAGGAGCCGCCAGGATGCGAGCAGCACGCCGCGCAAGGGTCCGTGGATGGCAATCGCGGTGGAAGCATACTCAGAGCACGTGGGAACATAACGGCAGCCGCCCGGCTTGAGCGAGTGGATGGCCGGAGAGAGCCAGCGGCGATAGAAATCGAGCATCGAGAGCATGGCGCGGGTGACCACCTGCGGTGGGGCTAGTTCCGTATCGCGCGGGCTGGTATCGTGTCGCTCTGCCTCAGATTCAATGTGAGTCATTGAGCCACCTGCGCTGGGGCCATGCGCGCAGCCTCTGTCTTTGCCTGCTGAAGGATACGCACAATCTCCGCCTCAAGTTTCGCGAATTCGATGGTGAGCACAAAGCGGCGGGGATGGAGGATCAGGTCGCAAGCCGGGGGCAGCAGGTCGATGTGGCGGCGCAGGGCCTCTTTCATGCGGCGCTTGATGCGGTTGCGCTCATGAGCTTTGCCGACGACCTTGCCGGCGGTGAGGCCGACGCGCGGGCCAGCCGGAGGTTCGGCTCCGGGAAAGGCGGGGATCTGCGGGGCCAGGAACCAGCTCATGGATGCGGACTGGCGCTTACGGCTAGCCGCATAGGCGCGCTGATAGTCAGCATGCTTGCATAAACGCGCTCCAACAAGCGACTGCCTGGGAGAGCGGCGCTGGTCAGTGTGGGGAATGGTGGTCATGGCAACTGCGCGGAAGGAGTTGGCCGGAATAGCATTGACCTGCGACCCGTTCCGGATCCAGCAACTGGTTTGGGCAACTGGCGAGGGTTAGTCGCGGAAGCCTGCGCTGACGGACACGCGCTTGCGGCCGATTGCACGGCGGCGGCTGAGAACGGCTGCGCCGGCCTTGGTCTTCATGCGCGCGCGGAAGCCGTGGGTTTTCACGCGCTTGCGGCGATTCGGTTGAAATGTGCGCTTGGGCATGAAAATGCGCTCCTGTTTCCTAAAGAAAATCTGCGCCTTGACGGCAAGTTCTAAGTATAGCGCAGGATGGGCCAGGAATCCAGTGAAGCCTCACCGAAGGCCAAATCGGCACGCAATCGCATCCGATTCGCAAAATGAGGGGTGCAGATTTTTCTGCTTTGCAGCTCTACGCTGAAGAAGAGAGCGGCGAGAATGGGTCGTCCGTGACCGTGTACCAGCAAGGAAGACCTTCCGAGTCAGCCGTTGTAAGGGAGTAATCGGCATGGTTACGTCAAACACTCTAGTAACATAAGCCGCTAGTTTCACCAGCGGTGGTGCAACTGGCGAAGACGACACAAAACTTATGTGAAAGATTGATTGCAGCGAGGCTAAGATGTGCTAATCTTGGGACCGTTATAGGTAGTTTCCCGCGTCCCACGGAACAAGTCTCAACAGGTTCCGAAACTAATTTCCGGAGCCTATCAGCGGCAGATTCGGATGCAAGGCCTCAGGCCATGCACCAGGAGAGCTGTTGCCCAAGATTGATGGATGAACCAGCCTGTCCATGAACAGGCAGCAGAAGTAAGGATCGGTACGATGGCATTTTCAGTTTCGCCGGCGACGGCGCTCAATCCCTGGCTTCAGATTCTCGCGGCTTTAGAGATGAAGGTGATCCGCCAGTCCTTTGAGACATGGCTAAAGCCTTCACGATACAGCCACGTTGTGAATCGCACGCTTTATGTGCGAGTGCCCTCGCCTCAGTTCCAAAACCTGGGAGAACGATACGGCGACCTGATTCAGGAGGCCATCGAGCAGCAGGGTCTTGAGCTTGACGACGTCTGCTTCGTGACCGCCGAGGAGGATCCGTCGGTTCCGCCGCAGCGCAAGGACGGCGGCTTCGGGCCAGTTCCTGCACATGCGCCCACGGCCCCGGCGCAGCCGCAGCGCACGCCGGAGCAGGCGCGCTTCGACTGGTCTACCGCGGCGCAACTGAACCAGCGCTATACATTCGATGCCTTCGTTATCGGCAACGGCAACCAGTTTGCCCGCGCCGCTTCGCTGGCAGTGGCCGAACGGCCCTCGAAGGCCTACAATCCGCTGTTCCTTTACGGCGGTGTGGGTATGGGCAAGACGCACTTGATGCATGCCATTGGCCACGAGGTGAAGCGCCGCCAGCCGACCGCCAGCATCTGCTACGTCTCAGCGGAAAAGTTTACCAACGAGATGATCACCTCGCTGCGCAACGACCGCATGACGAGCTTCCGCGACCGTTTCCGTTCAGTGGATGTGCTGCTGATTGACGACATCCAGTTCATCGCGCAGAAGGAGCGGACGCAGGAGGAATTCTTCCACACCTTCAACGCGCTGCACGAGAGCATGAAGCAGATTGTGATTGCCTCGGACCGTCCGCCTAAAGAACTGGCGGAGATTGAGGACCGCCTTCGCTCGCGCTTCGAGTGGGGCTTGATTGCCGACATTCAACCGCCGGACCTGGAGACTAAGGTCGCCATCCTCCAGAAAAAAGCCGAGTCCGAGCAGGTGCAGTTGCCCACCGATGTGGCGCTCTTTGTGGCCTCGAATGTGCGCACCAACGTGCGCGAGCTTGAGGGCGCCATGACGCGGCTGATCGCATGGTGCCAGATGAACCACATGGAGATCACGCTGGCATCGACCCAGCAGTGCCTGAAGCAATTCATTGACATGCAGGTGCGCAAGATCACCATTGAGTCCATTCAGCGCGCCGTCAGCGAGAATTTCGGCATGAGAGTGGTTGACTTGAAGCAGAAGAACAACTCGCGCAACGTGGTGGTGCCGCGGCAGATTGCCATGTATCTGGCCAAACAGATGACCGAGGCGAGTTTGCCGGAGATTGGCCGCCAGTTCGGCAACAAGCACCACACCACGGTGATGCACTCGATTGCCAAAATCGACGAGCAGCGCCGCGCGGACAAGGATCTGCACCGCACGCTGAACAAGCTGCAGGAGCAGTTGAACGCGTAACCACCTGCGGTGGGGCCGACTGCTTTCGGCTCGTCCGCAAGAGAAATGATGCGACAACCAGAAGCCTATGCCTCGATTGGTGGTGTGGGCTTTTGTGCTTCTAGTTAAAACTGCGTCAGGCTCAGGACATTTTTGTCAGGGTCGTGGAACCAGGCGACGCGGGCTCCGCCGGGTGCGGTCCAAATGGCGTGCGGGTCGTCGTCGTTCATGCCTGGATAGCGCAGGAAGACGACACCGGCTGCGGTGAGTTGGTCGACAGTGCGCTCGATGGATTCCACTTCCCAGCCAAGTACGGTGTGCGGCGCAGGGTGGTGCTCGCCTACAGGGGTCACCCGCAGCATGGTTCCGTTGGCATCGAAGACGAGAGCAAAGGGTTTCTCGTCCTCCACCAGGCGCAGTCCCAGCACATTTTCATAGAAGTCGCGCGCCTTCACCAGATCGGTTACGGGCGCAAAAGCTATCACATTGCTCTCGCCCAAAATGGATTCCTGGACCATACGGCACCTCCTCGGGGAATTTCTCAATGCGTTCCAGCTATTTTGTACTCTCGCTGGCCATCAGTTGCACAAACATTTTTTGAAACCGCGGCATGTCGAGGTCCACCTGCGCGTGGACGAGGCGCACGCCGGTTGCTGGCTTCAACTTTTCGTTCCATGTGAGGGTGTCGCCGTAGCTGGGCCCGTGGCTCAGGTCTGTGTCCATGTAAATAAGCTTTTCGCGCGTGATGAGAGTCGGGTCGAGCCAGGCGCAGGCGGCCAGTTCATCCCACAGGAAGTAGCGGCGCTGGCTCCATGCGGCGATATAGCGCGCGGTGGGCGAGGGGGATTTGGCGATTTCATCGAGCATCTGTTGAGTAAAGGGCGCCTTGATGGAGACATCGACGGTGGTCACGTCTATGCGCGGCCAGTCGGCGTGCAACACGATGTGCGCGGCTTCGGGGTCGAACCAGAGGTTGAACTCGTGGCGCGGGTTGGAGGCGAACTCCGGGTCGTCGCTCTGCGGACTGAGGCTGCCGCCCATCAGCACAATGCCTTTTGTGAGCGCTGCGAACTCCGGGTCGATGGAGATGGCGAGGGCAATGTTTGTGAGCGGGCCTGCGGCATAAATGGTGACTTGATGAGGATGAGCGTGCACTTGGCGGATGAGGAAGTGGGCGGCGTCTTCGTCGAGGGGCTTGATGGAGGGCTGACCCTCGGGCATGGGCGGAATTTCGTACGGCGCGTGCGCCTGGGATTTCACCTGTGGGGCTGGGGTCACGCCGGGAGTCTGCTCCACGAACAGGCTTTGTCCCCATGCGCCAAGCCACTCGAATTTGCCGTCGAGCGCGGACGTCAGGCGGGTCTCCTCTTGCGTGCGAATCAGCGGAAAGACCGCGCCTCTGGCCACGGGAATATTGGCGTGTCCGGTCAGCTCCAACATGCGCAGGGTGTGCAGAGTCTCCTCGTCGCGCCATTGATCGCCGGTGACGATGGTGATGCCCAGGACCTCGACATTAGGAGCCTGAAGCAGAGCCAGCATGGACATCTGATCTGTGCCGCCGGGGCCAGCGCCGTCCTGGTCGATGAGCACCAGGCGCTTTTGCGCGGGACACAAGGTTGCGGTGAGAGCGAGAAGAAGCAGAAGGGTCTTCGTTTTCATGGATAGCTATTGTGGCATACCGGCGAGGCTGCGCCAAGCTGGTCATCAGGGCACAGCAGTTTCGACTAAAAAGTGTGAGTTCAAAAAACGCATCTGCGCTAGCGCCGCGGGCGGCCACGATCTCCAAAGCTTCGACTGCGGTCTCCAGAGCTTCGTCCGCGATCGCCAGAACTTCGCCCTCGATCACCGAAGCCGCGCGGCCTGACGGGCGGAGCAACGGGCAGATCGGTTTTGCCCGCAGGATAAACCGCAAGAAAGCGGTCCTGGCCTTCGCCGTTGCTGGCTGTCTCCACGCCCTCGATTCCGCGGAATGCCATGTGTAGAAGGCGGCGCTCGCGGCTGTTCATGGGCGGAAATGCATAAGGGATACCCGACCGGAGCACCTTTTCCGCGGCGGTCTCGGCGGTCATGCGCAGCTCCTGAGCGCGCAGAGCCTTGAAGTTGGCGGCGTCAAAGCTTATTAGATAGCCTTCATGCTGGTCGACGCGCAGGATCTGCGCAGCGAGGGTTTCGAGAGCCAACAGCAGCTCGCCGTTGTGCTGAGTGACCAGCGCCACGTCGGGTCCGCCCAGCTCGACGCACAGGGCGGGAGCCTGTCCTTCGGGGTCGGGCGTGCCGTCGCCGGCACTGATGCGGTACTTGAGGCGCATGCCGCCCAGCTTATTGAGGGTGGCGAGGAATCCGGCGACTTTTTGAGCGGCCTGCTGCAGGTCATCGATAGGCATAACAATCCAGTATCGCAGAGCCGGGCCGGGGACGGGCGGGGAAATCGCATTGAAGCGGGCAGGAGTGCGTGGGCCAGGGGTTTAATGCCTCGCTCTGCCGACGGTTTGCTTGGTGCGCACGACTGGAGTGATACCTTGAGCCTGTATGTCTCGGATTTCGGGCAAGACCATTTTAGGGAGCATTTCAATAGCCAGAATGCGCAGATTCATCCAACTGCTTCTGCTGCTTGCGCCGCTCGCGGGCGCTGCGACGGCACATGCACAAGGCGGACCTCCCTTTATTACCGACGACCCCGGAACGCCGGGCAACCGGCACTGGGAGATCAATTTTGGATGGATTGCGGACCACAACCCCGGATCGGCCTATTACCAGTTGCCCGACATCGACATGAACTACGGGTGGGGCGACCGGATTCAGCTCAAGTACGAATTGCCCCTGGCCGCGGCGACGGACCAAAACAACACTACGCGAGCCGGGCTTGGCGAGTCGCTCGTGGGTGTGAAGTGGCGCTACTTCGAGCATCACGCCTCGGGCGAGTCGAAGTCCGACGAGAACATGACCTTCTCGCTGGGCACTTATCCACAGGCGTCGATTAACAACCCCACCAGCGCTGTGCGCCGGGGAATTGTCGAGAACGGGCCGCAGTATTATCTGCCGGTGGAGTTCACGGCCAAGCTCGGGCCCCTCGACTTTAACGGTGAGGTGGGCCGATGGTTCGGCAACAAGCTGACGCCCAGTCGCTGGGGGCGCGGACTGATTGCCGGCCACGAGTTCAACGAGCGGACGGAACTCTACACCGAGATTTACGACCTGCAGGACGCCAACCGCATTGGCACTGTGCCCAAGCAGCGCGAGTTGACGCTGGATGTGGGTGGCCGGCAAACGCTGGATCGCAGCGGACATCTGCGCTTGCTGTTCATGGGCGGGCGCGGCATACAGGCGGTGACGCGGCAGAATAGCGAGCCGAACTGGATTGCCTATGTGGGCATACAAATATTATTGGGGCCGAAAGAGCCCTCGAAGGGCGGCGCGCGATAGGAGGCGGCTGGGAGTACAGATTCAGGGCGGTTCTGCGAGAGACTTCGCGGGTTAGCTTCCGCTGTAACCCACAAACCACCCTGAACAGGCTTTTACCAATTATTGGACCAGTCGCAGAGCTGTTCTTAGTGCTTGCCCTTGCCCCCGGCTACGTGGCCGTGCCCATCACGAACTTCATTTCCCTTGAAGTGGGAAACCTTATCGACACGATTCGCCGGTGCGGGTTTCTCACCACGTTGTGGCTTTGGGCCAGCGTAGCCGTGATCAGGATGGAAACGGTTATTTACGTGGCCCCGGAAGTTTTCAGGACCGTGAAACCACGGGCCGGTGCCGATGAAGATACCGCCCGAAAACCATTCCGAGCCGTAGTAGCCGTAGGGAGCACAGTCATACGGAGCGACGTCATAGTAGCCGTAGGGGCAATCGGGCGCAACTCCAATCTCCACAGCAACCTGAGCCGTTGCCTTCGGAGCGGTTACCAGCATGAAGCATCCGGCGACGGCCGCCAGCACGACAAGCTTGAATCCAGTCATAAATCCTCCTCACAATTGCGGGGCCTTCATCAAGCGCCCCGGCTATTCAACGTAGCGACTTGGATCATCATCGTCTGTACAAAATGGACCATCTGTAACGCGCGCAATATCGGGGCAGCTCATAGGCAGGATTCATCTGCACGCTTTCAGGATTGCTGAAGATCTTGAAGCTGTTCCGCGAATGTTGCGCACTCCTGCCTCGCCGCACCGAACCCTGGTGGTGTATCTTGCAATTCGTATGGACTACACCGCGAGCAACGCCCCGCGTCCCGCGCCCGAGGCTGAGGAAGTTTACCGGCGCTGGATTCAGTTTCTCGATGAAGAGTTCACGCGCCACCAGGCTCCGGAGCGGCGCGCGGAGATTGTGCGCGACCAGCTTTACCAGCTCTACCTGGGCCGCCCGCACGGCACCAAGCTCAACCTGACGCTCACGTCCGAGTTGCCGGGCAATGTGCTGTCGCTCTCCCTGGACCCTGAGAATGTGACTCTGGAGGCGGAACACTTTGGCGACGCGGACCCGGAACAGTTTGCCAAGCGCAAGCCGCTGCTATGGTTCTGGAAGATGTTTGATCGCTCGCCCATCGGAATCAACCACTGGTTGGGGCTGCGTTTCCGCTCGATGCTGGGCCGCCATCTTTTCGCGCGCATCGGCGCGGGGGTCAAAATTGATCACGGTGTGGAGCTGACCTTTGGCTACAACCTGACCATCGAAGAAGGCGCCACGATCCGGCACGATGCCCTGCTGAACGACCGCGGCGGCATCACCATCGGCAAGGGCGCGATCATCGGCTCGTTTGCCCGCATCTATTCGCACAGCCATGCAGCACACAATTATGGCGAGGTGATGCTGGTGCCTACCGTCATCGGCCCCGGGGCCAGAATCGCGAGCCACACCATTGTGCTGGCCGGCCAGCACGTTGCCGCCGGTGAGCTGGTGGGCAGCTTCCCGGCGGAACGAGGCTGATTGAACAGGGAATAGGGAATAGAACCCTGGACCAGTTGGCGGTGCCTCTGCTATTGCGCCGGAGCGGTTCCTCAGTGCACCACAAACCGTTCCAAATAATTGTGCAATAGCTGGCGATGCTGATTACGATAGGTGTCGTAATCCTTCGCGATGCCGTTGTCGGCGCCGCTGATCAGAATCCAGCAATCCAACATTCCGGCGTTTTTCAACTCAACCAGGTTGCGCAGGCTCTCGTCCAGATTCTCTGGCTTGATCCTTTTGCCTTTCATGGTCTCGGCCACAGCACTCAACGCAACGTCTTCTTCCATCAACGAATGCCGGTACTCCTTCTCGTCTGGGAAGTTCTTCTTGAACTCATCGCCCCGATAGCCGGCGCGAATCAGCGAGTACATCATCCACGCGGAAGCTCCCGGATGCTGCTTGTCATCTGTCGCCTGGGCGTCAAGGGTTATGTTGATGTTGCCCGGCTTCTTCGCGTCCACCAGGGGAGCAGCCGGTCGGTCTATCTTCGGCGCGAGAATCGTCGCCTTCTCAATATCCGCCCATTGTCGCAGACCCTGCCATGCGAATTTGCTATATGGCTCAGCCACGATGGCGTCGATAAACTTTTCCTTGGCAAGGGCAGGATCGCCGCCCAGCTTGAGAATCGCATCGCCCCAATAGCGATACGCCGTCTCGCGGTTCGGATCAATCTCAATTGCCCGCACAAACCACGGGGCCGCGGTAGCCAGGTCCTGCTGCACGTAGGCTGTGTCACCGGCATAGAGCGGGGCTTCGTAGAGATGCGGGTCGGCCTCGGCGGCGGCTGTGTACTTGGCCATAGCCGTAGGGAAGTCTCCCGCCGTGTAGGCTTTCTCGGCCTCGGCCAGCAGAGCTTTGCCAGGGCTGACGATGCCGGAATAGAGCGGCTGGTCAGGATCGAGATTGGCCATCTGGCGTATAAACTCGGCCTTGTCGCCCAACTCGATGGCGCGTTTGGCAGCCTCCCGCTGCCGGATTCGCACCGCCTTTATCTCTGCGGGGTCGGTCAATTGGACGGCCTCAGCGCCGAGGCAATCAGCCAGTCGCTCGGCGTAAAGCTGCTCGTTGGGATACGCCTTGGCCAAATCCTCATAGAGCGGCAAGGCATCAGGCCGCTTGCCAGCCTTGAAAAGATCATTCGCCCTGGCTGCTTCATCGTTCTGGGCAAAGCCGGCTACCGCCAGGCTCAGAACTACCAGGCTAAGACTCACTCCTGCCGTCCATCTTCGCATGGTCGATCCCCTTTCTTGCGGTAGCACCTACCCCTTGACTCGTTAGACCGCGCCCGCCCGCGCTATCTTCCCGCGCCGTGGCGAGAACCTGCACGCCCCTCCATGCTAACCTGAGTTCTCAGTTTGTGGAGAGTTCGTTTGCAACAGCCCGACCTAATCAAAGCGGTATTCGAGTTCGTTCTGCTTATCTTTTCGCTCAGCGTGCATGAGTGCGCCCACGCCTGGACGGCCTCGCGGCTGGGCGATCAGACCGCCCGCATGTTGGGGCGCGTAACGCTCAACCCCATGGTTCACGTAGACCCCATCGGCACGTTGCTGTTCCCAGCGCTGATGATCTTCGGGCCACTTTTTGGATTCAGCATGTTTGGCGGGATGCTGGTGGGTTGGGCCAAGCCCACCCCGGTGAATACGCGCAACTTGCACAAGATCGTCCGCGACGACAACCTCGTTACCCTGGCCGGCCCCGCGTCGAACCTGCTCATTGTGCTGGTTGCCGTTGCAGTAATGATGGTGACGGCCATCGTGATTCCCAACGGACGACAGGTTGTTCTCGGCTCCTTCATTGCCACGCTCAGCCCGATGGCGGACTTCACTCCGCACCCGCTGGTGCTGCTCTGCACGCTGGCGATTTTGATCAATCTGTCGCTCTGCATCTTCAACCTGCTACCGATACCGCCGCTCGACGGCAGCCGGCTGATGCGCAATATGCTGCCGTATAACGCCGTGCAGGCCTACGACCGGATCCCTCTCTGGGTGAGCTATTTGTTGATGATCTTTGTAGGCGGAACGATTATCAGGGCTTTCGTCGTCCCCGCAATCGGAATGGTGGTCTGGGGATTGATGCACGTATAGACCGCGCAGGTTTCCAATTGACTCTGCAATTGACCGCTACAATGGAATGAGCCGTTTTCTCGGATTTCTCGGGAGGCGGCGACATTCTCCTGGCATCACCCCAAAATCGGAATCTGGATCGATCAATAAAATGGCAGAAATCGCAACATCCTCTTCCCGTCCGCGCGTTTTGAGCGGCATGCGCCCCACCGGCAAGCTGCACCTGGGCAACTACATGGGCGCGCTGGCCAACTGGGTCAAGCTCCAAGACTCTGCCCAGTATGAGTCGTACTTCTTCATCGCCGATCTGCATGCGCTGACGACCGACTACGCCGACACGTCGGGCATCGCGCCCAATACGCTGGAAGTGGCGCTGGATTTTCTGGCCGCCGGACTTGACCCGAAGAAATGCACCATCTTCGTGCAGAGCCGGGTTAAGCAGCACTATGAATTGCCGCTGCTGCTGGGGATGATTACGCCGCTGGGCTGGCTGGAGCGTGTGCCAAGCTACAAAGAGATGCAGGAAAACCTCGCCAACAAGGACCTGACCAACTATGGGTTCCTGGGCTATCCGGTGCTGATGGCGTCTGACATTTTGCTTTACCAGGCTGACTTTGTGCCTGTGGGGCAGGACCAGCAGGCGCACGTGGAATTGACACGCGAAATAGCGCGGCGGTTCAACCAGTTCTACAAGCTGGGTGACCGGGAAGTTCTTCCCGAGCCGAAGGTGCTGCTGACGCCTTCGCCGAAGCTGCCGGGCACCGATGGCCGCAAGATGTCGAAGAGCTACGGGAACACCATTCAACTGACTGACTCGGAGCCGGTGGTGCGCCAGAAGCTGAAGACCATGGTGACCGATCCGGCGCGCGTTCGCCGCACCGACGCGGGCGACCCGGACAAGTGCCCGGTGGGCGACCTGCACAAGGTCTTCTCCACGCCTGAGACAATGGCGAAGGTGTATGACGGCTGCCGCTCGGCGGGAATCGGCTGCATCGAATGCAAAGGCTGGGCGGCCGACGGACTGGTGAAGGTTTTGCAGCCGATTCAGGAGCGTCGAGCCAGTTTTTCCGCGACACAGGTGAAGGAAATCCTTGATGATGGTTCCCGTCGGGCCAGCGCCCGTGCCGAAGAGACGATGCGGCAGGTGCGCGCGGCCATGCAGATGACCCTGACCAGCGACACAGGTCAGTAGGCAATTGATGCAAGTGCTTGAAAAGACAATTCCGTGGTGGCGCAAGGCGCTCAATTTTGCGCTGGGAGGCATTCGCTCCGGATTTGGCCTTTTCCAGCGGCCAGCAAGGTTAGAGACGGTTGCCGTGCCGATGTTTTCAGGCGGCTACAAAGAAAAGCCGGAAGAAGAGAGAACTTTGACTAAGGCGTTCCCCAAAATCGAAATGGACGCGCCGGCGACTCCGGCAGAGGCTGGGGCGAACCTCGGCCCGATTGACGCGCCCAAACATGAGCCTGAAAGGGTTAAGGGAGAAGCCGGAGGGACAAGAGGAGTTTCCGAAGACACCCCCTCCGGTGCTAAAGCCCAAGTCGATTCTGTTGGTGTTACGCGAGGGTTGCCCCCCCCGCCTCCCTCCGAGACGAGTTTTTCCGCTGCCAGCGAGCCTGAGGACGCCGTTGAAGCCGAGACAACCCGCGAGGTACTGGTCGAACCTGAGCCGGAAACAGCCCTGCTCCCGGCAACAGAGTCTAATGTTGTGACCGAGGCCGAGCCAGCTACAATCCCTGCCGTCGAGGTTTTGAATGAGCCCGCGCCGGTGCCGGTTGAGGAGGTAGAGTCCGAAGAGGACGTCGAACCCGTGGACGAGCCGGAGACGGAGAAGTCTATAAATGCCGAGGTTGTGACCGAGACTGTTCCTGAACCGGTTGAGGAGGCAGAGCATGCGGAAGAGGCTATGCTGGGGCTGCTCCAAGAAGCCGAGCCTGTCGTCGAGCCGGAAACGAATGACAACCAGGAAACGGTGGATGGGAACCCCTCCGAGCCATTCAAAGAGCCTGACAGTGTGGCCGAAACCGAGCTGAAAGCTGCCGCCGAGCCTGAGACGAGCACCGCGCCCGCCCCTGTTTCCACCATCGAACAGGCTGCTCCCGCGGCCGAGCCAGAGCTCGACCCGGTTTCTGAGCCGATTTCAGCGCCTGAGCCGGCCGTAGAGGTCAGTCCAGAGAAGGAAACTGCTCACATTCCTATGTCGCAAATTGCCACCGAGCCAGAGCGCGCCCCTGAGCCAATCGTCGAGCAGATCCCAGCCGCCGATGAAGCGCTACCGCTGGTGCTCACCGCCGAGTCTGACGCCAAGGAAAAGGCCGACGCGAAGGCGGATGAGAAGGCTGCAGCCAAACTTATGGCACAGCAGAAAAAACGGGACGAAAGCTCCGAGCAATCCCCTTTCTCTGTTTTTGTGGGCCAGGTTTACGATGGGCCGCTTGATCTGCTGTTGGACCTTATCCGCAAGCAGGACATCGACATCTACGACATTCCCATCGCGCGGATCACGGCGCAATTTCTGGCCTATGTGAACCAGCTGAAAGCCGGCGACGTGGACGTGGCCGGCGAATTTATCTACACGGCTTCGTTGCTGATCCACATCAAGAGCAAGATGCTGCTGCCGCGTGCCCCCTCCGGTCCTGAAGACGTGGCGGAAGATCCGCGCCGTGAGCTGGTAGAGCGGCTGCTGGAGCATGAGCGCTTTAAGAACGCCGCCCAAATGCTGCAACAGAAGCAGATGCTAGAGGCCGCCACGTGGTCCAATCCCGGCGTGCGCGAGTTCAAAGGCGATGAGGGCGCCGAGCCTGAGATTGCCGCCGATACCGTGGATCTGGTGCGAATTTTCAGGGATATTTTGGAGCGCGCCCGCAACCGGCCCGTCCTCGACGTCGAGGAGGACTCCGTGACCGTGGGCCAGATGATTCAGTTTCTAGCTCGCCGGCTCACCATGGAAGACAAGCCGGTGGCTCTGCGCCGCCTGTTAAGCCACACGCGCAGCGAGCGGGCGCTGATTGCCATGTTTCTGGCGTTGCTGGAGATGGTCCGCTTGCAGGCGATTTTGCTTCGCCAGGACCGCCAATTCAGCGAGATCTTCATCAAGAAGCACACCGGCTTCGACACCGTGATGAACGAAGGTCTGGGCAACGCGCGCGACGACTGGCGGTAGAACCGAGTGCAGTTCGGCTCATTGATGGATTAAAATTTTCGCCGCTATGCGAGACGGCACGAATGCGGCAGCCGGTGATGGGACCGGGACGAGTTCAAGTCGAATAAAAAGCGAAAATCGATCAAGATCGCCGCAGCCAGATTTGGGTTGAACTCCAAGAAAAGGCCAAGGATGACCCCGAGTTGGCGGAGCAGTTGGACGCTGCGAGGAACGTGGTTGCAACGAACAGCGAGGTACTCAACTGGCTCGCGGATTGCTGACATAACGGCTCCGCAATTTCCACCATTTCCGCTCCATCTCCAAGCCGAGCCATGCCCCTCACCGTGTAAAATTGTTTCAGACAGGTAAATTCCCTCACCTGGCAACGCAAACAATCGTGCGAAACTGCGGTTGTTGGGGTTTTATGGACGCCAATTTATCCGGCTCTGCAGTCTTCCGCCACAATCCATCTCCTTTGTATTTGCTTTTTAGTGCTCTTCAGTTACGACCATGGAGGGCCATGCCCGTCGGGAATTTCTGCCGCCGCGTTGGTAAATTCTGATGGCTCAAGTGGCTGCCGTAACGGAAGTTCTCCCGTCAAAGGGATCGCTGCTTGATCACAAATTGAGCGTGCGGCCCAGCCGTGCGGGCATTGCCGTGTTTTTGGCGGCGCTCGCCGGCGGGCTGTGCTACATCGCATTTCACGTCGCCAAAGATATGGAGACGGTTACCGTAGCCAGCATTTGGCCGTATATGCTTCTGGCCCTGGCTCTGCTGATTGCGCTCGGCTTCGAGTTCGTCAACGGCTTTCACGATACAGCCAACGCCGTGGCCACGGTTATTTATACCCACTCGTTGGAACCCAATATTGCGGTGGTTCTGTCGGGCCTCTTCAATCTGGCGGGAGTGCTGGCTTCTACGGGAACGGTGGCCTTCGCGGTTCTCACGCTTCTGCCGGTAGATCTGATTCTTCAGGTCAGCTCGGGAGCCGGCTTCGCCATGGTTTTTGCGCTGCTGGTTGCCGCCATTCTGTGGAACCTGGGCACATGGTGGCTGGGGCTGCCGGCATCGAGCTCACACACCATGGTCGGCTCAATTATTGGCGTGGGCATCGCCAACCAGTTGCTCCGCGTACACACCGGCACTTCGGGCGTGGATTGGGAGCAGGCCATCAAGGTTCTCAAGGCGCTGCTGATTTCGCCGCTTGTTGGTTTCTTCTGTGCCGGAATTCTGTTGCTTATCTTTAAAGGTTTGACAGATACGGATCGCGCCAGAAACCTGGCCCTCCTCTATAGAGCGAATTATCTGAAGCCCATCTCGGCGCTGTTCGCTGTAGCGCGGGCGGGCATTATCCTGACGATCCTGTTGAACTTGTTTGCGTGGCTTTCAGGCGCATTCTTTCCCACGATGTGGCTCTTTGTTCGCGGCATCGAGACATGGAAACATTCTCTTGGGCTGGTCCTGATTGTGCTCGCGACAGGCATAGTTGCCCACATAGCGCTGGCGCTATTTTCCCAATTCGTTCTGGATAATGGCCGCGTTCTCTTTGAAGCTCCCAAGGGCGAGAAGCCACCACCGTGGCCCATTCGCGCGCTGATGGTGCTCACGTGCAGCGGCGTCAGCTTTTTCCATGGATCGAATGACGGACAGAAGGGCATGGGCCTGATCATGCTCATTCTCATCGGCACCGTCCCTACTGTTTATGCGCTTAACCACGCCGTCACCGCTGACGGCATGCGGGATTTCATCTTCGCCTCCGAGCAGGCTGTAAGCGTGCTGGACCGGCACGCTGACCGAAGCGTTGTTCTCCACACAGAAGCTCGCGCTGAGGTCACCGACTACATCCGCACGCAGCAGCTTCGGCCGGAGACGATTCTGGCGCTTCGAGAACTGGTGACGGATGTGAACCGCGAAGTGAGCGTCTACAAAACATTCAAAGCTGTTCCGGCGCAAGACCAGACCAACATCCGCAACGATATGTACCTGGCCAGCGAAGCTATTCGACTGATGGCTAAGAACCACAATCCGTCCTTTACCGCACAAGAGAGCGCCGCGCTCGCGAATTACAAGAGCAAGGTGGACAAGGCCATCAAGTTTATCCCCGACTGGGTCAAGGTCGCCGTGGCTCTGGCTCTTGGGCTGGGCACGATGGTCGGCTGGCGTCGCGTGGTGGTGACGGTAGGCGAAAAGATCGGCAAGGAACACCTGACTTATGCGCAGGGCGCGGTCGCTGGGCTGGTGACCATGGGCACGATTTTTGCCGCCGACAACTTCGGCCTGCCGGTTTCAACAACGCACATTCTCAGTTCCGGCGTGGCCGGCACCATGGCTGCTAACGGCAGCGGCCTGCACTTATCGACGATTCGCAACATCGCCGCGGTTTGGGTGTTCACGCTGCCGGCCGCTGCGCTGCTCGCCGGCTTACTCTTTTGGCTCTTCCGCGCAATCTCCTAGAGCGCGCAAACTGCCTACTTCTTCTTAACCTTCATCAATTCGACAGCTTTCTCGGCGATATGTTCGGCGCTGACTTCCAGCTCCTTGATCAACTCCCAGGGCGCGCCCGAATCGCCGAAGCGATCCTTTACGCCGATGGCTCCAGTGATCAGCGGCTTGACGTAGAGCTGTTTGCTTTCAGTGAGGATGCCGCTGACGCGCCATGCCAAAGCGCCGATCTGATGCTCTTCTGCGGTGACCACGACGCCGGTTTCGAAAGCAGCGCGAATGATGGCTTTTTTGTCGATGGGCTTGAGCGTGTGCAGGTTGAGAACGCGCGTCTCGTAGCCGTAGTCGCTCTTCAGGATGCGGGCGGCGCGCATGGCCTCGGGAACCATCGGTCCACAGGCGATGATGCTCAGATCCTCCGACTCATTCTTGTAATCGTCAGCCAGAGAGGTCTCGAAGGCGTCGATGAAGTCAGCGGTCTCCTTGCGCAGACGAATCACGTTTGCCTTGCCAAAGACAAAGGGCGTCTTTTCATCCGTGACAATGGGCGTGGCTTCGCGCGCGAGGCGGAGATATTTGGGGCCAACATGCTTCAGTAGTAAATGTGTCGTTGCCTTGCGCGCTTCGACGATATCGCAGGGCACTACGACGGTCATGTTGGGCAGGCCCATCATGGCGAAGAGATCTTCCAGGGCCTGATGAGTGGCGCCGTCTGGTCCCACTGAAACGCCCGCGTGCGCGCCGGCAATCAGCACGTTGAAATTTCCATAGCAAACGGAAACGCGAATCTGGTCCAGGTTACGCGCCGCGGAAAACGTGGCGTAGGAGCCGATCACCGGCAGCTTGCCTTCCCTGGCAAATCCAACGGCCGCGGCGGTGGCCGACTGCTCGGCGATTCCGAGGCTCATCCACCGCTTCTTGCGCTCAGGCTTGCCGGCGTAGAAATCACTGATAGTGATAGAGCCTGAGATGTCCAGTCCGAGGCAAACGATGCGTTCATCATCGCCGTTTTCCGCCAGCGACTGGCCGAATCCTTTGCGGGTGGGCTCCATCTTGACGTGCATGGCGTCGCCTGAGTTCCACCAGAAGTCGCGGGAGAATTTAGGCATTTTGGCTTCCAGCTCAAGGTCGATATCCGCTTGATAACTTTTTGCCTTGTTGAGCAACATCTCGACCGGAATGCGCTCGGTCAACCCCAGTTCCTTCAGCGACGCGTCCAGTTCCTCGAGATTCGGCGTCCTGCCGTGCCAGCCTGCAACGTTTTCCATAAAGCTGACGCCCTTGCCCTTGACTGTGTCGGCAAGGATGACCACTGGCCTTCCCACCACCGCGCGGGCCTTCGTGAAGGTCTCGACCAGTTGACCCATGTCGTGACCGTCAACGTGCATCACCTCCCAGCCAAAGGCGGCGTACTTCTCGTCCAGCGGCTGGACTTCCATCACGTCCTTTACCCAGCCGTCAATTTGCAGGCGGTTGGTGTCAATGACAGCGATGAGGTTGTCTAGATGGAAGTGTCCAGCTTCCATGGCGGCTTCCCAAACCTGACCCTCCTGCTGTTCGCCGTCGCCCATGAGACAGAAGATCTTGTGCTTTTTCTCGTCGAGCCTTGCGGACAGAGCCATGCCTACGGCGACGCTCAAGCCCTGGCCGAGCGAACCAGAAGAGACCTCGACGCCGGGCAATTTGGTCCAATGCGGGTGCCCCTGAAAGCGCGAGTGGAGCTTGCGCAGCGTGACCACGTCGTTGATATCGCAAAAGCCGGCGAAACCTAAGCCGACATAGAGAGCTGGAGCCTTGTGGCCTGCAGACCAGATGATGCGGTCGCGGTCAGCCCAGTTGGGATTTTTGGGATCGTGCTGGGCAACATGGAGGTAAAGCGCGGCGGTAATGTCCATGATGGAGAGCGTGCCGCCGGAGTGCCCCGAACCGGCCGCGCAGAGCGTCACCAGATCATAGCCGCGCATCATGTTGGCGGCGTCCTTGAGCTGTTCAATTGAATAATCGCGGATTACTTTTCCTGTGGCTGAATCCTTGAGGGCCATAGCTTGCTCCTATGCGCGGAAATCATGTACGCGCGATGCGATCCAAAAGTTGAGAACAACTGACCAGAAGAATCCCACCCAGAATCACCCCAACGATGAAGGCCGGTCGTCGGGGTGATTCAGGGTGGGGCGCTTTGGGAGAGAGTTAAAGATTCTGCCTTGTCCACTTGTCGATGCGTTCGAGGGCCAGTTGCAGATTTTCCAGCGAATTGGCCACACTGAAGCGCAGGTAGCCTTCGCCAAATTGGCCAAAGGACGTGCCCGAAAGCCCCGCTACTCCCGCTTGCTCCAGCAGCGCATCGGCCAGAGGTTTGGACTTCCATCCTGTCTTCGTAATATTCGCGAAGACGTAAAAGGCGCCCTTGGGTTGGCGGCAACTGAAGCCTTTGATCTTGTTCAAGCCGGCAACGAAAGCTTCACTGCGGCGCTTGAATTCGGCGCACATGTGCTCGACCGCGCTTTGATCTCCGGTAAGCGCCTCGATGCCAGCCACCTGGGTAAAGCTGGCAGTGCAGGAGTTGGAGTTGGTCATCAGGCGGGTGATATGCGTGGCGAGATCCGGGCGCATGACGCCGTAGCCCATACGCCAACCTGTCATGGCGTAGGTCTTGGAGAAGCCATCGAGAATGATGGTGCGCTCCTGCATCCCGGGCACGGCCGCGATGGAGAAGTGCTCGCCTTCAAAGAGCAGGCGGCTGTATATTTCATCCGAAAGCACAAGGATATTGTGGTCGCCGATGATTTTGGCTACCTGCTCGATGTCTTTGCGCGGCATGACGCCGCCGGTGGGATTCTGCGGAGAATTGAGAATGATGAGCTTGGTGCGATCGGTGATCAGCGCGGGCAACTCGTTTACATCCAGCGTAAAATCGCGCTCCTCGCGCAGTTGGATGGGTACGGCCTTGCCTCCCATGTAATTGATCATCGACTCGTAGATCGGGAAACCTGGATTGGGATAGATGACCTCATCGCCTTCATCGATCATCGCCATGATGGCGTAAAACATGATGGGCTTTCCGCCCGGGACGACCACCACTTCATCGGGCGTGACCGTGATGCCGCGCGTGCGGCTGATGTAGCGGGCGATGGCCTGGCGCAGAGCAGGCAGGCCGGCGGAGGGACCATAGTGGGTCCAACCCTTGTGCAGCGCATCCACGGCCGCTTCCACCACGTTGGATGGCGTATCGAAATCTGGTTCTCCGATTTCCAGGTGAATGATGCTCTTGCCCTGGGCTTCGAGCGCCTTGGCCTTGTTCAGAACTTCAAAAGCAGTTTCGGTGCCCAGCCGCGCCATGCGACCGGCGAGACGCAATTCGTATTGAATAGATGTTGGCATAATGATTGACGCTCCTGTAAGCCGGTGTGGCCGGCAAAATCGCGTCCATGTGGATCAAGCGGTATTCCAGATGGCCGAGTTGTGAAGCTAGATTTCGCTATAGTGGAATCTACTTGAGGCGCACAACAGATAGGAATACGATTTATGTGATACTTGAGTGTATCTTCCGAATTCTATTAGGTCACAGATGCCAGAAACCTTAGAAATTACCAAGCTCCTCGACCCGATCGGATGGCACATTCTGGCCGAACTCCAGGAGGATGCGCGAATCCACTTTTCTGAGCTGGGCCGACGGGTTGGCCTCTCGACGCCGGCCGTCATCGAGCGTGTCCACCGCATGGAAGAAGCGGGACTCATTACCGGGTACCGTGTTGAGATAGACCGCCAGAAAGTTGGACTGCCGGTCAGCGCCTTTATTCGCGTCCGCGTCATCGGCGACGCTATTTCTCGCGTTATTGCCGTTGCCCGCGAGATGCCGGAAGTCTATGAATGTCACCACATCGCCGGAGAGGACACGTTCCTGCTCAAAGTCTGCGTGCCCACCTCCGAGGCTTTGGAGAATACCATCAAACAGCTCATGCCCTACGTCACGACCACCACAATGCTGGTCTTATCCTCGCCGATTACCCGGCGGACTATCGAGCCATTGGAGTAAGCTGCATTGCCCCCGCTTTGATTCTGTTCATCTTGCTCCGGTTGCGCAGGGAGCTTGAAGCCACGTAGTGTTGACGCATGCCTGAAGTTACCGCACCAACCGATCTGACGAATCTCGACCTTGAATCCATGGCCGCCGATGTGGTGGCGCAGGCCATGAAAGCAGGCGCAAGCGACGCCGAGGCCGCGGCGCGCGAGGGCGACGAATTCAGCGTAAACGTGCGCATGGGCCAGGTGGAGACGCTGAAGGAGTCCGGCTCGCGCGGGCTCGGTGTGCGAGTCTTTCTTGGCAAGCGCTCGGCCTCGACCTCGACCAGCGACCTGACCGCGGAAGGGATTCGCCAACTGGTGGACGGCGCGATGGCGCTGGTCAAAGTGACGGAAGAGGACGCGTTTAGCGGGCTGCCGGAGACGGCGGAGTTCGGCGCTCTCTCAAGCGATCTCCATCTCTACGACGAAGACGTTTACTCGCTGCCGGGCCCCGAGAGGATTGAGTGGGCGCGGCGGGCGGAAGCGGCTGCGCTTGAGGCCGATGCGCGCATCACCAACTCCGATGGCGGCAGCTTTGACGCGGCCACCGGGCGCAAGGCGCTGGCCAATTCGCGCGGTTTTGTTGGCGGCTACCGTTCGAGCTATGCGGGGGTTTCGGCGGCGCCGCTGGCTCAGGATGCGAACGGCGCCATGCAGCGCGATGGCTGGTGGTCAAGCGCGCGGCGGTTGGCGGATTTGGATTCGCCTGAGGCGATTGGCAAGGAGGCGGCGCGGCGCGCGCTTCGCCGGTTGGGGGCGCGCCGGGTTCCCACACAGCGGGTTCCGATTGTCTTTGCGCCGGAGGTGGCGCGTTCGCTCATCGGGTCAATCTTTGAGGCGGCTTCGGGCGACTCGATCTGGCGCGGGGCGTCGTTTCTGGCCGGAAAACTGGGCGAGCAGATTGCCGCGCCGTGCCTGACGATCATCGACGACAATACGATGTTGCTGCCGACGGGTATGGGCGGCTTCGGAACTTCGCCGTTTGACGGTGAAGGGCTGCCCTCGCGCCGCACAGTGGTGGTAGAGGCAGGCGTGCTGCGCAATTACCTGCTCAACACTTACACGGCGCGAAAGCTGGGCATGGAATCCACGCACAACGCTTCGCGGGGATTGGCCGGTGCGCCGGGAATCGGCTGCGGCAACCTTTATCTGGAGCCGGGAACGCTGACGGCGGAGCAGATCATCGCCGATGTTCCAGCCGGGCTTTATGTGACGGCCCTGATCGGATTTGGCGTTAACGTGGTCACAGGCGACTACTCACGCGGCGCGACGGGTTTGTGGATCGAGAATGGCGTGCTGACTCATGCCGTGGAAGAGGTGACCATCGCGGGGAATCTGGCCGAGATGCTGCGCAATGTGACCGCAATCGGCAACGATCTGGAGTTTCGCGGCTCAGTGGCCTCGCCTACGCTGCGGATTGATGGAATGACGATTGCTGGAAGCTAGCAAGTTAGCCGCGCTTCGAGCGTGTTAGCGGAGTTTGAGTGGGATGGGGAGTTCGAGGCAGAGTTCCGAGATTGTTATGGAGCGGATCGCGTTCGACCCGGCTGACTCAAAGGCCGCTCTGGCGCAACTGCCGACGAGCGCCGCGGTCTTCGCGCTTTATGGCGCGGAGACTCATGCGGAGCCTTACATCGGCCGCACGCCGAATCTGCGCGGACGGCTCGAACGGTTGTTGCAGCCGTCGGCCAAGCATCCGCGTCGGTTGCAGTTGGCCGGGCGTGTGCGGCAGATTCGCTGGCGGCTGACCGGCTCGGAGTTCGAATCGCTTCTCGTACAGTTTGAACTGCTGGAAAAAGTCCACGGCACGAAGTGCCTGGAACGGATGCACCTGCGGCATCCGGCGTTTATCCGCTTCCTTGGCAGCAACGCCTACCCGCGCATCGTGGTCACACATCGCCCCAGTCAGCGCGAGGCGGATTGGGCATATGGGCCGTTTCAATCGCGCGCTGCGGCCGAGCGCTATGCCGAGGAGGCGCTCAAGCTGTTTTTGCTGCGCCGCTGCACGGAGGATCTCGACCCCAATCCAAACCATCCCGGCTGTGTCTACTCCGAGATGAAGATGTGTCTCGCACCCTGCTACAAGGGCTGCACCGACGAGCGCTATGGGGAGGAGGCTGCGGCAGTGGAGCGGTTTTTGGCCACGCGCGGCGAGAGCAAGCTGGTCACGCTTCGCACCGAGCGCGACGAAGCCTCGGCAGGACTGGAATTCGAGACCGCCGCGGCGCTTCACGCGCAGGTCGCTCGCGTGGAGAGCGTCAGGGCGCTGGCTCCCGAGCTGGTTCGTCCGCTTTCGCAGCTTCGGGCGGTGGTTCTGCAAGCCTCGGCAAGTCCCGGCGAGGTTGCCGTTTTCCTTTATGAGAATGGCCGGCTCAGCGGGCCTGCGGAATTTTCGACCCTGGGCATGAGAATCCAGAACGAGCAGTCCGGCTCGACTTCGCTCTTTGCGCATCCCATGGCGATTGAGGCGATTCCGGAAGAAACAGGCCAGGAAGCTGAGCCGGACGAGAAGATTTCTTCCGGGGCTAAAGCCCCAGCGGATTCTGCTGACCTTATGCGGGGGTTGAAACCCCCGCCTCCCTCCGTTTCAGGTTCTTCCGCAGTTTGTAATACGGCTAGTTTGGAAGTTCAGGCCCCTGAGGCTGAAGTGCCGATGAAACTCGCTCGCGGCACGCTGGAATCTCGCATGGAAGCCGCACTTGCCGCGCTGCTTGAACTGTCCGAGACTCCATCGCCAACCCTCCGCCAAGGTCATCTGGCGTTGCTGAAGCGCTGGTATTACCGCTCCGAGGCAAAGCGTACCGGTGAAATCCTCTTTCCGGATGCCGAAGGCAACTGGCCGGTGAAGGCGCTGCTGCGAGGCGTGGGGCGAGTTGCCGCAAAGATGCTGGGAGCCCGGAGCCACGCAGAGTAATCTGATCGAAGACGCCATCTCATGCCCGCCTCCGAGACCATTCGCTCGATGCTCGCCGCTGGCCGCCATCCTCTCTCGGTAGGCCGCGCTCGAGAGGTGGCCGCGCTCATTCTTGCGCATCCGAAAAAGATGTCCAAGCTAGTCGAGTACCTTTGGGACGAGGATCCAGGCGTGGCCAACCGCGCCGCCGATGCGCTGGAAAGGGCTTCCTGCCGCCAGCCTTCGCTGGCTGCGCCCTGGAAGGATTCCCTGCTTGGCCTACTGGCTGAAACGGAGCAAAACAAACTCCGCTGGAATCTCGCGCTTATCGTCCCCCGGCTTACACTTACAGCCTCTGAATGCCGGAGGGCTGCTTCAATCTTGCGGACCTACCTTGAAGACAAAAGCTCAATCGTCAAGACCTGTGCCATGCAGGGCCTTGCCGAGCTTACCTGTCAGGACTCGTCTTTGCTCCCTGAAGTTCTTGACCTGCTCCGCATCCTCACCCGATCGGGAACCCCGGCCATGCGGGCACGGGGCCGAGTCCTGCTGAGGAAGCTGGAAGCTCCCGATCCAAGCGTGGCTAGATTCCGGAAAACCGCACTAGCCAAGTCACACTGAACGACGCGTGCGGCTGATACACTGACCCTGCAAGGAGAAGCATCCAAAAAATCATGGTTGAGCTGCTGCCATCGATACTTTCGGCGGATTTCGCCCACTTGGCGGACCAGGTTGCCGCGGCCGAGCGAGGCGGCGGCACGGTGATCCATGTTGACGTGATGGACGGCCATTTTGTGCCCAACATTACGATTGGGCCGCCGGTGGTGGCAAGCCTGCGCAAGGTGACAAAGCTGCCGCTCGATTGTCATTTGATGATCGAGAACCCGGACGAGTTTATCCCGGCCTTTGCCGAGGCCGGTGCGAATTGGGTGAGCGTTCACTACGAGGCCTGCCGGCATCTGCACCGCTCGCTGGAGCTGATTGCCGGCCATGGCATGAAGCCGGGGGTGGTGGTGAATCCGGCTACCGGCGTTGAACTGCTTCACGAGATTTTGCCCATGGTTCACCACGTGCTGGTGATGAGCGTGAATCCGGGGTTTGGCGGGCAGAGATTCATTGAATTCTCGCTGGACAAGATCCGGCGGCTGGCCCAGTTGCGCCAGGAACTGGGGCTGGCATTTAGAATTGAAGTGGACGGCGGCGTGGCTCACGACACGGTGGCCCGCATCGTCCAAGCAGGAGCGGACCTTCTGGTAGCCGGCAACGCCGTTTTCGGCGCTGGGCAACCGGAGGCCGATGCACGCGCACTGCTGGCTGCGGCCCGTAAGGCTGCGGGCGAATAGCCGGGCAAGATTCTGAGATTATTGGGGATTTGGCTTGCGGCCTGTCGACAATCCGCGGCCGCAATGAGGTGGTATGAACCGGTTGACAACGAAGTTTGCCGCGGTGGTTCTGGCGGTTCTGGTGCTGGGCACGGTTTCGGTCCAAGCCAAGGAAAAGAAGCCCAAACACAAGAAGCACGAGGATCTCAGCGTTAACCCGCTGGCCGGCGTGAATTCCAAGCAGCCCGACAAGGAACTCTTCGACAAGGCGATGATCGCCATGAAGAAGGGCCGCTTCGATGTGGCGCGGCTTGACCTGCAGACCATGCTGAACACCTACCCCGACTCCGAATACCGGATGCGCGCCAAGCTGGCGGTGGGCGACAGTTGGTTCAAGGAAGGCGGCACCGCGGCCCTGACCCAGGCCGAGGCCGAGTACAAGGATTTCATCACCTTCTTCCCCAATGCTCCGGAAGCCGCCGAAGCGCAGATGAAGGTTGCCGACATCTATTACCAGCAGATGGAGAAGCCGGACCGCGACTATACCAACGCGCAGCGCGCCGAGCAGGAATACCGGGCGATGATCAATATGTTCCCTGATTCGACGCTGGTGCCCCGCGCCAAACAGAAACTGCGCGACGTGCAGGAGGTTCTGGCCGAGCGCGAGACCGAGATCGGCCTTTATTACGACAGCCGGGAAAACTTTGCGGCCGCCATCGCACGCCTCGACACCGTGGTGGATACCTACCCGCTGTACTCCAAGAGCGACCAGGCTTTGTTGGGAATCGGAGATGCCTATGCAGGCGAGGCCCACGCAGTTCAGATTGCGCCACATCTTCCCGGCGCAATCAGGGAGCGGCTGCGCGCGGTCTACCAGGACCGGGCCGCCGAGGCTTACACCAAGGTGGTCACGCGCTATCCCATGGCTCCCCACGTAGAAGATGCACGCGACCGGTTGGTGGCTATGAATCGCCCCGTTCCCGAGCCTACCCAGGAAGCGATTGCAGAGAACGATGCTGAAGAGCGCAGCCGTCAACCCCTGCGCTTTACCGACAAGACCTTCGACATCATCAAGCACGGACCAGCAGTGGTTCAAGCAGTGCATGTGGGCGAGCCCAGCCTTGAAGACCCCAAGCGCACTCTCGCGCCTGATGTGACCAAGCAGAACATTGCGTTCTTCAATGACGCCGTCAATGCCGGCAAGCCTGCTGCTGCAGCCGGCGCGGTTACACCCACCGGCGTCAATGAACCGCCGCGCAGCGATCAGCCCTCGCAGGCGCCTTTGCAACTTGAGGCGCCGGCAGGCGGCACAGGCGTTGGCGTTCAGGTGGTGAGTGCGCCCGCTGCTGACCCCAACGCCGTCGTCAAGTCTGTTGGCCCCGCGAACGTCGCCATACCCGCTGCCGAAAAGCCGGCTGAAGCTCCCGATCAGGTCAACGACGTCAACAAGGGCACTACACCGGCTCAGTCGGCTATTACTAATGGCAAACAAAAGAAGCCGAAGGCCGATCTGAACGACGAATCGTCGAGCAAGAAGAAAAAGAAGAAGGGCATCTCCAAGCTGAACCCGTTCTAAACGGACCGCAAACTTTCGAACAAGAAGGGCCGCTTTCCATCCGGATGCGGCCCTTTTTCTGCGGCTTTGACGGCTTGCCTGGAATCAGTTCTGATTTGAACATTAGCCTTGGCAGAGGTGCCGTTGGAGCAAGGATTAGTTGGTGACTTCCGGATGGGCGATGATCGAGACGCGATCCGGATAGCTTGGTGCAAGTGGATCAGATGGGAGACGATCGTTTTTCAGCTTCAATAGGCTGGCGGGAGTCCGATCTGCCGGATGATGGACCGATAGCGTCCATCTGCATGGAGGAAGTCATAAGCGGGATCGGATTGGATCCAGAGCAGGAGCGGCGAGTGCTCGCGGAGGCCTTGCTCGAGCAGCTCCATGGTCCTTTCCCGGTCGCCGAGCTGGGCATAAAGAAGCGCCAATTCGACAGGCGATACATAGGTTGAGGAAGGCACGCGATTCAAATCATTGATCTGGCCACGAACCACTGCCCTGTAACCACCCCGCTCAAAGTCGCGCTGAGCACGCGTGGCAGACGCTACTTCACCGCGCAGCGAGAGCAGTTTCTCCAACTCCTGAACGCTCTCCTTATGCATCCCTTTACATCTGTATGTCTCAGAAAGAATCCAATGCAGATCGGCATTGCCCGGAGCCGATTCCAGGCGCTGGCGAGCGTCAGTCAATGCAGCGTCGTACTGGCGCGCGAGCAGGTAGGAATAGGCCAATGCAAACGGCCGGTCGAAGGGGTTAAGTTCCATCGCTTTCTTTTGCACTTCGATGGCTTCCTGTTGACGGCCGAGTGCGGCATAAATCTTGGCGCGAAAGTGCCAGGCCTCGTCGAACTTAGGATCGAGCGCGATGGCGCGTTTGCATTCCTGGTCCGCGCGCGTCCAGTCCCAGCGAGCGATCAAATAGGCCCCGCACAGAGAAAGATGGGCGTCTGCGGATGAGTCGTCAAGCTGGACAGCCTTAAGAGCGGCGGCCTCTTCAGGCTCAAGCGACTTGGTGGGGTCGAGGAGGCCATCAACCGCACCCGCGCCATAGTACTCCGATAAACCGCTCCAGCCAGGAGCATAATCCAGCTGAAGCGCAACAGCTTTCTTGAAGTATTCGCCGGCCTCGTCATTCTTGCTTGCAAACCAGAGATACCTGCCATGCAAATAGTCGTCGTGGGCCTCGGGATTGACGTAGCGCGCCGTGGACGGCTGCGCCACAGAACTGTTGAGGAGTTTAGCAATAGCCAGCGCGGCTTCACCGGGAAGCGATACGATGTCGTTCGCGTTACCGTCGTAGCTTTCGGCCCAGATGTGGGTGTCGGTGTCGGCACGAATAAGTTGGAGAGTCATGTGCACGGTGCCGCCGGAGCGGGAGACCGAACCTTCGACGATTCCATCGACGTTGAGTGCGCGTGCGATCTCGGGCAACGGTTTGTGGACTCCTTTGTATTGCATCACCGAGGTGCGAGAGGTGATGCGAAGTGTGGAGTTCTTGGCCAGCATGGTGATGAGCTCGTCGGTCATGCCGTCGGCGAAGTACTCCTGTCCGGGATCGCCGAAGAGATTGTCGAGCGGGAGCACGGCGAGGGATCCGATTGCGGGCCTCGCGCTCCTATGAAGCGACCGATCCACCAGCGATCGGGGACCGAGTGCGACGGCAAGAAGAAGGATGGCGAGTGCGGTCAACGCTCCGACGACGAGCCAGAACAACCGGCGCGTGCTCTGAGATTGTTTTGTAGGCTGGGTGGTTGTCGAATCCGGAGGCTCGACAGCTGGAATGGCACCCAGAGCTCGAATTTCGGGAACAGCGCTCTCGATGACGAGAGGCGCAATAAACCGGTAGCCCTGACCGCTCACTGTTTGTACGAATCGGGGCTGCTCCTTGTCTTCTCCGAGCACCTGGCGGATCTTTCGGATCGCGGTGTTGATGCCGTGTTCGGTGTCTACGAATACGTCGCTTTCCCAAAGGCACTTTGCGATTTCTTCTCGGGTGACAATTTGACCCCTTTTCGTCGCGAGCAGGATTAGAAGCTCCAATGGCTGCCGCTCCAGCTTCAGTCTGCGACCTCTCCGGCACAATTCGAATTGGCCACAGTCCAGCCTGAAGTCGCCGAATTGGAAAATGGCAGCAGTCACCCGCCCCCCTTTGCTTTTGAAGTATAGACCGCGCGCGACTGGGACACTGATTATGCGCTTCCTTTCATATACTTGCACCTTTACCTTTCTTCACCATCGAAATTCACCTCTGTTCATTGCGCCTGAAGTGCCATATATGTTTTTCTCGGTAGCAGCCGGCGATCCCCGGCCGAGGAGGAGAAACACATGAAGACAGCTTTCCAACGGTTCCTGCTGACTTGCATTGCACTGGTACTCGCGTTCACGCTTATGCCGCATGCCTTTGCACAATGCGGCGGCCTTCGCTTGCCGCTTGTTCGCCCCGCCGCCTGGCATCCGCAATACGGACATGCGCGGTTGCTGCGTGCTGCCCTGGCTGCGCCTGCTGATCAGGATGATGGGGACGGTGACGCTCTACGGATCGTGGGCTTCTGGCACGTGAAGTTTACGTCCAAGGACAGTGGCGGAGGAATACCCGACGGCGCTGAAGTGGACGCTGGATACTCGCAGTGGCACAGCGATGGTACTGAGCTTATGAACTCGGGTTCACACGCACCGATAACCGGCAATTTCTGCATGGGTGTATGGACCATGGTGGGGCCGCGCAAGTACCAACTGAACCACTTTGCGATTGCCTGGGATGACACAGGAAGCAGCCTCGTTGGCCCTGTGCGCATTCAGGAACTCATAACCCTGGCCCCGAACGGACAGAGCTTTTCCGGCACGTTCGCGATCGATCCATACGTCGAGTCCCCCACTCCAAACGAGCCTCTCACTCCAACGATTCACATCCAGGGAAACATTGCTGGATCCAGAATCAACGTGAATACGCCCGCAACGAGCATCTTTTGAGGTTGTGGTCGGCAAAAATGAGCCTTTGCTCCGAGCAAGAACTGCCCGGAGTGAAGGCCTTTCTTTATCAGAAGTTCCCGAGTGATGGCCCACCTGCAAATAACCATGCGGTTGGCCTGTGAGGCCGACATAATTCGGCCTGATTCCACCTCCCGTCGAACAAACGAAGTTCGTCTGCTCATATAATCTTGGTTTGGACACTCAATCCAATCGCACCTCCACAAAGACGCATGCGCTTTTTGTCGCCACCGGCATTCTGCTCAGCCGTCTGGTCGGGCTGGTGCGCGATCGCATCTTTGCGCACTACTTCGGCAACTCAGATGCCGCGGACGCTTTTCGCGCCGCGTTTCGCATCCCGAATTTTCTGCAAAATCTCTTCGGCGAGGGCGTGCTTTCCGCGTCCTTCATCCCGGTGTATGCGCGGCTGAATGCGGAGGAGCGTCATGAAGAGGCCTCTCAACTAGCCGAGGCCATCTTTGCGCTCTTGTTTTTCATCACCACATTGCTGACGGTCGTGGGCATCTTTGCCACGCCATGGCTAATCGATCTGATTGCGCCGGGATTTCACGACGACAAGCGGGAACTGACCATACGGCTGGTGCAGATTCTGTTTCCCGGCGCGGCGATGCTGGTGCTGTCGGCATGGTGCCTGGGGATTCTGAATAGCCATCGCAGGTTCCTGCTTTCTTACACTGCCCCCGTCGTATGGAACTTCGCCATGATTGCGGCGCTGGTGTGGGGCGGGCGCGGGCATACTCAGCCACGGCTCGCAATACTGGTGGCGATCGGCTCGGTAGTGGGCAGCGGGCTGCAGTTTTTGGTGCAGCTACCCACAGTGATGCGCTTTCTGTGGCCGCTGCGGCTGAGGCTGGCCGGGGCCGGCGAACACGTGCGCACAGTGAGCATGAATTTCTTCCCGGTCTTTTTGAGCCGCGGAGTGGTGCAGATCAGCGCTTACATCGATGCGTGGCTCGGCAGCTTTCTGGGAACTGGCGCGGTCTCCGCGCTGGGATATGCGCAGACGCTCTACACGCTTCCAGTGAGCTTGTTCGGGATGGCGGTGTCGGCAGCCGAGTTGCCCGCGATGTCGAGCGTGGTGGGCACGCAGGCTGAGGTTGCGGCAGCGCTACGGCAGCGGTTGACGCAGGGGATTCAGCAGATTGCGTATTTTGTGATTCCGTCGGCGGTCGGCTTCGTAGTGCTTGGCGACGTGATTGTGGCGCTCATTTACCGCTCCGGCGCGTTTCAGCATAAGGACGTTCTGTTTGTGTGGGGAGTGCTGGCGGGGTCAGCGGTGGGGTTGCTGGCTTCGACCATGGGACGGCTCTATTCGTCAGCCTTTTACGCGTTGCGCGATACGCGTACTCCGCTGAGATTCGCGGTGATTCGCGTAGTGCTTACGCTGGGCCTGGGATACCTTGCCGCGCTTCCGCTGCCTCGGCTGCTGGGGCTTGACCAGCGCTGGGGCGCGGCGGGGTTGACTGCCTCTGCCGGTGTTGCAGGCTGGGTGGAGTTCATGCTGTTGCGGCGCGGGCTGCAGAGGGTCGTTGGCGCAGTGCCTTCCGGCTGGTCGCGGATTGCGCGGCTTTGGGCGGTTGCGATCTTTGCGGCGGTGGCTTGCTACGGTCTCAAAATGGCGTTGCCTTTCGATCGGCCGCTTCTCGTCGGTCCTTGCGTTCTGATTCCGTACGCGGCCTTGTATTTTGGCATTACGCAATGGATGGGAATTGCGAGCATGGGCGCAGTGGGGCGTCTGTTCACACGCCGCCGATAAGTCATGGTTCTTTCCGCCGATCAGGCCAACATAAGTCGGTCGGATGACCAAAGAATCACTGGTTAGCCGATGCTTTGCTGCGGACCCATTGCGGTCCACAGCGGGACTAAGCTTCAATCACTACTACTCTGCTTCGTCTTGATCATCTTGCGCATTTGCCAATATACCGACAAGCGAGTTGGCCAGTTCCTTTCGTTCGCCCCTCTCCTCCACCTTTGTCTTAATGTATTTTCCAGCAAGGCTGAGGCCCGGTACACCCGCTACTAGCGGCGCTAGGTGCGGTATGAGAAACGCGCCCACCGTAAGCCAACTACCACCAGCCAAGTTTCTGTATGACCGCCGATATTTCTCATCGAGCCTCTTTGCTTCGCTACGGTAATCGTTCAGGAGACCTCCAATGCCCGTGGTTACCTCCGCTGCAATCCGGTCTATATTTTCGAAATCCGCATCGCGAAGAATCGAGGTCGATTCGGCTAAACGCTTGCGAAAGTGTTCGTTCTCATTGTTGAGCCGCATCTCCACAAGTGCGTCGATTGATGCATTCGACAGCCATTCAAACTGTTGAGTTGCTAAGGCGTCGATCGATGCCCGCGTAGCGACGGAGATTGTCGATCCTCTCTCAAGAGAATCACTGCAGGCCCTTGCACTTAATTTGAAATAGTAGGCTTGCTGATCCACCGATAGAAGAGGTTGTGCCCTCATCGCAATAGAATTGTCAATCAAGTGAAATTGAGGTTCGAGCCTCTCCAGCAAGGCGTTGCAGACTATTTGCGCGTCCGAGAGGCGGCTCAAATCGGACATGTAAGCGGGAGTGCGCCATTGTCCGATTTCGCTGACGTAACGTCGCAGGGCGTCGCCGAGAGGCTCCCCAATTGGGCCTCCAGGTGCAACCAGCAGTTGCTTGGCGCTCACAGCATCCAGGAATTCTTCTGGGTGTGCGGTCGCAAACGCTGCTGCATCCTCAATACAAGTCAGTGGGAGATTGAGGAGGATGCCCAGCGTCCCCCCAACGAATTCTGTGAGTTTTTCCCGGCTTGTTTGGTCGTGTTGCTGAAGAAACCTGTCGAAGCTGGGAAATACGGCTACCGGCGGGATGCCAAGATCCGCGTCGACAAGAGGCTTAAGCCGGAGAATAAAGAACATCTCCTCCAGAATTCGAACCGTGTGGAATCTTTCCTCTGGCCGTGCCACTTCGATCAAAGCGAAAACGGGGTCCGGTATCAAAACTGTGTCTGTGTAGAGAATCATTCTCTTGGTAGCGGCAAATTGGGTCTTCCTGAAGTGAGCGCCACCGCCCATAATCGCCTTGATCCCACCCAAACCCGCAGCGTGATGATAAGACTCTACAGTTTTGTAAATCTTGTTGAGTTCAGGTTCTGCCCACTCGAACGCTTTTTGCACTGCAGTCGCTCTCGTACCCAGAGTTCGCACTTTCTCTTCAAATCGATTTAAGGGAGCGAACTTTTTGGGGCTCGTTCCAGTCGCGCGTTCGAAGAACTCTTCAAGGACCGCGAAGAGATTCCGCTGGTAGGCAATTAGTTCCTTCATGACAGATTAAAGATACCGCAAGTCCCTTTCGAAATGGACAGCCGACGGAGAGAATAGTAGGCACCTCTCGTTGCACGGCAGGTCCGGTTTAACCTTTAGCTAGGAGCAAATGGTTATGGAATCAGAAAAGATTCTCGGGATCGACATCCACGACGCAGTCATGGGTTTGAAGCGGGCAGTAGGGATGAAAAGGCTGGTGCTCAGATCGCCCATGACAATTCGAGCGCTGGACCGCGTCCGACTCGGTGCGGACGGAAGAGTAGACCCGTCAACTGTCGGCTCGGAAGTTCGTGCCACGGCCCGCGCCTATATCGCCTCACATCCCGACGATTGGGCCGTTCGCTGAAGGCATAAGAAGAGATGATGCTCGCTACTTTCCATCCTCGGCAGTCCGCAGATGGCGTGCGAGCGACCACTTCAGTTCGTCGATGCCCTGGCCGGTGACCGCGGAGATGGCGTGGAACTCCAGCTTGCGGCGCTTGATGTGGGTTGTTAGCTTCTTGAGTTTCTCGGGGTTGGCGCTGTCGATCTTGGTGGCGCAGACAATCATGGTTTTGCCGGCCAGCGGATGGATGGGCTGGGCAGGCTCCTCGGCGCCGTCGGAGAAAGGATCGCTCTCGCTTTTTGTCACTTTGCTTGTAAAGCCGGCCAACTCCTTGTTGATGATCTTGAAGTCTTCCACGGGATCGGGACGGTCGCTCGAGTCGGAGACGTCGACCAGATGAACGAGCAAACGGGTGCGCTCGATGTGGCGGAGAAACTGGACGCCAAGACCGTGGCCGAGGTGCGCGCCTTCGATGAGGCCGGGCATGTCGGCGACGACAAAGGACTCCAGATCCGGCTCCTCGCCGACGGTGACCACGCCGAGGTTGGGTTCGAGAGTGGTGAAAGGGTAGTCGGCGATCTTGGGCCGCGCGGCTGAGATTCGCGAGATGAGCGTAGATTTGCCGGCGTTGGGGTAGCCGACCAGGCCAACATCGGCCAGCAGCTTCAGTTCCAGGCGATAGAGGCGCTCTTCGCCGGGCCGGCCGAGTTCATGTTCGCGCGGGGCCTGGTGAACGCTGGTGGCGAAGTGCTGGTTGCCTCGTCCGCCGCGTCCGCCCTTGGCGATGATGACGCGCTCGTCAGGCTCTTCGAAGTCGTGGATCAATTCGCCGGTCACCTGGTCGTAAAGCGATGTGCCGACGGGGACTTGCAGGACGACGTCATGGCCGTCCAGGCCGGAACAGTTGGAGCCCAGGCCGTGTTCGCCGCGCTGGCCCTTGTGTTCCGGGTTATAGCGGAAATGAATCAGAGTGTTATGGCGCTGTGAGCTGACCATAACGACATCGCCGCCGTGGCCGCCATCGCCACCCGAGGGCCCGCCGCGCGGCACGAACTTCTCGCGCCGGAAAGCCATGCAGCCGTTGCCGCCGTCGCCGGCCTTGACGCGAATTTTTGCTTCATCAATGAACATGAGAACACCAGGGGATAGGGAATAGCCACCCCAGCGAAGCTAAATCGCTCGCTGTGGGCCCGGCAGGGAATAGGGGATAGAAAACAGGGAACCGCGTTCCTTTGCAGACTGTAGAGGCTAAACCTGAAGTCCCTTATTTCCAGTTTACTGGAAAGGGCATAGAATCGCTTGAAACGAAATTATTGAGGGAACGGGCGCCGCCAATGCCGGGAGGTTTCAATCTCGCGATGGCCGGAGGTTCGTACCCCATCCGGACCCGCCGCAAGAGCCGGCCGGAGTTGCAGTGTAGATAAATTCCTCCCATGATCTGCCGCGAGCAAGGGGCTCGATGGCACGGGTTGTGCGCAGTTGGACAAAGACGCTGGCGGTTGCCGCGCTGCTGATGGGCGCGGTAGTGGCGTGTCTTGCCCAATCGGCCCGAACTCAACGGGTTGAAGGCGGCGCGGAGCAAGGAATATTGCCCGGCTCGTTGAGCGGTAAACTGACCGACCTGCACTCGAATCCTCTGGAAGGCATTTCTGTTGTGGCACGGAATCAGGCCACCGGCGCAGAGACGCGCACAATCACAACAAAAAATGGGAGCTACCGCTTCGTTGGGCTGGAGCCGGGCGAGTACACGCTGGAAGCCGAGAGCCTGCAACTAGGACGCGGCCATTTGGAAGGTATTGTGGTGGATGCCGGCTACGAGGCGCAGGTGCAGGCTGCGATGGAGTTGGAACCGCATTCACGTGAGGCCATTCTGGCGGCGTTGCGCAAGAGAAGTGAGCCGGGGCCTGAGCAGGAAACTTTGCCGGTGAAAGAAGCTTCCCTGGCTACAGAGCCGCTTCTGTTGCTTCCCGTCAGAGCGCGGAGACTGGCTGATCTGCCAGGGTATGGGCCGAAAACAGAGACTCCCGCTTTCAGCGCTTCGATTACTTCAGAGCCCTTGTGGACGCTCAAGTTGGCGGGACAAAGCAGGGAGAATTCCGCGCCATCGACGGTTAACGCTTCAGCGCATGTTGGTTTGAATAGTTCCCAGGTCCCCAAGTGCGAGGGACCTGGGGCACCCGCTGGCATCAATGGTTCCCAGGTCTCAGAAGCGAGACCTGGGCCACCCGTGCTGAGTTCGACTATCCCGGCTTCATCCATTCCTGTGCGGGCAGCCTCACAGCCGAGCAGTCCCGCCGCTCCGGAGTCAGCCACAAAGATGAGCGCGGCCGAGTTGCAGGCGCTACCGGTGAGCGGGCGGCGCTGGCAGGATTTCGTGCTGGACAATACACCCACATCCACGACCCCGGCGGCAGGTCAGGGTCAAATCTCTCTGCGAGGCGCAAGTGGGCCGGCCAAAGTCGCGGTAGATGGAGTTGGCCGTGGGTTGGCCTTTGGTCCGACCGGCGGATCAGGGCAAGGCTCGTCAGGTCCGGGAGCGCTGGGGCAGAACGGAGACGGACCGGCAGGAATGGCGCAGCCCGGGACTGGAGGCCATGGACTTGTGGTGAGCGAGGCGGCGATACGCGCGGTGGAGACGGAGGCCGGCAACGTGGAGGCCGTGGCAGACAGGGCGGCGGGCGGGCGCGTGAACGTGGAAACCCAGAGTGGCGCCAATGAGATGCATGGCCAGGGATTTCTCTTTGATCGCCAGAGCGCATGGGGCGCGCAGAATCCCTTTACTCAATGGGTAAAGGAGACGGTGCCGGCCACCGAGATTTCGGTCCCTGTTTTCACGCCGGAGTCTTACACTCCTCCGGACCGGGAAACGGTCTGGGGCATCGGCCTGGGCAGCCGGATTCGCCGCGACAAGCTCTTCTGGTTTGCGGCTCTCGACAGCTATAACCGCGACGATCCAGGGTTGGCGACAGTGAAGATTCCGTCCGTATTTTTTGCCCAGCCCACAGACGACCAGATGCAGTTGCTGAGTGCAAGGCTGGGGTTGAGCAGCGCGAATCCTGTGGCCACGGGGCTGGCGGCCTACTCGGGGCTATTGGAAACACTCGATGGGCTGCTTGGGCCCGCTCCGCGCACCGCGACGCAGTGGACCGGCTTCGGGCGACTCGATTGGCAGGCGGCCGAGCGGCATCGCTTCACGCTGGAAGGTATCAGCGCACGATGGAACGCGCCGGGCGGAGGGCTGACCAGGGTCTCAGAAGCCTATGGCAACCATAGCTTTGGGTCAAGCACGGCAAGCGAGGAATGGCTGCTGGGCCGCTGGGAGGCATTCCTGACACCCAACCTGTTGGCTGTGACGCAGGCTTCGGCCGGACGCGCCATTCAGGAAGCAAGGGCTGAGACGCCTTCAACTTATGAGCAAAGCTTTCTTGCCGGGAATGGCTGGGGGCAGTTACCGCAGATTGTGGTGGATTCGAGCTACGGCTTCACCATCGGCAACCCGTCACGCTTCGGCCAGGGCAGCTATCCCGACGAGCACCTCTATCACGGGCAGGAATCGGTGGACTGGGTACGCGGCAAATTACTGGTGAAGTCCGGATTCGAGATGAGCCACAATGCAGATGCGACGAGCCTGCTGCGCAACCAGACCGGAACCTACTACTACGCCAACGTAGAGAACTTCGCATCCGATGCGCTGGCCTTCGGCAAGTTTGGACTGACAGACGCGCTGAACCCCTTTTACCAGCAAAACTGCGACGAGACAGGCAAGGTTTGGCGCGATTCGAGCGGCAATCTGCGTGGGCTGGGCAACTTGCCTTGTTACTCCTACTACTCGCAAACCATAGGCCCCTCCAACTGGCGTCTGACCACCAATGACTGGGCCGGGTTCGCAACCGCACAGTGGCAGGCGGGCAAGTTGGTGGTTGTCTCGGGAGGTTTGCGTTGGGAACGGGAGCAGTTGCCGCCGCCGCTGGCTACGCTGAATAATCCTGGCCTCCCGGGGACTGAGAAACTGCCCGACCTGGGCAACAACTGGGGTCCAAGGGTGAGTTTGGCCGTGGGCAGCGGTAAAAAACACTGGCCAGTACTGCGGTTGGGCTACGGAATGTACTTTGGTCGCACTGAGAATCTAGCGGCTGAGACGTTACTGACCCAGACCGGCTCCTTGAACGGAGACCTGAACTTCTTCATGCGGCCCACCGACAACTTGAACGCTGGCGGTGCGCCGCCGTTTCCATACGTGTTGCGGCCGCCAGGCCCTGCGAGCGTGGTCAAGCCGGGGGCTGTGGAGTCTGCGCCAAACCTCCGCAATCCGGAGATTCACCAGGGCGTGGTGGCTGTGGAAGAGACACTGCCCGCCCATGTAGAGTTGACCGCCAGCGCGGTAGTGAGCCTGGGCCGCCGTCTGCCAATTTCCATTGACACAAATCTCGACCTGCCGACGCCAACACAAACCATCACCTACAACGTGTGCGACCAGACTCCTACGGGCCTCAACAATGGCGTGTGCGGCAACACCGGTCAGGGCCCTATCAAAGCCGCCCAGATTACGGTTCCCTTCTACGCTTCCTGGCCTGGGGAATCCGGGGTCGCGGGGCGCGCCAACCCCAATTACCAGCAGATTACCGAGATCATGAGCCGGGCCAACTCGACATACGAGGCGGCGGTGCTCAAAGTGGAGCGCTATAGCCGCCGCGGGCTCAGCCTGCACGCCCATTACATCTACGCGCATGCCATGGACTGGAACCCCAACGAGAGCGCGCAGGCTGCGGGAAACGACGTGCTGGACCCGGCCAACTTCAGCCAGGAGTACGGTACCAGCAATTTGGACATGCGCCACTCAGCCGGCGCAATGGTGATCTATGAAGCGCCGTGGAAGCTGAGCGGGCGAGCCGGTAAGTTAGGCAACGGTTGGATGCTGTCGGGCGTCGGGCAGTTTCGCAGCGGATTGCCATACACAATGCGCACCAGCGGCTCTCTGCCGGAAGAGTTCGACGCAAACAGCGGCGCCGCCATCACAGGACTGGGGCCGGGAATGAACGGGTCGGGCGGCGACAATCGGGTCTACGGCCTCGGCAGCGACGGTCACTCTTACGATATTGGCCGCAACACTTACCGCTATTCGGCCACTTGGAAGGCCGATTTGCGGCTGGGCAGGCGCTTCGACCTGGGGAAGATGCGGCAGTTGGAGCTGCTGGCCGAGAGCTTCAACCTTTTCAACCACCAGAACGTGACCGAGCTGGAGACAACTGGCTATACCATCCAGTCCGGCAGCCCGCCAACAACGCTTGGCACGCCGGGCACGCCGCCGACACTGAGCTTCCTCACCGGCCTCAAGGTAAACCCGACCAGCGGCCTCAGCTCAGCAGCGTTCGGCCAGCCTTTGAACGTCAACGCGACCAACTTCTATCGCGAGCGGCAGATCCAGTTTGGTTTGAGGCTCCGGTTCTAAGGTGAGCAGTCTCTAGTTGCTCGCGGGCGGCGCTGTCGGTTCGGCAGGCGCAGCGGCAGGCGCGGCGGCAGGTGCGCCTGCCGGTTGCTGCTTGGCCATGTTGCGAATGTAGAGAATGAGACCCTTTACCTCTTCGTCCTTTGCGCGGCCATCCGGCTCAGGCGGCATCTTGTCGTTGCCGGTGCGGATGATTTTGATCAGATCCGCATCCGACATGGCGGCCAGCGACTTTGGATCGGTCCAATCCTTGAGCGTTAATTGCATATCCTTGGCAAGATCCGTCTTGCCATCGCCGTTTTCTCCGTGGCAGAGTGCGCAGTCCACGGTATAAATCTCTTTCGCGCGCGCCTGCGCCTTCTCTGAGCCGGCCCTGGATGAACTTTTCTGACCGGATGCACGAGCCGGAGTCGAATCCTGCGGCGTGGGCCCAGGGGTGGATGAAGCGGTAATTCCAAATAATACAACCGCAGAAGCAAACAATAACGGCTTCAACATAACAGCCTCCTCAGTTGCGAATGCCGGTTCACGGCATCCTGCAACCGAATCTTTTCTCGCACGAATTATAAGCCAATTGGCCTTGCTTAAGCCCGGTAGATGGGACAGGTCCGATTGAAGGGAAGGCGGTTGGTGGACTTTTTGCAGGATTCATGCGGCTAAGACTCAGTTTACTTCAAGGCAGCTGACGCCAGCCGCATTCGAGGTCCGGGGTAGTGGTTTTGCCGTCGAGGCGGAAGCACGAAGCGCCATTGATGTCCGTCGAGAAGGTGCGGACCCCAGCCGCTTCGAGCGCCTGCAGCACCTCCATGCGCGGATGTCCGTACCGGTTACGGAGGCCGCAGGAGATGACGGCCCATTGCGGCGCCACGCGGGCCAGAAACTCAGGCCGCGTGGATGTGATGCTGCCGTGATGACCCACTTTGAGCAGTGTGCTGGCCAACCCGGGTTCGGCCAGCATGGCCTGCTCAATAGGAGCCTCGGCGTCGCCCTCCAGCATCACTGAGGTTGCACCGTAGGCCACGCGCATCACCAGCGAGTCGTTGTTGGTAGGCTCAGGTCCGGGTTGATAGTCGCGAAAGGGCGCCAGAACTGTTACGTGGGCTGGGCCGAAGGAAAGTGCGTCTCCGGCGCGCAGTGAAACGACGCGCACATGGAGGCTGGCGGCCTCGTCGAGCAGCGCGTTATAGGCGCCGAAGCGGGGATTGTTGCCCACCCAGAACTGGTCGGGATGGAAGTTGCGCAGAACGGCGGGCAGGCCTCCCATGTGGTCGGAGTGCGCGTGTGTGAGGGCTACCGCGTCGAGGTGACGGATGCCGCGCGACCACAGGACCTCAGAGACGACGTCCTCGCCGATGTCGTAATCCTGCGGAGCCTGATGCGGGCCGCCGCCGAAGCCTCCGCCATCGACGAGCAGGGTTTTGCCGTCGGGCGCGATCAACAGCAGGGAATCCCCCTGGCCTACGTCGATGGCCTCCATCAGCAATGCGTCGTGTGGGTGATCGACCGGGCGAGGCAAAACAGCGATCACGGCTGCCAATAGCAACACGGCCCAGACGGCGCGGCGCGCCCCGCGGAGTCCTGTGGATGCAGCCATGCTGGCCAGCGCGACGGCCGCAGCAAGCAGTGCGCAGAAGACGAGCGATTGCCAGAGCAACGGCGCGGGAATGCGGAAGTCGCCCCAGGCCATCGAGCCGAACAGATGCACCAGCCCAATGCCGATGTGCAGAAAGAAAGCCACGATCATGGCTGGCAGCAGAGCGACAGAGGGCCACACCGCGAGCGCCAGCAAAGTAACCAGCGCGGCAGGCATCAGCAATGCCAGCAGCGGCAGGATGAAAATATTCACTGGCAAAGCAAATACGGTAATGCGATGGAAGTAAAGCGCCATGGGCAAGGCCATTGCCAGTTCCACCACACAGGAGATGACCAAAAGCTCGAAAGCGCGAAGCAAAAAGCGAACCGTCATGGGGAAAATGCGCCAGGCGACGGACTCAGCCAATCGACCCTGAACAGTTGCCAGAAATGCTTCGGTGGTTATGCTCGTTGCGTCCTCGAACACTTCAAGCTGTCGATGCGGCTCGGCAACGCTCTCAGCCGGTTTGGGAGCTTTAGAAATGGTGCGAACTGGGCTAATGGCTGGTTGCAAAGCGGCGGCGATTATGCGGAGAATCACGCGAAATTGAGCCAGACGCGGTGGCAACTTTACATCCAGTGCGATGAGGCGCAAGTCGCGCGTTGCAGTCAGGTAAGGATGCACCGTGCTCTGGAGTAGCGGAGCGGCCACCCCGCCGATGGCCACGACGGCCAGCAGCGTCATCTGGAAGCTCGCGTCGAAGAGACTGCGCGGGCTGAAGGCTAGCAGGCACAGCGCGGCGAATCCGATGGTGTTCATCACGTTGCGTTCGCGGTAAAGGAGCCGGCCCAGCAGATAGAGAGTGACCAT
>JBEKSE010000017.1:0-85211 GCA_049517315.1 Occallatibacter sp. | reverse complement strand
GCTCCCGCACAAACTGAGAATTATTCTCCGCAGCTACAACGAAGCCAACAACGCCTCGCAATCCAACAATTGCGGCGCGGAGATCGCCGCATGAGACAGAGGGAACTTAGCACTGTCCAGATTAATGTAGTTCTAAGCAATCACTCGATGGATGATAACGCCTATGGACCGGCTATAGCGGTTTAGCCAGCGGGCCGTCCCGGTCGCTAAAGAACCTTGCACAAGCCGTGTTCAAAATTGACCAGCAGTACAGATTGCTGGATGGCATACTCTCTCCACTGCTTTATCTGAAGCTCTGAGGAGAGGTCAACAATGCCAAATACGTCAGGAACACTCCTAATTGTCGATGATGACTCTTCCATTCGAGAGCTGTTGTCCCAGGTGCTTAGTGAAATAGGGTACAGCGTGCGAACCGCTGAAAACGGTTTCTCCGCATTACGCGAGATACGGAATGAAGTTCCCGAGATGCTTCTCTCCGATCTCAATATGCCCGGTATGTCCGGCTTCGAGTTGCTCTCCGTAATCCGACGCCGCTTTCCCGCGATCCGGACGATTGCCATGAGCGGGTCATTCACCGGTGACGAAGTGCCTTCCGGCGTTGCTGCCGATGCATATTTCCAAAAGGGCAGCAGCATCGGAGCTCTTTTGCGGATTATGAACACACTTCCCAAGTTGGAGCGGAATGCACACCCGCCCACCAGCCCCGACGCGCCTCTCTGGATTCATCGCAACACTCACGACTTCTCCCCGGATGCGTCTGTTACGATCACCTGCCCGGAATGTCTGCGGACTTTCCCGGAGACTCTCGGCACTGGCGGCCCGAAGCGCAAGATAGATTGCATGTATTGCCACTGTTCAATTCACTATGCAATCGTTCAGCCGGCAGACCGGATGCCCTCAACGCCATTTCAACGGAATGCCGCAGAGCCGGCAGCCTTTACGGGAAGTTCTCCGAACTTCAGTTACTGACAAAAAGAAAGAGATTGTGAACGATGCGCACCATTTCTCAATCACATGTACTTCTGCGCAACCGCATTGAACTTCCCGATGGCCTCGGACTAACGACAGAAGATTTTGGCGAGGACTGGAACTTTGTGCGGTTAGCAAATACGCTTCGATTAGAGAAACAACTCACACTGCACGGCTGGAGTTTTGTCAGGATCGCCGATGGCCCGATGCGGAACGGCGTTGGAGATACATCGCAGGAAGCGATCGCGAGCGGGCTCAAGTTGGCGCTTCGCCACGTAAGCGCGCACTTCAATGCAGCGGAAGTGGAACATATGGAGTTGACGCAATATCCTTGGTTTTTTCTGGCCAAGGTCAGAGTGCTTCCGTGCATCATTCAGCAGGGCGTAGCCCTATCTGTAGCCAATGAGTCCGAGACGCTTCCGGTTGCCCGCAGTTCAAGGCACCTATCAGCTCAGAAAGCCACGCTCTACCCATACTTTGCCAGTGGAATGCCCCAACTCAAGAAGATGCTGATCTCATCCAGAACAGAGCAGGCTGTGCAACAATGACTTGAGAATGGGGGTTAGACTGCTCCAATTCTGAGGGAACATGCGCGTTGATAGTGAACGGCGTCCTTTATACCGGTCGTGGTCTCAATAGCTCAGACTAGAGAAAAAGTGATCCGCTAATCTCAATCAGGCTGGAGCAGCAAGTCAACGGCGCCAGCTGCAGCTTCTTTCGCTTGAGACACTCGAGTAGTATTCGGGTGCCTCAAAGAAATCGAGAAGGAATAAATCCACCGAGGTGAAGTTGTGAATAAAGATCAAGTGACGGGCATGATTGACGAATTGGCCGGAAGTGTAAAGCGCAAGGCGGGCGAGTTGACCGACAATCCAAAACTGCAGGCTAAAGGCATGGTTCAGCAGGTCAAGGGCAAGGTCGAAGGCGCGTGGGGCAAGGCGAAAGAGTCGGCCCATAATGCAACCGCGTGCAGCGATGCACATGTCGATGCACGCGTGAAACTCGGCATGAATGGTCCAACGGCGGATGCTGGGTGCAACAAAAAGAACTAAAACCTCATCAGGAGGATGTTACATCGAATCCACCGAGCCTATCTCGGTGGATTCGATCACTATTGAGAGCTATAGGTCCTGGCGTCATCACCGGGGCCGCAGACGATGACCCTTCGGGCATCGCCACCTATTCCGTTGCCGGGGCGCAGCTTGGAACCAAGTTGTTATGGACCGCACTTATAACGTGGCCCCTGATGGCCGCGGTCCAGATGATGTGCGCCCGCATTGGCAAGGTGACAGGACAAGGACTTGCCGGAAACTTCAAACAACGATTTCCAAGATGGCTTTTGCTGGTTTTCGTTATCGCTCTTCTGGGCGCAAATACGATAAATATTGGGGCTGATCTTGCGGGCATGGCAGATGCGGCTGCGATGCTGTCGGGGATTAACTCCCACTGGCTAGTGGTTGCGTTTGCACTGCTTATTTCATGGGCGACGATCCGGCTTCAATATGACCAGATTGCAAATGTGCTCAAGTGGCTGGTTCTTGTGCTTTTCGCGTATCCGGCTACAGCGTTTGTGGTGGGCGCTGATTGGGGCCAGGTGCTGCGCGACACGCTCATTCCGTCAATGCCGCACGGCAGGGATGAATGGGCTATGCTGGTGGCGATTCTTGGCACTACTATAAGTCCGTATTTGTTTTTCTGGCAAGCGAGCGAAGAAGTTGAAGAGGAAAAGTCGTCAGGCCAGAGTTCACTCGCATTGCGCAGAGGAGCCACGCCCGAAGAGCTTGGTTTGAGAAACATCGATGTGGGGGTTGGCGCGTTTTTCTCGAATATGGTCATGTTCTTTATCATCCTGACAACTGCCATCACACTCAACAGGCACGGCATTACGAAGATCGCGACCTCACGCGAGGCAGCCGAAGCGCTGCGGCCTTTTGCCGGAAACTTTGCAACGACCTTGTTCACATTGGGGATAGTCGGCGTTGGATTCCTTGCCATCCCGACGCTCGCCGGATCGACGGCATACGCCTTTGCCGAAACTCTTGGGTGGCGTCAGGGGCTGAACAAGAAACTGAGACAGGCACGCTGGTTTTACGCTCTGATTCTGGTTTCAACAGGAGTGGGCGTCGCGCTGGATTTCATTGGCATCAACCCTGTGAAAGCGCTCTACTGGACGGCAGTCATCAACGGATTGCTGGCGCCGTTCCTCCTGATGGCGATTCTGATTGTCGCCAGGGACAAGAAACTGATGCAGGGCCAACCAAGCTCCCGCCTGGGGTGGATTGTTGTTGCGGTCACTACAGTAGCCATGTTTGCGGCGAGTGTTGCGATGTTTGTGGTGTAGACTTTTTGTCGCGCAGCGTCAGCACGGGGTGAGCGTTAGTACACAGACTAAGCAAGACTCGGGTGTAAATCTTGACCTGACGCAACATGCGCCGCCTTTCAATCCTCGCAGCTCCGATGGGCAAAACATAGCCGGGCAATCGAAGGACTATTGGCACAAGGACTCATATGCGTACCATCCGAACTCTGTTAGTGTTTCTTGCATTGGCCATTCCGGCCATCGTGTTTGGACAGATAGGTATAAGGATCGCAATTGGCCCACCCGCTCTGCCCATGTACGAACAGTCCATTTGCCCCGGAGATGGCTATCTATGGACACCGGGCTATTGGGCTTATGACGACAGCGTCTCCGATTACTACTGGGTGCCCGGAACGTGGGTATTGGCGCCGGAAGAAGGCTTACTTTGGACTCCAGGCTATTGGGGCTGGGGCGACGGTGGATTCGTCTTCAATGACGGATACTGGGGCCCAGAAGTCGGCTTCTACGGCGGGATCGACTACGGCTTCGGTTACTCCGGCGAAGGTTATGAAGGCGGCCGTTGGGACAACGGGCACTTCTTCTATAACCGTTCTGTAAACAACGTGGATGGCGTGAATATTCACAATGTGTATACCGCCAACGTCACTATCAACAACAAGGAGAATCGCGTCAGTTTCAACGGCGGCGTTGGCGGGATTGAAGTGCGGGCAAACTCGAAACAAGAGGCCGCAGCAAGGCAGAAACACATTCCGGCGGTAGCAGCTCAAACTGAACATGCACAAGCTGCGCGCTCTAACCCGGAATCGCGGGCATCTGTGAATCACGGCAAACCATCCACAACGGCGACAAGCTTGCCTGTAGGTCTTAACGATCGCCAGGCGCCAACGGCTGCGCGGGCGACGGAGCCGGCCAAGGCTCCAGTGGGCAGTGCCGCATCTGAGCCGCGCGTCGAAGCGCCGGCAGTGCGTTCGGACAACGCTCCAGCTCGCCCCGCTGTGCATCCTAATGACCTTCCCCCAATTGGTCGTCCGGCACCGGCCAACTCCGGGAATGCGAAGGCAGATAAGAAGTACGAACAGAAGCAGGACAAGTTGATCGCCACGCAAACCCAAGAGCGGCAACAACTTCAGCAGAAGCAGGATTCGGAACATCAACAAACGGTGAACGCCAGCACGCAGAAACTTGACCAGAAGCACCAACAACAGACGCAGGCTCTACAGCAAAAACACTCATCGCAGCAGCAGTCTCTACAGAATCGCCAACCTCATGCGAGTCAAACGCAGCCTCACGAATCCGGGTCAGAGTCCAGGAAGTAGCTGGACTGTCCGATTGCAAGCTGACCATTCATAGAAGCAGCTTACGGCCGGGTAATCACACCCGGCCGTTCTTTTTGCTCTGGGATCGGAAACACTTGCACCTTGAAACAACTGCAAATGCTCAAGACAGGAAGCGCAGGACACAACGACGGCGGGAGTTAGACGGCCCGAGATGCTTCGTTCTGCAAGGCAAGCTTCTCAGCGGCCTCGATCTTACGCAAGCCTTGAATCTTCCATACACCGTAGCAGACGGTGACCGCCAGCAGGACGGCAAATACGCAAAGCAACGGAGTCGACCACTTTTGGAGGCTTCCTGAGAACAGACGGACGATCTTGCGCCCGTAGGTCACACCAAGCCATGCAACGAATGAATAACGCAGGCTGCGAGCCGCACCAAAGACGACGAGGAAGCGCCTGCGCGAGACTCCCAGCGCGCCGGAAGCAAGCGCAAACGGCAAGAGCGGAATTGGCGGAGGAAGCAATGCCGGAATAAAGACAGCCAGGGCTGGGTTACGTTTTACCCAGGCGACGACTCGCCGAAGAAGACGCGCCGGCACATGGCGGCGCAGCGCCGCTTCGCCACCTCTGCGGCCAATGTGCCAGGTGGTATACCCGCCCAGAATGCTGCCTGCAATGGCGCACGGGGTGAGCAGCCATGGATCTCCGCTGTGCGCAACCAACCAAAGCAACAGCAGGTCGGTGCTGCCCGGCAAAGGAAGAGGGATGACCGACGAATCTACCACCGAAACAGAGAACAGGCCCAGTGCTCCCAGATGCGTAAGCCAGTGCGGCGCGATTGGGTGATTCACGCGCGGCGCAACATACAGAGCCGATTGCCGGACTAAGACGCTCATACAAACTTAACCTTGAATTTCAACGCGGAAGATTCAATACAATCGCAACAATCGACGACCTATCCCGCGTTCGCCCCGCGCAAAGTAATCCAGTAGTACCTTCGCCAACAAAACATGCATCGAACAGGTTTCAATGCAAACATAGCCAACAGACCGTCAAACGGACGCAACTCCGCTTGTTTAAATTTCACTGAATTACAACGCGGACACTTTCGGCGTATGCAAAGCAGATGCGGTAGCCAATCGGGCCAGTTACGGCTTGCATTCACCACGTTAACCATCCTTCCCGGCATCACTATCGCCCAAGCTAAAATGCTCGTCTCTCTGGCAAACTCGTGTTAGCGTTCAGCCAGGCGAGGAGACATCGGATGCTGCCCCTGGCAAGCGCAATGCTGGTGTCGGCCGCGCCGTAATAAAGATTAATGGTGTCCCCGTCCGCGTCAATGGTCTGTCCACATGGGAAAACGACGTCATTAACATCTCCGACACGTTCATATGGGGCTTCTGGTCCGAATATCCATGAATTTCCGCGCTGCAAGCAAATCTCTGGCTTCTCCAGATCGAAGAGCGCCAAGCCAAGACGATAAATGCTGCCCGATGCGGTTTGCCGCACTCCGTGGTAAATCATCAACCAGCCTTTTGTAGTTTCAATAGGTGGAGAACACAGGCCAATCTTATTCGCATCCCACCATCCGCCGCGCCGCGCCTCCAGAATGATTTTATGGCTTCCCCAATGTTTCAAATCGGGCGAGTAGGATATCCACATATGAGCGCCCAGTGCCGTCATTGGCCGGTGAATCATAGCCCAACGTCCGCCGAATCTTCTAGGCAAGAGCGCAGCGTCCTTATCTTCCGGAGGCATAATTACGCCGAATCGTTCAAAGCTTCGAAAATCCTTAGTTAACGCCAGTGAGACTCCGGGGCCTCCTCGCGCAAAGGATGTATAAGCCACGGCGCATTGCTCGAGTTCAGGGACGTAGGTAATACGCGGATCTTCGATACCCCAAATCTCCTCAGGGTATTCTTGCGGATTCGCGATCAAAGTAGGTTGAGGGTCGATCCGCCAATTATCAACCCCGTTGGCAGAACGGGCAGCGCAAAGATGCGATAAACCGCTCCGATCTTCAACGCGGCAAAGCAGCAGGGTGTCGCCATCAGCCAGTCGCACGACGCCAGCGTTCAATACGCTGTTAATGGGGTATGGCCAATCTTTGCGGCTGAGGAGCGGATTGCTGGAATAGCGCTTCAGCAACGGCAAATCGGCGCACGCTTTCACCTTCGCCTGCTCAAGATCGACCGATTCCGATGACTCGTCCACGGAGTTATTTGGATTCAATAGGAGACACTCATTCCATGATTCAATGCGTTTGCGCTTGTTACTTTGGCCGCTTGCATTTCGAGCAAAGCCATGAGAAACGAGAGCGTGGATTCAGCTCCCTCATTTTCGTTCGCGCGATCCGGGTGAAGCCCGTCTTTGCATCCACCTGTCACTGGATCGTAAAGAGGAACCCGGAGATCGTTCTTGCCGAGAAACCAGCCAAAGACTCTGCGAGCTTCATCAAGCCACTGGCTTTCTTCCGTCAACTTAAATACTTCGAGACAAGCAGATATTGTCGCGCAGGCTTCCACTGGCTGCTGATCAAAGCGCGCCTTATCGCTTCCTTCTATGAAGAATCCGCTAGACCCGATGGGCACGAAGATCTCTTTGTCGTCGCGGTATTGTTCGGCTACGAGCCATTTCAAAGAGTCCATTCCGGCCTCAATCATTCTTTGGTTGCCGCTCCTCCATCCTGCCAGAATAAGGGCTTGCGGAAGCCTTGCATTTGAATAGGAGAGGCTTCTTTCGAACCACTTCCATGTCTCGGAGTGACTTCGATCATAGATATCAAGAAGCCGATTGGCAAGGATATTACGTGCTCCCTGAATAGCTCTATCTCCGGGGAACCAGTCCAAATAGGCCTGCATGCCGAGGATGCTAAATGCCCAGGCGCGCGGACTGGTAAACGCAAGTGTTGCGGGGACCGCGGCTTCGAAGAGCCTTCCGGCCGCACCTCTCAGGCCCGCATTTCGCGAGGCACCGAGTACCTTGCCCAGTGACCATAGCGCGCGCCCATGACTGTCGTCCGACCCAATATCTTCGAGCCACTTGCGATCGTAACCAAGAAAATTTCTAAACCTTCCTGTGTCGGCATGAAAGGCCAGCCATAAAAAAGACAAATAGCGATGAGAAAGGCTCAGATACTCACTTCTTTCCGTATAAGGATGATTCTCATCCAAAAGAATTGACACAAGAAGGGCGCGTGCGTTGTCGTCGGTTGTATAGCCCTCGCGTGTGTTTGGCACCGAGAAAATCGCGTGCTGCAAGATGCCTGTGTCGTCAGTCATAGTCAACAAATGACCAGGATTAAGCGCGGGCAGAGGGTCCGCTGGCGCCACTGCAAGATCGCCCTGCCGTGCGGCTCGTGGTCGCAGTGAGCGCTCAAAACGTGCCCGTTGAAAGCTCGCCATGTAAGCCCGCGCCGTCTTCGCCCAAGTCGTTCCGCGGGAATGAAGATAGGCCCTCTTCCGCATAGCATGACGTTCCGAGGGATTTTCCAGTAATGCAAGAACAGCCTCAGCGATCGCACTGGAACTGTCGAAAGGTACGATTACGCCTCGCTTTTCTGCGAGTAACTCTTTGGCATGCCAATAAGGTGTGGAAATGATCGCCTTACCTGCCCCGAGGGCAATCGCAAGCGTGCCAGAGACAACCTGTGCCTCATGCCGGTAGGGTGTGATGTAAATATCTGCCGCGCCTACATGCTCTATCAATTCTTCGGTACCTACAAAATGATTATTGAAAATCAGGTGATCGGAAACGCCAAGCCGTTTTGCAAGTGCCTGCAGTTCTTCACGATAACGCTCACCTTCCCGCCGGCGGATATGTGGATGGGTCACTCCAGATACGATATACACGACGTTCGGTTGTTTTGCCAGAATTGCAGGGAGTGCCTGAATGACGTTCTCAATGCCTTTATTCGGCGATAACAAACCGAAAGTAAGGAGAACAGATTTGCCTTCCGTACCAAACTTGTCTTTGAAGTAGTTTGGGTCCATGAAGGGAAGATCAGGGACACCGTGTGGAATTACATCGATTTTTTCTCTCGAAATCGCATACACTTCGTTTAGCAACTGTGCTGCCAACTCGCTCATTACTACCATTCGATCTGAAAGATGAGCAATCTCTTCGAGTACTATCCTCTGATTCGCGTCGGGCTCTCTCAGCACCGTGTGTAGGGTGGTAACCAGCGGCATTGTCAATTTGCGCAGCAAGGCGAGAATGTGGGACCCTGCGTTGCCGCCGTAAATACCATATTCGTGCTGCAGACAGACAAGGTCATTACCGTTGAAGTTGAGGAAATCGGCTGCGCGCTCATACGAGGCAAGGTCCTCCTGCGTAAGTTCCAGGCGAACCCGTTTGGGATAATCATAGCTCGATTCCGGATCGTTCACCGGTATGGCAAAGAGACGCTCTTCCCCGTATTCTGTCGCGAGGGCGGTGCACAGGTCGGTGGTAAAAGTAGCAATGCCGCACTCACGCGGCAAGTAGTTTCCTACAAACGCAATGCGGGTTGGCAAAGGCAGCTTGCACGCCTTCATCGCAATATGCAAATCTGCTTCAATGAGGGGACCTGCTAAAGCGTTTTCCGAGTGAATCGTATCAGGAAGCGACATCATATCCTCTTTTCACGTTCAAATCTGGCCAAGAACCAGGAGAATAATGATGATCAGAAGAACTAATCCCAATCCTCCGCTCGGATAATATCCCCAATTCCTGCTATGCGGCCACCGGGGCAGCGCGCCTAGCAGCGCCAAGATCAGAAGTACTATCAGTACAGTAGCAAGCATTTTCACACCTTTCGTCTCTGCAACCGAGATGGATTACCAAATATACGCTGCGGCCTCTTTTCTAGACCGCAGCGTATTGGTGGTTTCGTCAGCGCACGTTGCTAGTTACTACATTTGAGGGCTTCCAATTGCATCACCAGAAACGACCAACTCAACTCTCCGGTTCTCTTGTCGGCCGCTGGAAGTGTCGTTGGATGCCACCGGCGATGTGTTGCCGAAGCCGCTGGCGCTCACTGAGTTTGTTGTAACACCTTGTTGCACAAGGTAATTGAGTACCGAATCAGCGCGATTCTCCGACAATTTCTGATTCATGTCATCGCCGCCGACGTTATCGGTGTATCCGCCAACCTGAATGTTGAGTCCCGGGTAGGAGATCAGAATTCCAGCAACTTTTGCGAGTTTTTCGCGTGCGCCTGGCTTCAACGAGTACTGTCCCGTGTCGAATAATACATCGGACATGCTGACAATCAGTCCACGCGCACTATCACGAGTTGCAAGAATTGTGTTCAGTTTTTCGGATAATTCCGCGCGCATTGCGGCCTTATCGCTGTCGGCCTGATGCTCACCCTGCTGAGCATTCTGCGCTGCGATGCGAGCCTGTTCCGCGTCGGCCTGAGCCGCGGAGATTGCGGCTGCCGAAGTTGTTTGGTTAGCGACTGTTTCAGCTTGCGCCTTTGCCGTGTCGGCTTGAGCAGCTGCCGTGTCAGCCTGGGCCCTTGCCGCATCGGATTGTGCTTGCTCCTTGAGGCGAATGGCAGCGTCAGCTTGAGCCTGCGATCTTGCCTGTGCGTCGCTGGAAGCCTGGAGATCGTTCGCCTGACGCTGCTCATCGATCTTCTTGACTGCGATTTCGCGCGCATCCTCGGCAGTCTGTACAACCTCTCTTGAAACGGCAATTAGCGGCTTTCTTTCGCCGTGCCCATTCATGGCGTCGGCGTCGGCACTGTTCATCAACTCGACGGCGTGCTGGTAGCTTGCGTTTGCATACGATTCGGCTCCCTCAGATTGAGCGATCCGTAGCGCATTTCGCGCCTCATAGAACTCCAACGGCAGACTCGCACTCAGGACGACCGGGTCAAACTTGTATCCGGTGGGAATGTAGCCCCCACGCTCCATCAACTCGTACTTCGCATTTACTGCTTCGGCAGTTCCTTTCGTGTCCGCGCGAACTACGTTCTCGAGGACAACGACATTGCTCGGCTGCCGGACGGCGTAGTACGGCTCCGCGGTGACAATCAAAGCAAATGCCTGGAGATCGGTGGTTGCAGTCAACTTGCTTCGGTTATTGTCGCCCACCAGCACTTCACCAAGATTTGCTGCCCTGCCTTCGGGTGAGATCGCCCATAAAACATAGGTAAGGTATTCGCCGCCAAAGGTTATAGGGCTTTGCAGATTTCCGAATTCGGCTTCAACTTCTAAAGTGCCGCGCTTGCTTCGCACCTTAGCCTTCCCGTCGGCTGAAGGCATCAATGCTGTGCCGGCAAAATCCACATCCGAGGCACCGCTGCGATGCTGATAGTTGACCGCCTGAACCGTGCGATTAATCACGACCACGCGGTAGGTGGACGTAGGGCCTACGGTTTCGATAACCGTCGTAGTGTGAGGATTGGCCTGTGCGAACGCGCTCAGGCTTAGGGCACTTCCGAATGCGAACAGAATTATGCGTTTCAAGATTTCTCCTACAGGCAGAACCCTGCCCTACTGCGTTGAACTTGCGTTTTGTTGACGGGCACAATGATCCAAGCCTTAACAGGTTGATCCGTCATGGCCCTACACGGAACTGGGTAACGTAATGAAGCAATCCAAAGATTTTGATGAGCCATACAACGAGCACAATCACTACAACAGCGTTGAGAATTCCCTTGATGGTTCCTTGCATGGGAATATAGCGATTTACCAGCCATAACAAAACGCCGACTACCAGCAGCGTGAGTACAACAGTAACGAGGGGCATTTCATTGTCTCCGATCTTTGTGTGGACTTGATCCACTCTCAACGAATCGTCGAGCTGTTCGAGAAAGTCGTGTGGAAGTGTTTGCCTTTGCATAAGCGCAATGGTGAATGCGCCTTTACAAAGAGGGAAAACACGCTCCTCCAAAGAAGGTGATGTTTTGTTCCGTGCGTCCTTGCAGTAAGTCGACGCATAAGAGGAACATACGCCCGATAAAGCGTATAAGTGCAGGAACCAGGAGGAGGATGGAAACAGTTACCGGTCCTGATATATTCTTCCAAGGATATGACCGAATTGCTGAGCTATAAAGCACACGTAAATCGGTTGGGGCGATCGATTTGAAAGAGAAACAGGCCCCATTATTTTCCGGATGCAGCCGGCACAGACAGCCGAGGCTGACTGCGCGGCACCCACGCCAAGTCTCCGCTCAGAACGTAAATGGAGAGCGCACCAAACATAAGTAGAGCACCGACCCAGAATCGCCAGTCACGATGCATACGCTTCCAGTATGGGCCTGGATCGGGCGCCCCGCTGTCGCTGCTATGTCCCTCAAAGTTATGTTTGTTTCCTGTCATTCGTTCTCCCTTGTTGCAAGGCGTTGGTTGAGGCGCGCAAGCTCTTTGCATCCGCTCGTAGCGTCGTGCGCTATGGTTGACGAGTGGCTGCCACAGGCACTTGAGCCGGCGGTGTGAGAGTTGTTATTGAGAAATTAGATGCCGGGTGCGATTGTTCAAGTGGCGCGTCGACTCCTGGCGGGAAGATGAGAATCTGAATCGAACCCCATCCAGAATCCGGGTTCGAGCCCGGCTGCTTGCCCAGGCCCAACGTCTTGAGCTGACTGTCGTCAAAGCCAAAGTTCTCAACCATGTAGTCGCGTATCACCATAGCCCTGGCTTGAGTGAGTTCCAGATCCTTTTGACTATCACCTTCCATGCCGGCGGATACTACGACAACCGCCAGGCCAAAATAATTCTGCGCTAGAAAAGAGCCGGCTGCGTCAAGCGTTTTCTGGCTTGTGAGCTTGGTTGAATCGCGGCTGTTGAAGAGTTGCTTTGCAGTGAATGTGAATGTTTTCAGAGGTTCTCCCTGCGGAAGAGACACAATTCCATTTGCGGTAATATCCCCTGAATCTTCGTAGCCGCGCTTCTTGAAATATCCGCTCAATAAGAAGTTGTGTTTCAGCGCTTCCATATTCTCCTTAAAGTCAGTAACACCGGTCTGCGCCTGGAGCATCGTAGCGTGCAGGGTAGTAGTGGTCTGCTCAAGATTGCTGTAGAGCTGCTTGTCGTTTACAAGCGCTCCCACGGTTCCCTGGCCGGAATCGATTTTGGCGCTTATCGAACTCAGATGAGCCGTCGCTAACGTCGCATTGTTGATGGCCAACTGGCTGCTGTCCAGAATGCCGCTCGTTTTCTTGAACAGGTCCGACATCTGGAGCGGAGGTTCGCTTTGAATGATCTGGCCGTCCTTTACTTCGGCTTGCCCGGACGATCCGAATGAAATCGCAACGTACTGGTTACCTAACACTCCTTCGGTTTCAATGGATGCTACTGAGTCTGCCTTGATAATTTCGTGCGTGGATCTGTCAAGGCTCATGAGTACCGTCACTTTTTCGCCGGGATTATGCGGCAAGGCGATGCTTTGCACGGTTCCGCTGTGAACTCCTCCGACTTGTACGTCAGCTCCGGCAGAGAGGCCCGCGACATTGTCGAATTGCGCTTTCAGTTGGTATGTGGAGCGAAACAGATACTCCTTGCTCCCGATTATGAAGACGCCAGCGGCAAGAACTGCCAATGTTACAAAGATGAATGCCCCTAACCGCGCCAATCTCGACATAGTTCCTCCTACGACTGCTTCAGGAATTCGTTAACAAATTCGATGTTGCTTTGTTCAAGATCTTCAAACCTGCCTTCAATCACTACATTGCCCTGATCAAGCAGAGCCAGGCGATCGGCAATCGTTTTCGCACTATGCAGATCGTGTGTTACAACAATGGATGCCATTTGGCGCTCCCGCTGGAGTTTGAGTATCAGGTCATTGATTTCCCCTGAACTGATTGGATCGAGACCGGCTGTCGGTTCGTCGAGAAGCAGAATCTCAGGCTCAAGCGCGAGCGCGCGCGCCAGGCCCACGCGCTTCTGCATTCCACCTGAGATATCGGATGGCAACTTTCCGAAGCCGCCTACCATACCAACTTCGTCAAGCAACTGCTTCACCCGGTCGCCGCGCTCTGAGCGGGACATATCTCTTCGGTGATGTTCGAGCGGAAAGGCCACATTCTCCGCGATGGTGAGCGAATCGTAGAGCGCGGCATGTTGAAAGAGAAAGCCGATCTTCTTCCTGATTTCCCCCATTTGGTCAATGGCAAGGCCAGCGATGTTTTGTCCACGAATGGAGACCGACCCTGAATCAGGAGTTTCGATGCCGATAATAAGCCGCAGCAGAACACTTTTTCCCGTGCCGCTGCGTCCGAGCACGGCCAGTGTTTCGCCTCGGTTGACGCTTAAATTGATTCCGTCCAAAACCTTGAGAGTTCCGAAGGCCTTACGCAGATTCTCGACGGCGACAACAGGCGCGCTGCCGTCTTCCTCGGTTCGTTCTTGCATCATCGCAATGTCAAAGGCTGTGGCCATTCTTCTCTCATAAGCGTTGCATCAATGGTTGAAGGTTATGGAAAGACAACGAGGATAAACTTCACCAGCACTACGTCGGCCAGAATAAGAAAAAGAGAACCGAGCACAACCGAGTTTGTTGCCGCACGGCCCACGCCCTCAGCTCCGCCGCGCGTGCGCATTCCCTGAAAGCACGCAATAAGCCCGATAATCAGGCCATACACCGCGGTCTTGAATGTTTGCGGCAGGAAAGCATTGAAGGTCGAGCCCTTGAAGCCGTCTTGGATGAACTGATGGAACGAGAGCGGCTCAACCATCGTTTGCGCAAACCAGCCCGTTAGCAGGGCACATGCGTCGGTGCCAAGGGTTAACAGGGGCAACATCAAGATGCAGGCTAGGATGCGCGTTGCCGCGAGCAGTCGGTATGGGTTGATAGCGCAGGCCTCGATGGCGTCAATCTGCTCGGTTACTTTCATCGACGCCAGTTCAGCGCCAATGCCTGCGCCCACGCGACCGCATACGACCAGGCCGGTGATAACTGGACCCATTATCTGTAAGACGGAATAGACGAGAGTCGCCGGAAACATCGATTTGGCGCCGAATCTACTGAGGCTGTAGCGTGCTTCTAGAGAGATAATCACACCGATAGCTGCACCGGCCATGGCCACCAACGGCAGAGATTTCGACCCAACTTCATCGAGTTGCCGAATCAGCTCGCGCCACTCATATGGAGGCGTTACCGCCGCTTTGAGAACGTTCCAGGAAAAGATGCCGATGCTGCCAAACCACTCAAAAAACTCTTCGGCCAAGCTCATGACCGGGGCGACAAAGGAGGGCAGGGGAATGTCTTGCCGGCGCGGCAGCGTTGGGTTGGCGGGAGGGACGGCAATGAATCCGCTATTGCTCAATGATTTGGACCAGGGTCTGGCGCACCGTGCGTATTGTTGAGATGCATGCGTGCAAGCAGGGAGTGGGGTCCGCTATAAAGGAACTCCAGGGCAACGTTCTCGCCCGCAAATGCAAGCAGACTGTAGTTGCCCGTTCGGAACGCGTCTTTGGCGTCGTAGCGGCTGGGGAACCAACCGTAGGTGGCAGTCATCGTGCCCGCATACGGCCCGACGAGCGCAGGAATAGAAAAAACACGGTGGCCGTCTTCTCCGCGGCGCGCCGTCAAGGTGGAGACCAGGGCATGGCGCAATCGCGGGAACGTGCCTCTGCACTCGCAGCGGTAATACATTGCGTCTTCCCTGAAGGCTTCCGACAGCCCATAGCGGGTCGATGTGGCTACCACTGCAATGCCATAGTCGGAACCGAATCGCCTTGAGTAACCCTTAACCCCTTGGTTCCACTCTGGAGGAGCATTACTGAACTGGTTGATGCCTGCACCGAACGCGGCACCGACAATAGGGTACGGACCGAAGGTGTCGAAAACATAGTTGACGATCTTGGTTTTTTCGGTTGGACGCACATATGTCAGATCAATCTTGCCTGAGGTAGTGTCTGGCGCGGCGACGGAGTCGTCTTCATAGAAAGGCAGCGATTGCGGATTTGCCAGTATCGGAAAAGCTAGGAGAGCGGCGGTCAGCGACAACTGGAGCAGCGTCCCTCTGGTCCTTTTGCAGCGAGCTTTCGAAGCCGGCAAGCTACCTGGGCTGTTTGCCAGATATCCATGGCAAATGTGTCTGGATTCCGAGTTCTGCTTCTTGATGGATGAATTCAAAAGCTCGCCTCCGACAAGTTCGCCTCTCGCCAAGCAACAAAGCATCGTCAAAGACACCTGCTGGGTTTGGTCAGGTCTATCGCGATGGTGTCAGAGTTAGAAGGTCAATGAATGGTCATATTTGCTCCCCGTCGACAGCAGGTGCCTTATGTTTCGTTTGCGTCATACGGCTGACGCGACGTCCGCTTCAATCGCATCTTTAGACCCACCGGCATGAGCAATACAGACCAGACACGGGCCAAAGCCAGATATCATCATAGAAAGTGTTTGAGTGTCACCGCCCTCAGGCATGGGCGATCTGCCCCAGATGTGACGCCGGATCTTTCTGAAGCTGGTCAGGACTGCGTTGCCGATACCAGGACGCGGGTTAGGCTCAGATATTGCTGCCTGAAGCTCCTCTTCTGCGGTCCTTGATGAATTCGTCACAATTACCGGTCATTTCCAATCCAAAGCGACTTCTTCCTGTGCATTCAGCCATCACACCGGCCAAACCTTTTTGAACGAAGGCAGATTTTGAAGAGCAAAGACATCCAAAATACATTCGATTGCGCCGAGTTTCTTGCGAACGCGGGGCTGGGGCGCAGAATTGTTGAGCTGGAGCCAAAGGAGACCTTTTTCTCCCAGGGAGATCTGGCCGACACCGTCTTCTACCTTCAGAGGGGCCGGGCGAAACTCACAGTGGTTTCGCAGGCAGGTAAAGAAGCCACAATCACGCTCCTCTCCGTTGGCGACTTTGTCGGAGAAGAATCGCTGGCGTCCATTTCAGCGCTGCGTTTGGCGACTGCGTCTGCTGTGAACTCGTGCGCAGCTCTCAAAATTACGAAAGATGAGATGGCTCGCGTTATGCATGACGAGCCGGCGTTCTGCGACTTTTTTCTGAAATACATGCTGACCCGCAGCATGCGAACTCAGGCAGATCTTGTCGATCAACTTTTCAATTCAAGTGAAAAGCGCCTGGCGCGGATTCTCTTGATCATGGCGGAATTCGGCAAGCCGGGGGTACGGGACCTGTTCATTCCTCCCATCTCACAGGAAACGCTGGCGGAGATGATCGGCACCACGCGGTCTCGCGTCAGCTTTTTCATGAATCGTTTTCGTACGCTCGGCTATATCAACTACAACGACCGCATTCAAGTGAACCGAGCTTTGCTCAATGTAGTTCTTCTCGACCAGCTTCCGGGGCATAACGCCCAGAAGCCGCACATTCCCAAAATCGAAGCTGAACTGAAGCCGGCAGCTGTGAAACTTGCAACTGTTCTGTAGCCAGTCATCCCGATAGTCAAGACTCTTCTCACGCCCGTTATTCCAAAGGTTGTGGCTGCCAAGCACAATCTTTTGGCTGAAACGGGAAATTGAGAAGCATCGACCTGATCATGTGAACAAACTGCAGCGTTCTCTCAGCCATGAATGGAGCAGTCAATCGCTAACACAACGATCCGATTGTCCAGCAGCTACTGACTGCGTGCATGAACTACGTATCGCTCTGGAGCTGCGCCGATATAGTGAAATGGATAGCAGGTTACGAGGGTTAGACCGGAGTTGGCTGTGGGAGCCAGGATGCCGCCGTCGGCGGGATCGGTAATCCGGATCCAGTCCACCTCGTACCTGGAAGTTCCCGCCGGTGTCTCAAGAAGGATCTCATCACTTCTATGAATGTCTTTAAGGCCGCGGAAGTATGTGTCGCGATGCCCGGCGATTCCGATGCTGCCGGCCGTTCCCGGAAGAGCAGTGCCGCCGATATGCCCAACCCCGAGCCGCAATGTATGTGGTGTTGTGCCTTCGAGAATTGCCACCCGCAGCTTCAGCCTTGGAACCTCAATGCGGCCTAAAACATCGCCCTCTTTGGCCACGGCTTGAGGTAAGTCCGACTTGTGCTGTTCCTCCGCATATATCCGCTTGTCCAGAGCATTGCCTGCGGCTTCCTGGTAGTGCTTTGCACAAAGCAGAGTTAAACCAACATAAGAGAGCGCAAGCGCGCCGATGATGAATAAGATACTCCCAGTCCAGCCAATGAATGAGAGGCTTCTCACTTTAAATCTCTGCTGTTTAGTTATGGGTATCATGGTCAATCGCCTTTGCTGCCGCTGTCGGCGAAGTTAGTGGAACAGAGTAACCAGTCCGCGTGCGAACCGACAAACGCCCATGACTGCGCGTGCTTGCCTTTACTTCGAGGGCCCGATAACTCCCATCCTGCGATGCAATTGTCGGGACATAAGTTAGAGTGTATTGGGTGCGGATATCTCGAGCGATCCCCTCGCAAATCGAGATAATATCTTTCGGTGATTCCGGAAAAAACGCCTCGCCGCCTGTCTCCTTCGCGAATCGTTTCAGCACCCCTGGATTTTGATCGCCGTCCTGTTCATCGAAGATGCCAATCGCATAAATGATTGCGGCAGAATGCTTCGCCATATCGATGACCTGGGCCAGTGTATGCTTGCTTGCGTTGTCGCCGCCGTCGCTGATCAGAAGAAGCACTTTCTTGTCGCGGGTGCCTTGCTTGAGATGTTCGAGAGCGGCAGCAAGCCCGTCATAGAGTGATGTTTCGCCAATCGCAGTGATTCCGGAGAGCGCCACTTGCAGTCGATCCTGCTGATCTGTGAAGGGCGTGGCCGCGGGAAGGCCGAAAGATACATGGTCATTGAAATTGACCACGAACATCTGGTCCTGGGGATTGCTGGAGCGCGAGAAGGCCATCGCTGCGGCGATCACTTCGGCACGTTTCGGCCCCATGCTCCCGCTGTTGTCAACAAGAATTCCCGCTGTTACCGGAGTATCTTCGTGACTGAAGTTCTTGATTTGTTGAAGTACTCCGTCCTCATAAATCTGGAAATCGTCTTTGTTAAGTCCGGAAACGAGAGCATTATGCCGGTCAACAACGGTCGCGCTCAGAATGACCATGTTGGCATTCAACTTGAGGGTATACTCGCCGCCTAAATTGCTCGGCGATGGCTGGGGATCCTGCGCGAAGGGAGCCAACGGCATAACGAACCAAGCGATCAAACCGATGAGGCAACAATGCATCACGGTGCTGTTCTTTAAAATGCGCAGGCGTTCGCCTGGGCGCTCGAAAGCTCGCCTGTTCGCATCGCTTCGCATATGTCCCGCGGATTCGGCTTTCTTATTCATCATCCTGGTCTTCTGACGCATTGCGAGGCGGCCAACCTGGTATTCAGCTTGGGCAACAAAATGCACAGAATGAGGCAACACTCGCGTACCGCCTCACTCTGTAAATCGTCCCCAATACCATGGTGGTTCTGGGGGTGCGCTCCGCAATAGATTTACGCGCCCCACTTCCTGAAGCCCACGAAGGCACCCAAGAAGGCAAGGCCGCCGAACAACGAGAGCATACCAAGGAGACCAACTAAGGGAAGATAGCTGGCAGTCTTAGGCAGAGACGCAACAAGCTCAGGCGCCGGCGTGACAGCAGGCGCTTGTGTTGCGGCAACCACGACGGCAGGAGCAGCGTCCACAACTGCAGCTGTTTCGACGGTATCTCCGTTGGGGTTGACCGCCTCGACCTGCGCTGTATTGAGCGCTTCGGCGGTCGATGATGCCATCACAACCGGAGTCGACAGCACAGCCTCATTGGTGTCCTTCGCGATCTGAATTGCTCTGGACCTTTCATAGACAAATTCTTCGCCCCATTCATGACTTGGGTAAAACCATGCTTTCAGAGCCTCAGGCTCGCCGGCGGGCCGTTCACGAAAAGTGATAACCGTTTTGTCGGTGGCCTTCAACCGGTAATTGGGGATGGCAAGAATGGTAGTCAACACCTGGGTTTGGTCCTGGTTGAAGATCTGGACGATGTGGCGGTCCGAAGATGACTCCACAAGCTTGAAGACATAGGTGCCGGCCGGCAGGATATGCTGGCCCACTCCCGGAACTTCGACGGGACCGCTGAAGGTAAGAACGGTTTTGTGGTCCCACTCGTCCGCCGTGGCTTTAGGGGCGGCGAGAAGGCAGAGCACTGTTAGGCATAGTCCTGATCCTAATCCCTGGAGCAGTTTCATTTGTGTCCCTCATTCTCTCCGACTCACTCGCACGGCGGTTTTGTGCAACCTCTTTATGTTGTCGGAATCAATAGAGATTGCACGCCGGAAAATCCGGCAGGTTGGGTCCGTGGTGTGTCATGCAAGAACCAGTGTTACGCATTGACTTTGCAATGTATGGCTAAAATTGACCGCCGCTCCATGGCGAAGGACAAATGTCGCCTTCAGAGGTGCAGGCTTATAGCGCCCCCGCAAGGGCGTGCGAGGAGTCTTGAGCGTGAAACTGCATACCATCAACAAGACCAGAAGAACGTCTAAGGCTCCCGCGCGTTGGCGCGAAAGGAAGCTAACTGCGTAGTTTCCAGTTGAAGAAGGGGGCGTCCGTCTATACTATTGCAGACAATCACACTCGCTGGTCGGTAGCTCTCTAATAGAGCAAAACAGACCATACAATAGACTCGAATTTTGGCAATTCTGCTAGTGGCGCGTTGTCCAAAACGTTTGAACGTGGAGTCATGCATGCCTGAGTACGAAGACGAGCCGGAAGTCCAGCACCTTGGCACAGAGCGTCCATTTTCTGCGCCGCCCCCATGGTATCAAAGGCGCTGGGTTTTCTGGACAAGCCTGCTTCTCCTGCTGCTTCTGGTCGCAACCGTTATCCTGGTTGTCCACAATAACGACGCCAAGGCAGCGGCGGCAAAGCGCAAGCTGGCTGACGTAAAGCCATCCGTCACTGCCACGGTCGCCACTGCTACAAAGGGCAACATCGGCATCTACCTTGACGCTATCGGCACCGTCACCCCGGTCAATACCGCCTCCATCACAGCGCAGGCAAGCGGAGTGCTGACTGCGGTGTATTACAGAGAAGGGCAATTTGTCCAGAAAGGTAATGCGCTGATCGACATCGATCCGCGACCCTACCAGGCACAGTTGCTTCAGGCTGAAGGCGCTTTGGAACGTGACACAAACGTTCTGGCGCAGGCACAGATGGATCTGGATCGATACCGGGCGGCGTGGGCAGGAAACGGTATCAGCAAGCAACTGCTTGATGACCAGGAAAAAATCGTACTACAAGACAAAGGCACGGTGAAGAACGATCAGGGTACGGTCAATTATGACCAGGCCCAACTTAACTACTGTCACATTACCGCGCCAATTTCCGGCCAGGCGGGCCTTCGCCTGGTGGACCCCGGAAACGTGGTGCAGGCAACCGGAGCCACGGTGCTGGTGGTCATCACACAGGAACAACCTATCACCGTGGTGTTCACCCTTGCAGAAGACAGCCTGGGACAGGTGCAAGCGCGAATGCGACAGATGCATACGCTGCCGGTGGATGCGTGGGATCGCTCCCAGACCACGAAGATAGCATCGGGGAAGATGTTCGCGGTCGATAACCAGATCAACACCACCACGGGAACGGTTACGGCGCGCGCCCTCTTTGACAACAAGAACGGCGCACTTTTTCCAAACCAGTTTGTCAACACAAGATTGCTGGTAAATACGCTAAAGGGCGTAACGCTGGTTCCCACTGCCGCCGTTCAGCACAATGGACCGGTGGCGTTTCTTTATGTTGTTGCGAACGGTGTAGTGAGCGTGCGCAATATCAAGACGGGAATCGCCGATGGCGGCATGACCCAGGTGGAAGGAATCAACCCCGGCGAGGTTGTGGCCACCAGCAGTTTCGATAAATTACAGAGCGGGAGCAAGCTTGTCGAGGCGAAGCAGGCGCCTGCGGCCAATTCCTCTGGGGGCAATGCCCCGTGAATCCGTCCAGCCCCTTCATCCAGCGTCCTGTTGCGACCGCGCTGCTGATGGCCGCAATTCTGCTGGTGGGTATTGTCGCATATACTCAGCTCCCTGTGTCGGCTTTGCCAGAGGTAGACTACCCCACCATTCAGGTGCTCACTTTCTATCCTGGCGCCAGTCCTGATGTAATGGCGACCACGGTGACTGCACCCCTTGAGCGCCAATTTGGCCAATTGCAGGGGCTGAGCCAGATGACCTCAATCAGCTCAGGCGGATCGTCTGTCATCGTGTTGCAATTTGACCTGACGCTGAACATCGACATTGCCGAAGAAGAGGTTCAATCGTCGATCAACGCCGCGCAGAGTTTTTTGCCCTCGAGCCTTCCGTCACCGCCAGTTTATAGCAAGACAAATCCTGCGGATGCTCCCGTTCTTACACTGGCCATCACATCCGACTCCATTCCACTCTCTCAGGTCGAGGACCTGGTGGATACGCGCCTCGCACCCAAGCTCTCGCAACTGAGCGGTGTAGGCCTGGTGAGCATCAGTGGCGGACAAAAGCCGGCCGTTCGCGTTCAGGCCAATCCGATGGCGCTTTCGTCTTACGGACTGAATCTCGAAGATCTCCGCACGGCGCTTACGCAAACCAGCGTCAATGCCGCGAAGGGCAACTTCGACGGGCCTCATCAGGATTACCAGATCAATGCCAACGATCAGTTGGTGACCAGCGACGACTATCGAAAAGTTGTGGTTGCCTATCGCAATGGCGCGCCGGTGATGTTGAAGGATGTTGCCATGGTGGTGGACGGCATCGAAAACAACAAGCAGGCAGCATGGATGAACGAGACTCCTGCGGTCATCGTCAACATTCAGAGGCAGCCGGGCGCCAATACCATCAAAGTGGTGAAAGCCATCAAGGCAATCCTCCCCCAGCTTGAAGTGAATCTGCCGGCTTCAATTAAGGTCACGCCGCTCACTGATCTCACCACGGCTATCAATGCCTCCGTTTCTGACGTTGAGTTTGAATTGGTGCTGACGGTTGTGCTGGTCGTGTTGGTCATCTTTGTTTTTCTGCGCAATCTCTATGCGACCATCATTCCCTTCCTTGCTGTGCCGCTCTCGCTGATAGGCACCCTTGGCGCAATGTACGCGTTTGGCTACAGCCTGGACAATCTTTCGCTGATGGCTCTTACTATCTCCACGGGATTTGTTGTCGATGATGCAATTGTCATGATCGAGAATATCTCTCGTTATCTTGAGGCCGGGGACTCGCCAATGCAGGCGGCCATGAAAGGCGCGGAGCAGATTGGATTCACCATTATCTCTCTGACCGTTTCGCTGATCGCAGTGCTGATTCCGCTCCTCTTCATGGGCGGAGTGATTGGCCGTCTCTTTCGCGAATTCGCGGTTACGCTTGCCGTCACGATTATTCTGTCCGCGGTAGTTTCTCTTACCCTGACGCCCATGATGTGCTCGCGAATTTTGCGCCACACTGAGAAAGAAGAGCAAGGCCGGTTCTTCAAAGCCTCGGAGCGGGTCTTCGAGCGCGTTATCGCCTCTTATGGCCGTTCACTCAAATTTGTCTTCAGGTATCAAACCATCACTCTGTTGGTGGCTGCTGCCACGCTGATTCTTACCATTGTTCTCTACATCGTAATTCCCAAAGGCTTTTTCCCGACTCAGGATACGGGTGTGATTCAGGGGATCTCGCAGGCGTCGGCAACAGTTTCTTTTGGGGCCATGGAACAAAAGCAACAGCAACTGGCTCGCGTTGTTCTTCAGGACCCAGCAGTCGAGAGCCTATCTTCCTTTATCGGCGCGGACGGAACCAACACAACGCTGAACAGCGGACGAATGTCTATCAACCTGAAACCGCTGAACGTGCGCCACATGAGCGCCTCCGACGTGATTCGCCGGCTTCAGAAGAGCCTCAAGCAGGTCGAAGGCGTCGAACTTTTCATGGCGCCAGTGCAAAACATTACGGTGGATGACCGCGTCAGCCGTACCCAATATCAGTACACGCTGGAAGACCCGGATGCCAATGAGTTGAACTTGTGGACTAACAGGCTTGTTGACAAGATGAAGCAGCTGCCTCAGCTTGCCGATGTCGCGACCGACCAGCAAACCGGAGGCTTGGCGGCATCCCTGGTTATCGATCGCGTAACTGCATCGCGGCTTGGTATTGCTCCTTCAACCATCGATAACCTCCTTTATGACGCTTATGGTCAGCGGCAAATCAGCACGATGTATACGCAGTTGAACCAGTATCACGTGATTCTCGAAGCTGCTCCAGATGCGCAGCAGGGCCCAGGCAAGCTTCCGGATCTGTATATTCAGACGAACACTTCAGCAGGAGGTTCCGGCCCGGGAGCATCTTCGTCGTTTGCATCCACAGGATCTTCCTCCGCCGGTTCGAATGCGACCACTACCACTGTGGCATTTACTCCTTCTGCGGGAACACTTAACGCGCCTTCAAATGCCATCAAGTCAGGCGTAGGCTCGACCAGCACTGCTTCAAGCTCCAATACAGCCACCACCACCGCAGCCTCCAATACCGTGCCGCTCAGCGCATTCACTCATTTTGAGCAAGTGAAGGAACCGCTCTCAATCAACCACCAGGGACAGTTTCCGGCGGTAACCGTGTCTTTCAATCTTGCCCCGGATGCAGCGCTCGGAGGCGCAATTACGGCTATCGAGAAGGCTCAAAAGGACCTGAACATGCCGGCCAGCGTCCAGTATGGTTTTCAGGGAACCGCAGCTTCATTTGAAGGTTCGCTCGCCAATGAAGGCCTGTTGATTCTCGCCGCGCTCGCCGCTGTCTACATCGTGCTTGGAATTCTTTACGAGAGCTTCATTCATCCCATTACCATTCTTTCGACGCTTCCCTCAGCCGGTGTGGGCGCATTGCTGGCCCTCATTCTTTTCAAGCAGGATCTCAGTGTGGTTGCGATTATCGGCATCATTCTGCTGATCGGCATTGTCAAGAAAAACGGAATCATGATGGTGGATTTTGCTCTGGAGGGAGAACGAGAGCACGGGAAGAATGCAACAGACGCGATCTACGATGCTTGCCTGTTGCGCTTCCGACCGATCATGATGACGACTATGGCGGCGCTGCTGGCGGGCATTCCACTGGCGCTAGGCCAGGGCATGGGTTCGGAACTGCGCCGTCCGCTGGGTATTGCCATGGTTGGCGGTTTGTTGCTGAGCCAGGTGCTCACGCTTTATACAACACCAGTCATTTATATTTTCTTTGATCGCATCGGCCAACGCTTCAGCCGTGCACCGAAGACTATTGATTCAGACGACGAACCACAACTGGCGGAGGGAACATGAATATCTCCGCCCCCTTCATCCGCCGGCCCGTTGCCACAACGCTGCTTACGGCAGGCATCGTGCTCGTCGGGGCCATAGCATTCAATGTTCTTCCGGTTTCTCCATTGCCGCAAGTCGACTTTCCGACGATCTCGGTTTCAGCCAGTTTGCCGGGCGGAAGCCCAGACATTGTGGCATCTTCTATTGCAACTCCCCTGGAGCGTCAGTTCAGCCACATCGCCGGTGTGACTGAGATGACCTCATCAAGTTCGCTGGGCAGCACTTCGATTACGCTTCAGTTCGATCTGAGCCGCGACATAGACGGGGCGGCGCGAGACGTGGAAGCAGCAATCAACGCCGCACGAACGTACCTGCCGGCGAATTTGCCCGCCAATCCAACTTATCGCAAGGTAAATCCCGCGGACGCGCCCATTCTTATTTTGGGACTTACTTCTGATAAGTACGACAAGCCGACGCTCTATGACGAGGCGTCGTCCGTCATTGCTCAGAAACTCTCGCAGGTTGAGGGCGTTGGACAGGTCTCGGTCGGCGGAGGCGCGGGTCCTTCAGTGCGCGTGGAAGTTAACCCCACATTGCTGAATAGCCACGGACTCACGATGCAAAACATTCAGTCCGTATTGAGCCAACAGAATGCGCATGAGCCGGCCGGCCAGATTTCAGATGGAAATACAACCGCGGACATTGTTACGAACGACCAGATCTCCCATGCCTACCAATTTAGCCCGCTTATAGTCGGATACAACAAAGGGCAGGCAATCAGGCTTTCCGATGTCGCCGACGTTTCGGATGGGGCGCAAAACATTCGCACGGCAGGATACCTGAATGGCACGCCCTCCATCACCATCTTGATCTTTCGCCAACCGGGCGCAAACATTATCGACACCGTAGACCGTGTTCGAGCGGAATTGCCTTCGATTGAAGCGTCCATCCCTCAAGGCATCAAGACCACCGTTGTTCTTGACCGCACCATAACCATCCGCGCGTCAGTCAGCGATGTGGAGCGCACTCTTATCCTCTCCGTTATTCTGGTGATTCTCGTCGTCTTCATGTTCTTGCGCAACTGGCGAGCCACCCTCATTCCTACCGTCGCCGTTCCTGCCTCGCTCATCGGCACATTTGCCGTCATGTACCTGCTTGGGTTCAGCATCGACAACCTATCCTTGATGGCGCTGACGATCTCGACTGGCTTCGTTGTCGATGATGCCATTGTGGTGATGGAGAATATTTCCCGCCTTCGTGAATCAGGCATGCCGTCCATGAAGGCCGCGCTTGAAGGTTCCAGAGAGATCGGGTTTACCATCTTGACAATCAGCATGTCGCTGGTTGCAGTTTTCATTCCGATTCTTCTCATGAGCGGCATCGTCGGTCGCTTGTTCCGCGAGTTTGCAATCACATTGTCAACGGCCATTATCGTGTCGATGCTGATCTCGCTGACGACCACCCCTATGATGTGCGCCTATCTTTTGAAGGACGAGAGGATAATCAAGCACGGCCGCGCATATCAAATCAGTGAGCGTGGATTTACATGGGTGATCTCCAAGTACAGTCGATCCCTGAAGTGGGTCCTGGAGCACCCTGCTCCCGTGCTGATCATTCTGCTTCTTACCATTGCGTTGAATTTTTATCTAATAGACATAATTCCTAAAGGCTTCTTCCCTCAGCAGGATACCGGAGCAATCACCGGAAACGCCCGAGGGCCGCAGGACTCTTCATTCCAAGTGATGAACCACTCGATTTTGGAACTGGTGAATGTGATCAAAGCAGATCCAGCCGTGGCCAATGTGATCGCCCATACGGGCGGAGGCGGAGCGACGAACGGCGGCAGCATTTATATTGCACTGAAGCCGCTAAATGAGCGCAAGGTTTCTGCGGCGGCGATTATTGATCGCTTGCGGCCGAAACTGAACAGGTTGCCCGTTGCTTCGGCATATCTCCAGGCCGCGCAGGACCTGCGCATCGGCGGCCGATCGAGCAATGCCATGTATCAATACACGATTCAATCGGATAACGTGGCGGATCTTTCGCACTGGGGTCCGATACTCCTGGCGGGAATGCAGAAGCTTCCTGGCTTTCAGGACGTGAGCAGCGATGCGCAAAACGCCGGCTTGCAGGAGTTGCTCAGTTATGATCGCCCCACTGCCGCGCGGCTTGGCATTACGCCACAGTCTTTGGATCAATCCCTTTACAGCGCCTTTGGACAATCGCAAGTCTCAATCATCTACACACAGTTGAACCAATACTATGTTGTATTGGAAGTTGCGCCGCAGTACTGGCAGAGTCCCGATGGCTTGAAGAATATCTACCTCAACACCACGGGCAGCGGGATCATTCCGCTTTCTTCTGTCAGTACGGAACGGGCGAGCACCACGCCGCTGGTCATTAATCACACCAGCTCATTTCCATCCGTGACTGTGTCGTTCAATCTTGCGGAGAACATGTCGCTGAGCGACGCTACCCGCATGGTGAGTCAGATGCAGGAGCGGCTGAATATGCCGCAGACAGTTCGTGGCTTTTTTGCCGGAACTGCACAGGCTTATCAAACGTCGCTTGCCAGCGAGCCTCTTCTTATTGGCTTGGCCATACTCGCTGTCTACATTGTTCTCGGTATTCTGTACGAAAGTCTGGTGCATCCTATCACCATCATCTCCACCCTACCGTCGGCGAGCGTGGGAGCCGTGCTTGCGCTCATGCTCTTCAAGATTGATCTCAATGTGATTTCGATCATCGGCATTATTCTGCTGATAGGTATCGTGAAGAAGAACGCGATCATGATGATCGACTTTGCTCTGGTTGCCGAGCGTGAGCAGGGAAAGACCACCACGGAGGCCATCTTTGAAGCCTGTCAGCTTCGCTTCCGGCCCATTCTGATGACGACAATGGCCGCACTGTTTGGCGCGCTGCCCCTGGCATTCGGCACAGGAACCGGCTCCGAACTCAGGCGTCCTCTCGGAATTACCATCGTCGGTGGATTGATTGTCAGCCAGATGCTGACCCTCTATACCACGCCTGTCGTTTATCTGGCTTTTGATCGGTTGCGTCTCCGCTTCAAGGGTAAGCAAGCAGCGACCTCCTACAATGGGGCAGCCGAGACTGCCTGACAAATGCCGTTTTTGGAGTATTTGCTATGAAGAATTCGATGATGCAATCACGGAGGCCGTTCGCTGCGGGGTTTGCACTCCCGCTTGCTGTGTTTTGCGCGGCGCTTGCTGGATGCAATGTGGGGCCAAGATATGTGCCGCCTGCAACCACTGCGCCTCCGGTTTTCAAGGAATCACCTGCGCAGTTCAAGAAAACAGACGGATGGGCCGTTGCGCAACCGCAGGACGCGGCTCTTCGCGGTAAATGGTGGGAGATCTACAATGAACCGGAACTGAACGCGCTCGAAGATCAGCTCAACATCGACAACCAGAACATCCGCCAGGCATTCGAGAACTACATGGAAGCGCGCGCCCTGGTGCGGGAGGCGCGGTCGCAATATTTTCCAACGGCAAGTGTTGGGGGATCTTATACCAGGTCGCGTAGCTCGTCCAACGCCGGGTCCTCAGCGAGTTCGGGCTCAACGGGTGGCAAGCAGTCTCAGTTGTTCGACCTTCCGGGCGAGGTTTCGTGGGAGCCGGATCTCTGGGGGAAAGTGCGCAATACCGTGCGTGCCAGCCAATACCAGGCCCAACTGAGCGCGGCCGACCTTGAGAATGAACGGCTGACTGAGCAGGCCAGCCTTGCCGAGTACTTCTTTGAGATTCGCGGCCAGGACGCACTGCAGCAGCTTCTCAATGAGACTGTGGAAGCTGACAAAAAAGCACTCGAAGCTGTGCGGGCTGCCTATGATACTGGCGTTGGCGACCAGATCTCCGTTGTCGAAGCGCAGACAACTTACGAGAGCGCTCAGTCGGCGGCAATCAATATTGGAGTAGCGCGGGCCCAGTATGAACATGCGATTGCCATGCTCATCGGCAAGCCTGCATCGGCGTTCTCTATCCCGGTGGAAGCCAGGACGAGCGCACCACCGCCCATTCCTTTGGGCTTGCCTTCTCAACTGCTCGAACGGCGTCCGGACATCGCTGCCGCAGAGCGGAACATGGCCGCCGCGAATGCCCAGATCCGGGTCGCTTATGCAGCTTATTATCCTGCTCTGACGCTCTCCGCCACCGGCGGCGTGGAGAGCTCGGCCATCAAAAACCTTCTCACCTGGCCAAGCCGTTTCTGGTCTGTTGGCCCATCCGTATCAGAGACTGTATATGATGGTGGGCTTCGCCGTGCGACTGTGAATGAGCACATCGCCACTTACAATGCAGATCTTGCCGCCTATCGCCAGTCGGTGCTGACGGCATTCCAGCAGGTTGAGGACTATCTGGCGGCGGTGCGGATTCTTTCGCAGCAGATCCTTCGCCAGCAGGAGGCCGTCAATTCCTCGCGGACCTTCCTTAAGCTCGAGCAAGCCCGATACGATACCGGCATCGATCCGTACATCGACGTTGTAACAGCGCAAACCACTTTGCTCGCAAATCGGGAGTCTTTGACCCAGATTCAGATCCAGCAGATGTCGGCATCAGTCCAACTGATTGAAGCCTTGGGTGGTGGATGGGATCGATCTCAATTACCCACACCTGCTCAGGTCACGGAGAAGCCTTCAAAGCCAGAGACTGCAGTTCAGCATTAACGCGCGGGCACAAGCATTTCCCGGATGGAGGTGCGGCCACCCCATGGGAGTTTGTCTTTTCTTCATTCTGTGCGCTCACTTTAGCGACTTGAATCGTTTTCCTGTCGAACTCGAATGAATTTCGGGATTCAGAGGCCGTTAAGGCGCTTCGGGGGAGGGAAGTGATGCAAGGCAGCGGGGGCGCAAGCTTTGATCAATAAGCGCAATGACCTTTCAACACCAGTTGAGATTCCGCCGCATCGGCGATCAGTAAACAGAAGCCGGCATGTTGCTGACCGTAAACCATATCGTAAGTTAATTGTTTTCAGATAATTACCGTAGGCTACGGGCGCCAATTCCTGGTTCGCAATTTCGCTTTAGCAGGCTTTGTGACCGCTGTCACCGTCTCCCAAACTATCCCACCCTACACTCGGTATATGGTTATCGATATGAATTTATCGATTTCGTTGCCGGTTGGTCGCCCGGAAGCTCGGTCAATTCCGCAGCCAAGTTTGAAGCGCCTGCCCCAATACCACCATTACCTGAAGGATCTTGAGGCTAAAGGGATCAGCCGGGTTTCCTGCAGCGTGATCGGCCTGGATCTGGGTCTTGTCGCTGTGCAAGTCCGCAAGGATCTGCAATATACGGGGATCATCGGCAAGCCGAAGACTGGCTACTCAGTCTCCGAACTCATCCTGGCCATCGAGACGTTTCTTGGCTGGAACAACATCAACGAGGCGTTTCTTGTTGGCGTGGGGAATCTGGGCACTGCGCTGCTCGGCCACGAACGCTTCTCGAAGTTCGGACTGCGGATTGTGGCGGCCTTTGACACCGACCCGGCCAAGATCGGCCAGTGGATCCACGAAAAAGCAGTATTGCCCGTGGAGCAGCTTGGTGATCTTGCCCAGCGGATGAGCATCCACCTGGGCATCATCACAACCCCGGCTGAAATATCGCAGGCAGTTGCTGATGAGATGGTGAGGGGAGGCATCCAGGCTATCTGGAACTTCGCCCCCGTCAAGCTCAAAGTTCCCGAGCACATCATCGTGCATAACGAAGATCTTTACAATTCGCTGGCTTCGCTTTCCTGGAAGCTGGCGAGGCGATTTCGAGTGCCAATTCAAGAGAGGGAGGCTGTTTAGATGGCGTCGACGCCAATTGCTGTTGATCGCATAGAAAACCTCGAGAGAGATAGGTTTGAGGAGGTGTGCCAGATTCTCAATCGTCACGCACGCCGTCCGTCAGGATTAATTCCGATCCTGCAGGCGATTCAACACGAATACCAATATTTGCCGGAAGAGGTGCTCACCTATGTGGCGACCTCGCTGAATATTCCTCCAGCGCGCGTCTTTGGCGTGGCCACGTTTTACGCGCACTTTGCGCTGGAGCCGAAGGGCAAGCACGTCATCCGCATCTGCGACGGAACGGCATGCCACGTCAAGCAATCCCTTCCGGTGCTGAACGCGCTACGCGAGAAGCTGGGCACGACCGAAAAAAACATGACCACGGCCGACATGATGTTCACTGTCGAGACGGTTGCCTGCCTGGGTGCTTGCGGATTGGCTCCAGTGGTGGTCATCGACGAACAAGTGTACGGACAGATAACTCCGGCGCGCGCTGTCGCTCTGGTGGATGAGATCAAGGCTATGGAGGCGTCGGTTGGCGCCGCTTGCGCAACTGCTGCTGAGCAGCCCTCAGCCGAGGACGCTCATGACTAACACCGAAGCTGAAACTTTGACCCCGGGAAATGGGCACGGAATCTCCACGCTGGCGCAGGTGCGGCGGGTGATTATCTGTGCTGGAACCGGATGCATGGCCAACGGAGCCATGAAGGTCTTCGAGCAGTTCAAGAGTCAGATGGCCAGCGCCGGTCTGCACGTGATTCTCGAACTTCGTGCTGAAGCAGCTAGCGATGAGGTTCGGCTCTCCAAGAGCGGATGCCAGGGTTTCTGTCAGATGGGGCCGCTGGTTTCTGTTGTGCCAGACGGCATTCTCTATACAAAAGTTCGCGCCGAAGATGTTGCCGAGATTGTGCAACAGACTTTAATTGGCGGCCAGGTTGTCGAACGGCTTCTCTATAAAGATCCTGCGACACGCAAGAGCTGCCGCGGGCTTGAGGACAATCCGTTCTACGCGCGCCAGGATCGCCTGGTGCTGCGCGAGTGCGGCTTCCTCGATCCCGAGGATATTCGCGAATACATTCTGCACGGCGGCTATCGCGCGGCGAAAAGAGCTTTTGTCGAGATGTCCCCCGAGGAGATCTGCAAGACTGTTCTTGACTCAGGCCTGCGCGGCCGCGGCGGTGGCGGCTTTCCAACGGGACGAAAGTGGGAAGCGGCGAGGATTCAGAACTCTCCCAAGAAGTACATCATCTGCAATGGCGATGAGGGCGATCCCGGCGCGTTCATGAACCGCTCCGTGATGGAGGGTAACCCGCACAGCGTAATTGAAGGCATGATGATCGCGGCTCGGGCCATCGGCGCTAACGAGATGCTGGTTTACGTTCGCGCCGAGTATCCGCTGGCCGTCGAGCGCATGCGTGGCGCCGTGGCTGCCGCAGAGCGCGAAGGCATCCTGGGAAAGAACGTCTTCGGCACCGGCCTGTCAATGAAGTGTGAAGTGATGGAGGGTGCAGGCGCCTTTGTCTGCGGCGAAGAGACGGCCATGATCGCATCCATCGAAGGCCAGCGCGGCATGCCCCGGCCCAAACCGCCCTTTCCAGCTCAAAGCGGTCTGTGGGGCAAGCCGACAATCATCAACAACGTTGAGACGCTGGCGCATGTTTCCCGCATTCTCAACCAAGGCCCCGAGGTCTTCCGCAGCATCGGCACCAAGGATTCTCCGGGCACCAAGACCTTCGCTCTCACCGGCCACGTCTCCAACACCGGTCTGGTCGAAGTTCCCTTCGGAACCACGCTGCGCGAGATCGTCTACAACATTGGCGGCGGCGTCACTGACGACGCGGGAAAGATTTGGAAAAACGGCTTCAAAGCGGTGCAGATTGGCGGCCCGTCCGGTGGATGCCTGACCGAGGATCATCTCGATCTTCCGCTGGCCTATGAGTCTCTGCGCTCGGTAGGCGCAATGGTCGGCTCCGGTGGGCTGGTGGCGATGAACCAGGGAACATGCATGGTGAGCATCGCGCGCTTCTTCATGGAATTCACTCAGCGCGAGTCCTGCGGCAAGTGTGTGCTGTGCAGGGAAGGGACAAGGCAACTGCTTGCGCTGCTGGACGACGTGATTGAAGGACGGGCCGACCAGCATACGCTCGACCTTCTCGAGAAGCTGGGGCGCGCCGTACAGGTCGGGTCATTGTGCGGCCTCGGAAAGACGGCGCCCAATCCTGTCCTCTCCACCATGCGCTACTTCCGCAAGGAGTACGAGGAGCATGTCTTCGAGAAGCGATGCCGCACGGGCCGGTGCAAAGCGCTGCTGAATCCCGAGATCGATCAGGAGAAGTGCAAAGGCTGCGGCCTTTGCCTGAAAGCCTGCCCGACAGGCGCTATCACGGGAGAAAAGAAACAGCCGCACCACATTAATCCGGAGCTGTGCATCAAGTGCGGCGCGTGCGCCACAGCCTGCAAAATTCACGCGGTCGAGGGGATATAGCCAGATGAACAAAGTCACTCAGCCAACTTTGACCATCGATGGAAAAACGGTAGTGATCGAAGGCGAGCGAAATCTGCTCGAACTGGTTCGCAAGGCCAACATCGATTTGCCCACGTTTTGCTATCACTCCGAACTCAGCGTGTATGGCGCTTGCCGCCTCTGCCTGGTGCAGGTGGAGGGGCGCGGAATCCAGGGCGCATGTTCCACGCCCCCGGAGCCGGGCATGAAGATTCTCACAACAACTCCAGAGATCCGCGAGATTCGCAAAATCGCAGTGGAACTGCTGCTAGCCAACCACGATCAAAGCTGTCCGACCTGCTCGCGCAGCGCCAACTGCCAGTTGCAAAGCCTGGCCCTGCGGCTTGGCGTGACAAAGGTGCGATTCAAGTCCGTGCACCAGCCCGTTCCGCTAGACGAGTCTTCTCCCTCACTGGTTCGCGATCCCAATAAATGCGTTCTCTGCGGCGACTGCGTCAGAATGTGCTCTGAGATTCAGGGCATCGGCGCGATTGATTTTGCGCATCGCGGCCACGAAGTGAGTGTGCAGCCGGCCTTCGGAAAACTGCTGGGCGACGTGGAATGCGTCAACTGCGGACAATGCGCCAGCGTTTGCCCCACCGGCGCGCTGACGGTAAAGTCTGAAGTCGATCAGGTTTGGAACTTGCTCGCCGACCCGAAAAACACAGTTGTTGTGCAGATTGCGCCCGCCGTGCGCGTGGGCCTGGGTGAGTGCTTCGGCTTGCAACCGGGAGAGATCACCACCGGCCGCATCGTTGCCGCTCTTAAGCAACTCGGCTTCGACCAGATCTACGACACATCGTTCGCCGCCGACCTCACTGTGATTGAAGAAGGCACGGAGTTTTTGGAGCGCAAGACAACTGGCGGAACTCTGCCGATGTTCACCTCCTGCTGCCCTGGTTGGGTCAAGTACGCGGAGCAGTATTTTCCTGAATTGCTGCCCAATCTTTCCACATGCCGCTCGCCGCAGGCGATGTTTGGCTCGCTGGTGAAGGCGATGCTCCCCGATCAGCACAAGGTCGAGCGCAAAGATCTCAAAGTTGTGGCCATCATGCCGTGCACGGCCAAGAAGTTCGAGGCCCAGCGCCCGGAGATGGGCGTGGATGGCGATCCCGACGTGGATTATGTTTTGACCACGCAGGAACTGGCACAGATGATCAAGTCCGCCGGCATCATCTTCAGCAGTTTGCAGCCAGAATCCTTTGACATGCCTTTCGGCTTCTACACCGGCGCCGGAGTCATCTTCGGCAACTCGGGCGGCGTGATGGAAGCCGTCCTGCGCTTCGCCGCGGAAAAGGTTACGGGCAAAAAGCTGGAGCACGTCGAATTTCAGCAAGTGCGCGGCGATTCCGGCTTGCGCGAAGCCACCATCCAGGTCAACGGATCGGAGCTCAAGCTAGCTGTCGTCCATGGATTGCGCAATGCCCGGGTCGTCGCCGAACAGGTGAGGGCAGGCAAGAGCCATTACGACCTGATCGAAGTCATGGCTTGCCCCGGCGGCTGCGTCGGCGGCGCGGGACAGCCTGTGACAACTTCGACAACCGCGCGCGCGCTCAGAACCAAGGGCTTGTATCACGCGGACAAGATGCTGCAACTGCATAAGTCCCAGGACAACGTCTTCATCACGGAGTGCTACGCGAAGTTTCTCGGAGACATCGGCGGAGAGAAGGCTCATCATCTTCTTCACACCAGTTACCAGAGCCGTCGCCGCATCGCGGATGAAACTCTTCCGCTCATGGAATCCAAAGAGGCGGACAAACTCAAGGTGAGCGTGTGCCTGGGAACTAATTGCTTCGTAAAGGGTTCGCAGGATGTGCTGAATGGAGTGCTGCGCCACGCGGAACAAAACGGGCTGGAAGGCCGCATCGATGTGCGTGCGGGGTTCTGCTTCGAAAAATGCGAGCACGGACCAAATGTAATGATCGACGGCGAGTGCGTTCATCACTGTACCGCCGCAAAGGCAATTGAAGAGTTAAACAGCCGGATCGAGAGCGACAACCCGGCACAGACAGCCGACAAGGATTGAGCAAGCCCTGACGCCGGTTAGGTGATTAGAGAGGAGAATACCTTGATTACTCACGAACGAGCGGATTTTATTTGCGAGCAGGAGATAGAAAGCATACTGGCGAAGAGCCAGCGCCCGGAGCCGTCACGGGTCCGTGAACTGCTGGTGAAAGCGCGCGAGATGCACGGGCTTTCCATGGACGAGGTTGCCTGCCTGTCCTTTGTCGAAAGTCCGGAGTTGCTTGCTGAAATCTTTTCGACGGCAAAGCAGATCAAGGAAGAGATTTACGGCACGCGGCTGGTCTTGTTCGCGCCGCTTTACATCTCCAACCGCTGCGCGAACGAGTGCACATACTGCGCTTTCCGCGCGACAAACGCTGATCTCAAGCGCCGTACGCTCACGCAGGAAGAGATCGCGGAAGAGACGCGCATCCTGATTCGTCAGGGCCACAAGCGGGTTCTGATGGTCTCCGGGGAAGCGTTGCCGCCCGAAGGCTTTCAATACATTCTCGACTCCATCGCAACCATTTACGAGACCAAGATCGGCCCCGGCGAGATCCGGCGCGTCAATGTGAATCTGGCTCCGCAAACCACCGAGCGTTTCCGGCAGCTCAAGGCAGCGAACATCGGCACCTTCCAGCTTTTTCAAGAGACCTATCACCGCCCCACCTACGCGTCGGTTCACCTGAAAGGCACCAAGCGCGACTACGACTGGCGCACAACTTCATTCGACAGGGCCATGGAAGCGGGCATCGACGATGTCGGCATCGGCGTTCTCTTCGGCCTCTACAACTGGCGCTTCGAGATCATCGCGATGATGCAGCACATTCAACACTTGGAGAAGAAATTCGGCGTGGGGCCGCACACCATCAGCTTCCCGCGCATGGAGCCGGCGGTTGGTTCTGACATTGCTTCTCAGCCTCCGCATCCTGTCAGCGACGCCGACTTCCTGAAGATGATCGCCATCATGCGCCTCGCGGTGCCCTACACCGGAATGATCATGTCCACCCGCGAAGGCGCGGACGTGCGCCGCGCAACGCTCGAGGTCGGCATCTCTCAGATTTCCGCCGGCAGCCGTACCGATCCAGGCGGATACAAAGACGGTGAAGGCGATCCCAATGGCAGCCAGTTTCAATTGGGCGATCACCGCCCTATGGAAGCAGTTATCAGCGACGTTGTCTCGCTGGGCTATTTGCCTTCCTTCTGCACCGCCTGCTACCGATTGGGGCGCACCGGGCAGGACTTCATGGATATGGCCAAACCGGGAGAGATCAAGTACCACTGCCATCCCAACGCGCTCTCCACGTTTCAGGAATATCTTTCCGACTACGCCACTCCGCAAGCGAAAGCCGCCGGCGAAAAGCTCATCTCGATTGAACTGCAACACATGGATGCACAACAAACCGCTACCGCGCTGCCCATGCTGAATCAGGTTCGCCGTGGCGAACGCGATGTTTTTGTTTAGAGAAGAAAAGGGGAGACACCATGATACGAGCAACTTCAAAGGGGTTTCGGCTGCACATCGGCTTCTTCGGACGCCGCAACGTCGGCAAATCAAGCCTGCTGAATGCCATCACTCAGCAGCAGGTTTCAATCGTGTCGGCGGTCGCGGGCACAACGACCGATCCGGTCGAGAAACCGATGGAACTGCTCCCCATCGGGCCGGTCCTTTTTGTTGACACGGCCGGAGTGGATGACGTTGGCGCACTCGGCGCACAGCGGATTGAGAAGACGCGCCAGGCCATCGCTCGCTCCGATGTCGGCGTGCTCGTCGTCGAGTCCGGCGTTTGGACCGAGTTCGAGGAAAAGCTTCTCGTCGAACTCCGCTCGCATGGAATTCCCGTGCTGGTTGCCGTGAACAAAGCGGATTTGCGCGCTCCCGATCCGGAGCACTTGTTCCGCTTCGAACAGGAAAAACTTCCTTACGTAGAACTCGTCGCGACCACCCGCAAAGGCGTGGGCGAGTTCCGCACAAAGCTTGCGGAAATTGCGCCAACGGAATCCGCCGAGTCTCCAGTGCTTTTGCGCGATCTGGTTGGGCCAGATGAAACGGCCGTGCTGGTGATGCCCATCGACAAGGAAGCGCCCAAGGGTCGCATCAAGCAACTCCAGGCGCAGTCCATTCGCGATCTTCTCGACGGCGAGGCCTGCTGCGTGGTGGTGAAAGACGCGGGATTGCAAAAGGCGCTCGACAATCTGAAGACACCTCCGAGCATCGTTGTCACTGACGCGGCAGTCTTCGAGCAGGTGGCGCTTATCACTCCGGACTCCGTTCCGCTCACCGCGTTTTCGATTCTCTTGTCGCGGCTGAAGGGCGATCTCGTTGCCCAGACGAGGGCTGCCGTTTCTGTGGATTCACTTCGCCCCGGAGACAAGGTGCTGGTGGCGGAATCCTGCACGCATCACCCCATTGAAGAAGATATTGGCCGCGTAAAGATTCCTCGCTGGCTCGAGCAGTACGTCGGCGGCAAGCTGGAATTCACCTCGGTAAAGGGCCGCGACTTTCCTCAGGACCTCTCGCCCTACAAGCTCGTGATTCACTGCGGAGCCTGCATGAGCAATCGTCAGGAGATGCTGAGCCGCATTGCCGAGTGCCAACGCCAGGGCGTGCCCATCACCAACTATGGCCTGGTGATCGCCTATTCGCTGGGCATTCTGGAACGCGCGCTCGAGCCTTTTCCGGATGCGCTGGCCGCTTACAAAGACGCGCGCCAGGAGCAACTGGAACGAGTCGGCGTCAGTAGCTTGTCTGACCTGGATGCAATCGACGTGAGTCTCGTCAACTAACCGTGGATGAACTAACCAAACTCGATCTCCTTGAATGGCTCCGCGAGAGCACGCCCTCCCGCCTCGCGGAGCTGTATCAATGGGCCAACGAGGTCCGCAGGGAGCGAGTTGGCGACGCCGTGCACCTGCGCGGCCTGATCGAGATCTCCAGTCACTGCGTTCGGCAATGTATGTATTGCGGACTGCGGCAGGGCAATCGCGATCTGCCTCGCTATCGCATGACACGCGACGAAATCCTCGACTGCGCCCATCAGGCTGAGCGTCTCGGCTACGGCACCGTCGTGATGCAGGCCGGTGAAGATGATCTACTCACCGCCGAGTGGATTGCTGAGATCGTGCGCTGGATCAAGCGCGAGACAGCGCTGGCGGTAACGCTGAGTCTGGGAGAACGGCAGCCCGATGAATTTAAGCTGTGGCGCTCCGCAGGCGCGGATCGTTACCTGCTCCGTTTCGAAACCTCAGACGAGAATCTTTTCCGGACTATTCACCCCAGCCGCAATTCCGACGGGCCTGATCGCTTGACCCTGTTGCGGCAACTCAAGAGCCTCGGCTACGAGGCAGGCGGAGGCGTTATGGTGGGCATTCCCGGACAGTCGTTTGAAAGTTTGGCCGAGGACATTCTCACATTTCGCGCGCTGAATCTCGATATGGTCGGTATCGGCCCTTATATTGCGCATCCCGCCACGCCGTTGGGCTCCGGCGCGCTCCGTCCTGAAATTGCCCCGTCCCAGCAAGCTCCGAGCAGCGAAGAGATGGTCTACAAAATGATCGCGCTAACGCGCATTGCGTGCCCGGATGCAAACATTCCAAGCACCACAGCACTCGCCACCATCAACAAAGTCGATGGACGCAAGCTGGGGCTCCAGGCTGGCGCCAATGTGGTCATGCCGAATCTTACCCCGGTGAAGTACCGCCGCCTGTACGAAATCTATCCAGCAAAGGCTTGCATTGACGAAAGCGCCACTGATTGCAATCAATGCCTGCGCGGACAGATTCACTCGCTCGGCCGTTTTCCAGGACTCGGGCCCGGCGGAAGAGGCGCGCTCTACGAGACCCCGGCGAGCGATCTGCCCGGCGCGCCTTCGCAATTTGTGCAGTTGCAGGCAGAATGAGGTGACCATGCTCTCGGAAGACGGCATTCTAGAAATTGAGGTTTGTCTCGGAAGTTCCTGTTTCGCGCGAGGGAACTCCGAGAATCTCACCATCATCAACGAACTTATCCAGAGTCACGGACTGAAGGACTCTGTTCGCCTTACGGGCAGGCTTTGCGAGGACCAGTGCAAGCAGGGGCCCAATCTCACCATTGGCGGAGTCTCCCACCATGGAATAACCACGGAAAAATTGCGCGAACTGCTTGAGCAACTCGGCGGTCCGCTTGGGGGAGATCATGGAACAATCTAATTTCATCAAGACCCTGAAGCGCGAATGTCAGGATTGCAATAAATGCATTCGCGAGTGCCCAGTGAAGGCGATTCGGGTGCAGGATAACTGTGCTCAGGTTGTGCCTGAACTTTGCATTCTTTGCGGCAATTGCGTACTTGCCTGCCCCAGCAACGCGAAACAAGTCTGCGACGATTTGCCCAGCGTCAAAACTCTGCTGAAATGCAAGCGTGCGGTGATCGCCTCGCTGGCTCCTTCGTTTGTGGCGCAGTATCCGGGCGTGCGGCCGGGTCAGTTAATTCATGCGCTTAAGAAGCTCGGCTTTTTTGCCGTGTCGGAGACCGCGCTGGGCGTCCAGCAGGTTTCGGCTGGCGTTCTGTCGCTGATGAGCAACGAGCCCAACCGGCTCTGGATATCTTCCGCTTGTCCGGTCGTCGTCGATTTCATCAGTAAGTATCATCCGGAATGCGCGCCTCATCTTTGCGGAGTCCTCTCTCCCTTGCTGGCGCATTGCAAGATGCTGCGCGCCCATTATGGCAACGACATTGCAATTGTCTCCATCGGGCCTTGTGTTGCAGAGAAGGTGGAGGCCGAGAGATATCCGGGGCTGCTCGATGTAGCGCTGACCTTTGAAGATTTGAGCTACTGGCTGAATGAGGAGAAGATCGATCTCGCCGAGACTCCCGAGATGCTTGAAGATCGTTTTGCGCCGGAAGAAGCTCAGGAGGGAACGCTTTTCCCCATCGAGGGCGGCATGGCTCCTGGTCTTACGGGCAACAGCGAAGCTGGCAATTTGCAGTCTGTGGCTGTCTCCGGAATGTCGAATGTCGAGCAGACTCTGAAGGATATTTCCAAGTGGGAACCCGACCACGGCATCTTTTTTGAAATGACCGCATGTACTGGTTCCTGCATCAACGGGCCAAAGGCCTCGCGCGACACATCGCTCGCCCGCCGCCGTTACGAAGTCGCCCAGTACGCCCGGCCTGCAGGCGAATTTCCGCGCAAGCTCTCGCTCGATATCGCTTGCGACTACACCGCCGCGCCGATTATCCGCAAAGAGTACAACGAGCTGCAATTGCGTGAAGCGTTGCGCACTATTGGAAAGCATTCTGTCGATGATGAATTGAACTGCGCGGGCTGCGGATATGACTCCTGCCGCGACTTCGTTCGCGCTCTAATCGCCGGCAACGCCGGGCGCATGATGTGCGCCACATACACCCGCAAAATAGCTCAGAAGAAGGCCATTGCGCTCCTCCAAAGGATGCCGTCCGCGGTGGTCATCGTTGATGAGGACCTGAAAATCATCGAGTGCAATGCGAACTTCGTGCGCCTTTTCTCTGAAGACGCTGAAGGTACCGTGAATGTCGATGGCAGCGTTCTGGGCGCCGTGACCCCCTTCTCCAATTTATTCCGCCGCGTGCTCGAATCAGGCGAGGATATCGTCGGCCACGACATCCGCTATCAGCGCAGCATCCTGAACACTAGCGTCTTCGCCATCGAGCCTCACTCCGTGCTCTGCGGAATCTTCCAGGACATCACCAAGCCCGTCTTCCAAAAAGAGCAAATCATCGGGCGCGCTCGCGAGGTCATCCAGAAAAATCTGAAAACTGTGCAACAGATTGCTTATCTTCTTGGCGAGAATGCCGCCGATTCGGAAATCATACTCAACTCCATCGTGCACTCGTTCAGCCCCGAAGAAGTTGACGACGACGGAGGGCAGCCTTGACGAATGCCGAGAGCTTCATTGAAGTCGATTATTGCCAGCGGGCCAAGCACGGTCAACTGATTTCGGGAGATGTTTTTCTTTCCGAGAAAGTGAAGCAGGAAGGCCGCATCGTCTCTGTGCTTTCCGACGGCCTGGGCAGCGGCGTGAAAGCCAGCGTGCTGGCCTCCATGACGGCGACCATGGCTCTGAAGTTCGCCGCCAGCGCGATGGACACACGGAAATCAGCCGAAATCATCATGGATACCCTGCCCATCTGCAGCGTGCGCAAGATCAGCTATTCGACCTTCACCGTCGTCGACATGGCCAACACCGGCGAGACACGCATAATCGAGCACGGCAACCCGTCTTTTTTGCTGATTCGTCCCCACGGTGAGTTGATTATTCAGAAAACCGAAATGCGTCCCAAGCGTTGGCAGGACCGCGTCATCAGCTTCTCCAGTTTTGAGGTCCAGCGCGAAGACCGCATCATTTTCTTTTCTGATGGCATTACGCAAGCCGGCATGGGCGAGTACCGCACCCCCCTCGGCTGGGGATTGGAAAATGTTGAAGAGTTTGTTCGTGAAAAAATTGATCGGTATCCTTTTATCTCAGCCCGCGAGTTGTCTCGTCTCCTGGTTGCCAAAGCGGAGGAAGTTGACGGCCTCAGCGCGAAAGACGACATTACCTGTGCCGTGGTTTACTTCCGCAGTCCCCGCCAGTTGCTGGTCATGACAGGGGCGCCGTTCAATCGCGCCCACGATCATGATCTCGCCATGATGGCAGAACACACTCCGGGGCGCAAAGTCATCTGCGGCGGAACGACGGCCAACATCATCTCGCGCCTGCTGAACCGCGCAATTCAGATTGACATGCAGCAGCCGCTTCATCCCAGAGTCCCTCCCGCCGCCAGAATGGAAGGTTTTGAGCTGGTGACGGAGGGCACGCTCACGCTTGGCGAGGTGCTTCGTCTTCTTGAAGAAGACTTCGCTCCCGAAGACATGAGGTCCAATCCAGCCGTAAAGCTTGCGGCCATGCTGCTCGATAGCGATATTGTGGAGTTCGCCGTCGGCACCAGAATCAACGAAGCGCATCAGGATCCCAACATTCCGGTTGAACTCGACCTGCGGCGCAATATCGTGAAACGAATTGCGACGCTGCTTGAGAGTAAGCACATGAAGCGGGTTCTGATCCACTACCTCTGAGAAACGGGAAGACTCGACAAGACACCAATTAGTCAAGCAGCAGTTAGCTTGAGTGAGTCAAATAAGAATTCCCCATCCAGCGCGACCGCCAGCATGGCCGGATCCTGCGCGAGATCGCCAACCTCCATCGCATCTCGACGGTCACACTCTGCGGCCAGGATTACAGATCTGAAGCCTAGAGTAGTCGTGCCGCCGGAGCAGGGTTGCTCCGGCGGCACGATGGAATTACATTGCAGTTTTCTACCAGCAATTATTCAACCGTTAAATTGATGTTGAATGCGTGCGACAGACTGCTCGAAGTTGCGGTTACGACCACCGTGTAGCTTTGTGGCGGAGGTTCGCTGCTGCCACCGCAACCGTTCAGCCCGACCACGGCGGCCATGCCGGCGATGAGCAACAGCAGAATCGGCAGCATGCGGCTGAAGCGGTTTCCTGCCTTACGCAGTCTGCCGACGAAGGGCAACAGCAACAACGCCAGAGAGATGCCTGCCAGCCGTGAAGCCAGCCTGCCGCCCGTGTTCGGCGAATTCTGCGATGTCGTCTGCGCCGTCTGGATCTTCAGGGTTACAGTGGCCGAGGTTGCGCCGGCTGCGATGGTGGCTGATGGCGAGAAGCTGTAGGTGGCTCCCGACGGTAAGCCACTGACCGTGAGGTCGATGGTTGTCGGGAAGGTGGTAGCGGGGCTTTGCGGGCTGAGAGTAAACATATACTGGCCCGCAGCGCCGGGCTGCACCGTAATCGAGGCGTCTTGCAGCGTGCCGCTCTGCGCGCTGATGGTGAAGTCAGCCACCGCTTCTGTGAGTGTGCCGCTGGCCGACCCGGTAAAGTTTGCATTGCCCGGTGTGTAGGTAGCGGTGATAGAGTGCGTGGCCGGAGTTCCGGTCGCGTAGCTGATCGCGCAGGTTGCCGTGGCCGCGCCGCTCGTGAAGCTGTATGCGCCCAGCGTAACACCCGTGCAAGCCGCAATCGGCGTGGCGCCGTCAGAGAACGTCACCGTACCGGTTGGCCCGGCAATCGTTGTCGAGGACGGGGCAGTTGCAAAGCCCACCGCAGCCGAATATGTGACAGTGTCCTGAACGAAAACCGGGTTGACGCTGGGGCTCACAGAGATCGAAGAAGCCGCAGGTGCAACAGCGAGCGTGTAACTCTGGTGAATGGTGTTGGATGCGGAGTCGGTCACTGTGACGACGACATTGTATGGAGAACCGACGATCGAAGTTGGCGTGCCAGTCAACGCTCCCGTCGAGGAATTAATGCTCAGCCCGGGAGGCAGACCGCTCGCCGAGTACGTGTAAGGCGTGGCGCCGTTGTTGGCGGTGAACTGCTGGCTGTAGGCCACTCCATACGTCCCGGCGGTCAGCGTGCCAGCGGCGGGTGAGAGGGTGATGGCGATGACGTTGAAGTCGCTGCTGTTGGCTTCGATGGAGTAAGGACCGACCGGTGCCCTGGCGATCAGGTAATCGCCCGTCTCCGGAGTGGCGACTGTCACCCCGCTGAAGGTGGACACACCATTCGGAGCGGTGTCGACCGTGGGGATTCCGCCGCTGATGGCGCCCGAGTTGAGCGCCAGCGTAATCGGCGCGCCGGGAAGGCTGATGATGCTGCCGTTGTCGCTCAACTGCACCGCCGGAGCTGGCGTGAGCGCCACGTTGGTCTGCTGCGAGGCCGATGGCGAAGTGGTGAAGGCGAGCGAGTAAGCCGTCTGCACCGCGCCCGCGTCCACGCAGGCCGTGCTGCCATAGGCCGTCGTTGAACGCGGATTGCCGCGCTGATCGGTGGTAATTCCGCTCGGGATCTTGCTGGCCAGACCCGCGCAGATGGCCACGCTGCCCGGCAGGGGCATCATCGTCTGCGTCGTGCCACCGTAGTAGCCCAGAGGGGCAAGCGGGCCCGTGGTCACATTGCCGTCGCCGGAGGGCACGCCGCCCAAAGTGCTGTCGGTGATCACGTCGTTGTACATAGTCGGATCGCCGTAGATGCCGGCGGAGCCGTTCACCGCGCTGTTCCCGCTGATGGTGCTGTTGACAATCGTCATCTGAGTTGTAGGACTGAACCCAGTGGAGATGGCGCCTCCGACGCCGTTGGCAGCGCCGGGCGCGGAATTGCCGGTGAATGTGCTGTTGATCACCGTTGCCATACCGCCGTTAAAGATGCCGCCGCCTTCAACGTATTCCGCCGTGTTACCGCTGAAGGTGCTGCCGGTCACGGTCAGCGTGCTGCCATTGGCATTGAAGATGCCGCCGCCAAAAGAGTTGTCGGCGGTTACGATGTTGTTGCTGATGGTGCAATTCGAGACCGTCAGCGTGGCGCCGGCGTTGTTGATTCCGGCGCCATTGCCTACGGTCGAACCATTGGTGATCGTCAGCCCAGATATTGAGACCGTTCCGCCGGTGAGGCTGAAGACCTGTACTTTGCCTCCACCGTCGATGCTGAGCAGGTTAGCGTTCGGTCCCACGATGTTCATGTTATTGCCGATGGTCAGCGTACCGCCAGTGGTTACGTTGTAGCCGCCCGGAGCGACCGTGGTCAGATTGAGCGAGCTGGCGAAGTTGACCGTCGGCGTGAGGGTCGAGGTGCTGACCGCCGCGGCCGCCGCGATGGCGTCGCGCAGGCTGCAACCGGAGTTTGGCGTCGCACCCTGCGAGGTGTCGTTGCAGTTGCCCGCCGCGCCGGTTGCGTCATCAGTCAGAGAGGTCACCGTGAAGACCGGAGGCGGCAAATTGGTCAGGGTAAAAGTGGCATACCCGCTGCCGGGGAAGGATGCGGCCACTAGGTAGAGGCCCGCCGTCGCGTTGGCCGTAGCCGTTACGCTGGCCATACCGTTCACATCGGTAACTACGGTATAGGTGGAGAGCGTGGCGCTGGCGCCCGACGAGGGCACAGCAAAGGTTACTGTCACGCCATAAACACCGGTACCGCTGCCGTCAATCACCTGGGCCGTTAGATTGTTGGCAAACGCCGAACCTACACGGGCCGATTGTCTGTTGCCGGAGTAGACCGCAATCGTAGCCGGCGTATCCTGCATGACCGTGATGCTCTGCTGCGCCTGAGTTGCCGCAGTGTAGTTGCCGCCGGCCGCCTGGTTGGCGTCGATGATTACCACGCCGGTGCCTGAAATAGTCAGCATGCTGTTGTTCACGCCGCTGAGGGCGGCGATGCCGGGGGTGGAGCCGGCGTCAAGGGTAAAGGTGACGGGATTGCCCGAGCCGCCGCCCGTGGCGCTGAGCGTATCGGTCAGATTGACACCGTTGTAAATGGCCGAGCCGGGCAGGGTAAAGCTGATGCTCTGCGCGAGCCCCGTGCCTGTGCCGTTCAGCGTGATGATCTGTGTGGTGTAGTTAGGTGAAGGCGCATTAAGCGCATTGTCGTTGATCGTCAGAGTGGAGCCGTTGTAGCTCGCTATTGATGCCGGCACAAAGCTGATGGGCAACAGGCAGTTATTACCTGCGGGCAGCGTTCCGGCTGATCCGCCGCTCACCACCAACGGGCAATCCGATCCGCTGCTGCTGTCCAGCGTGAAGCCGGTCGCAATGCTAGGGTTGTAACCTGAGGCCGGAGCTGGAAGGTTTAGTGTCACATTGCCGATGTTCTCCAGCGTCAACGTCTGCGGGCTGTCAGCGCTCGGCACACCGTTCCCTGTGCTGGCAAAGTTCAGCGTGTGTGCCGCAGCGGCCGCGCGGGTGAACGCGAGAATGCCGGTGGTGCTGGTTGCGTCCGCCACGTAGAGGTTGCCGCTCGGATCGAGGGCCACACCCACAGGAGTTGTGAGTCCGCCTGCCAGAACGATGTTACTTCCGCTGATGGGGATCTCAATCACTTGCTTTGATCCCATATCGGTATACACGATGTCGCCAGCCGCATCTACGGCCAGGCCCGTCGGTTGAATGCCGCTGGAAGGGCCGCCGGCTACTCTGAACGGCGTGCCATTGCCGGCGGGAATTTCATCGATTGATGCCGCGCTGGAATCTACAAAGTAGACGTTGCCCGCAGCATCGAGAGCGATAGCTGTCGGTGTCTGCATGGGAAAGGTATAGTCGCTCACCAACACCGTCGGAGTGCCGCCGCCGGCTGGTTGAAAGAGTATGCGGCCGTTGCCGGTGTCGCCGATGTAGAGGTTGCCTGCCCCATCAACCGCTACGCCTTGAGGACCGCTCAGCCCTCCGACCACTGTAATCGGGGTCGCGGCTCCCCCCACAAACTCCCGAATGCTGCCACTGCTGCTGTCGGCCACATACACATTGCCAGCGCCATCGACGGCTAACTGGCTCGCGCCGCTAAGCCCGGTTCCCGGAGTGGTTGCAAACGGGCCACCTGGTGTGCTGTAAATCTCCTCACCATTTACTAACGAGTAATAGACATTGCCTGCCGCGTCAGTTGCTACACCAGCAGGAGTGCTTCCGCCGCCCGCAAAACTCAGAGCAGATGGCGTGCCAGGATCGATGGCCACCACCGGCCCGTTGCCGACGCCATATACGTAGGCCGTGGAGAGGACATTTCCACCGGTGCCGATCAGCTCGACCGCGCCAAGCCTCATACCGGCAGAGGCGGGCTTCAGGGTTACATCCACCGAGCAGGTGGCGCCCAAGGCATACGGTTGGTTTGTCCCGTGAACCTGGGTGCAGTCTCCCGTGGTGGCGTCAGCAAAGTCCTTGCCGGTTGCGCCCTGGGTCAAAACCACTGGGGCGTTGATCGTCGTTCCGTCTGTATCAAAGGTAAAGTTCAGCGTGTAGGTGGAGCTCTTGGTGTTCACAGGGACCGCGCCGAAGTTCACTGCGCTGACAAAGTCCTCAGTGATGGTGCTGCTGTTCGGAATGGCGAGATAGATGTTGCCGCTGGCGCTGATCGCCAGAGCCTGAAGATAGTTGTAGGTGGTGGTCACCATTTTAACGGTGCTGCTGCTGGAAACGGCGCCGCCGCTGGCGACAATCTCGTATACCGCCTGGCCTGTATGGGTGGAAACAAAGAGGTCGCCGCTGGCGTCCAGAGCTACACCGGTGGGACCGCCCCAGCCGCCGCTCGGCGCGGGCAGATAGTTCGATGAACCGATGGTAACCGGATAAGTGGAGCCGGCAGGAATCTCCTCCACGGCATTGTGGTAGTAATCGGAGACATAAATGTTGCCGCTGCCGTCCACCGCCACGCCGGAGGGATCGCTGAATCCTGTGGCCAAAAGAACAGGCGTGCTGTTGTTGGGAACAACACCGCCAGTCGCCTGCAGCATATACAGATCTTGACCGCTGGAGCGGACGGTATAGACGTTCCCGGTGGCATCCAGCGCAACCGAAGAAAATGCCGTCGAATCGATGCTCGCCAGTGTATTTACTGTACTGCTGCTGGAAACATTGCCGTTGCTGTCGGCAACGACCTCGTAGATGTGCGAGTCGCCACCGTTAAATCCGTCGGCGACAAAGACATCTCCTTTGCTGTCCACGGCCACGCCCAATGGATAGCTGAAGCCGCTGCCCACCTTAATCACCGAGCTGCTGGTCGAGACCAGCCCATTGGCAGCGACGATCTCGTATACCGCCCCGCCGAAACCGCTGTTGGCGACGAAGACATCCCCTTTGCTGTCCACGGCCACGCTCTGTGGGGCAGTGAAACCGCTGCCGGCCGTGATCAGAGCGCCGCTGAAGTGAGCCGCCTCCGGCGCCGCGTTCGCGCTTGGCGTGAGCGCCAGCAAGACTGCCACTGTAAATGTTAGGGTTGCGGCCCAGGAAGACCGGGCATTGCCGGTTCCAACTTTAGAGAAAAAGGAGCGAAGGAATCCACGAAGCATCGTACGCCTCCCGCCGAAGATCATCGCGGGAGGCTCAGGGATGATGGCATTGCGCCGCATCCACAAACCGCGCCAGGATTCCCCGGACAGCATAGTTACATCTTGCCGCCGCCTAACTCAACGTAACCAGCAAGACTGTTGTCGTTCTACAAGGAATCCAAGCGTGACCCCTTGCACGTTCATGAAACCACTTTGTGACATAGCTCACGCCAAGTTAGTCACAGTTATTTCAACTAAGTTGCTCTTGTGGGAAGAGGGCGGAGGTGAGACGCAAAAATGCGTGAAATTCAGCACGGTCTCACCTGTACCAGTTTGACTGCAAGGATAATAGCACAGGCAGAAGGCTTGTCAAATAACTCAAAAAACTAACTGTGAAAACCATTTAGCAGCGCAATTCTGAATACCCTCGATTTCCGAAACGACGAGTTAGCCAGTGGCCTAACTTCAACGAAATCGTGCTCGCAATGTAATTCAGCTTATGACGGCGGAGCAGTGCCGCCGCGATGTGCCATCCAGCGTCAGGGATTTTCCGCCCCATCCGTCACGGTCCTTGTTCCGCTTCAATTTGCGGGAAGGACTCGCCTGAGGCAAGCGCATGTTACTGCTGGCGCCATCAAGGCCGACGAAAGCGGACGGACCTGGTGGCACGACTTGCGCCACAGTCTCGCGACTTTCTTTGACTCAAAGGAAATCCTGGTGCAGGCCATCCGGAGGGTGTTGAGACACAAAAAGCCTGATCGGTGACCAGACTGTGCTGCATGTCCGGCCGCATCGGCCAGCCCGCCACTTTACGAAGGTAGGTGGCTATTGGAATGCGAGCGGCTTCCACGCGCCATTATCTTTCAGAGCCAACTGAAGCGGCCGGGGCGGGCCCTTCGGCGGTACCGTCACTTCAATCCAAAGCTCCTGACCCTGCTTGAGAGCGGTCGGGTCGGCAGCGTGCTCGGCGATATAAAAGTCCACCGGCTCGTCGATATACAAGTCATTGCAGGCCGATCCCGACAGCGCCGTCACATCGACTCCCTTCGAGCGCAAATCGGCCTCTGGAATCCGTATGGCCAGCAGCCTGTTCTTTTCCGCCTTGAGATTGGCGCGAAAGGTAATGGGGACTTCTACATCGTTGACGGTGAAGCCGGTCGGCTTCGTCGTGCCGTCGGCGTTGCGCGGAAAAGTGGCGCGCAGAGCGGAGGGAAGCGTGCTCTGGCAGCCGTCCACGGTGAGCCGCAGGCTCAAATAGCGGCCGCGCATCACCATGTTCGGATCGTATGCTGCCGCACGCGTCCATGCCTTCGGGCAGGTCGAGCGCTGATAGAAGTATTTGGCTGCAATGGAGGAGACCAGCGCCAACTGAATTACCAGCAAAACGATGGAGGTTTTTGAGATTTTCATTTCGCCTCCCGAGAATTCATGGCGGAAATTTCCGCTTTTTCCATGCCGGCCACAAGATTGCGTCGGGTCTTCTCCAGCGCCCATCCTCCGGCCAGAAAGAGAATCCCCAGCCCGATCAGCCCCAGCGAGCGGCCTAGTTTATCCCAGATGTCGCTGAAGTAGAACCAGCCGACGGCGATGGCAAAGCCCAGTATGCCCAGGTTGACTAGAGCCTGCGAGACCCGCCGCACGCCCCACCAGATGATGAAGACAGCAAACGCCGCAACCAGCGCATGCGCGGCGAGATTCGGCTCGTTGCTCACATAGGAGGTGTGGTTGCCGTCTTCGCCGATGTGATTCAATGTTCCGATTTTCTGGCACCATGGCAGCGCAATCGAGAAGCCAATCGCCACCAGCACGGGGATCGCGCTCTTGCGGAATCTGGAGACCGCAAAGAGCAGCGGAATCACGGCAATATCCACCCAGCCCCATGTCCGAAGCCCGAGCGGCAAATAGGTCTGGCTGCCCCACGAGCGCCAACCGTCGAGCAAAATAACAATTCCCACGACGGCAGCAATCGCCGCAACAGCAAAGAGAATTCCCTGGACAATTCTGCGCTTCGACCCGAGGAAAAACGTCAGGTAGAGAACCGCCCAGACAATCAGGATTCGGCCCACATAAACACTTCCGCCGATATGTCCATCGGCGGCATACGAAAACTCCGAAAGAATCCACGCCGGAACGAGCAGCAGCGCCAGCGTCTGTTGCGCCTCATCATGCAGCAGAATCCAGCCGGCCAGCGCGGCCAAGGCCCACATGAGCACCGCTGCCGGCCAATGCTCCTCGATGTTGAAAATCTGCCCGACCAGCGCGATGGCCGCACCTGTCGAGATCGTCCCCACAGCGTGCAGAGCCGTCGAAAGCCCGTGGAAACGCTCTCGCGCCCAGCCGCCGCCAAGGTGAAAGACGCTCACCATCGCCAGCACCACGGCCAGCCGCGCGAAGGGGCCGATCTGGTCCCAGTGTGCCGAGACAAACAGCGCCACCCCGCAGGCCAGCAGAATGGCTCCCAGAATCAGCACGACGATGACCTGCCAGCGCAGCCCTGCGGGTTTCTTCTGCGTAGTTTCATGAGCGTGAATGCGGCCAGCCGTCTCCGCATCCAGGATGCCGGCCGTTTGCCAGCGATTTAGCAACGATTCAATGTCTGCCATAACAGTTGGCAAAAGTAGAACACACCGGAACGCCGCGAGCGCGGAAATCTTTACCTATATCATCAAAGAGTATGCGCTTCGATATCGTCACCATCTTTCCCGGCTTCTTCGCCGGCATCTTCGAAAACGGGATTCTACGCCGCGCGCTGGCTGAGGAACTGGTGACCGCGAGGGTGCACGATCTGCGCGCCTTCACTCACGACCGTCACCGCACCGTGGACGACCGCCCCTTTGGCGGCGGCGAGGGGATGGTTCTGAAGGCTGGGCCATTGGCCGAGGCGATGGCTTCGTTGGGGATTCAGACCAAGGCGGAGCGCCATGGGTCGAATGCCGCGCAAGCGGCGTCTGCCCCACCGCAGGTGGTTCTGCTTTCCGCGCAAGGCCGGCCATTTACCCAGGCTCTTGCGCGGGAACTGGCCGCCGAAGAGCGCGTGGTGCTGGTTTGCGGCCGCTATGAGGGCGTGGACGAGCGTATCAACCAGCTTTATTGCGACATGGAACTTTCCATCGGCGATTATGTGCTGAGCGGAGGCGAACTAGCCGCAGCGGTGGTGATTGACGCGACCATGCGCTTGCTGCCTGGCGTACTGGGCAACGAGGCCTCAGGCGAATTTGAGAGCTTTGGCGTGGCCGATGCGGAGATTGCCGTCGCCGAAGACGGCGTCCCGCGCTCGCAACACGGCGCAGGCGGCCTGCTCGACTATCCGCACTACACCCGCCCAGCCGAGTTCGGCGGCCTGCGCGTCCCCGAGACGCTGCTCAATGGCGACCACAGCGAGATTCGCCGCTGGCGCCGCGAGCAGCAATTGCGCAAGACACTTGCCAACCGCCCGGATTTGTTAGAAGGCGCTACGCTCAGCAAGGAGGATCGCAAGCTACTGGACGCGATCCGATCGGAAGCAGAATAGGAAGCTAAAGCGCTTTTCCCGGCGCATTCAGGTCAACCAGCCCTTCGGGCAGCGCCATTTCCACGCGCCTGGCCTTCAAATCGATGTTTTTTAAATAGCTCTTGGCAAAAGGGATGAGTACCTCGCCCGCCGCGCCGCGCACTACCAGAAGCGTCACCGGTCCCGCCGTCCGGTCCACGCCCTCGATTTCGCCGACGGTTATCGGTCCAGCTCCGGCCACGTCCACCAGAACGCAGCCGATCAGATCGCCTGTATAAACCTCATCCTCTCTCAGAGCCGCCCGCTCGGATTGCGGAATCGCGACGATCAGCCCTTTGAGCGTCTCGGCTGCCGAAATCGAGTCAACTCCTGCAAAGTGCAGCACGATGCCGCCCTTGTGCAGCCAATGGGCGATCAATTCAACTTCTCGAGGGGCGGCGCTCGTCACCTGCCGCGCAGACGCGTCGGCGTCAACCAGCAGCCAAAGCCGCTTTCTGTCTGCAAATTTTTCAGGGAAATCAGTAAGGATATCGGCGAGGACCTCGCCTTTGCGGCCCTGCGGATGGCGAATCCGCGCCAGCCAGACCCAGTCTTCAGCGTCTTTCGGCGCGGTCATCTCTGCCTCCCGAAGGGGGCCGGATGCCTCGGCAGCGGCCATCTCAGGCTTCGTCTTCTTCCAGAATGTCGAGCGTATAGCGGTGATGTACCTTCATGCTGACAGCGCCTAGAATGGTGCGCATCGAGCGAGCGGTGCGGCCCTGTTTGCCGATCACCTTGCCCACATCCGTCGGCGCCACGCGGAGTTTGAGAACCGTGTTTTCGTCGCGGCCCACGCTCTCCACTTCAACGGCTGACGGCTCATCCACCAAGGCCCGCGCAATTTCGCGGACCAGCTCTTCCACTTCGACCATATCGTTTTGGGTCATGATCTTGCCCCTGACCGATGCGTTCAAGAATTGGCGATAACAAATTGGGGGCCCCAAACCTGAGACTCTTATCGGTGCGCGCATCTTAGCAGCACACACCCATCGCCGTCAGCAATTGTATGCGCGCCAGCCCAAAAAAGCCCGCGCGCAGTCAGGAATGGAGAAAAAATCAGGCGGCTGCGGTTTCGGCGGCCGGCGCCGGGTACTTGGCCAAAAGCTTCGCGACCCTGGGCGATAGCTGCGCGCCCACGCCGCGCCAGTAGGTGACGCGCTCGAGCTTCAGGTCGACCGTAGCCGGGTTGGTGCGGGGGTTATAGGTGCCGACGACCTCAATCGAACGGCCATTGCGAGCGCGGTCCTTTTCGATGACCACGATACGATAGTAGGGCTGTTTGCGGGCGCCAAAACGCGCCAAACGAATCATCACCACGGCGATACGGTTCCTTTCGGCTTCCAGTGCTCTGTTGCGATTCACCACCCCACGGACGAAGACCTGTCCGCGGGGACCTCGGTGTTCTTGGGGGTCTTTCCGGGCCGGCACGGACGCGCCAGCCAACGATGAGCCAGGCAAATTCACCCAGCCGCAAGACACAACACCTAAGTATCGCCGATAGTGCCCATTTGAGGCAAATTGCCTCCCTTCCGCCACGAGCACTGACCCTTGTTATGATGGGCGCAGTTGAATCCCCATGGAGGTAATTTCCATGAGTTCTCTCAATCCCTACGAAAAATATCTGGACAACAGGCCGATGGATGCCATCCTCGCCTCGACCGCTGAGCAGCTCAGTGCGCTCATCGCCGCCATTGGGCCGGAAAAGTCCGCCGCCCGGCCCGCTCCCGGCAAGTGGAGTCCGGCGGAGATCCTTTGCCACCTAGCCGACTGCGAACTGGTCTTCGGCTTCCGTCTGCGCCAGACGCTGGCCGAGGATGCGCCAACCGTTCAGCCATTCGACCAGGAAAAGTGGGCTGCGACCTATCCCGCCATCGGCGCTGAGCAGGCTCTGGCGACTTTTTCCGCATTCCGCAGGTGGAATCTGTTGCTGATTGCCGCCGCGCTTCCCGCCGCGGCCAACAGGCCGGTCACCCATCCCGAGCGCGGCCCAATGACCTTTCAGACCATCGTCGAAACCATGGCAGGACACGACCTGAACCACCTGGCCCAGCTGCAGACTCTTGCGGCTTCCGCGGCCAACTAGATCATTTGGCGGGAGAGTGCGAAAGTGGAGTGAACCCCAAAACTGAGACAGTCCCGAGTGCCACACTATGCAGGGAAAGGAGCATGGAGTGGCGAACAACGGTGTGCGATATAGTGAGGCATTTCGGCTGGCGGCGGTCGAGCGGATGAAGTCCTGCGAGACCGTGGTGGGGCTGGCCAAGGAGTTGGGTGTAGACAAGCGCCAGCTCTACCGATGGCGTTTGCAGTTAGAGCAGCCGGGCGACCTGGAGCCTGAGCCGGCGACCGAGCGCGAGTCCCTTCTGCGGGCGGAAAATACGCAACTGAAGCGCGCCCTGGGCGAGATGGCTCTGGAAGTGGATTTTTTCAAAGGTGCCTTGCACAAAATCACGGCTCGACGCCAGAGCAAGGGCGCCTCTGGCGAGACAGCATCTACGAACAGATTCAGGAATTGATGCTGATGCAAGGCAGCCTGAGTATCGAGCGGATGTGCCGCGTGAGCGGCGTCAGCCGGGCCGGTTTCTACCGCAGTTTCGAAGAACGCATGCCGGTGGAAGAGGAGATGGAGGCGCGCTCGGCAATTCAGCAGATTGCCGTCGAGCACCGGCGGCGCTATGGCTACCGGCGCATCGCGGCCGAGCTTCGGCGGCGCGGCATGATGGTGAACCACAAGCGCGTGGCACGGATCATGCGCGAAGACAACCTGCTGGCCGTGCAGCCACGTGCTTTCGTTGTCACGACCAACTCGCGTCATAAGCTGGAGGTTTATCTGAACCTGGCCAAGCGGATGAAGCTTACCGGCATCAACCAGTTATGGGTGGCTGACATCACCTACATCCGGCTGCATCGCGAGTTCGTTTATCTGGCCGTGATTCTGGATGCCTGGTCGCGCAAGGTGGTGGGCTGGGAACTGGGCCGCACGCTGGCTGCCGCGTTGCCGATCGCGGCGCTGGAGAAGGCCATTGCGGAGCGCAAGCCGCCGCCGGGTCTGGTGCACCACTCCGACCGCGGCACGCAATATGCCAGCGACGATTACGCGAGCGTGCTCGCTCGGCATCGGATGATTCCCAGCATGAGCCGACCGGCGAACCCGTACGACAACGCCAGTTGCGAGAGCTTCATGAAGACGCTGAAACGGGAAGAAATCTACGCCAACGAGTATCAGGATATCGATGACCTGCGCAGCAATATCGAACAGTTCATCGACCGCTACTACAACCGCCAGCGGCTTCATTCGGCGCTGGGCTACCGTCCACCGGAGGAGTTCGAGCAGATGGCCGAACCAGGGCCAGCATCTGGCGGCGCAACCATGAGTTTTTTCAGGCATGGGGAAATCTATCGATGGGATGAAGAACAGGGAAATGGGGTGCCAGATCGATCCAGCACCCCACCTCATCCGATCGATGAGTCTCCAGTTGGCTATTCCTTGGTGGGTTGCTCTCCAGCAGAGCCCACCTCCGCTTCACCAACTATGGACTATGCTGAAGGAGCAGAGTCTGCTTGAGTAGGAATTTTCAGCGAACGGCAACTGGGGCACTCGAAAACTGTCTCACTCAAGGGGTTCACCCCAAAAGTTATGGGTGCCCCATCCTTCGCGCACTTTGCGAAGGGTGGGAGACCACAAAGCGTCATTTGCCGCCTTTGCCCTTCTTGCCGCCTGCCAGCTTGGCTGCTGCCTGTTGCGGCTGGTCGCCGCTATGGTGCCGCTTGTGATGCGCCAGGGCTTTGGCAATCTCTTCGGGTGACAGCTTGCTCCCGCTGCCCAGATGCAAGACGTCATTTTCTATTGTGGGGTCGGTTTTGGTTGGCTCCATGGATATCTCCTTTTTCAAGGGAGGGCGCTCCATCTGGATGGCTGCCGTGCAAGGTCACAGACGAGTCCCTTCCGGCTTGGCGGAAAATCCTCAGCGGCGCAGGGAAGGTGCTCTGAGGCAAGCAGGGAAGGCCCCAAGTATCCGCCTCGGCCACCCCGGCGAGGACAGCCGCTGAACGGCTGCCCTTGCTATTCAGGATAGTCTCATTCGATACAGGCGAACAGTATGCCTTGTTTTGCTCACCAGCTACGCCTTGGTCTTCTTCAGCAGCCACGCCATGTTTTGCCCCAGGGTCTTCATGGTCTGGATGCCTTCTTCATCCTTCTCGACATCGCCAATCTCGCGGCCAATGCCGATATTCCAGTACGACGAGCCGGGAACGATCATTTCGCTGATCAGGAAAAAATGATTCAGGGCATCGAAAGCATGAATTGCACCGGCTCGGCGCACTGCTACCACGCCAGCGCCCACTTTGTGGCGGAAGATGCCGCCGTTGGCCTTGGAAACCAGGCAGGCGCGGTCCATCAGGGCCTTGATCTCAGGAGATACGTCCGCCACATAGGTCGGCGAGCCGAGCAGTATGCCGTCCGCCTGCTCCATTTTCTCGATCAGCTCATTGCCCATATCGCCGGTTTGGGCGCACCTGCGGTTCTTGTTTGCTGAACATTTGCGACAGGCCAGACAGCCGTGAATCTTCTTCCCGCTCAATTCAATGAGTTCGGTTTCGATACCCTCTTTTCTAGTTCACTCAAAACATAGCGCAGCAATATGGATGTATTTCCGCCTTTGCGGGCGCTGCCGTTCAATGCAACAACCTTCGTCGCCGTCGCGTTCATGGTCAACTTTCTCCTCATCCGGCCCCGCGCAAGCTGCCCGATGACCGAAATACTCTAACCTCTATTCTGCTCCTTGCGTACGGCCAGCGCTCTCCATGGGCTGACCTCAGCGCAGAGTTCCGCAGTGTCAATGCACGAAGTGTTGTTGATTGTGAACCCTTAAGGCTATTTCTTTGCCCCGTTCCTGCGATTGCCGGAAGGAGTTTCCAGTTTCTTTCGAACTTTAGGCTGAATCCCGCGAGCATTTGCCGCGGGTTTTCTTTTCCGCAGGGCACGATTGCAATCCGCGGCAGCACGAACCATATTTTTCAGAGCGCGCTCATTAATCTTGTCACCATCTTTGAAATCAATCGCTCGCCACTTATTGCCTCCAAGGCCGTTGTTGAAGAGCTTGTCCGGATCTGGAAGGCTTGCGCCCTGAGAAAATGTCACCTTTACCTTATCCTTGTGAGCGTTTGCCACACAGATGAGCCCATCGCGATACCAACACGGAGAGCCCATCCATTTCCATTCCTCGATGATCTCGGAGTCAGCACCAAGAATGATTTTGCGAAGATTGGCAAGCACTTTGCCGCGCCAGTCCGCGAGGTCTGCGATCCTCTTGTCAATAAGCTCGGATGGGTTTGAGACTGCCATGCTCACATTATGCCCCGATCAGAATTTCTTTCAAGAATTTTTGATTGCCGCCGCGCAAGATTCTCACCCTCATCCGTTCAGAGGGTGTGGGCAACGGCGGCTTCGCGCGGTATCGGGAACCTTTTCGCCTTCGCCGGGGTCCAAAGGAGTAGCATTTCTTGTTGATTGGTTCAAGGAGGCTTTCGTGCGCCGAATTCTTACTGTCTTTTGTCTTGCCGCCTTCACCGTAACCCTCGCCGCGCAGTCGCCGGCCGGGTCTGCCGCCAAGTCCAAACAAACCGAGCCGAATGCTCAGCCGGCCCCACCGCAGGGGGTGGTCAAGAACCTGCCGGTCCGCAAGGTTGTGCTTTACAAAAACGGCGTAGGCTACTTCGAGCACACCGGCACAGTTACCGGCAATCAGCGCGTGGCCATTGACTTCACCTCGTCCCAGTTGAACGATGTCCTGCAGTCGCTTACCGTACTCGACCAGGGCGGCGGCCGCATTAGTGGGGTCAATTACAACTCCACCACGCCGCTCTCCGAGCAGCTCAAATCGCTCTCGCTCGGCATGACCGAAGACCCCACCTCGACCGAGCTTTTCCAGGCACTGCGCGGCCAGCGTGTCGAAGTCACAGGAGCGCCCGGCGGCACACTGACCGGCCGCTTGCTCTCCATCGAGTCGCGCACTGAAACACTTCCCGGCAGCGACACAGACAAGACCATCGAGAGGTTCTATCTCTCGCTGATCACAACCTCTGGCGCGGCGCGTGTCATTGAGCTGACTCCGTTGCTGAGCGTGCGCCCGCTCGACGCCAACCTTCAGGGCCAGCTTGACCGCTATCTCGAACTGCTCTCAACCACTCACTCCACCGGCCTGCGCCACCTGACGCTCGACGCTCTCGGCCAGGGCCAGCGCGAGCTGCGCGTGAGTTACATCAGCGAGGTTCCCGTCTGGAAATCGACTTACCGCATCGTCTTCCCGCTAACGCCCAACGGAAACGCCACCATGCAGGGCTGGGCCGTCGTCGATAACACGGTGGGCGCGGACTGGGACAATGTTCAGTTATCGCTCGTCGCCGGGGCGCCGCAAAGCTTCATTCAGCCGCTCTCGCAGCCCATCTACACAAAGCGCGTCGAGATTCCCATCGCCACTGAAGCGGAGCTATCTCCCCAGACACATGAGGCGGCGGAAGAGGAAGACGAATCAGAGAAATCGAATGCCCAACTCCGAGCCCCGACGCGGATACCACACGACATCAAAATGATTGCACAAAAGGAAGCGCCGGCAGTCAGCTTTGGCGTGATGGGTGGGTCATCCGGCGGAGCGATGGGGCCAGTTTACGCACCCGCTCCGCCTAGCGGCGTCAACCGCGCCAGCGACGCCTTTCAGGAGGGCGATGTCTCCACCAACGCCTTCGACGATTTCTTCGAGTACGCACTCACCCAGCCGGTCACCATCCACAAAAACGAGTCGGCGATGGTGCCGATTCTGCAACAAGATTTGCCCGCCGAGCACGTGACGCTATGGAGTCGGAAGGAACCCACGCCGTTGCGTGCCGTCTGGCTTGAGAACAGGTCGAAGCTAACTCTCGACTCAGGCAGCTTTTCGATCTTCGAGTCCGGAGAATTTGCCGGCGAGGGCCTGCTTGACCCCATTCATCCCGGCGAAAAGCGCCTACTCTCCTACGCCGCAGACAAGGCAGTGAAAGTCAAGATCGAGGAAGCCAACAAACCGTCTGCCCTGCGTCACATGGAGATTCATCGCGGCGTTCTCATTGAAACATTTATGAATGTCTCCTCCTGTGAGTATTCGGTGGCGAACTCAGGCGATGAAGACCGGACGGTTTTGATTGAACACCCGCGCATAAAGACAGACTGGTCCTTGGACAGCGACCTGAAGGCTGATGAAACCTCGGCTGACTTTTATCGCTTTCGCCTGCCTGTAGCGGCTCACTCCACGGCCAAACTCGAAGTGCGCGAACACGGCCCCACGAGCACTAGGGTCGACCTGAATTCCCGCACCAACGTTTCGACGCTCCTGCTCTATCTGGTCAAGAGCGTTCCCAGTGCACTCGATCAGTTGAAGCCGGTGATCGACGCGCAGACGGCGCTGGCCGATCTGGATCGACGCGTTAAGGAATCCAAGAAGGCGGAAGACGCCGCATCTGCCGACGAAGCCCGCGACCGCGAAAACCTCACCGCCCTCAAGGGCAACGATGCCGCGAAGCGATTTGTCACAGAGCTGAACAGCGCCGAAGACGCCTTGCAGGAGGCGCGCAAGCAATCCGCAGATCTGGAGCAGCAGAAGAACGCCGCTGTCGACAAGCTCAACCAGTTGATTGCCGCGCTGAGTTTCGATTGGGATGTATCGCCGGAGAAATAAATGAGGTCGGGGTCAGAAAACAGGGAATCAGTGAAAGAACGGGGCGCCTGATCTCTGATCTCTGACCCCTTTTTACGCCCTTCCGGTCATCCCATAAAGAATCGCCCGTGCCGTCGAGTCCTCGCCGGTATTCGAGCTGATCATCATGTCGTAGAGGTGAGGATTGAGCCAGTGCTTGCCGAAGTACTGTTGCAGGTACTTGGCGCGCTCTTCATCCACGGTGCGCATGCGCTGTTCAATGTTGGCGCCTTTTTCCAGGCGGCAGCGCAGGCGCGCCACGCGCTCCTGGCACGATGCGTACACAAAGGCGTGATATACGTCGTGTTTGTGTTGCAGCACGCACTGTGAACCGCGGCCTACAATCACGCAGTTTCCCTCGATGTGCGCCTCTTCAATAATCTTCTGCGAGATTTTCACCATCTCCTGGGCATCGAAGACGGAGTTCTCGCCCAGTTCCAGGCCGGCTGCCAAAGCTGCCGAGCGCATGGCCTGCTGGTTGATGCGCCGCAGCCAGGAATCCACATGCTCATCGTAGTGGCGCACCACACTGGAATCCACATGCGCCGCATACGCGATGGCGTCAATAATGTCACGGTCCAGCAATTTCCAGCCGAGCCACTCCGCGATGGTTTGCGCAATGCGCCCGCCACCGCTGCCGAACTCCCTGTTTACTGTCAGTACTCGGTATTCCACTTTCCCCCCTTAATACCGGTAACAATCCACTTTATTCCTCCCGGCGCGTTCTTTCCAATTCATTCCGCGCTGCGCCATTGTTCCTACTCGCCCGGGAGCGTCCTTCGTCCAGGTCGCGAGGTAGCCGTCTTAGAGTCCCTTGAGAAGGCCCTCAAGGGACACTTTAATCTAATGCTTTTTCTGCCAAGCAGTTGAGGAACAAAAGCGGTTACCTTCTTGGAAACTTTGGTGCTATGGGAGTTACAAAGAATCTCCGGTAGAGTGTGTGTAGCCCATTTGGGTAGGTGTCACTTATGGAAACCTCGAAGTCCACAGTACGGTCCTCGCCTGCTTCTTCCCGAAAAGCAGCTCAGCAGCAGGAAGTGCGCTGTGCGGTGCGGTTCCCGCTGAAATTGCCGGTTGTGTTGTCAATCGGCAAGGACGGGATTGCCGCTCTTACCAAGGATGTCTCGGCCAGCGGCGTCGCTTTTGAGATGGGAAGCTCGGTCCATTCGGGGCAGGAGATCCGATTTTCCTTACGAATGCCAGGTGCAGTTTTGGGTACCCCGCACGATGTGCTGGTTCAATGCCGGGGACGTGTGGTACGCTGCTCCAAGAACCAAAGTAACTATTTGGCTGCCGCCACTATCGACGATTACCAATTCGCAGAGCAGTGACAGCTGGAGCGGGCCGGCAAGACCACTTTCTGGCTTGGCAAGAACCAATGATGGATCAATTGGACGACTCTCCCGACGGCGATATTCACGGTGCTCCAGTCAAACCGGGCACCATACGGGTAATTCTTGCCGACTCCCAGGCGATTTACCGCGTCGGTATTCGCAAGGTTTTCGCACTGGAGGACGACCTGCGCGTCGTCGCACAGGCCGATTCCCTGGAGAATCTGCGCTCAGCCATCGAGCGCTATCCCACTGATATTGTGCTGCTTGAGGGAAGTCTGTTAACGGGCACGGCCAACGCCATCCCTGATCTGCTGCACGTAGCCCCGGATGTAAAGCTCATTGTGCAGGCTGTGGCGGCCGATGAGAGCCAGACCGTCGAGCTTTATCGTCGCGGCGTCCGGGGCATCGTTAGCCGCTCCATCTCGCCCGACTTGCTGGTTCGCTGTGTTCGCCGCATCGCCGCCGGAGAAACCTGGATCGACAATCAATCGGTCAGTTGGGTCATCGAGGCTTATCGCGCCCAGGCTTCCGCTCTGGTAAACCCCCGCACCCAGCCCAGATTATCGCCCAAAGAAATGGCCATCATTACCTGCATCACGCAGGGCAAACGCAATAAGGAGATCGCCTTCCAGCTGGGTACCACCGAACAGGTGGTCAAGAATTACTTGCGAAAAATCTACGACAAGCTGGGGGTTAGCGACCGGCTTGAACTCGCTCTCTATTGCCTGCACAACAAGATCATTCAATCCGATGCGGATGAGGAAGCGGTGGCGCAGAAGCTGGTGAACCAGTAGCCGGATTCTTTGCTCCGCACCGCGCTGTCTTTTACCCTCCGGCCTGTACTTATCCTGGCGATTCCTCCTTCCGTTTGCGGGCCAGCTCCAGCAACCGAACCAGCTCCTCCAGTTCCGCTCGCTCCAGATGGCCCAGCAACTCCTTTGGAAGCGAAAGAATCGTCGGGTCCATCTCGCCGAGCAATGCAAGCCCAGCCTCGGAGATCACGGTCCGGACCACGCGACGATCCTGAGAGTCGCGCTTCTGGCGGATGAGCTTGAGCGCCTTCAGCCGCTTGAGCAGGCGCGTGATGTCCGGCTCGGCCGTTATCATTCGGTTGCCGATAGCAGCACAGGTCAGCCCTTCGGGTTGCGCCCCGCGCAGAATCCTCAATACGTTATATTGCGTCGAAGTCACACCCCAGTCGCGTGTCTTCACGTGAAAAGCGCGGTTCAGGCAGTCGGAGGTGCGAAGCAGGTTCAGCAGAGCCTCTTCCTCCAGGCTCGCAAAGGGGCGCTCCTGCGCAATCTCCAGCTTCAGTCCTGCCACGTGCAACCTCCGAACCGCTTACTGTTTCACTACTTCCAACTCGATGGTCAGCTTCACCGCATCTCCAACTATCACGGACGGAACTTTCGCGCCTATGCCAAAGTCGCCACGGCTGATGGTTGTGGTGGCCGTAAAGCCCGAGTGCGGCTTTTTGTCCATTCCTGGCAGAGGCCCGCTCGGGCCTTCCACCGTCAGCACCACGGGTTTGGTGATGCCGTGCAAAGTGAAGTTGCCGGTCACTGTCAGTCCGCTGCCGTTCTTCACCACGCTCGTGCTGGCAAAGCTGGCCGTGGAAAAATTGGCGACGTCAAAGAACTTGTCCGATTTGAGGTCGGCATCGCGAGCCGCCACGCCGGTATCGATAGTGCTCACGTCGATGGTGGCTGTCACGGCGGATTTGGTAATGTCAGCTTCGTTCAAAACAATGGTTGCCGCCACGCCGCCGATGCGGCCATGCACATGAGAGACGCTCATGTGCTCAATGCTGAAGTCAACCTCGCTGTGCATCGGGTCGCTGGTCCATGTCGAAGTCTGTCCTGAGGTTTGCGCCAGGGCAAGGGGAGCCGCCAGCGCCAGAATGCCCGTCAATACTGCCATCTGCTTCATAGAAGAATCCTTTCTGTGTTGGCCCGTGGGGCCGTCAGGGAAGTTGGGGAAGAAACGAGCTCTCTCGCCGGATCTGCGACAGGCAAACTCCAGTGCTTGCCACGCGAAATCCTGTCGCGGTTATAGGATGCTTCAGAAAAGATATTCGTTGCAACAAATAATTTTGATTTTCCACCCCGCACGCCGCGAAGAGAAAACCAGCGCTCGCCGTCTGCTATTCTCCCGTTTATGTCCGTTCTCGGTGACTTCCGCCACCTCACCCGCACCCAGCGCCACACCTTCGTGGCCGGCTTCCTCGGCTGGACGATGGACTCGCTCGATTACTTCATCCTCATTCTCTGCGCCCCGGCCATTGCAACCGAATTCCACACGCGCCCCTCGGCTGTGATGGGCGCGGTTTTTTTGACGCTGGCCTTTCGTCCGGTGGGCGCGGTGCTCTTTGGCGTCCTGGCCGATCGCTACGGCCGCCGCCCCGTGCTGATGGTCAACATCCTCAGCTTTTCCGTAATAGAGCTGGCCTGCGGCTTTGCGCCCTCGCTTGGCGCGCTGCTGGTCTTGCGTGCGGTTTTTGGCCTGGCCATGGGCGGCGAGTGGGGCGTGGGCGCCGCGCTGGTCTTCGAGACGCTGCCCGCCGAGGGCCGCGGCGGATTCAGCGGCATTTTGCAGGAGGGCTACGCGCTGGGCTCCATCCTGGCCGCGGCCATTTACGCTCTCTTCTTCCATGCGATCGGCTGGCGCGGGCTCTTCATTCTGGGCGCGACTCCGGCCCTGCTGGTCTTTTATGTGCAGGCGCGCGTGGCGGAGTCGCCGGTCTGGCTGGAAGGGAAGCGGAAGCGGCTCGCCCTGGCCGTTGGCGGTGTACGCCCATCCAGGCTGTCAACCGATTGGGCCAGCCTGCGAGCCTTCCTGCCCACATTTCTCTTTTTAGTGCTGCTGATGACCGCCTTCATGAGTTTTTCGCACGGCACGCAAGACGTGTATCCCACATTCCTCGCCACTCAGGCCAAACTCACGCCTCAGATTGTCGGCCTGATCGGTGTGCTCTACGGTTTGGGCTCAATCGCCGGTGGCATTGTTTTTGGTGTGCTTTCTGAGAAGTGGGGACGCAAGCGTGCCATCGTAACTGCCGCGCTGCTGGCAATTCCGGTAATTCCCCTTTACGCCTATGGCCGCTCGGCGCTCACGTTGGGCATCGGCGCTGTGCTCATGCAATTCATGGTGCAGGGAGCGTGGGGCGTGGTGCCGGCCTATCTCACCGAGTTGTCGCCGGCCCCAGTGCGCGCCACAGCGCCGGGCCTCGCCTACCAGTTGGGCGGCCTCATCACTTCCTGGAATGGCAAGGCGCAGGCATTAGTCGCAGAGCGTACCGGCAACTATCCCGCCGTCCTGGCAATTACCGTTGTGGTTGTAGCGTTGACGCTGGCCGGGCTAGCGCTGCTGGGCCGCGAAGCCAAGGGCCAGCAGATGACAGAAACATGACTCTAATATTCGCGCCTTACCGCTGATACAACCCAATCAACTCCCCGCGCGCCAGAACGTGTCCTCGCATGGCGGCTTCGAGCTGCGCACGCGTCTCTCCCACAGGCAGACTCAACTTTGCGTCCAGCGCATACAGCGTGAAGTGATAGTGGTGAGCCGAATTCCCTGGAGGACAGGGCCCTCCATAGCCGATTTCGTCGAAATCGTTGCGTCCCTGCCGCGAGCCGTCCGCAAGCTGGCCCAAACCCGGCAAACCCTCCGGTAGCGCCCGTGTCTCGGCAGGCAGATCGTAAATCACCCAATGCACAAAAGTCCGGCCAGGCGCGTCCGGGTCGGTGACGATCAGCGCAAGGCTCACCGTCCCGGCTGGGGGCGCGCTCCAGCCGAGCTGCGGAGAAATTCCCGCCCCGTTGCAAGTGAACTTGGCGGGAATCTGGCTTCCTTGGAAACTGGTGCTGGTCAGATTCATCACGCCTCCCTTCACGTTGGAAGCGCGACAGCCTGGTAGCGGCGCAACCAAAATCAGAATTCCTGCCGCGATGCACCACGCAGCCCGCCGCAATTCGCCACCAACACCTTCCGGCCTATCGCTTTCCGAAACGCGCATGAGTTGCCCTCTTCTATACATTTCCCGATGAAAGGGAATTCTAGATCATTTACACAACGTCTGTAAGACGAGAAACGAAAGATCCAATTCTCACGCCACTGCGTCAGTGATGCCGCACCCGTCTATTCCCTGTTCCCTATTCCCTAGTCCCTGTTCTTTCACTTCGGCCGAATCAATTCGATGCGGTCGCGCGTCCGCACCCAGGTGTTGCCGGCCATGCGGCCCACGGCATCCAGGCCCGCGGGATCGACGCGAAAATCCTCCACCAGACCCTCGCGCACGTGAAACCGGACCACCTCGCCCAGAACGATGACGCCGCTCCCCGGCGCGTGCCCGGTGTAGATGACCTGAAGCAGTTCGCACTCCATCTGCGCGGGAGATTCGGCCACGCGCGACGGGCGGACAGCTTCGCTCGCAACCGCAGTCAACCCGGAGAGCTGAAACTCGCTCACCTCCGGCGGAACCTCGGCAGAGGCGGCGTTGGCGGCTGCGGCAATGGCGTCGCTGACTACGTTGACTACGAACTCGCCCGTCTCCTCCACGTTGCGCAGCGTGTCCTTGCGCTTGCCTGCTTCGGCTGAATCGGCGGGCCGCAGCGACGGGCAGAAAAGCACCGTGGGTGGCACAGAGCCTACGCCGCAGAAGAAGCTGAAAGGCGCCAGGTTAGCCACGCCTTCCCGGCTCAACGTCGAGACCAGCGCAATCGGCCGTGGCACAATGATGCCGGTCATCAGCTTGTAAACCTGACGTTGCAGGCACTTGGCCGGGTCGAAGCTGAGCATCCCGGTCCCAGATAAACGCGTCGTGTCCATGCAGATAGCCTAAAGCATTGCGCAAGCCGCAGTAACGTTACGTTTCTGGTGCATGCGCCGAAATTCGTCTGCTGGTAACATTGCATGATGCACAATCAATGGTAGGAGAACTGTATTGCCGCGCATCCACTTTCACCAGCAACTCGCCGAACTCAAGGACAAGCTCCTGGCCATGGCTGCCCTCTCGCAGCAAGCGGTTGAGTCCGCGGTAGACGCTTACCTGCAACGCGACAGGGGCCTCTGCAAGTACGTCAAGCAGAATGAGAGAGCCATCGACACCGCGCAGCGCGATCTTGACGAGATGGCCTATGAACTGCTCGCCAAGGAGCAGCCCATGGCCATCGATCTGCGCTTCATCCTTGCTGTCATCAAGATCAACGGCGACCTCGAGCGCATTGGCGATCAGTCCATGGGAATCGCGCGCCGCACCAAGGAGATGCTCAAGCACGAAGAGATTGAGATGCCGGTGGATTTCGCGGCGATGGGTGAGTTTACCGGCCGCATGATTCGCTCCGCGCTGCAATCGCTGATGGAGGGCGATGTGCGGCTGGCAGAAGAGGTGCGCGAGATGGACGACGAGATCGACCGCATGAACCGCCGCGCCAACGCCGACCTGCTTCAGCTCATCCAGCAGAGACCGGACTTTACTCCGCAGGCAATAAGCGCCATCCTCGTCGCGAAGCACCTGGAACGCATCGCCGACCATGCCCGGAACATCGCCACCGACATCATCTTCTGGATTCGCGGCGCCGACGTGCGCCACCAGTTGAGTCTCCTCGCGGATTGAGGCAGAGCAGGGAACACTCGTTCCCTGCTTCCAGCTTCCTTACTTGTCCGTCAAATCAGGCAACTCAGCGGGTGCCCCATCCTTGCGCTTTTTTCTGGCGCAAGGGTGGGAGCGCATCTCCCTTACTTGTCAGTCAGGTCGGGCAACCCTGCATCGCCAGCCGCCGGCAGCTTGTGTGTGTTCCACCACTCTTCCTGCAACAGATTCCAGCGGTCAGTGCGGCCAACCCACAATTGCGTTGCGCGGTCGAAGTGGGCCTCGTTGATCTCCAGCCAGTAGGGCCGGTTGTCGCGCAGCCACGCCGCCCGGTAGAGTCCGCCCAACTGCGCGTAGCCGTCGCGAACGTCTTCAAGAAGTCCATTGTTCCCGCCGATCGTTTCCAGCTTCGCTCCAACCTCGTCTCTGTGGATCTTGTTTGCGGGCAACGACAGAGCCTCGCCGTAGAGCGCAGCGGCCTCGTCTGCTGCCTGAAATTTGAGACCCACAAAGTCGATGCGGCGCGCACCCAACTCCATCGCGTCCAGCGCCTCCGGGTTTTCCAGAGTGCGATTCTCCAGGCCTGCCGCGGCCCTGGCCTCGGCCACGAGCGTGATGGCGCGCTCGGCGTGCAGGCGCAACTGGCTCTCGACCGGCCGCAGCTTTGCCCCTATGCGCTGGCCCTCCGGCGACATTGGATCGATCCAGAAGTAGCCGTTTTCGGCGTCATGCAAGCCGGCCTGCTTGAATGCGGCGTGGGCGGTCATCAACTCGCGCTGTGCCTGGCTGATCTTGCCCGTAGGATCGTGATGAAACGCAAGTCCATACGAGTCTGTAAACGCGTCCTCGGAGCTTTCTCCCGCCTGCCAGCCAGCCGCCGCGCCAAACAGCACGCCAAACCAGTTCTCGTCGAAGATGCCCTCGCCGTCATCATTCCACACGGTGTTCAGCAAACCCGTGCAGCCCAGCGCCTGGCCGTCGCGCACAAAGACGCGAATGTTTGCCAGGGCCTGATTGTTGTTGGGGTAAAGGACACCCCAGTTGGCCACTCCCGGCGCCACCCAGGTCTCCAGGCCCGCTTTGGTGAATGGCTCGATGATCGGCTTGTAGCTCGGTCGGGGGTCGTACTCCCAGGGCGCGGCAATCATGTCTTTGGGCAGCGTGCTCACCAGTTCCGGCGATTTCACTGCAATATCGCCCCAGAAGATCAGCCGCTTATGGTTGGGTTCGAGCGTCGTATGAATCTGTTTGAGAAACTCGATGTAGACCGCGCCCAGTCCCTGTTTCTCCACCTGCTCGCGCGTCTTGCCCAGGCCCAGCTCAAAGGTTTCGTCCGCGCCCACGTGCGCGTAAGGGCCGGGAAAAATCGCAGCCAGCTCACTGAACCAGCCCGCGATAAGCGGCAGCGTAGCGGGGTCGCCTGGCGCCAGCACTGAGCCGTGTGCCGTCTCGCCCAGTCCTGAGAACTGCTCGAACTTCAGCACATGGTGCAGATGGCCAAAGGACTCCTGTTCGGGGATTACGGTGATGTGGTACTCGGTCGCGTAGGCCACCAGGTCGCGCGCCTCATCGGGCGTCATCGCGCCGCCGGGGAAGGCAGCCACTGGCGACGACGCGTAAGCAAAGGTGTGCTCAAAATAAGGCGAGAAAATATTCACCTTGTAAGCCGCCAGCGTGCGAATTTCGCGCTTCAAAAACTCCATCGTCGGCATTGGGCCGCGCGACCAGTCGTCACTCAGCCCGCGATGCGCCATCGCAGGCCAGTCGCGCAGCGTAGGCGCCAGCAGCACCTCGTTCTGCCTACTGCCACGAATCAATTGCTTCACAGTCTGTGCCCCGTAGAAAATTCCGGCCGAGGTCTCGGCGATCACAGCCAGTCCGCCCTGCCCATCTGGCACGATGATGTAACCTTCGTCGTGCATCGCAGGGTCAAATGTCAGGTGGTGCTCAGCCAGCAGCGCCTGAGCCGGCGCGGTCTCCGCCCGCTCCAGCCGGATAAACGGAGCATCCTCGCGCACCGTTCTCTTGCCCAGGCTGGTCTCTATCAGGTCTTCAACGGCAAACTGATCTTCCGCATTCTTCTCCGAGGTGACAAAGAATCCGATGCCCCCAATAGGAATCGCCTGAACGGCCGTGCACTCCCGTGGTGCGGGTGCCAGCCGCAGGTCGGCGCAAGTGGGCGCGCCCGCCGCGGCCGTTTGTGCATACGCGCCTGCTCTGGCGCACAAGAAAATCAGGAAGATTGTTACAAAACAACGGCGCATCAGCTAAACCTCGATCATATGTAATTGCCTTCAAGGCTAACATTCCCGCCTCCGATGTAAACGGATTCAGGTTCGTTACTTGCCGGAGCAGAATTGTTCTCAAACGACATTACGTCATCTCTGAAAATCTTCCAGGCGAGCGAGTGCAGCTCAAAGCCGTGCCGCTATGCAGTACGATGGGCCGGACTGTGACCCTTGACACTGGCGCAAACACACAATGGGGAGACAATGGAAATGTACAGCTTGCCAGCCTCCGCTGCGCGGGCCAGGAGAGAATACCCATGAGCGATCTTGCGCAACTGGCTGAATCCGTTACCGTTGACCCTCTGGTCGGCCACCCCGCCGACTTCCACGTCTTTCACAAGTTTCTCCAGCGCTGCAAGCAATTGCCGGCCATCACCACCGCTGTGGTTTGGCCGCTATCGGATGTGGCGCTGAGCGGGACCGTCGAAGCTGCGGTCGCGGGCCTCATCAAGCCGACGCTGATCGGCGACGAAGCAGCCATGAAGGCGCTGGCCGCCAAGATTGGCGTCGATATCAGCCCCTATCCGATTCTTGACGCCGACACCGAGCGCAAAGCTGCCGAGTTGGGCGTGGCTATGTGCCGCAGCGGCAATGCCCAGGCCATGATGAAGGGCAGCCTGCACACCGATGAATTGATGAAGGTGGCCATGAAGGCAGATACCGGGCTGCGCACCAGCCGCCGCATCAGCCACGTTTTTGTCATGGATACGCCGGCCTATGCGCGCACCCTCCTGATTACCGATGCGGCCATCAACATTGAGCCCGAGCTCGAGGACAAGATCCACATCGTGCAGAACGCCATCGACCTGGCCCATGCGCTCGGCATACCCGAACCCAAAGTGGCGCTGCTCTCGGCCGTCGAGACGGTGAACACCAAGATCAAATCCACTCTCGACGCGGCTGCCCTCTGCAAGATGGCCGATCGCGGCCAGATTACCGGCGGCATCCTCGATGGCCCGCTGGCCTTCGACACGGCGGTCAGCGTCAAGGCCGCCAAGATCAAAGGTTTGGTCTCGCCGGTCACCGGCCTGGCCGACATTTTGGTCGTCCCCGATCTGGAAAGCGGAAATATGCTGGCCAAGCAGCTGGAATACCTTGGCGGAGCGCAAATGGCCGGAATCGTGCTCGGCGCGCGCGTTCCCACCATCCTCACCAGCCGCGCGGATTCGGCGGAAACCCGGCTCACCAGTTGCGCCGTGGCCGTGCTGCTACACTATGCCGAGCATCCCCTGGAAAAGGCCTAACGTTCAACCAAATCCGCAGGCTCGAGCGGGCGCCATCTCCTCCGGGGACGGCGCCCGTTTCTTTTGGCTCTGCCGTCAACCTCGGAGAATCCTTGTCTTCGCGTTGGCATCCAATCGCCTGCACGGGAATAGGCGCAGACGCTCCATTCCGGACGCCTCGATGGCCCTCCCCGGCAGAGGAGTTCTCTTATGTCCACACGCACACAGGAACACACCCATGAAAAAGAATCGCAAGCCGCCAGACTGCTGGTTCCAGACGGCTTCTCCCCCGAAGATGTCAAAAACCTTTCGAGCGTCTTGAATGCGCTCGTGGCCGACGCCTTCGCCCTTTACCTCAAAACCAAAAACTTCCACTGGCACATGAGCGGACAGCATTTCCGCGACTATCACCTGCTGCTGGATGAACAGGCCACACAAATCTTCGACCTCACTGATGTCATCGCCGAACGGGTGCGCAAGGTGGGCGGCACAACCATCCGCTCCATCGGCCACATTGCCCGGCTGCAGCGGATTCACGATAACGACGAGGAGTTTACAGGCCCCACCGAGATGCTGAGAGAACTCAACGCTGACAACAAGGCTTTTGTAGAAAGCCTGCGCGGTGCGCACGTGGTTGCCAGCAAGGCCAACGATTATGCCACCACCAGCCTGATAGAAGTCTGGATCGACGAGGCCGAGCGGCGCGCCTGGTTTCTTTTCGAGTCCACGCGGTAATCCACCCGCAGCGAGCCCCGAAAGGTCAAGGCGCGCCAGGTCTCAATTCCGAGGCCTGGCGCGCTGCTCGATCGTCCGGAATGCCGCTTCATTGAACACCCGGCTCACCAGTTGCGCCGTGGCCGTTCTGCTCCACTATGCGGAGCATCCGCTCGAAAAGGCCTAACCCTCAACCAAATCAGCAGGCTCGGATGGACGTCGTCTCTTGGGAGACTGGCGTCCATTCTTTTCTTTCCCGGCCCTTAACAACCCGCTTGCGCTGCCGATTAGATACGAAGGACTGTTCCACTGTCTGCGTAGCGAGAGGCGCGGTGCGCTTCCAGAAGGCGTTGGAGTGAGCGCATCGACATTGCATCGTGTTTCAAAAAAGAGGTATACCAGTTGTAAGAGGGTAGCGCATCGTCAGGTGTTCCAGACAAACGGCATCTTTTGAATTCGCTTGAGATTCGCTCCCCCAGGAAAGCGCGTCTCCAAAATGAATGAGCCGAAGCTAGTTGTCGGCAGAGAAGGCCGAAATGCCCCTTCAAGCGGAAGCGAATCTTTTGGCCTTGATCGAAAGCACCGAAGACCTGATTTGGTCGGTGGACCTCGATTATCGCTTGATTACATTCAATAGGGCGTTGCAGCGGCACATCCAGAGCGTGTTTGGCGTCCAGCCCGCGGCGGGGATGCTTCCCAAGGATTTGGTTTCGCCAGGGAGGGAGGGATTCATGCCTCCGCTCTATGAGCGTGCGCTTGCCGAAGGCTCCTTCAAGGAAGAGTTCTCCCTTGCCGACGGCCGCACCCTGGAGTTGGCTCTCAACCCCATCGTTGTCGGTGGCAAAATGACGGGCGTTTCCGTCTTCGGCAAGGACATCACGAAGCGGAAGGCGGCCGAGGAGTCGATTCGTTTTCTTGCCAAGGTGGTGGAGAGCTGCGAGGAAGCCATCATCACCAACGCGCCGTCTGGCGCCATCCTCACATGGAACCACGGCGCGGAAGCCATCTACGGCTACTCTGCCGACGAAGCAATCGGAAGACCCTTGTCCATGATCATCGCGCCGGAACGAAGGGAACGTGCGGATCTGGCTATAGGGCAGCTCCTTGCGGGCGCACCCCTGATGCAAGATGATGGTTTGGCCCTTCGCAAGGGTGGGAACAAGGTTTATGTCACCGTGACCACCTGGCCCATCCGGAATTCAGTCGGCGAAGTGACGGCCATCTGCACCATCGTTCGCGATGTTTCCGTCCGCCATGAGGCGGAAAAGACCCGGGCCTTGCTGGCCTCGGTCGTGAATTGCTCCGGGGACGCGGTTCATGCCGTCAATCTGGATGGGACTGTCGTCAGTTGGAACCGCGGCGCCGAGAACCTGTTCGGGTACACAAGCGAGGAAATCATCGGCAAAAGCGTCGCCATGCTTGCGCCGCCCGGCCGCGGCCAAGAGGTGGCTTTCTTCATGGGGGTGGTTGCGAAGGGAGACATCGTCGCCCCGTTCGACACATTGCTTTGCAGCAAGGACGGAGTCGAGATTGAGGTCTCGCTCTCCATATCGCCGATGCGGAATCCGGACGGCGAGGTGGTGGGCGCTGGCGCCATCGCCCGCGACATCCGCCAGCGCAAGCTGGCCGAGCGGGCGCTTCAACAGGCCGAGAAAAAGTACCGAGATATCTTCGAAGGGGCGCTGGAAGGAATGTGCCAGGTTTCCCCCGAAGGAAAATTCCTGACTGCAAATCTCGCCATGTCAAGGATGCTTGGCTACGATTCAGCCGAGGAGCTTATCTCCCTTGCTGGCGACCTTGCCAATGACGTGTGGGCGGACCCGGATGAACGCGAAAAGTACTTGAGGAAGTTAGAAGAGCAAGGGTACGCCTGGGGGTACGAGTGCCAGTTCAAGCGCAGGGACGGCACACTCATCTGGGCTTCGCTGAATGACCGCCGCGTTTGCGGAGCCGACGGGAGCTTGCTCTATCTTGAAGGCTTCATGGAAGACATCACCGAGCAAAAGCGGGCGGAGGGGGCGCTGCTCGAAAGCCTGGAATCCCTGAAAGAAGCGCAGATCATCGGATGCATTGGCAGCTATGTTCTGGATTTTCCCAGCGGGATATGGACAAGCTCTGATGTCCTGGATGGGCTGTTCGGAATCGGCCAGGAGTATAACCGCACGGTGACCGGATGGACGGCCTTGATCCATCCAGATGACCGCGCCATGATGGCTGCCTATCTCGCGGAAGAAGTAGTCGGCAAAGGCCAGAACTTCAATAAAGAGTACCGCATTGTCCGCCAGACAGACCACGCGGTGCGCTGGCTCCATGGAGCGGGCAGGCTGGAGTTTGACGCGCAGGGGCAGCCCCTTAAGATGCGCGGCGTCATTAAGGACATCACCGACAGCAAGCTTTCAGAGATGCAACTCCGCGATAGCGAGGAGCGTTACCGCGCGACCTTCGAGCAGGCTCCGGTCGGCATCATTCATGTGTCTTTTGAAGGGACGATTCTACGATGCAACGCGCGTTTCGCCCAGATCATCGGTTATCCCGCCGACGAAGTTCCCGGCCTCACCGTCCATCAGATCACGGCGCCGGGGGATATTGTCATAGGCATTGAGTCGAAGGAGCGCATCTCCAGTGGAACCGGCGCTGAAACTATCGAGAAGCGATATATCCGCAAGGACGGAAGCTTGGTGTGGGTTAGGACGTCCGTCGCCATTCAGCGTGACGGCGAGGGCCGGCCGCTTCACTTCTGCGCCTTCGTTGAAGACGTCAATGCGCGCAAGGAGGCGGAAGAACTTCTTGCTCAGGCTTCACAAGCGCTGCAGGTCTCCGAAGAGCGCTACCGCACGGTATTCGAGACCTGCCCGGATGCGGTCATGATCACGCGTATGAGCGATGGTGTAATTCTCGATGTTAATCAGGCATCTCTCGATTCGGCCGGGTTCGTGCGCGACGAAGTCATCGGGCGCACGGCGACCGAACTTGGCGCCTGGGTAAACGATCGCGATAAGCAGACATTTGTTGACACGCTGCTCAGGGACTCAAGGTGTCGAGATATGGAGGTCGAGTCCAGAAAAAAGAACGGAGAGAATTTTTGGATGCGGTTGTCTGCATCGCTGATTGAAATTGGCGGGTGCCAATGCGGGCTTACATTCGCGCATGACATCTCTGATGCCAAGGCGGCTGCTGAAGCGTTGCGACTGAGCGAGGAACGCTATCGCTTGGCCTTCCAGTTGAATTTCGATTCAATAGATATTTGCGATAAGGAAAATGGGAGATTCATCGACGTCAACGAAGCATTCCTTAAGAACTTAGGATACAAGCGCGAGGAGGTCATCGGGCGTACCTCGCTGGAGCTCGGCCTCTGGGATAATCCCGTCGACCGGCAGAGGCTAATGGAAGAGATACGTGAGAATTCGGTCTGCCGCAGTTTTGAGACTCGGTATCGAATCTCGAACGGATCTTTGCGCTGGGGTTTGCTGTCGGTGTCGACTATCGAAATGAACGGCGTGCCCTGCGTCCTATCCGTCACGCGGGACATCACTGAAGCTAAGTTAGCGGAAGAGCGCTTGGCTTCGGCCGCCGAAGCGCTGCGATTAAGCGAGGAACGCTATCGCACCGTATTCCAGACCAGTCTCGACGGCATCAGCATCGCCCGCTTAAGCGATATGAGGTTCATCGATGTCAACCAGGCCCTTCTCGACAACTTGGGATACGAACGCGAAGAAGTCATTGGGAAGACCTCCGCGGAGCTGGGATTCTTCGCCGATGACCGCGATCGTGATGCCATGCTCGAAGCCGTGCGCCAGAATTCTGGTTGCCTTGCTTTGGAAGCGCAGTTCAGAAAAAAGAACCAGGAGATTGTGTGGGGAGAGCTTACGGCGTCCATTATCGAGATTGAAGGTGTTCTCTGCATCCTTTCCATTGCGAGGGACATAACCGCTGCCAAAGCAGCGGAAGAGCGCTTGGCTGCGGCCGCCGAAGCGCTGCGGTTAAGCGAAGAACGCTATCGCACCGCCTTCCAAACCAGCATCGACTCCATCGTTATCAACCGCCTGAGCGATGGAAGCTATATCGACTGCAATCAGGCCTTCCTCAATATTTTGGGATATGAACGCGAAGAGGTCATTGGGCGAACATCACTGGAACTCGGGATATGGGCGGATATCAGCGACCGGCAAGCCATGGTGGAAATGGTGCGCCAGAACTCGAGTTGTCGCGGTTTTGAGGCGCAGTTCAGAAAAAAGAACGGAGAGATTATGTGGGGGCAGATGTTCGCATCTATTGTAGAGATTGACAGCGTTCCATGCATCCTCTCCACTGTCCGCGATCTCTCCAGTGCCAAAGCAGCGGAAAAAACGATCCGGAACCTGGCCTTCTACGACCCGCTGACGGGACTGCCCAACCGCCGGCAGTTGTTGGAGAGATTGCGCGAGCTTCCTGCAGCGGATGTACCAAAGGGCCGCTCGATTGCGCTGCTCCTGGTCGATCTCGATAATTTCAAGATCTTCAACGACACCCTCGGCCATCAAAAAGGCGATCTTCTGCTCATGGATGTCGCGCGGCGCGCCGCAGGTGCGGTCCACGAGGGCGACACTGTGTGCCGGTTGGGCGGAGATGAGTTTGTTGTGATGCTAGAAGACCTCAGCGAAATTGCCGAGGAAGCCGCAGCGCAAGCCAAGGCCGTAGGGGAGCATATTCTGGCTGCGCTAGGCCGGCCCTACTCCATCGAGAACCGCGAATATCATTTAACCGCCAGCATCGGAATCACTATTTTTGGGGACCGGCAAGAGAGCACCGGAGACGTCTTGCAGCAGGCTGATATTGCCATGGATCAATCCAAGGCGGCAGGCGGAAACACCATGCGCTTTTTCTCGCCCGCCCTGCAGGCTGCCGTCAACGACCGCGCCGCCTTGGAGGTGGAGCTCCGCCACGCCATCAGGACAAATCAGTTCCAGCTTTATTACCAGGCCCAGGTGGAGTGTGGAACCATCACGGGCGTCGAAGCCCTGATCCGCTGGAACCACCCGGCGCGTGGCCTCGTGATGCCGGACGACTTTATTTCCATCGCCGAGGAATCCAGGCTGATTCTGCCCATAGGGAATTGGGTTCTGGAGACCGCTTGCGCGCAGGTTGCAGCCTGGGCTGACCGGAAACTGACCTCAAGCCTCTCGATTGCGGTCAACATCAGCGCTCTGCAGTTCCGTCAACCGGAATTTGTCGAAGAAGTACTCTCGGCCCTCAGCACAACTGGCGCCAACCCAAGAAACCTGAGACTCGAGCTCACCGAGAGCATGTTGGTAGAGGATATCGACGATGTCATCGCCAAGATGACCGAACTCAGGTCCCATGGGCTGCGATTCTCCCTGGATGACTTTGGCACAGGCTATTCCTCGCTCGCCTACCTGAAACGCCTGTCTCTGGACCGCCTTAAGATCGACCGTTCATTCGTCCGCGACATTCTGGCGGATTCGACCAGCGGCGCCATCGCGCAGACCATCCTGTCACTCGGCAAGGCCATGGGCCTGTCGGTGATCGCCGAAGGCGTAGAGACCGAAGAACAGCGGGTATTCCTCGCCGATCTCGGCTGCCATTCCTTCCAGGGGTACCTGTTCAGTCGCCCGATACCGCTGAAGCAGTTTGAGTTATTGCTTGATCTCGAAGCCAAGCCCTTGAGACAGTGTTGAACCTCTTGCACTGGACGCCAAACCGTCATCAGAGAGTCCCCGGCAAACTTCGGGACTCTCCGCCGAATCGCTGAACGGCTGATTCGCTAAATCAATGAAGTGTGACCGGAGTCACAGTGCGGGGTGAATGATGTCACTGCTTTGACCTTTGGCTGGGGCGCACACTCGGTATCCAATAGGCATTAATAAATAGCTGGCGCTCGGCGCCGGGAGGCATCCATGAGCTTTGCAAGCGGTTTGAAGACCATCGTCGTGGCCACGGACCTGAGCGGACGGTCGGAAGCGGCTTTGGAGTATGCCCGCAAGCTGGCTACGGCTTATGGCGCCCGGATCGTGCTCGCCCATGGCATCGATCCAATGGAATATGCCCAGGTGGATACCATTCCCGATGGGGTTCTGGCGGGGTTGAACGGGCAGGCGCGCTCGGTGCTCGATAAATTGTCAGGCGACCTGCTTCAAGAGGGCATCCATAGCCATTCGGAGATTCGCCAGGGCGCGGTCGCGCAAATGCTTTTGGATGTGGTCCGGCAATATGAAGCCGGACTGATCGTAATTGGCACCAAGGGCATGGAGGGCGCCGGTCCTGTGATTGTCGGCGCCATCGCCGAGGAACTGGTCCGGCTATCGCCGTGCCCAGTGCTGGCGGTGGCGGCGGATTGGAATGCAGGCGCGTTTCGCCCCACGCCTGGTGGGCCGGTGTTGCTGGCCATGGAGCGCAACGAGGCATCGGCGGCGGCCGTAGTCACGGCCTGTTCGCTGGCCAAGACCTTTGAGCGCCCATTGCTGCTTCTTCATGCGCGCACGGCCGCCGAAGTCGCGGCTTTCTTGAATCCCTGCGGCACCACTCTCGAGGAGTTTGGCGTCCAGTGCGGGGGGCAGTTCCCGGTGCGTTCCCTGGTAAAGGACGGCAATCCGGTAGACGCAATCGTCGAAGCAATTGCGCAAAATCATCCGTGTATCCTCGTGGCCGGAGTCAAGCGCGCCAGCGGCACACCGGGGCCGCATGGTACGGCTTTCGCCTTGCTGGCCCGCTCTCGTGTACCGGTCTTGTGTGTACCGCCGGAACAGGCGGCGCGCCTGGCGCGCGAGGCAGAACCTTCCGCATACGCTGAGACCCGGTAAAAGGGCTGTCGTCTGAGGCGCAGCTGAATTTTTTACGCGAAATAGGCGCGGCGGCGAGCAAAGTTCAACCGCCCTGCTTCAATCTTCAGAATCAACGGACTCTTTGCATTTGGAGCGATTTGCCTTTATGGAATTTGGCTCGCCGCAAACCCGTATCACCAAACGTACTCGCCCGCAAGCGGCTGGCAGGCGCGATCACGCTTTGTCCTCCCGCAAGACTTTGGCTCGCGCGGAGATAGAAGGAGATAGAACAATGCAACTTGAGGCAAGATCCAGGAGCATCGAGGCGGTCCAGGCGCGTCCTGTGGCAGAGCTGCTGGAGTGTCCCCCGGCTGTCGGGCTCCTGCTCAACCGCTCGGCCCAGTGCCTCAGTTTTGAAGCCGGACAGGTCGTCTTTCGCCAGGCCGGGATCTGCCGCGGGCTCTACCTCGTAATCTCAGGCCAGTTTCTGCGCAGGGCCGATCGCATGCAGACGCACCTGACGCTCGGTCCCGCTCACGCCGGAGAACTGGTCGAACTGGCTGCCGCCCTGGGCGACGGCCGCCACACTTATACGCTTGTTGCCCAAACTCCCGGCTCTGTCCTCATTCTTTCCAGTGAGGCGCTCAACCAGGCCTTTCAGAGCTATCCGCCCCTGCGCATGAAGCTTCTGGAGGAGCTTGCACGCGAGGTTTCACGCGCCTATAGCACCTGCTGCTTCAGCCGTGCGCTCAGGCAGAGACGCGTAAGCCCCGCAGCATAGGGGGCGCAGTTTGTGTTTTTGACTAAGCCTCGCTGAAGGGACTTTTCCCGGAGGTAATGAGGCTGAAGGATAATCCTGCCTTGCACTCCGCCCAAGTGCGCTATACTTCAAATTGCACAGCAGCGGACCCATGGCCACTTTTCATCCTCATCACCCCCCGGAAGATTGCGTTAACTGCGAGCACCGCCATTTGCGGATGTTCTGCAACCTCACGCCTGAAGCGCTTACCGATTACGACGGGATTGGGATCATGATGAGCCACGCCCGCGGCGCCAAGCTGTTTTCCGAGGGCGACCCGGCCCGCAACGTCTTTGTTATCTGCTTTGGACAGGTAAAAATTTCCTCCACTTCCCGCGACGGCAAAACCATGATTCTCAAGATTGCCGGTCCAGGTGACGTGATGGGCCTGAGCGCCGTTCTGGCCAACGTGCCTCACGAAGTGACCGCCGAGGCCATCGAACCCTGCCAGGTCAAAACCGTGCGCAAACAGGAGTTTGTAGACTTCCTCGGTCGCCACGGAATCGCCAGCATGCACGCAGCGCAGTCGCTCTCCGGCGAATACCTGACGGTTTTCCACGATGCCAAGCGGCTGGCGCTCTCCGGCTCCGCCGCGGGACGCCTTGCTCGCCTCTTGCTCGATTGGGGTCGCGCCGCGGGCAACGGCAAGCATGAGATCCGCTTCACCATGGCGCTCACTCACGAAGAGATAGCCAATATGGCCGGTACCTCGCGCGAAACCGTCACCCGGCTGCTCAACCAGTTCCGCCGTGACCAGTGGATCACCATCAAAGGCTCCAGCCTGACCATCACCCAGCCCGATCAGCTGGAACGGCTCACTGCCTAAAACCCCTCCTCAAGAAATCTCCCTGAAAATATTCCTAGCCCGTACCTGCGCCTTCTTAGCTGCCTTATGGTTCTCCTATTCCCTTTTCCCTAGTCCCTAGTCCCTATTTCACCGGTTCCAGCGTCAGCCTTGCCGTCAGCACCACCAGTGCAACCCACAGCGCATCTGCCCCCAGCAGATGAGCCACCTGCACCCATAACGGCGCCAGCAGAATCACGTCCATCAGACCCAGCACATAGACCGTGGCCAGCAGAAACAGAACCAGTGCAGACAATCCGCGATTGTCCCATTCTGTTCTGTGCCGCGCAGCGCGCACCAGCAGCGAGATCAAGAAGAAGCTGGCCACAAATGCAATCGTCGGATGCATCCAGCGCCAGTGCACCAGCCAGCCGCTGGTTGCGGAGAAATCCTGCGCCAACGCCTGTCCCAGCGAACTGGCTGGGAAGAGCGTATCGCCCAACGCGGCCAGCGAGCCGGTAACGCCCACAATCATCACCGCAAAAACAGCGCCTGCAGCGCCGAAGGGCGCAACCAGGCGAATGCCTCTGCGCAGATAGCCGCGATTCCGGCTGAGCAGGTGCGCGGTCAACGCAAGCGCGGCCAGCAACAGCAGTGTGTTGGTCAGGTGCAGCGCCAGGTAAGCCGGCCGCAGCGGCGACAGGCTCTGCGCCGTCAATCCCAGCTTCACCAGCAACGCTCCCAGGATTGCCTCAATCAGCGTGAGGACAACCGAAGCCACGGCAGCCGCACGCGCCAGGTGTCCGCGCACCGTGCCGGCAAAAGTCCACGCCAGCAGGCCCAGGACCGCGAACAACGAGAGGCCGCTGGTGAGCCGGTGCGTAAACTCAATCATCGTATTCACGCTGGCTGCGTGCTGAAGGACCGTGCCGTTGCAAAGCGGCCAGTGATTGCCGCAGCCGGCGCCAGCGCCGGTAGCGCGCACCAGCGTTCCCCAAAGAATGACGGCGATGAAGTACGCCAGCACGCCCCACGCAAAGCGGCGCAGGGAAGGCGAAGGCAGGCGTTGAGCTGTGACAGAAGCAGCGGCAAAAGACATAGAGGAAGGCTCCATATAGAACCCACCAGTGTAGAACAAGCAAGCGGCGAATGCGGAAATCGATATTCGCCCCCTCGCCAGTTACTCGCTCAACAGTCGCACCACGTGGTTCACAATCATCAGATCCTCGGCGGGCGGAATTACGCGCACAGTAACCGGCGAGTTTTCAGCGGAGATGACCGCTGCCCCGCGAACATTGTTGCGTTTAGCATCGACTACGATGCCCAACGCGCCCAACCCCGCACAGATCTCCGCGCGCGCGTTGATGTCGTTCTCGCCAATCCCGCCGGTGAAGACCAGCATATCCAACCCATTCAGCTCAGCCACGTAACTGCCAATCCACCTGGCGATAGTCCAAGTGAATTTGTCCACCGCCAGCTGCGCCTTGGCGTTGCCTGCGTTGATGGCCTCGCGCAGATCGCGCATGTCGTTCGAGAGCTCGCTGACGCCCAGCAGGCCTGATTTCTTGCTGACCACGGTTTCCAGCTTGTCGGCGGCTTCTAAGGCGCCCGGCGTCGTCTCGGCAATCTTTTTGAGAATAAATATGACCACGCCGGGATCGATGTCGCCCGTGCGCGATCCGCTGATAATGCCGCCGGTCGGCGTCAGGCCCATCGAGGTGTCCAGGCACTTGCCATTGCGAATTGCGGAGATGGACGCGCCGTTGCCCAGGTGAGCCACAATCAGTTTTTCCGGCACGTTGGGCTGTAGCTGGTAGACGATAGATTCATACGAAATGCCGTGATAACCGTAGCGCCGAACTCCCATCGCGGCATACTCGGCGGGGATGGGCATACGCGTCACCACTTCAGGCATCGTGCGATGGAAATAGGTGTCAAGAACAGCGAAATTGGGAACGCCGGGAAATAGTTTCAATGCCTCCCGCATGATGTAAACAGCAATCGGCGTATGCAGCGGCGCCAGAGCCTCGTAGCTCTCGATCTCGTCGATTAGCTGGGGCGTAATGCGCTGGTTTTCGTTCACCGTCGGCCCGCCGCAGACGGTGCGATGGCCGATAGCCGCCGGGGCAGGGAAGTCGCCGGAGTGAAGCGCGTCGGCAACCATCTTGAAGGCCACGGAACGGTTGGGCAACGCGGGAGTCAGATCGACCAGCTTCTTGCCGTCGGCATCCTTGATCCAGAACTTGCCCAGATCGGTGCCAATGCCGTCGACCGCACCTTCGAAGAGCTTGCGCCGCTCGTCGCCACCGGCCTCATAGACAGAAAACTTGATAGAAGAAGAACCGCTGTTCAAAACCAATACGGGCAATGAAGCCATGAATGAAAACCTTTCAGGTTGGAGCTGAATCAATCAGCAAGTTAGTAAGTCAGTAACTCCGAAAACTATTCGGAAAGTCAAAACTCTGAGTACCAAAACTCGTGTACGAGAACTTCGGGTACGAACTCTGGGTGCCCCATCCTTCGCGCACTATGCGAAGGGTGGGATGCCACTGAGTCAGTTCTACGACCACCGCCAGTTCTTGATCTCTGGCAAATCGTCGCCGTTCTCCGACACATACAGCCGATGCCGCTGGATCGCCTCGGAGTACCATTGCTCAGCCGCGTCAACCTGGCCTGCCATTCGCGGCACGCGCTTGATGGCGTCCAGCGCCAACTGGAAGCGGTCGATGTTGTTGAGCACGCACATGTCGAAGGGCGTCGTCGTCGTGCCCTCTTCCTTGTAGCCGCGCACGTGAAGGTTGTCGTGGTTGTGCCGCCGATACGTAAGCCGGTGAATCAGCCAGGGATAACCGTGAAATGCAAAAACGGTTGGCGTTTTGGGCGGAAATATCTGGTCGTAATCCTCGTCGGCCAGCCCGTGCGGATGCTCCGACGGCGGTTCCATCGCCATGAGGTCCACAACATTGACCACGCGAACTCGAAGATCCGGCGCCAACCCGCGCAACAGTGTGACAGCGGCCAGCGTCTCTAGCGTGGGCACATCACCCGAGCACGCCATCACCACATCTGGCTTGCCCTCGTCGTTCGAGGTCCACTTCCAAACACCCATCCCCGTGGTGCAATGCGCCACAGCCTCGTCAATCGAGAGCCACTGCGGCGCCGGTTGTTTGCCGGCGACAATCAAATTGATATAGTTCTTGCTGCGCAAACAATGATCGGCCACGGAGAGTAAGGTGTTCGCGTCAGGAGGCAGATAAACACGCACCACCTCGGCCTTCTTATTTATCAGGTGGTCGATGAAGCCGGGATCCTGATGGCTGAATCCGTTATGGTCCTGCCGCCACACCAGCGAACTCAAAAGATAATTCAGGCTCGCAATCGGCTTGCGCCACGGAATCTGTCGCGTCACCTTCAACCACTTCGCATGCTGGTTCACCATCGAATCGACAATGTGAATGAACGCTTCATAGCAACTGAAGAACCCGTGGCGGCCAGTCAGCAGGTAGCCTTCCAGCCAGCCCTGGCACATATGCTCGCTAAGGATTTCCATCACCCGGCCCGTCTGTGACAGGTTCTCGTCCACAGGCAGTGTCGCAGCCATCCACTCCTTGCCGGTTCCAGTGATCACGTCGCCGAGGCGGTTGGATGCAGTCTCATCCGGCCCAAAGACGCGAAAATTCTTCTGCGCCTTGTTGGCTTCCATCACCGCATGCAGCAGTTGCCCCAGGATGCGCGTGGACTCGACATCTTCCTGGCCGCGGCCTTCGATCTTCACCGCGAACTCGCGAAAGTTGGGCATCTTCAGCGCTTCCAGCAGCAGGCCGCCGTTCGCGTGAGCGTTCATCCCCATGCGCCGCCGCCCCTTCGGCGCTATCGCAGCCAGTTCCGCGCGGAACGCGCCTTTTTCGTCGAACAATTCTTCAGGCTTGTAGCTGCGCATCCACTCTTCCAGCAGCCGCAGATGGTCGGGCTTTTCGCGTAACTCGGCGAAAGGAACCTGGTGCGCGCGCCAAGTATTTTCCACCGGCTTGCCGTCTACGAATTTCGGCCCCGTCCAACCCTTGGGCGTGCGCATAATCAGCATCGGCCACGCCGGACGCTCCACGGCGTCACCCTTCGCCATAGCCTCGCGCGCCGCTTTCTGGATCTCGGCGATGCGGTCGAAGATTTTGTCGAAGACCGCCGCGGCCTGCTGGTGCATCGTCAGCGGATCGTTGCCCTCCAGCGTGAACGGCTCGTAGCCGTAGCCGCGCATCAGGCTCTCCAACTCCGCGTGCGGAATCCGCGCGAGCACCGTAGGGTTCGCAATCTTGTAGCCATTCAAATGCAGAATGGGAAGCACCGCTCCGTCAGTCGCGGGATTGAGAAACTTGTTCGAGTGCCAGCTCGTGGCCAGCGGCCCGGTCTCGGCCTCGCCGTCGCCCACCACGCAAGCCACAATCAGATTCGGATTGTCGAACGCCGCGCCGTAAGCGTGAACCAGCGAGTAGCCCAGCTCGCCGCCTTCGTGAATCGAGCCCGGTGTCTCCGGCGCCACATGGCTGGGAATTCCATATGGCCAACTGAACTGTCTGAACAAGCGCTTGATGCCATCCCGGTTCTGCTCGATGTGGGGATATATCTCGGAGTACGAACCCTCCAGGTACGTGTTCGCAACAAGCCCTGGGCCGCCGTGTCCCGGCCCGATCACGTAGAGCATGTCCAGGTTGCGTTCGTTAATCAGTCGATTCCAGTGCACGTAGAGAAAGTTCAGCCCCGGCGTCGTGCCCCAATGGCCCAGCAGGCGCGGCTTCACGTCGTCCAAAGTCAGCGGCCGCTCCAGCAGAGGGTTGTCTTTCAGATAAATCTGGCCAACGGAGAGATAGTTGGCCGCGCGCCAGTAGGCGTTCATCTTGGCCAGCACTTCAGGGCCCAAGGGACCTTTGCTCGTAGCTTCGCTCATTTTGACCTCATAAGGGAAACATCCGGTGACTCTTAAAAGCCTAGCAGTTGCCGGTCACAGACTTGGGTGATTGATGTCACAACCACGCGAGACGCCGGTCCACACTGTGGAACGAGACAGAGCCGTCCCATGTACGGCGAGCCGCGGAGACTCTAGAAATACCGCTTCAATTTCAGGATTTGCGATTCAAAGCCGTACCACAGCGCGGCAGCCAGCGCGGTGGAAACCGCCAGACGGACAGCCACAACCGCCAGGTTTCCGGTAATCCCATATGGCTTCATCCACAGGTCAAACCACCCGAAAAAGATGAATGCCATGATGTGCGTCATGTAAAGGCCATAGCTGATGCGCCCATAAAATGCTAACGGCCCGCGGCGCAGCAGCGCACTCAACGAATTGTGCGCGCCGGTCGAAGTCATCAGGGCTAGCATCGCGCCGGCAAAGCCCACAACGAGCGCTGAATCAAGAAAAGCGGTTCCGCCGGCGACGGTGGCCGCGGCGGCAATTCCCAGCGCGAACGCTCCCAGGCCGATCCAGAACCAAACGCGTTGGCTAAATCTGATCGTGTAAATTCCCAACGCAAGCAAGCTGCCCAGCGCGATTCCGTCCAGCTTGATAAGCGTGTGGTTTGGCAATCCCCACATCCAGACGGGGTTCAGGTGGCGCACCAGCGGCGAGCAGACCAGCGCCGCCGTGAGAACGCTCGCCAGCATCCACGGCCGGCGCAGCCAGCGAACCAGCGGCGCCCACGCAAAGTAATACTGCTCTTCAACAGCCAGTGCCCATGTCGGAACGATGGCCGGAGGCAGAGCCAGATGAAAGAGATTCTGCACGAAAAAGATATAGGCCAGCCACGGCGCCGCCTTCATCGCACCCCATACGCTGGGGCCGATGAACCACGGCGCATTCAGGTAGACCACCACCAGTACCAGCACATACACCGGCCAGATGCGCAGCGCCCTGCGAGCGTGAAAGTTGTGAAAGTAATGCGGCTTGTCTCGCGCCCCCAGCAGGTTCGCGGTTATCAGGAATCCGGAAAGGACAAAGAAGATGTCCACTCCCGCCCATCCCCACTGCGCCGCGTAGTGAATCCATGTGCCTTTGAGCAGCGGGTCGCAGTGATAGAGCACCACCGCCAGAATCGCCAGGCCGCGCAGGCCGTCGAATTCCGGCAGATAAGAAGGGAGCCAGGTTGGGCGTTGCATGGGCAAATATCAGGTTAGCAGGTTAGGTCAAAGCCCAAATGCCAATTCAAGGTTTGGTATTGGACAGATTGAAGCCTATCGGTGTTTGTTGCGATTTAGGATCTGATCAGGTGACAGCTCACCATCTTTGAATATCTCATTAATCATTAGGCTTTCTTCATCCATATAAGCGCGAAACTTCCCCAAGGGAGTTTTGACGGTTGATCCTCGACGAGCATATATAACACCCGAACGTCCAGCCGGTAGTATCTTTTTCCATTTCTTAGCCTCGTCAGGCGGAGCCGGTGATTTTTCGTTGTTGAGGGCACGAGTAATGTCCCGCATGTAGTTTTTTAGCCTTGTCTTCAATGGCGCTTTACTGGACCCGATGCGGGCAACCTTGCCATCAATGAGAAATAGGGGTATTTACTTGACGCCACCAACCCCAATATGTAGACTTCGGGGTCATGGACGAGGATTTTCCGCGGACTTTGCTGGAGCTGGAAAGGCGCTTTAGCAGCGAGGAGGCTTGCGCCG
>JBEKSE010000016.1:0-86249 GCA_049517315.1 Occallatibacter sp. | reverse complement strand
TATCTTGCCCCAATGCCAGAACTCCGGCAGCCATGCAATCGCCAAAATCACTTCCTAACCTGGCAAAGACCCGCCGGTACTCCGCAAAACCTCGTCGGATATTCGTTCATGCATAATGCAGGCTAATCCCGCGGTTGCGACCTGGAATCGAAAAAACTGTTCGTCTCGATACCATAATTCGACAAGAGGACCCATCGGTGCTAGGCGCACTGGTGGTGGATAATTACAGCATGGCAAGTGAACTGATTTCCGTTGCGGATATTCGCGCAGCGGCCAAGCGCATTGCATACATCGCAGTGAAAACGCCGCTGGTGGAGGCGGCATTTCCCGGTCTCTCGGGTTACGGAACCGAAAAGAGAATCTGGCTCAAGGCGGAGAGCCTTCAGCCCATTGGCGCCTTCAAGATTCGCGGCGCGGCCAACAAGATTCTGCAACTGACGGCGGAAGAGATCGCGCGCGGAGTCATTACCTATTCGAGCGGCAACCATGCACAGGGAGTGGCCTACGCGGCACGCGCGGTGGGAGCGAGGGCGGTTATCGTGATGCCCTCGAACGCGCCGGCTATCAAGCGTGCAGGGACGTTGGCGCTGGGCGCCGAGGTTGTGGATGTGGGCGTGGCTTCGAGCGAGCGGCTGGCGATGGCCGAGAAGCTGGTGAGCGAGCATGGCTACGTGATTGTGCCGCCGTACGATGATGAGCAGATTATCGCGGGACAGGCGACGTGTGGTCTGGAGATTGCCGAAGAGATGGCCGATGTGGATTTGGTTCTTTCGCCGGTTTCAGGCGGCGGCCTGTTGAGCGGAATTGCCGCGGCGGTGAAGCAGTTGCTGCCCAAGGCGAAGGTTTTCGGCGTGGAGCCGGAGCTGGCCGGCGACACGGCGGAAAGTTTCCGCACCGGCAAAATCGTCACATGGGGAGCCGAGTTGACCAGCCGGACGATAGCCGACGGCCTGCGCACGCAAAGCGTGGGGGTGCGCAACTTTGCCCACATTCAGGCTTTCGTGGACGGCATTGTTACCGTGACAGAGGCGGAGATTCGCGCGGCCATGCGAGCGATTGTGGCCGCGACACGGTTGGTTCCAGAACCTAGCGGAGCGGTGGCGGCAGCGGCCCTGCTTTTTCACGCGGCGGAGTTACCCGCTTACCGAAAAGCCGTGGCTGTGGTGAGCGGAGGCAATGTTGCGCCGGAGATGCTGGCCGAAATACTTATCGAGAGTTGAGATTCGCAGAAACTGACAGGCTGCCTGAGAAGATGGCATAGGAGGCTTCTTGAACGTATATATTCAGTCCGTTTTGCTGGGCATTGTGGAAGGCTTGACCGAGTTTTTGCCGGTCAGCTCGACGGCGCACCTGCGCATTACCGAAGCGCTGATGAAGATTCCGCTGGATGACGCTTACTGGAAGATGTACACAATTGTTATTCAGTTAGGCGCGATACTGGCGTTGCTGCTGCTGTTCCTGAGCCGAATTATGAATTTTGTCCGCACGTTCCCGAAGGGAGAGAACGGAGAGCGCACCTGGCTGAACCATCCAATCTCGCTCACGTTCATCGCCTTTGCTTGCACGTCGGCGCCGGCGCTGCTGCTGCACAAGTGGAGCGAGAAGAACCTGGGCAGCTTGAATGTGATTGCCTGGGCGCTGCTGATTGGCGGCGTGGCAATGTGGATCATTGACGCCTGGAGCAACCGCCGCGAGGCCACCACCACTCATGTGGAGGAGATGAGCTTGCCGCAGGCCATCTGGATTGGCCTTTGCCAGACGCTGTCGGCAATCTTTCCTGGCACTTCTCGCTCCATGTCCACCATCGCAGCGGGGCAGTTGGTAGGGATGGACCGGCCGTCCGCGCTGGAATTCAGTTTTCTGCTTTCGATTCCCACCATGATAGCCGCGACGATATGGGATCTGAAGAAAGAGGTTTTTCCCAGCGGCGGCGGCGCGGCGCACGTGGTAATGACCACCGATAACTGGATTGTGCTTGCCATCGGGTTTGGAGTATCTTTCATCGTGGCTTGGGGCGTGGTGGAGTGGTTCCTCTTTTGGGTACGCAAGCATGGATTTACCGTCTTCGCCATCTATCGCATTCTGCTGGGGAGCGCGCTGCTGCTCTGGGGAGCGAAATATATCGGGAGCTAGACAGGCTGCGGAAAAAGACCTGCGCTTCGTCCGAGATCCCGGAAAGCATTCCGCAGGGCCTAAAGGCCACGTTGATTTTGCGGCATTTGCGGCACGACTGAAGTCGTGCCCTTTCAAAACATCGCCTCCGGCTGAGTTTTTGCGCAGAGCGTGAAGTCGTGTCCTTTCAAAGACTCTATTTTCTCGTTGGACCGCTAAACCGTGTGCCCGACGGGGGTCCACAGCAAGGTTCCTCCCGCTTTCTTTTGCCCGGAATCCGGCCTCCTGGCGGGGATAATAAAGACTGCTCTGGGACTCTTCGACCGCTCCACCGGCACGCTCGCGGCAGCTTTCCAGGGCGGCCATCGAGACGGAGCGCCCTTGCCATGAAGCCCATTCGCATTGTTTTAGCGCCAACGCGCAGCCGGCCCTGGAATATTCTGCTGGGGTTGATACTGGTATTGGCCGCGCTGCTCGTCTTCCTCGCGCTGGCAACCTACCAACCCACTGACCCATCGCTGAACACGGCCTCCGGAGCGACCGGACCACACGCCGTGCACAATTGGACTGGTCCTTTCGGCGCGTACCTCAGCGACCTGCTGCTGCAAGTGCTTGGGATTACGGCGTTTTTCCTTCCGTTTTGGCTGGGCGGACTGGGCTGGACGTGGATGCGTTCGCGTTCCGGCGGATCGGCATGGCTGCGCTGGCTGGGCACTGTGCTGGCGCTTGTCTTTCTTCCCGCCGTACTGGGGCTGCTGCCGTGGCGCTGGCTCTGGATGGGCAAAATTCCTGTGGGCGGCACGGTGGGCATGCTGGTGGAAGATCTGCTGGTGCGCTACCTGAATATTCAGGGCGCATGGCTGGTGGCAGGCGTGCTGGCTGCCGCGGGAGTCTGCTTTGCATCGGCTGTGAGCTTCTGGGCTATCAAGGAGGCCGTCGAAAACCGCTGGCGCAATTTCGTCTCGCTCAATGATCGCTGGCGCAACTGGCGCGAGGAAATCGCGGAGCGCAAAGAGCAGCAAATCGCCGAGCAGGAATTCCAACTTGAGAGGGAAGACCGGGAAGCGTCAGGCCCGCAACTCGTTCCGCCGCAAGCCATTCCTGCGCAGCTTATTCCCATGCCGGAGATGGATTCGGAGGAAGCGCGTCCCGGTCTGTTTGCCCGCCTCTTCCGCCGCAGGCGCGCGCCCGAGACCGACCCGCAAGATATTCCCGCTTTTCAACGCGCCGTAATGCAGCCCACGGGAAGCGAAGATGCGAGCACGGCTTCAGCGCAGCAGAAAAATATCAGACTGAGCATTTGGGAACGGGCCGACGGGGAACCTGCTCCGGCACCTGTCGAAGCAATTCCAGTAACGGCTCAGGTGGCAACAGAGCCCGCAGTGCCCGTGGGACTTCAAGGTGTGGAAGCGCGCTTGGGAGTCAATAGATTTGCGGAGTCCGCTGCCCAAACAGATTTTGTGCCGGCCGCCCACGAGCGGCCAGCCGATGAAATCGCCATTCATTTGCGCGCCGACGCTGAGACGCACACGAGCACCGTCGCGCCCAAGAACGTAAGCGGCTTCAAGCTGCCGTCCAGTACGCTGCTCAACGCCGGCGATGGACCGCAGGCGGTGCGCGAGGACGAGTTGCGCGAAGAGGCTCAAGTGCTCGTGGAGAAATGCGCCGAGTTTGACGTGCGCGGCCAAGTGGTGCAGATCAATCCCGGACCCATGGTCACAACTTACGAGTTCAAGCCCGAGGCGGGCATCAAGTATTCGCGCGTCACCGGCCTCGCTGACGATCTTTGCCTTGCGATGCGTGCTGAGAGCATTCTCATTGAACGCATGGCCGGAAAAAATACAGTCGGCATCCAGGTGCCCAACCACCGTCGCGAGACCATCCACCTGCGCGACTGCCTAGAGGCGGAGGTCTTTCACAAGGCCAAATCGCGACTGACCATCGCCATGGGCAAAGACATCAACGGCCGCATTATCACTGCGGATCTGGCCGGAATGCCCCACGTGCTAATCGCGGGCTCTACGGGCTCGGGCAAGTCAGTGGCTATCAACGCCATGATCATGAGCTTGCTTTATCGCACGACGCCCGCGCAGGTGCGCCTCATTCTGGTGGATCCCAAGCGCGTCGAGCTGGGTATGTACGAGGGCGTTCCGCATTTGTTTACGCCCATCATCACCGAGCCCAAGCTGGCCGCCAACGCCCTGCGTAACGCCGTTCGCGAGATGGAGCGCCGGCTGAAGCTGCTGGCCTCGCGGAGCGTGCGCAATATCGACCAATACAACAAACTCTTCGAGGGCATCATGCCCTCGCTCTTTGACGAAGGCGAAGAGGAGCAGCCGCTGCCTTACATCGTCATCATCATTGATGAGCTGGCCGACCTGATGATGCTGGACCGCGCCAATGTTGAGGAATCCATCACTAGGTTGGCGCAGATGGCTCGCGCCGTAGGCATTCATCTCATACTGGCTACGCAACGGCCCAGCGTGGACGTGATTACCGGGCTCATCAAGGCCAACATTCCCACGCGCATCAGCTTCCGCCTGGCCACCAAGGTGGACTCGCGCACAATTCTTGACACAAACGGAGCTGAAGCGTTGCTCGGTCGCGGCGATATGCTCTTCCTGCCGCCCGGAACCAGCCGCCTCATGCGGCTGCACGCGCCGCTAGTCACAGAAAAAGAGACTGCGGCAGTGGTTGAATTCTGGAAGGAGCAGGGCGATGCCGAATACGTTCACGGCTTCCTCGAATCGCCCAAGGACGAGCGCCCCAGCGTGGACGGCTCGAACCCCGACCCCGACGAAAACGATCCCCTCTTTGACGACGCGGTGCGACTGGTTTTTGAATTTGGCAGGGCATCAACTTCCCTGTTGCAACGTCGTCTCCGCATCGGCTACGGCCGCGCCGCGCATTTGATTGACCTGATGGAGCGCGATGAATTGGTTGGCCCAGCAGACGGCTCACGCCCGCGTGAACTGCTCAAAGCGCCCGGCTGGCTGCACGAGGTTTCTGCCACGGCGAACGATTAATGGCAGGAAACGCAGCTATTGCCGCTTGTCAACTGCGAAATCCTGGCAGCGCGGAAGCCCTTTTTATCCATAAGGGTTAGTTGTTGGGCGTGGTGCCCTGCTTGGTGAACGTGTTGCCGCAAGCGTCCTATTCGCACTGTCTGTGACCACTCCGGCAGAGTTTGTCGGCTGCCGCGCGCTGCCCTCCCGGACTCAGACCGGATGCTGGCTACGATTATGCTCTATGATCTAAATCACTTCGGGTTCATCAGCCTTAAATCCAGCGTCATCGAGGGCTAGACTGGATTGACTGGGTCCTAGGAGACCATTAGGGGGATCAATGGTCCATTCATTACTGGACTTGACCTGGCAAGAAAAAATCGGCGCCGTCATTGGGATTGGAATCGCGGCGTTCGGTATTGTAGATGCCGCCAAATCATTCTTCAGCGGAATAAACCTTATCGGCTTCAGTCACATTAAGGCTGCTGTCAATGAGTTAACGCCTCCCCCCGCTTCGGGCCTTGACAGCCCCTTTTCGCGGTTGCGGATTCTGGAAGCGATCAAAGCTAACTGGGTTGCTGGCGTGGGGTTGGAGAAGCAAAAGGCAAAGGCGGTAGAACTTGTCAACGCATATTTGAGCCCAAGCACTGCGGGTGGCCTTGCCGCTGTAACTTCGGTTGATTTGCCCGGGTTAGAGATAATCGCGGCCAAGCTCGCTTCCGGAACTGAATTCCTGCCAAACGAACGTGACCTTTACAAGAGATTCGAGTTGGTAGTATCGACCCTGCTCGATTCTGCCTTTTACCGATCAGAGGGTGTGTACCGGCATGGTATGCGCGCTCTCTGCGCAGTGGTTTGCGTCATTTTGGGGGTTCTAGCTCCTTGGGGAGTCTTCTATGGGTTTTCCTCGAATTTCCTGGGTACACCCGATTTGTGGCTGGGCTTGCTCGGTGGGCTGGTAGCAACGCCATTCGCTCCGATCGCGAAGGACATCTCTACAGTGGTGGGGACAATTATTGGGAAGCAAGTACGCAAGTATCTCTAGGTCAGTGATGGCGCAGTCACGCTGACACCCTCGCACTGATCTGCTGCGTCGACCTGCGAGTGAGTGGCAGACCGGAGATTGGAACTTTCGAGCTCAACTGTCGGGCAGTTGGGCCACAACAGCCTGAGCGCCTGAGCCTTCGTTGAAGAGGAAATCGTCGCTCAGTGACTTGGAGCGGTGGAATTAGGGTGGAGAACCCTATGTAATATGGAGTCAATTTTGTAAGGTTTTTCGGCTTGAGAGGGCGGAATTGCGGAGATTATGGTCACTATAGAGAATGAGATGATTCCAATAATATCCTTTAAAATCATCAATTTATGAGGATGGTCAAGATCATCCATTGTAAGCTGGCGGAGAGAGGGGGATTCGAACCCCCGATACAGGTTTTAGCCCGTATAACGGTTTAGCAAACCGCCGCCTTCAGCCACTCGGCCATCTCTCCGCGTCTGAAAGGGATTATATCCGAAGTTGCGCTGCCGGTGCGTTGCAATCCGGTTCGCGGCAGCGATTCAGCGTTCTGAAGGCCCGGCCCGACTCTGCGACTAGCTGGCCTGCTTTCCCGCGGCGAGCCTGGCCTTGTTCTCTTCAAACTGTCTTGCGGAGTGCACCACCTGGTCGCGCGCATAGGCCGCATCGTGCCATCCCCTGATCTCAACCCGCTTGCCTTCCAGATCCTTATATATGGAGAAGAAGTGGGTTATCTCCTTGAGCAGGTGCGGATAAATGTCTGTGTAGTTCCATATGTTGGCGAAGCGTGGATTGTTATTGCCCACCGCGAGCACTTTTTCGTCCAGAACTCCCTGGTCCATCATCTCCAGCAGGCCGATGGGACGCACCTCCTGCACACATCCGGGAAAGCTGGGGCCGGGCACAAGCACCAGCACGTCCAGCGGGTCGCCATCGTCGCTCAGCGTTGAGGGAATGAAGCCGTAGTCGCCGGGATAGTGGACCGGGGAGTGCAGGTTGCGGTCCAGCTTGAAGACGTGCAACTGCTTGTCGTACTCGAACTTTTGGGTTCCATCCTTGGGTATTTCGATGACCGTCCGAAAAATTTCGGGGGATCGGTCGCCAATCGGCAACTCCAGATAATTGACCATTTTGTTTGTTTCTCCTCGGGGAATTGACACGGCGCTGGAAAAACGAACCGGAAACTGCGCGGCACCGTCATACGACGGGATTACTATCATCGCGGATGACGAGGGCACATGTCTATTCGCTCACGGATGCGCCCGGATGTCGCTTAGAATCATTGCATGTGCGGAATCGTCGGTTATGTCGGCAAGAAGAAGGTAGTTCCGGTCATCATCGAAGGGCTGCGGCGGCTGGAGTACCGTGGCTACGACTCGGCGGGAATCGCCGTGGGCAGTCCATCCCGCTCTACTCTTGAGGTGCGGCGCGCACCGGGCAAGCTGGGCAATCTGGAGGAAGTGCTGCGCGAGCATCCGCTTGAGGGCAGCTTTGGCATTGGCCACACACGCTGGGCTACGCACGGACGGCCCACGGAAGAGAACGCCCATCCCCATCGCGATTGCACGGGCCGCATTGTCGTGGTCCACAACGGCATTGTGGAGAATTACCTCGACCTGAAACGCGAACTCATCGCGCAGGGACACAAGTTTGTCACCGAGACAGACACGGAGATTATCGCGCACCTTATTGAACAAGTGCAGACGGAAGCGGACGCAGCCGGACAGCCGATTCCTCTCGAAGTGGCCGTCCGCCGAGCGGTGAAGCGGCTCACTGGAGCCTTTGCGCTGGGCGTGCTGTCGGCTACCGAACCGGACAAGATCGTGGTTGCGCGATTTGGTCCTCCGGTGATTATCGGCGTGGGCGAAGGCGAGTCGTTTGTGGCCTCCGATGTGCCGGGCATTCTGCATCACACGCGAAACATATACTTTCTGGCCGACGGCGACATGGCCATTCTCACGCTGGCCGGCGTCAAGCTGACGGATTTTGACGGCAACCCGATCGAGCGGGCCATCACACACATCCAGTGGGATCCCATTCAAGCGGAAAAGGGCGGCTACAAGCACTTCATGCTCAAGGAGATATGGGAGCAGCCGCGCGCCATTACCGACACCACCATGGGCCGCGTTTCGCTGGATTCCGGAAAAGTTTTCTTAGGCGAGATGAAGATCTCCGACGAAGAGCTGGCCATGGCATCCAGCATCAACATCGCCGCCTGTGGCACCAGTTGGCATTCCGCATTGGCTGGGAAATACATGATAGAGCGGCTGGCGCGGCTGCCTGTCGATGTGGATTACGCCAGCGAATACCGCTATCGCAATCCCATTCCCGACCGCAATGCCCTCGGGTTGCTCATCACCCAATCGGGTGAAACCGCCGACACCCTGGCAGCACAGCGGGAGATGATCTCATTGGGTTCAAAGACCGTGGCGATCTGCAACGTGGTGGACGCCATGGTGGCCCGCGAGGCCCACGGCTCCATCTACACGCACGCCGGCCCGGAGATTGGCGTCGCATCGACCAAAGCCTTCACCGCGCAGCTTACCGCATTGTTTTTGCTGGCGCTCAAGCTAGGCCAGCTTCGCGGCCGGCTCGACCAGGCGCAATCGGTAAGCCTCATCGAGGAGTTGAGCCGCATTCCGGCAAAAATCGAAGAAGTACTGCGCTCCTGCTCCGGACAGTGCGAGCTATTGGCAAAGGAATTTTCGACAGCCCGCGATTTTCTCTATCTGGGCCGCGGCATCCACTTCCCCATCGCCCTGGAAGGCGCGCTGAAGCTAAAGGAGATTTCTTACATCCACGCCGAGGGTTACCCGGCGGGAGAGATGAAGCACGGACCCAACGCTTTGATTGACGAAACTTTGCCGGTAGTGGTGCTGGTTACCCGCGACGAATCCGACCCAGCCTCGAAGCTGCGCTACGAAAAGACTTTATCGAACATTCAGGAAGTTACGGCTCGGTCTGGCCGCGTAATCGCTGTGGCCACCGAGGGCGACACAACCATCGGCGGCCTGGTGGAGCACGTCATACCCATTCCACCGGCGCCCGAGCTGCTTTCGCCGCTCATCGAGATTGTGCCGTTGCAGTTGCTGGCTTATTACATTGCTGTTCGCCGCGGCTGCGATGTGGACCAGCCGAGAAACCTGGCCAAGTCAGTCACCGTCGAATAGGCTCTCCCTCTTTTCTGAAAGGGTAGTGCAGCGGAAGAACAACCTGCGCGTGGTTCTGACCTCGGACCTCATCCGGCAAGATGTGGCCGTCGAAGTGGATGGCGCGGAAGTGGAGACTCTGGATTCCGATGATCCGGATTCCACCTGAAAAGTTTTATCGGTCCAGCCGTCGCGCGGAAAGAAAATCCCATGGGCGGCCGGCTCCCGCACTGTCCTGGCGTATTGCGGATGGGCTATATTGTCTACTGGCTGAATCGAGAATGGGTCGATTGAGCCTTGGACGTTCCCCGGCACGCGCCGTCAAGCGCCAGGAGGTTCTGATGAAAGTTTCCGACACAATTGCATTAGTGCTGAAGAGCAAGGACGAAAACCGAGTTCTTTCGATTGCGCCTGAGCAAACGGTTTATGAAGCACTCGAAATGATGGCCAAGCACGGCATCGGCGCGTTGCTTGTGCTCTCCAACCATCGGCTCGCCGGCGTCCTGTCAGAGCGCGACTACGCGCGCAAAGGAATCCTGCAGGGCCACACCGCCAAGGAGACCCAGGTGAAGCAGATCATGACAAGCCCGGTGGTCTTCGTCAGCCCGCAGCACACTGTGGATGAATGTCTGAACATGATGACCGAACACCATTTCCGCCATCTGCCCGTGTTGCAGGGCGACACCGTGGTGGGAATGATCTCCATCGGCGACCTTGTGAAATGGGTGATCTCCGATCAGGCCCATACAATTCAGGCGTTGGAGGGCTACATTACAGGCGCGTATCCGGGATAGTCGCCGCAACCGGATTTACAACTATAGGACACGTGCAGGGTTTCCATTCGCGATGAGTGAATCCGACGCGCGACGACTTAAGCCGTCAGGTTGTAAATCAAGCCGAACGGGTCCTTGATGTAGCATCTCGGAAAATCCGGTTCATCCTTGACGACTTCGCATCCATTTTTCACGAGCCGGAGCTTAGCGGCTTCGACGCTATCCACCGTGACTTCCAGGACCGGCCCCAGCGCCGGACCCCGCTCAATGAATAAATTGATGTGCTTGCCGTGAAGGCTGATCATATGAGGCTCTTCGCCGGTGGTCTCGAAGCCAAGATGGTCGACGTAGAAAGCAGCCGCCTTCTTCGGGTCCTGCGCTTGAATGAGAATGTCGGTGCCAAAGGTGTTTGCCATGCAGGCTCCTTCGTCCGAAAGAGTATCACGGGCTACATGAAGAAGCCCCACTGTGGAAAGCAGTGGGGCTATTTTTATCCGCGTTTCGTTCCGCGCGGTTTGCCGCCGGGACGTGGTCCGGTGCGTTTGCCTCCGCCGGGTTTAACCCTGTGGCTGGGTTTGGCGGAGCTTCCAGGCTTGGGTTTCGAGCGCGAGCCGAACGCAGGCTTGCCTGGGCCACCGAAGCTGGGCTTCCACCCCACAGACTTAGACCTGTCTGTGGGGACCCCGGGCTTGGGCTTCCATCCGGGGCCGGCCTTTCTCTCAGCGCGGGAGGCTGAGCCGGGATAGGGCTTTGCGCTGGTGGGGCGGTAAGTGGATGCGCCTTCCGTTCGCGGAGTGTAGGGCCGAGGCGAACTGGAAGAACGGCCGGCGGGCTTTGCTCCAAATGGCCGCTTGGCGCCGTAGCTGGGACGGGAGTCTGACCCGGTGCGCGGGCTGGACCCAGGCCTGAATGGTTTACTGCTTGCACGCGCGCCGCCCGCTCGAGGTTTGCCGCTGCTGGTCGTAAATGGACGAGCCAGACCTCCTTCGCTGCGGAAGGGCCGGGCTGCGGCGGGACGGTCCGAAGAAGCTGGCTGATCGAAACTGGGACGGCTGGGCCGAGGCCGATCAAAACTGGGTCGGGTCGGGCTTGGACGGCTGGAGGCGGGCCGGCTGTAACTGGAGCGAGGCGCGCTGGGACGGGGTGAGCTCGAACGGGACGTACTCGAACGTTCTGGGCCGGTAATCTCTTCAATGTGAAGATTGGGCGGCCGAACTGGGCCAAGGTCCCCATCGAAAACCCGTGCTTCACGTGCAGGAACTTCGCGGCGTGGCGCAACGGGGCGCTTGTAGGCCGGCCGGGCTTCGCGTTCTGGCCGGGCACTTCGTTCTGGACGCGCATTTCGTTCTGGCCGATCCGGGCGCTCCGGCTTCTTCCATGCGGGTTTGGCAGTAAATGGACGGTCGGTGGGCGGACGGCTCTCGCCGGTTGAGCCTGCGGCAAATCGCGCTGGCGGACGAGCAGGACGATCGTCTTTCTTCCATGCTGGGCGACCCGCGGGCCGTGCGGCACCAAATTTAGCTGGACCCGCGCCGATTGCGCGGCGAGGACGGTCGTCGGTGCGAGCTGGGCCGCGATCTGGAGTTCGACCGGCGGCGGGGCGGAATCCTTCAGCGCTGGGGCGTGCGGGACGGAAGAGCTTGTTGGCCTCGCCACTGGCGAAGCGGCTTGCCGGTCGGCTTGTCCGGTCTGCGCCAAATTTCTTGGGGCGAAATTCGCCGACGCGCTCTGCCGGAGGAGCAACCTCGTCCGACGGCTTGGCCGCGCGCGGACGGCCGCTTGGCTTGGGCAAAACGGTCGGCAGCATGGCGGCATCCATTGCGTTGCGGCGGCGGAGTTCCTTTGATTTTGGAGTGCGCAGCTTGCCTTCGGCGGCTCGGCGCAGGGCTTCCACCTCGGTCGGTTGCAGTTCGCGCAAGTTGCCCGGCTCCTGGTCGAGAACCAGCGGGCCGTAGCCCACCCGGCGAATCTTTTCGACAAAATGGCCGACTTCCTCGAACATTTTGCGTAGTTCGCGGTTGCGGCCTTCAATGAGAACCACTTCATACCAGGGATTGTCGCCCTGGCGAACCTGGCGGATGCGGGCCGGGGAAGTGCGCACCTGACCCGAGCCCGGTTTGCCGCGCTCGATGGCGACGCCGCCGCGCAATATGTTCAGCTCGCCTTCGGTGGGTTGGCCAGCGACTTTGACCAGGTAAGTTTTTTCCACGCCGGAAGAGGCCTTGGTGAGCCGGTTGGCCAGCTCTCCGTCGTTGGTGACCACCAGCAACCCTTCGCTCATGTAGTCGAGCCGGCCGACGGGGTAGAGGCGCTCCTTCATCTTGTCGAAGAACTGCATCACCGTGGGCCGCCCCTCGGGGTCCTTGACCGTGGTAACGAAGCCTCTGGGCTTGTTGAGGACGAAGTAGCGGTGGCGCTCGGCGCCCTGAAGCAGCTTGCCGTCCACGCGGATGTGGTCGCGTCCCGCGTCGGCCTTGGTTCCCAGCACGGTGACCACTTTGCCGTTGATCTGCACGCGGCCCTGCTCGATCATCGCTTCGGCGCTGCGGCGGCTGGCCACGCCAGCTGCGGCAAGAATCTTCTGCAACCGCTCGAGTTTGGCTGGGGGACGCGGCTTGGGATTGAACTCGGGATCAGAGGCGCCTTCAGTCTCAGTGCTGTCTTCAGTCTCGATTTCAGATTCCGTTCCTGCCTCGACCGTATTTTTGGCTTCGCCGTCGGTGGTGTCTCCAATTGGGTCTATAACTTCGGCGGTTTCGACTTCCGCTTCGATCGCGGCTTCGGTTTCTATCTTGGGTTCGGCGGATTCGGGTTGAAGTTTGCTTTTCTTCTTCGTCATTGGGGAAGGATCTCGGTTTCTGCCTGCTCTGAGTGGAAAGACGCAGCAGGAGCGGCCTCTGCGTGGGTGGGGGGTTCGTTGCTGACCGCCATCACGGCGGTCCGGGTAGATTCAGAGGGTTCTGTCTCCGGCTCAATATCTTCAACCGGCGAGTCTTCCATATCCTCACTGGCGGCTTCGTCGAATTCGGGACCGAGGGCAGGGTTTGATTTCCGCTCGGAGTCATCTCCTTCTGCGGACTCAGACTCTTCGAGTTCAGTGGCGGCCAGCTTCTCGAACTCCTCCATGGAAGGCAGTTCAGAAACGTCTCTCAGGCCGAAGCGGAGCAGAAACTCGCGAGTGGTTTTGTAGAGAATAGGCCGGCCAATTACCTGCTTGCGTCCGGCCGTCGAAATCAGCTTGCGGGCCAGTAGCGAGCCGAAGACGGCGGATGTGTCCACGCCGCGAATTTCATTCACTTCTGGGGCGGTGACCGGCTGCTTGTAGGCGATGATGGCCAGGGTTTCCAGAGCCGGCAATGAGAGCCTGAGAGCTGGCTTGAGGCTCTTGGCGAAGAGCCGTACGGCATCGTGGCACTCGGGCTTGGTGGCCATGCGATAGCCGCCGGCGATCTCGCGAACTTCAATGCCGCGGTCGTCGGAGGCGCAAGAGGTGATCAGCTCATCTATTAACGGTCGCAGAATGGCGCGGACCTCGCGATCGCGCAGGCGGGCCAGGCGGCGGGCTTCGAGATCGGCTACGGCGTCTGTGGTAGCCGCGCCTTCCGTTGTGGCAAGGCCGGAAGTGTCACCGGCTGGATCGGCCTCAGGATCGGTTTCAGCAGTAGCTTCGGCATGCGGCTCAGGGTCGGCTTCCGGTTGAGCGTCAGCGGCTTGCTCGGCAGCGGGAGCGAAGACTGGCTCTGTCGAGGCGGACTCTGTTTGGTCGGGCTCCATCCCCAGGTAAGCGAACTGCTCGTTCATCGCGGGTTGGGCGGCTTCGGCGGTCTGCTCAGCAGACGCGGCTTCCTGCTGCGCCTTCCATTCAAAGGCCTCGTCGGCAAAGAGGGCGGCGAGCTGGGCCAGTGTGACCGGCTCCTCCGCGGCGTAGATGACAGCTTCCAACTTGGCTTTCAGACTCATTCTGCAATATGTACCTTTAGTTATGGTACCGGAAGACGCCGCGACTTGCGCACTGATTGAGGTGCTGTTGCCCGCGCAATGGCTGCAAAAAGGGCGTCCGGGAGTACCGGACGCCTTTTGCATAAGATTCCAACTGGTTTCAGGAGGCCTTGGTGCTGATGGTGTGCATGATGGTGATTCTCGTCTTGCCGTTATCCTGTGACGAGTTGGGGGTAATTGTCACCACAACACTTTCCTGCTGGCCCCTGTTGATGCTGATCATCGCGCGGTCGGAGATCTCCATGACGGAAGCGGCGCTACCCAGCTTGCTTTTGTAAAAATCGATCACCTGCTGCTTCGAGTCCGATGTGAGAAACACGGCCGTCACCATTGAGCCTGTCGGTAACTGCATGCGCATACTGCCGCGCGTGCTCTGCGCGCCGGGATAGAGATCGGTGCCCAGATCGGATGCGCTGAAGTTCTCTGACGGGTTGGCTGTGATTTTGCCTGCGGGCGTTTCCATCGTCACCTGGCCTCCCGGGCCGTTTACATGGATGGCCCGCGAGACGCGATATACCGCGTAACCCGCCACGCCCAAGCCGAGAATACCTAGCCCAACAACGACAGCGACGATAATCAGGATGATTTTGAGTGCATTGCCGCCGGATTTGACCGGCGCTCCAATTGGTTGGGTGGCGGCCGGTGTGGCAGTCGCCACAGCCGCAGTGCCACATGACTTGCAAAATTGCTCCCCGGTAGAAAATGCAGCTCCACACTTAGCGCAGAAGCTTGCCACGGTGATCTCCTTGTGGGTGAACTTTCGCCCGGAACTCCCAGTTTGCTTTTCCGGCGATGAGCCAATATAACCCACAATACTCACGTCTGACGCGAACTTTAGTTAGGTCTTGTTGCAAAAGATGGGCGTCCGGCGATTACCGGACGCCCCGAAAAAGGCGAGGGGAAGCCGCCTTAGCCGGCGATTTGGCGGAACAGCCAGAAAAGCGAACCGGAGAGCAGCGCCGCGGCCGGAAGGGTCAAGACCCAGGCCATCGCGATATTGCGGATGGTGGAAAGCTGCAGGCCACTGCCGTTGGCGGCCATTGTGCCGGCCACGCCCGAACTGAGTACGTGCGTGGTCGAAACCGGCATGCCGAAATTGTCGGCGGCAGAGATGGTGCACATTGCGACCAACTCGGCACAGGCGCCCTGGGCATAGGTGAGGTGCTCCTTGCCGATCTTTTCGCCCACGGTGACGACGATGCGCTTCCAACCCACCATGGTTCCCATGCCGAGCGCCAGAGCAACGGCGACCTTGACCCAGGCAGGAATGAATTTGGTCGCCTTGTCCACAGTTACTTTGTAGGTGGCGAGAGTTTTGGTCTCGGCAGCGGTGAAGGACGGATTATGGTTCTTTTGCATCAGGCGGATGGCTTCGCTGACCACATACATGTCGTTGCGGACATTTGCCTGCTTGTTGGCCGGAACCGATTTGTACTCCTTGTAAACGACCACGTCCCCTTCAAGATCCTTGACCAATTCCCTGAGAGCCAGAACCGTGTCCGGCTTGATCTCTTTGGTGCGGATGTAATCGGTAACCTCGGCGCGTGCGTCCTCGCCGAGGATGCCGCTCTTGTTTACGTGCTGGTCGAGGACTTGTCCCGCCTGCTCGGAGGCGGCGATGAAGGCCTGAACATCATGAGCGGTTACGGCGTGGTTGAGCGCGTAAGCCGTTGGAACAGTGCCAATGAGGATGAGCATGATCAGTCCCATGCCCTTCTGCCCGTCATTGGAGCCGTGCGCAAAGCTGACGCCGGAGCAAGTAAAGACCAGCAGGGCGCGGATGGGCCAGGGTGGGGGCGTGTTGCCTTTGGGCGCAGTAAAAAGCACGTCGGCATTCTCGATCACGATTCTGGCGCACAAGGCTAAAAAGAACAGTCCAACGATGCCTACCAGAAGCATGACAAAGATCATGCCCAGGGGGTAACTCCACGACTCGACAAACGCTACTGGCTGCCAGAGGGGAGTTCCCAAGGGTCCAAAGAGGCCGAGGATGAGCGGAGCGACCAGGTTCATCAAGTAGTATCCGCCGGTGCCGGTGATCGCGATGGTGGGAATCGCCCACAAGGGCTTCTTATGGTTCGCGTCGTAGTGGAGGGCCGTGCTCTTGGCCCATTTCGTGACGATAAAAAACTTGGAAATCAGCAGCAGCAGAGCGGCTGCGCCGAAGCCGATCAGTGGAGAGATCAGCAACACTTTGAAGACCTTGGTGGCCTGTTCCCAGTCCACACCTGAGGTGCCGGTGTGAACGCTCATCAACTGGTTGGCTATGCCAACGCCGATGATGGAACCGACCATGGTGTGCGAACTGGAGGCCGGAAGTCCGAACCACCAGGTGCTTAAGTTCCAGATAATGGCGGCAATCAGCAGCGCGAAGACCATGGCGAAGCCGGCGCCGGCGCTGACTTGCAGGATGAGCTCAACGGGGAGCAGCGTGATGATCGCGAAGGCCACAGCGCCGGAGGAGACGAGCACGCCGGCCAGGTTGCACAGCCCGGACCAGACCACGGCAATGTTGGGGTCCAGTGAGTGGGTGTAAATGACAGTGGCCACGGCGTTGGCGGTATCGTGGAAGCCATTGACGAACTCGAAGCCAAGAGCGATCAACAGTGCCACGACGAGCAGCGCATAGGGCCAGATACTGCCGATGGCTATGCCATTGAAGTCCTTGGCGATGTTGAAGCCGATGAATCCCAGGCCGATCACCAGCGCCAAAAGAACGACCCCGCCGCTAATTACGGCGTGGGATTTCTTCATCTTTTTGTCAAGAAGCGATGCTCCCTGGGACAGTTCATCAACAGTTGCTGCCAGATCGGCCATCGACGGGCTCCGGAAAGTCGGATTTAAAAAAAGTTCAGTTGCGCCGGGGGAGCGAAACTCGGACACACAATGGATAAACGAGCCATGTGAAAGGGAGATGAATTCTGGCAGGTGTACCTGTGGATTGTGTAGAGTGAACGCATGGATTCACGAAAACTTCGCATTGGTTTCGCCGTATGCATGGCGTGCGCATGCCCCTGCTTTGCTCTCTGTGCGGCGGCTTGGGCTCTGCAATCCACGCTGCAAACTGCTCCACAACGGGCCGACTCGATTCTGATTCTGAAAGAAGATCATGTGATGGAGTTGCTCTCCGGAGGTAAAGTGATTCGCACCTATAAGGTAGCGCTGGGGCAAGGCGGCTTTGCGCCCAAGGAGCGCGAGGGCGACGGACGCACGCCGGAAGGCCACTACACAATCGATGCAAAGTACGCTGTCAGCCACTACCACAAGGCAATGCACGTTTCCTATCCCAACGCCGGGGACCGCGCGCGGGCGGCAAAGCTGGGTGTCTTGCCGGGCGGGGCGATCATGATTCACGGCCTGCCAAACGGCAAGGGCTGGGTGGGAGCGGCGCATCGGCTCTACGACTGGACGCTGGGCTGCATCGCCGTCACTGACGAAGAGATCGACGAGATCTGGAATCTAGTTCCTGTGGGCACGCCGGTCGAAATCCGACCGTAAGCGCATCTCTCAAGCTGAGGCAGTTGGTCCACCGCAGGCGACCGCGTCAAGAATCCTTTGCGAGCGAATAGCGAGCCGCTGGCCGCACCGCAGGTGCTCTGCGAAAATAGAAGTAGATGCTCTCCCTGCAAAATGCCGGCAAGCGGTTTGGACCGCGAGTTCTGTTTCTGGAGGCCAACTGGCTTATCCGTGCGCGAGAGAAAACCGCGCTCGTGGGCGCCAACGGCACAGGTAAATCCACAATCATGAAGGTGCTGGCCGGGCTGGAGACGCTGGATTACGGCAGCTTGCAGCAAACGCGCGGCATGAGCATAGGCTACCTGCCACAAGAGGGGTTGGCGCTGGCCGGCAGGACGGTCTTCGAGGAATGCCTGACGGTCTTCGACGAACTGCGCGAGATGGCACGCGAAGTCGAACGGCTGGGCGGGCAGTTGAGCGTGCTGGACCATGAGGGGCCAGAGTACGAAGCCGTGGCCGAGCGCTACTCGATGCTCCAGGAGCGCTTCCACGCGCTGGACGGTTACGCGCTGGATGCGCAGGTGGGCGGCGTTTTGACCGGGCTGGGCTTCAGCAAGGAAGATTGGTCGCGTCAGACAGATGAATTCAGCGGCGGATGGCAGATGCGCATCGCGCTGGCCAAGTTACTGCTGGCTAAACCGAATCTGCTGTTATTGGACGAGCCTACAAATCACCTGGACCTGGAAACTCGCAACTGGCTCGAAGACTATCTCAAGAGCTATCCATTCGGTTACATACTTATCTCGCACGATCGGTACTTTCTCGATGTAACTATCGACCGCACAGTGGAGATTTGGAATAAGCGGCTGAATATATATCAAGGTAACTATACAAAGTATCTTAGCCAGAAGGACGAACGGCGGACGCAGTTACAGTCCGCTTATCGCAATCAGCGATTACAGATAGAGCACCTCGAATCCTTCATCAACCGCTTCCGCGCCCAGGCCACCAAAGCCAAGCAGGTGCAGAGCCGCATCAAGGAGTTAGAGAAGATTGAGCGTATTGAGGTTCCCGAAGAGGAATCTACGATTCATTTCAAGTTTCCCCAGCCGCCGCCATCGGGGCGCATGGTTGTGGAAGCTGAGGAACTATCAAAGAGTTATGGGCATAAGTTAGTGCTCGACAAGGTGCGCTTTGGAATCGAGCGCGGTGACCGAGTGGCGTTGGTGGGAGTAAATGGCGCGGGCAAGTCCACGCTAATCAAGCTCCTGACTGGGGCCGAAGCACCCACGGGCGGACGGGTCAAACTGGGCCACAATGTTGTGAGCGAATACTTTGCGCAGGACCAATATAAGGTGCTCGACGGCGATGCGCGCATTCTCGACGACATCAGCCGCGCTGCGCTCAAGGTTCCGGAGCAGGCACTGAGGTCTTTGCTGGGTTGTTTTCTTTTCAGCGGCGACGATGTTTTCAAACCGCTGGGCGTGCTGAGCGGCGGCGAGCGCAATCGCTACGCGCTGGCGCGGATTCTCGTTTCGCCATCGAATTTTCTTCTGCTTGACGAGCCCACCAATCACCTCGACATGCGCGCCAAGGACGTGTTGCTCGACGCGCTGGCGGCCTTCAGCGGCACTGTGGTTTTTGTCTCGCACGATCGCTATTTCATTGACAGGCTTGCCACGCGCGTACTCGAAGTCGACGGCGGCAAGGTCACCAGCCACGAAGGCAATTACGAAGATTATCTTAGGTGGAAGGAAGCGCAAGCTGTTTTGAGTCAGGGCTCGACTTTGGTGGCACCGAAAGCCGGCCTGAGAGATGCGTCATTAGCTTCTGAAATCCAGTCCGCAAATATCGTTTTGCCCTCTACCGAAGGGGTCAATGACCGCCCGCGCCGACTGAATCCTATCAAGCAAAAACAGATGGAGGAGCGTTGCGCGTTTTTGGAAGAAGAGACCCCGCGCATTGAAGCCGCGATTGCCTATACCGAAGAGCAACTGGGAGTTTATGTCTCTGCCACCGAAACCGAGCGACTGACCGCGCTGGCTGCGGAGTTACGCGCACAGTTGGCCGCGCTCACCGCTGAGTGGGAAGAGCTGATGATGCAGTTGGATGGACAAAGTATTGTCTCCTGAAGCTGTTTATATAAACCTTTCGTGCATAATCAAGAGATTATGGCTCTTTTGTGGAACCTCGAGAGTTGGACGCAGCGGCTGGCGGAGCTTGAGGCGCAGGTTGGCGAGCTGAAGGAGGCTCCGCTCAGGCGCGATGTGCGTTCGCTGGGTGTGCTGCTGGGCGAGGTACTGCGCGAGCAGGCGGGGGAGGAGCTGTTTGCGCAGGTGGAGGCGCTGCGGCAGGGAACCATTCGCCGCCGGGACGAAGAGGCGCGCGGATGCCATGAAGAGGCAGCGCAACAGGCGACGAAGGCCCTGCAACTGGCGCACTCTCTGCCGGTGGAGCGGGCGATTCAGCTGACGCGGGCCTTTGCATTTTACTTTGAGCTGATCAACCTGGCGGAGACCAATCACCGCAAGCGGCGGCGCAATGCATTGCACCTGAATGGGGAGGCTACGCGGCAGCGCGGGTCGCTTGCCGGAACCTTGTGCGCAATGCGGCGCGTGGGGATTAGCGCGGACGAGGCTCTGGAGTGGATGAGGCGCGTGCTCGTTGTGCCGGTTTTTACGGCGCATCCCACGGAGGCGGCTCGGCGCACGGTGATGTTCAAGCGGCGGCGCATTGGCGAGTTTCTGGCGGAGTTGGACCGGATTCCGATTCCCGATCAGGAGATGGCGCAGCTGGAAGAGGCGATTCGCGCGGAGATTACCGGCCTTTGGCAGACCGACGAAGTGCGCTCGCGCAGGCCCACAGTTTACGACGAAATCAAGATGGGGCTGGATTACTACGACGTCTCGATCTTTGCCACGCTGCCCAGCCTTTATCGCGAGATTGCCGATTCGCTGCGCGAGGCTTATGGTTTGGAGATTGAGGCGCACGCGCTGCCAAAAGTGCTCAGCTTCGGCTCGTGGATCGGCGGCGACCGAGATGGCAATCCCTTTGTCACACCGGAGGTGACGCGCGATGCGGTTCAGCTGGCGCGCGGTCAGCTGCTGCTTTATTACCAGGGGCAGCTCGATGAGATTTGCGATCTGCTGACTGCAAGCACACAGCAAGTTGGCATCAGCGAGGCACTGCTCAAGCGGCTGGGAGCATACGTGGAGCAGGTGCACACGCCCGAGGCACAGCTCTTCGGCGCTCAGTATGAATTCGAATACTATCGCCGCTTCGCAATTTGTCTGAAGGCACGCATCCAGCGAACGGTGGAAGTATCGGAGCAACCAAGCCGAGAGAGCGCCACGCTGCCAGTAATGCGATACACGCTGGCGCGCAGTCAGGATAGGCTGGCGCAGGCTCTGCCGGCGTACTGTTCGGTTGAGGAGTTCCTCGACGATCTGGAGACACTGCGGGAGTCGCTTGAGGCTAACCGCGGATTGCGCATTGCGAGGACGCTGGTTGATCCGCTGATCTTGCAGGTACGCACATTTGGATTTCATCTGCACACTCTCGACATTCGCCAACATGCGCGGGTGCATGCATTGGCGTTGCAGGAGGCAATTGCCGACACAGCGGCGCAGTCGCTGGCGGGCGGGTTGTCGGCGGAGAGTGCAAGCGTGTTGGAGACTTTCCGGGTGGTGGCGGAGGTCAAGAACGGCTGCTCGCCAGAGGCAATACGCCAGTATGTGATCAGCGGCGCATCCACAGTGGAAGATGTGCTGGCCGTGGTGCGTCTGGCTCGCCTGGGCGGCGTGAAGTTGGAAGGGGCTGGACGCGACCCCGGTTTGATGCCGGTGCCGCTTTTCGAATCCATTGAAGACTTGCGCAATGCGCCATCCACTTGCCGCGAGTTGTGGAGCCGGTCCGATTATCGCAAGCTGATGGCCACTTGGGACAACTGGCAGGAGGTTATGCTGGGTTACTCCGACTCCAACAAGGACGGCGGCATGCTGACCAGCACCTGGGAGATCTTCCGCGCGCATCGCGACCTGCACCTGGTGGCGCGCGAAGTTGGAGTGAAACTGCGCCTCTTTCACGGCCGAGGCGGCACGGTGGGGCGCGGCGGAGGGCCCACGCATCGCGCCATCATTGCGCAGCCGATGGATTCCTTCGAAGGGCAGTTGCGGATTACCGAACAGGGCGAGGTACTGAATTTCAAATATGCTGACGAGGTATTGGCAGAGCGCAGTTTGGAGTTGATGATTGCCGCCTCACTGGATGCGCTAGCGCGGCCCAATGCTCGTGACAAAGAGGGACACTTCACCGGCGTTCTGAGACCGGAGTGGGAAGCGGCGCTCGACGAACTCTCCGGCATTGCCTTCGATTTTTATCGAAAACACATTCTCGAAGACGCGGGTATCGTGACATATTTTGAGCAATCCACTCCGGTGGGCGAGCTGGAGCATGCCAAGATTGGTTCGCGGCCTTCGCGCCGAGGTGGGTCGAACCGGCTCGCGGACCTGCGCGCCATTCCGTGGGTCTTTGGGTGGACACAATCGCGGATGATGCTGGCGGCATGGTTTGGAGTGGGGTACGCGCTGGAGAAATTTCTAGAGCGGCCCGGCGCGCTGGCATTGTTGCAGACCATGGCCCGCGAGTTTCCGTTATTCATTGACCTGCTGCGCAATGTGGAACTGGCACTGGGCAAGGTGGACATGGGCACGGCGCGGCTCTACTCCGCGCTGGTGGAGGATGCTGCGCTGCGCGAACGCATCTACGAAATGTGCGTTGCCGAGTTTCATCGCTCGGTGCGCGCGCTGCTGGTGATAACACAGCAGAAGGAGTTACTGGAATCGAATCATGTGCTGGCTCGGTCGATCAAGTTACGCAATCCTTATGTCGATCCCATGCACTTAATTCAAGTGGATATGCTGCGACGCAAGCGCGCGGGAGAAGACACGCCGGAGGTCAACCGGGCCATTGCGGCGACCATCAGCGGAATTGCGGCGGGGCTGAGGAATACAGGTTAAGGAAACCTGTACGCGCTATCGAGGAGAAGTTAGGAGTTTATGTCTCGGCTGCTGAGACCGGGCGTTTGACCACGCTGGCTGCGGAGTTGCGCACAGAGTTAGCTACTCTCACGGCTGAGTGGGAAGTGGTGATGATGCAACTTGACAGGTAAGTTCAGTAGCTGTCGGACTGCATCGATGTCTGGGCGGATCGTTCCTGGCGCTCCCGGCTTCTCGTAATGGCGTTCCCAACCCAGCAGCAGGCCCTCAACAATCTCTCTTCCATCGGGGTCGGCTACGGCCTGAAGCGGTGTGCGCCCTCCAAGGGCCGGAATCTTCTTGTGAATCCACCCCTCAACCTCCTGCTGCATCTGCGCAGCAAACTCTTTTAGGGCTTCGGGATCGATGGATGGTTCCTCCGCCTTGACTTCGCTCGGCGCGGGCTTATTGAGACGATCCTGTCTTTTGAGCGACTCCTCCATAGTGTGCACAGTGGTACTAAGATGTGTCGCGTGGAGGCCCAGCCGCCGTTCGATCTCCTCGCGAATCTTCTTGGCGCGGTTTGCCGAGTTCACCTCCACTATGAGCGACTGCCCGGAGATCTTCAGGTTGCCAAGGATGGTGTTCTCCCAGGTCGTGTGCAACTTGTTTCCCTTCTTGCTCCAAATAATCTCCACGTTCTGGAGCACGCCGTCGCCGCCCTGCTCCGCGCTGTCGAGCAGGTCTTCCTTTGTAATACCCCACGCCAGTGGAGCAAGCGCATCGAAGGCCAATTGCGCCGAGCCGATGCGAAAGGTGAGCGTATGAAAGGCAAACGGGTCGCCGTCAGTGTTCTGGAGTATCGGCGGCCTGCGGAGAGCGTCTCGAATGTCCAGATAAACGGTGCGTATCTCGTCGGTATAGCGAACCAGATCGGCTGCGGACAGTTCGCGGTTCTGCTTCGCGATCTTTTTCCGCAGTTGAGCGCGAAGTTTTACAATCTCCGCCTTCCTGCCGGGCGGGGAGGGTGTAGGGGCGAGCCGGCCTAGCGTGGCGACCTCGGGCAGAATCCAGATTTGCCCATAGAGAATGTCGCCCGGCCGCATCGTCATCGATCCGGTATGCTCCTCAACTTCCGTTTCTTCGCCGATCAGCGCATCGCGTAAGACCGCGCCGCGCCCAGGATTGCTGCGGACAATCTCATAGAAGCTGACCGGACGCGAGACAGCTTGCTCCAAAAGTTGCATATCCAACTCCGTGAGTCGGCCAGCGTTCTTATCCAAATAGGATTGCAGGACCGCTCCAGCTGTCGGTTTGGCTCCATGGCGACGCGCGCTCCTCCCCGGATCCCATTCAAAGATCAAGTACGGGCTGAAGATGCTGATTTCATCCGGCATCTTCTCCATCGATTCTGGAATTTCTTCCTGGTTGAAGTCCTGCCATGCCTCAACGACTGAATCCGCGAACTCTCGCTGAACGACTTTCAGCAACCCCTTGGTGATCCGGTCCGATGCGTCGCGCTGGCGGCTCCAGGGACTGTCACTGGACGCCGCGCCGCTGATGGCCACGGGCCCGCTGGATTGACAGCAATGCTTGTACTTCTTGCCGCTGCCACAAGGACAGGGTTCGTTTCTTCCTATCTTCTTGCGTGGATGAGATGGCATAATGAACTGATTATCGCTCATGGCAAATGGCCTGATACCGGAACTTCCCCTTGCAACAAACCGCACTCTGGTACTATGCTTGACTCATGCGTCGATGTCGCTAACACCGCCCTGGTGTCAACCGCGATGCAGACGCGCGCCTCTTTCGCGCACCGTCTTCCCCATCGAGTAGCTCGACCATCACCCCCACAACACAGAACCATCTGGGATTGCATCCCGGAAAAGGAGATCGTCATGGCGCACATAGCTGCGAATGTTACGGAACTCATTGGCAGGACCCCGTTGGTCCGGCTGAATCGTGTGGCGGCCGGTCTGCCTGCGACCGTTGTGGCCAAGCTGGAGAGCCAAAACCCGGTTTCGAGCGTGAAGGATCGTATTGGCCTGGCGATGATTGAGGCCGCGGAAAAAGCTGGCAAGATCACGCCCGGCAAGACCGTGCTGATTGAGCCCACCAGCGGCAACACCGGCATCGCTCTGGCCTTTGTGGCCGCCGTCAAAGGCTACCGGCTGATTCTCACCCTGCCGGAAACGATGAGCCTGGAGCGCCGTGTGCTGCTGCTGGCCTTCGGCGCGGAGATCGTGCTGACCCCCGGCCCGAACGGCATGAAGGGCGCCATCGCCAAGGCCAACGAGCTTTTGGCCGAGACCCCCAACGGTTACATCCTGCAGCAGTTTGACAACCCAGCAAACCCGGCCATTCACTACGCCACCACCGGACCTGAAATCTGGAACGACACGGACGGCAAGGTGGACATTCTCATCAGCGGGGTGGGAACGGGCGGCACCATCACCGGTGCGTCCAGGTACATCAAGGAGCGCAAGCCTGGGTTCAAGGCCATCGCCGTGGAGCCGGTGGATAGTCCGGTGCTCTCCGGCGGCAAGCCCGGTCCGCACAAGATTCAGGGCTTGGGCGCGGGCTTTGTGCCCGGAGTGCTGGATACCAAGCTTGTGGATGAGATCATTCAGGTCACCAACGACGAGTCCATCGAACTGGCACGCAGGCTGCCCAAGGAAGAGGGGTTGTTTGTGGGCATCAGTTCTGGAGCAGCGGTGGCGGCGGCTCTCAAAGTGGCGGCGCGGCCGGAGAACGTCGGCAAGCTGATCGTCGTGGTTCTGCCTGATTTCGGCGAGCGCTATCTGACCAGCGTGCTATTCGACTCGCTGCGCCAACAGGCCCTGGCTCTGCAAGTCGAAGCGGTTGCAGTGTAGGCATACGGATATCAGGCATTATGCTTTGAAAGGGCATCACGGCTTGCCTTTTCAGAGCGCTGCTGCCCTTTGCCTCTGAATGCCTCGCTGCTGATCCACTGGTTTATGGCCTTGTTTGAACGCATACGCGATGACATCAACTCCGTGCTGGAGCGCGATCCGGCTGCGCGCTCGCGGCTGGAGGTGCTGCTCTGCTATCCGGGACTGTGGGCAGTGTGGATTCATCGCATCTCCCACAAGCTCTGGCGAGCGAAGTGGCGGCTGGCCGCGCGGTTACTCTCGCAGGTCGGGCGCTTTTTCACCGGCGTAGATATTCATCCCGGCGCACTGCTCGGGCGGCGGCTCTTCATTGATCACGCTGCCGGAGTGGTGATTGGCGAAACCTCGATTGTCGGCAGCGACGTGACCATGTATCAGGGCGTGACACTGGGCGGCACGGGCAAAGGCCACGGCAAGCGTCATCCCACGGTCTGCGACGGCGTTTTCATCGGCAACAACGCCAACGTGTTGGGCAATGTGACTATCGGCGAAAACTCGCGCGTGGGCGCGGGCTCCGTGGTTCTGTCCGACGTTCCGCCTAACTCGACTGTCGTGGGCGTTCCGGCGCACATCGTTTATCGCAACGGCGAGCGCGTGCTGATTACCGATCCGCATGACGTGAAGGACCCGCTCAGCGACGCGCTGATTGCGCTGTCGAGCCGAGTGGAAGAGCTGGAAAAGCAGTTGGGCGGGGTTGCGTGGCCGTTGGAACCCTTCACCGCCGAAGCGGCTGAGCGCGCCGCTTACCACGAGGAACTGGAGCGGCTGCGGCAATATGTCTCGATGGGCGAAGGGATTTGAGGTAAGTCGGAAAGTCAGCAAGTCAGTGAAAAGGCTCCAGAGCGATGCTTTGGGGCCTTTTATTTGGCCGAAATACGGATTTTTCCGGCGATTTTCAGAGGCTAATTCTCACGATGCGGGAGAATTTTGGCTGTGCGTCTTTCAAGCGGCGTTGATTTCAAACAGGTTAAAAATAATCTGCAAGGTCTTGAGGGATATTTATACCCCCAGGGGTAGAGGGGGTGGGGTGCCTCGCTCAGGGTTCAGGGGTCAGTAAAGACCCGCTCCTCTTGACTGCTTCCATTGTGCTCCGGGAGAGGAGAATGTTCTGCAACAGACTGGCCCCTCCGACCATCGGCGGCAAGGCGAATTTGCGTCACTCGGGAATCCGTCCTGACGAGATGGGTGTTTTTCATTCCTGATTCGATGAAAGCCAAAATATGCGGCGACGACCCTACACTCGTGAATTATCGCTCTTGAAGCGAAAAGCGAGTCCAGCTCCTGCGTTCCTAAAGAAGCCCGAGGCGGGCATATTCATCATGAACGGTCGCATAGCACTCGCATGCAGCAGCCTCAAGCCCTGGGCGGTCTTTGACCGTCACGCGCCCACGAGAATATTCGATCAGGCCGGCTCTACGCAGAAGCGCTGCGGTCTGTGTCACGGTGGTGCGCCCTGTGCCAAGCATCACGGCCAGAAATTCATGGGTAATGGACAACTCGTCAGTCTGCGTCCTGTCCTGGCACATCAACAACCATCTTGCCAATCGCTCTTCCAGCCCATGCACACGGTTACACGCCGCGGTCTGAGCTGTCTGGGTAAGCATCGCGTAAACACTTTGGTTCAGCGACTTGCGGACCTCTTCGTGTGAAGGAGAAGATGGGTCCAGCAGAATCTTCGCGCTGATGCTAAAGCCTTGCCCAGGTAATTGGATCATGCTTTGGAGCAGTGAGTGACCGGTTCCCAGCAAAGCTGCCGCGCCGACGAAGCCGTCTCGTCCGATGATGCACGCTTCAAGCATGCTTCCGTCTTCCAGCGGTGTCACCAGGGAACAGATCGCATCTTCGGGAAAATAAATGGTTTCAACAACCTTCCCAGCTTCATGCAGGATTTGACCACTCCTGTGTGTTAGGGGCAGAAGATGGGGTGCAATGCGGGTGATTTCGTCGAGTGGGAATGACGCCAGGACACAGTTTTTGTAATGATCTTGAACAGAGAGGGATTTCATGCGGCTCCTTGGGTGAGGTAGTACAGTGGAACACCGCACCCAAACGCGCAAGAGAGCGGACAGCGTTGCGAATCCAAATATATCTAAATTTTACACTCTTATAGGCCTTACCACGTGATGAGCCAATCACGTGGTAAGGCTGGGACCATTTCCGGGACCCTACGCAGATCGATTCGAGTGCAGGCAGCTACCCTGCCGCGGGACTCGCCAGACGGATGACTCACGACGCAAAGGGTTACGTCAGGCAGCGCGGCGCCTTTCGATTGTTTGTTCCCCGGGAGGCTTGACGGCATACATGGAACCAAGCATGAATTCGCGTAAGCCGCTTAGCACCTGATTGGTGGTGTCCGGAATGCGGGTATTCGGCCTATGCATTCTCCGAGTAGCCTTACTCGCCAGTTGACACAACTGATAGCGATTGGGAGCATGAGAAACTGCGACAAATACAAGGTCAGAACGCATTGGGCATCTCCCTTGCGGTGTGAAATGTTTCGGCAACGATGGTTGGGACGCGGCAGTCTGGGCACATGAGGTCCGAGACAAATACACCTGAGACACAAGGCATGCTGGAACCAACCGCAAAGCATCAGCCAGCGCGCTGCATCATGGGCGGAGGGAATCTCCTAAGGTTATCTTCGCGCCAGATAGACGTAATGCCAGCTTCGATTGAATCGCCCAACATCACCTTCCGCAATGACTCACGAACCTCGATGTGGCCATTGACTTCAATGAATCCATTTTTACGGAAGCGGCTCATAAAGTGGCAAACCCGCGACCTGGTAGTGCCAATCAACTCGGCCAGCGCCTCCTGAGAAAGCTTGGGAATGACCCGTCCAGCCTGCCCCGGCTTGCCAGACTCCGCCATCATTAATAGAGCCCTGGCCAGACGCTTTTCGCCAAAGTTGCAAAGCTGGTCGGTCAGATTGGCCTGCGTATGGATGATGCGCTCCAGAAGAAACTCCAAAAAGAAGTCGTTGAAGGCACTCTCTTCGCGTAGCGCGCGAATCATCTCTTCGCGTTTTATTTTGAGCGCACTGCAGGCAGTAAGGGATATCACAGTGGCGGCGCGCACTCCGCCAACCTGCGCGAGTGCTTCCTCCCCGATGAATTGACCTCTGTTGACGATCAAGATGGTTGCTCTTTTGCCCGCGGCCGAATCGACGGCGACTCTGGCACAACCGTCCAGCAAGTAGAAGACCGAGTCCGCTAAATCGCCCTGCAGAAACAGGGCCTTTTTAGGATGCCAACGAACAAGCTTTCGTCCGGGTCCATTAGTTGTCAGAAATGCTTCGACATCGAATGTTGACCTGATTGGATCGACCATTGCAGGGCCCTCCGCAGGGTTGCAGAGGTCGCCCGGCGTGCAAAAGGGGAAGGCATGCGTCTGCAACTTACCGGCATCTCTTCTTCGAGATTGCATGGAAAATGGCTGGACAATGGTTGACTATGCCCAGGGCGAGCACCAATTCAGCTAAGGATTAGGACACGGAAGGGTATCTTGTCGGTCTCGCTCCAGACATATAGTGAAGAAAGATCCTGAGACCTCAAATTGCTGCCTGCCTAAATACCCATCTCGCCTTAATGGACAGCAGAGTTGATTACAGACTGAATCTTGAAGCGCATACATCGAGCAGAATAGAAATTTGAATAACCTATTGCTCACTGCTCGTCACTGGTCCTCTTCAGCATTACTCCCGGAGTGTTGGCTTTTGTTTGCCGGAGCGCAGGAATCCCAAAATCTCGGCCTCATCCCAGTGCGATGACCACGGCTCCGGCGGTGATGATCAAGCCGCCGACGATGGCTGGCACCGCCCTTTTTGCTGTCCGTCAAGCGGCGTCCTCTCTTCGCAGTCTATGGAAGCGGCGTTCCGGAGCAACGATTTGTGGGCTACGTTTCGTTGTGGCGCTTATACAGTCTTGACAGTGGAAAAAACCAGTCTTAAGATAACGTCGTCGTTTCCTTGATTCGATCAGTCGAAACGCGGTCCGTGTGTGCAGGAAACCGTCTCAGGGAGTGCATGACCTTATTTCCCCGTTGTTGATTTTGGCGTTGTGAACTCCCTATTACAACATCTTTTAATCGAGATGTTTGGAGGGAATGCCATGTCTATGCCGTCTCCATCGCCTTCACCGCAATCGCATGTGCCTCAACCAACTCCATCACTACCGCCTCCAACTTTACCGCCGCTGTCTTTATCGACGCCCTCTTTATCGAATGAGGACTTCGAGTGGAACACAATCCGCGCGACAGCGCTGGAGTTGAGCCGTGTCCGCAAGGCTCAAGCCATTCTCCATAAATACGGTGGCGATCTGAATCGCTATTTTGATTCCATCGAGAGTACCCCCCTCGAGTGCGAAACGGACTGGTGGAATGCAGTAGCCTCTATCGCCATTAACGAATTGCCCGCGCATTCCAAGCTGTGGTCGCTGTCTTCTGACTGCTTCCACCACTTTGAAGGGATTTTCCTGGAACAGCTAAGGCAAACAGTCGCCTATCACCGCTGGCTTTCCTCGACAGGTGACCAGCACTGCGAAGAGATCCGCGTAAGCTGCTATTTTGAAGGCTGCAATGAACTGCGCGAGCGTCTGGTAGCTGTGAAGAAGATGGCCGGTCCGATGGGCGCGGTCCAGTACCTTCTGGACACATACCTGAACCAGCGAGGAGGGGCCGACCAGAACAAAATCGCCAAGTTGATCGAACTCAAGTTGCAAAGACTTGTTGGGAACGTGTCGAATCCCTTCGCAGTTGCGAAACGGTTTGTGGATACCTTTTACAACAATGCCTATGTGGCGATCACTACGGGGAACAAACAGGCGGTCACCCAGATATTGCAAGCTGTTCAGCATGGCGGCAGCGAACCTGGCAAGCCCTCCATCGTCAATGCCTACGAAGCTCTGCTGCTGATCATGTTCCTGGATGGGGCGACGGTGCAAGAAATCTGGGCAGACCCAAACTCCGGCATCGCACGAGAAGCGACCCTGTAGCGTTGTTTTCTGCCGTCAGCTTCCATCTCCTCTTGAGAGCGCTGGAGAGAGGATCGACAATTTACGATGCGGCCTATGGATGTAAGTCGTTGATTCCTTGTGTTATAAGTGTTGTATCCGATAACTTTCAAGAGTTTGGTGTTACTTTTGGTTTTTTTGAGGCGAAAAAACGGACTTTATATGGAGTAAATATGGATTATAATTGGCAACGTGGCGTATTGAACGTGGCAAGTGTGTCCAAAGTGACCCTCGCTTGAATTCAGTCGGCTACAAGAAACAAGTAGAGGTGGATATGGAAATTCGGTTGCAGATTCCGGACAATGTGATCACAGGCCTTCAGGAAAAGATCGGCACGGACATCAAGGCGACGGATATCGCCAAGGACGCGATCACGCTTTTCAAGTGGGCAGTTGAGGAACGGGCAAAGGGAAGGTTGATTCTGTCAGGTACGGAAGATCTTGAGAAGATGTCACGTTTGGCGATGACATCGCTTGACAACGCTCAGGCTACCGGACGTGGGTAATTCCTTAACATAGCGCGCGGTAGCTCCCGCGCGCAGGACGCGCGATGGACGAAGACAAGCCGAAGCCGCCTCCGCTCGAAGCGGTTGTGCCCAAGTCTCTTCCGGGGTTCGACGTTGTAAGGGCAGTGGAACCACCGGGGTTGAAGGCACAAGACACTCCGCAGGTCCGACACGGCGCGGCCCTGTCGAAGTGGGTTCTCTCCATTATTTCAGGGTCAATCATCCTCCTCATCACCTACCTGGTCTGGGGCGAATACGCTATTGGGCGAGACATACATGAACTCTATGATCATGCCCTGACAACAAATTCGACGAGCGGCGAATCTCAGTCCCTTGGCCAGCTGGAACAACTGATTGGTGATCTCGCCACTGCTCGCAGGGATGGCAATGCACCGTTTTCGGCGGATTCCCTTCGCAATGCGCAAGCGGCACTGCAACTCGTTGACAAGGTGCCTGGGGTCACGACCGCAGAGAAGGAACACCTAAAGGCTTGTGTTCCCCCGCCCCCGGCGAACGAATCCCGGAACGAGAAGCTGGACCAGTGTTCGGAGGATCTCCAACGAATCCGGAATCTGGCGATCAAGGAAGCATCCGGCGCGTCGAGTGCCGCCCTGATCGCCCAGGCGACTGCCGAACTCCACGAACAACGGCAGAGCCTTCACTCATTCTGGTTGCAGGCCGCGCAACTGATTCTACTGAACCTTTTGCTGCCTCTGCTGACAGCCCTGTTCGGCTACATCTTCGGTACACAGCAGGGTCAGAGTCACAAGGAGTAGCCTGCCCGTATTCCCATAGTCACTAACAAATGAGAGGCAAACAGCTGGAGGCTACCGCGCTGGGCGAGACAGGTTAGGAGCAGGATTTGCTTCTTGGAAATAGCCCAGGGCATATCGAGCATCCAACTTAAAATATCCGCCTCAACCCAGCGCGATGACCACGGCTCCGGCGGTGATGAGCAGGCCGCCGACCACGGCCGGGGCGGTGAGTTTTTCGCCCAGCAGCAGCCATGCGAAGACGATGACCAGCGGAACGCTGAGCTTGTCAATCGGCGCGACGCGCGAGGCTGGGCCCAGTTGCAAGGCGCGGAAGTAGCAGAGCCAGGAGAGGCCGGTGGCGAGGCCGGAGAGCGTGAGTAAGAGGATGGTGCGGCGGTCGAGGATGCGAATCTCCGCCAGGGCGCCGACGCCCCGCTCTCCCAGCGCGAATACGATGGCCCAGGCAAAGATCACAACGACGCTGGTGCGCAGCGCCATTGCCAGGTTCGAGTCCACATGCGCCACGCCCACCTTTGCCAGCAGCGCTGTGGCGGCGGCAAAGACGGCGGAGAGTATTGCCCATCCAATCCAGCTCATGGAAGATATGGTACGCCGCACCGAATCTTCGGCGATTCGAAAAAGATGCGAATCGCCGAAGATGGACAGTCGGGTTCATGGGGCGGACGGCCTTTGTGCTATCCCAACCTTTCGCAAAGAACGCGAAAGGATGGGGCACCCGAATTTGATTGGGCGATGAAGGCTTGTGAATCGGTGCTCTAAACTCGAATTCATGGAGACGGGCAAAGCCAGCAAGACAGCTCTCGGTGTGGCGATTCGCCGCGCCGCGCACCAACTGATGGATCAGCCGCCGGTGCTGGACGATCCCATCGCGGTGCGGCTGATTGGGCCGGGCTATCGAGGGAAAATCGGGCGCGCCTCGCACCCGGTGGGGCGGGATTTTCGCGCGTTCATGGCGGCGCGTAGCCGCTATACCGAAGATCAATTGGCGGCAGCCGTCAGCGTGGGCGTGGCCCAGTACGTGGTTCTCGGCGCGGGGCTGGACACGTTTGCTTATCGCAATCCCTTCCCGTCGCTGCGCGTTTTCGAGGTAGACTTTCCTGCAACGCAGGAGTGGAAGCGGACGATGCTGGCTGACGCCGATATTGCGTTGCCCGCGGAGCTTACCTTTGTTCCTCTGGATTTTGAACGTCACACGCTGGAGGAAGGGCTTCGAGAGGCGGGATTCGACAGCAGTGCTCCCGCATTTTTCGGCTGGCTGGGAGTGGTGCCGTATCTGACGCTCACAGCTTTTCGCTCGACGCTCGGCGTCATTGCGCAAATGCCTGCCGGAACATCTGTGAGCTTTGATTACGCGCTGGCGCCAGAGACGCTGAGCCAAGTGGGCCGCACGGCTTTCGACGCGCTGAGTGGGCGCGTGGCCGCCGCCGGAGAGCCATTTCAACTCTTCTTTACGCCGCAGAAAATGGAATCGGAATTGCGCCGCGCTGGGTTTCAGCGCATCGAACAGTTGGATTCAGAGCAACTGAACGAACTCTACTTCAAGCAGCGGGCCGACGGCCTCAAACTCTCCGCCGTAAAGCTGGGGATGTTGGCGACTGCGTGGGTGTAGAGCTGCGCGATAAGATAAGTCATGCGTCCGATTGCATTTTTTGCGCTCGCTCTTGTACTTCTACCGCTCTCCGGCTGCGGGTATCACACGCTGGGCGCGGCCACTCATATGCCGCCCGGCATGAGCACGCTTGCTGTGCCGCTGTTTGCCACGCATACCGAGGCGTATCACACCGAGACGGTGATGACCCAGGCGGTAATCCGCGAGTTTGCAACGCGTACTCGGCTGCGAGTGACGCCTGACGTGAATGGAGATCCGGACGCAGTTCTGCATGGGACGATTCTGAAAGAGGTGATCACGCCGCTCACCTACAACTCCACAACGCAGCAGTCGTCCAGTTACCTTATCACCATGGTCATTTCGGTCACGCTCACCGGCCGCGACGGCAAGGTCCTTTACGAGAACAAGAACTACGTCTACCGCCAGCAGTATCAATCCACTACCAATCTTTCCAGCTTCTTCGAGGAAGATCCGGCAGCGGTCGAGCGGCTATCGCGCGAGTTCGCGCGGCAGCTGGTGGCCGACGTGCTGGAAGGGTTCTGAGCAGCGAGAGTCTGTTTGCAAAATGAGAAGCGGCGCGGAGAATTGATTCTCCGCGCCGTTTAGTGTCTCAAGCGAGAAACTGGTCTAGAACCACCAGGGGCTGCGCACCAGGTTGTAGGCATTCACCGTGCCGATGCCGGTGGCAAAGTCCCAGCCGGTTCCCGAAGTGTATGCCGGCTTGTAGCTCTTATTCGAGGTCGAGAGCACGCCATTGGTAGCGCCATCCAGATAGCAGCTGAAGGCGGCGGTAACGGTCTTCTTTCCTTCCTGGACCTGGGTAGCAGTGCAGTTCACATCCATGTCGCCCAGGGTCACATCGTAAAAAACGCAGCCTGAACCAACAGTATTGCCGTTGTTGGAATTGCAGGCAGCGCTCCCTTTCCATCCGTACTCGTCGTTTGCAATCGCGTAGTAGGTGGGGTTGGGGTTGCCCTGGCGTCCGTGCTTCTGATTAACCAGAGCCTGGATGCCGGCCATGATGGGCGAAGCAAAGCTGGTGCCGCCATAGCCTGGCCACGTGTCAGGTGCGCCGGTGCAGGGCACGCCTCCGCCGGCCGGATCGGAGTAACAGATGGGGTAGTAGTGGCCCCAGAGTCCGTTGGCGGCAAAGAGAGAAACGTCGGGAATGTCGCGCACGCCGTCACGTGGTACTCCGACGAGCGACTGCCAGTAAGGCTTCGGGTAGCCTATGCAACTGCCGCTTACCACTCCGGAGATCGAGGGATTGCCGAAGGCGCAGCCGCTCGGTCCTCCGCTGCCCGAAGCGGTGGTAAGAAATTCCTCGCCAAAAGCAGTGTTGCAGAAACCGCTCGGTCCATAGCCTATCGGCGAGCCGGTAACAAAATTGGACAGCAGCGTGCCCGCGCAGGAGTCGTTCCAGGGAATCTCCGGAATGTAAGAGATGGCCGAGCCGTAAGTCGCTGTGTTGGTCGCATTCCAGTAAGTGGCGTTCTCGTTCAGATAGGTATCGCCAAAGTCGGTTCCACCCACTGCCACGTTAAACGGCGTTGAGGCGAATCCGCTTACCCCGATGCCGTGCACGGCAATGCTTTGATCGGCATCGCAACTCGCTGCGCCCTCGTCTCCCGAGGAGACAAATACCGATACGCCTTCGAGAGCGGCGATTTCATAGGTAATCAGGTAGGAGAAATTTGCCGCTGTGCCGTTGAAGGCCTCGCACTCTCCATAGCTGATGCTGACCAAAGGGGGTGGGTCGGGCTGAATCAGCAGATTCTGCAGCGCAATCAATCCGCCAAAGGTAGTCTGGGTGTCAGCGCATGAGGCGAGCACAATGGCGGCACTGGGCGCGGATGCCGAGGCGTACTCCGCATCGATAATCGCTTCCACGTCATCGCCATTCACCCCGGGATCGGCGCAGTTGCCTGGCCAGCTTACCCCCGGATGCACCTGCGTAAACGAGCCGGAAGTGTATTTTGAAAGGCCAAAGGTATTGCGGAAATTGATCCAGTCGCTCGTGGAATAGACATTGGTGTCTTCAATGACCACAATGGTCTGGCCCTTGCCGGTAATGCCGGCCGCAAAGGCGGGGTTGAGGTTGTAAATGGTGGCCAGATCCGGCGGAACAACAGCGTAATAGGGAAACCCGCCCGAGGTGAAGGTGTAGTTGGGCTTAGGCTTGGCCTCGTGCATGGGCCGGGGCCTGAAGTCGTTCAGCGAAACAATGCCGGCGACCACCGACGCCAGAGCCGCGGGAATCTTCGGGTCAGTTGAGTTTGCTATGTGGTGCGCGCCTTTGGCCTGGTAGTTGTGAATCTCAGTGCCGAATGCCTCGCGGACCTGGGCTGCCGTGCCGGAAAAATCGATAAACACCTTGTTCGGATACACTCCGTTGACCGTGAACCCGTGCGCCGTCAGCCAGCCGGTCACCTGGTCAATGTCAGCCTGTGCCACGCCGTATTTCGCGCCAATCTGCTCGGCAGTGAGCCACTGGTGAAAGTTGGGCGAACTTTTATCAGTAAGGCTGGCGGCGTAAGCGTCCAGAGCCGCCTGCTGTTCAGGAGCGCGGTTAAGAAGCAGTTGCATGTGGCCGAGCGCCAGCCCGTCGTCTACCGGGCCGAGGTCGTTGGCGGGGGTGGCTTCCGGACGGGTGTTGCCCGCCAGTGTCACCTGCACAGCATCGTTGATTGGCCCGGTAATTCGGGCGTTGGAGGCGGAGGCGGTCTGGGCCGCGGCTGAGAGAGCAAGACTAGAGACGAGAATCATCATTGAGGCCAGGATCAAGCACCGGCGTGGATTATTCATCGCACTTCTCCTTGGCAATGGGGAATTCACAGGGACGGGGAACCGTGCCTTCCAGCGGCGTTTGGGGAGTACAAGGTTTGCCAGCGAGGGGAATCGCGCGGCTCAGAGCCCTGAGTTGCTCCAGAGTCTAGCAGGAACGGAGTGAGACGATAAAGAAAAATCAGAGGCATTGGAGAACTGAATTGTTGAAAGACGCCGGGAGATCTCACGGTCTGGTTGAAGTAGCCTGAGCTGATTACGCCCAAGAGATCTACGTCATGGGTCAGATGCTTACGAATGAAATCGACGGCTTCTGGAGTCTTGTAAAGCGTGGTATTGGTGAGGCTTACCCCCTGGTGAGTAAGAAGCATATGTGAGCCTATTTGTATGAATAAAGCTCCCGCCGTAACGGGCACTTTGATCCCGATTAGATGTTCACTTCGTTCCTGCATCAGATTTAGAATTCTGAATCTGGCGAGACGCCTTCCGAGAAGCTTGCTCAAAACCCTACTGATTGAGCTCTGGCGAGCCGGCATCCTGCTGGGAATTAAGCGCAATGGAGCCCGCGTCCCGTTCAAGTTTTTCCTTCAACTCCTCATCCCCTTTTCTGCGCTCTTCAACCAGCGCGGGCGTATCCAGCAAATCCATAATCTTCCAGCTTGGCACCACACCAGCAATTCCGCTATTTGAAAGGGATCGATAATCAGTCTTCCTCTTCCCCTGATGAACCTCATCCCAATGAGGCAAGTGCCCAAAGTCAATCCCCAGCAGAAGCGGACCGACTGTGCCGTCGATCATCGTCACCTTAAAATTCGCCGTGGTCATAATTGAACCCTCGCGCCTGGCAAACCCTGCTTTCCGTTTCCGAAGGTCTGTGACATTTTCCGCGTCTTGCGCTCGGTATACGCGGTCACTCATTAAGAACACGGGCGATCCGCTGAATCCGCTAATAGATCGACATTCCACTAAGAAAGCCTCTTGCGAACGGCCTCCGTATTTGATCGGTTCGCTCTCATCTGCCATCAAAGAAATCGTTCCAAAGCGCACAACTGGAGTATTCTTTAGAATCCCTGAATGCGAGATGAGACGCCCAACCATAAACACGTCGTCGCCGTAGCCGATCTTGTAAATGCCGAGGCTTTCTTTATCAAGGAATTTGTCTGTGCCAACAGACCATCGCTTAAAATGGTCCCCTATATCAATGGGAAATATTCCCACATCGTCGCCATCTTCATGGATAAACCATTTTCCCCGCTCCGTCTCCACAACGTCAGTGCCGCCTCCCTTTCTATTGAGCCGGAGGGTGCAGAATTTTTCTTCAATGACATGCCTATTCGTAACGGCGTAAACGCGTCCCCAATTGGGATCGACAGATGATGGGACGTGGATCAAAAAACCAGAACCGCCAGCATCTTCTCCCAGTCTAGCGGCGCGCTCTGAAGCATACAGGTAGATCGAGCAATCGGCGAAGGCGTCATCGATTCGGGGCATATCTCTCTCCCAAACACGATACACCGATCCCATCATGGTTCGGCATTCGCCCCGTCGTCTTTCCGAAACGATGAATGATGCCATCATCGACCTGCGTTGTAGGGATAATTACCCTGGCAGGCTACCCCTCTCGGCCAATAGTCGGATTCGTTCGACAACGCCTTTCAAGCGCCTTTCTGCAACTTTCCGCACCTGTTTTGGTTCATTCTTTCTCCAGAGGCTGGCTTTGGCGCGCTGGGGAAGGTATTCTGGAGCCGAGTGATCCACGCATCCATGAGCCGCGCCGTGCCGAGAATGGCCCCTGAAAGACAGCTCCCGCGGAGACTTGCCCGATGACCGCCGCGCGCTGGGGCGCTGGATTCTCCGCGACAGGCCGCTTTGTGGCGGAGATCGAAGCCGCAGCCGCCGGCCAAGGCGCGCTCAAGCCCGGCTACGTGCTGGCCGGAGACGAGACATTTCTCCTGGACCGCTGCCGAGCCGCCGTTCTCAAGGCTTTTGTGCCGCCGGACCTGAGAGATTTCTGCCTCTCCGACCTTGATCTTTCCAGTACCTCGATCTTCGAGGTGCTTGATCGCGCGCAGACCCCCTCGCTGATGGCGCCGTTTCAGGCGATTTTTGTGCGCAATGTGCGCCAGCTTTATACCCGTGGCGCAAAAAAGGATGAGTTTGCCGCTTTGGAGCGCTATTTCCGCTCGCCCAATCCGCAGGCGCTCATCATCTTTGTCGCTGATTTCGTGCGCATCCCCTCCGACGTGCGGCGCATGGAGATGGACGACAAGAACCGCTTTGAGCGGCTAACGGAAACCCTGGGAAGCTACTGCGGCATGGTGGAACTGGCGCGGGTCACCGAAGAAGACGCGATGCGCTGGGTGGCGGCCACCGCGCAGGAGCAGGACACTCGCGTGGAGGCTGACGCGGCCCGCGAGCTGGTGGACGCGCTGGGCGCGGATATGATGCTGATCTCTTCGGAGTTGGAAAAGCTGCTGCTTTTTACCCTGGGCCGTGGGCGCATCACTCTGGGCGACGTGGAAACCATGGTGCTGGCGGCCAAGCAGCGTTCGCTTTACGAGCTGACCGACGCCATCAGCGCTCGCGACCGCGTGCGCGCGTTGGCGCTGTTGCAGGGCCTTCTGAACAGCTCCGATGCCGGCGAGGACGCGGCCATCGGCCACCTCTATATGCTGGCCCGGACCTTCCGCCAGATGCTGGTGATTTTGGAGAAGAATGTCCGCGATTCGCGCGCCATTTGGCAAGCGTTGTGGCAGGGCTTCCGTATGCCGCCCTTTGCCGCCGATGACCTGATCCGCCAGGCACGCCGCTACAAAAGCCGCCGCGATCTGACCCGCGCTCTGCGGCTGATTGCCCGCGCCGATCTTGAATTGCGCTCTTCGCCGCCGGACAAGCGCCTGGTGCTGGAGCGTCTGGTCTACGAACTTGCCTCCGAGCCAAAGCTAGTTTCGCCCATTTTTGCGCCCACTCAGCTCTCCTTCGAGGTATAGTTCTTTCGTCTCTCTTAATGACTCCGCGAGATGGATTTTCAAGGAGAAGAATGAGATGCCCAATTCGCTCGTAAAACCAACAGAGGCAAAGGCGGCCAAAAGCCCTTTTGGCAACATCTGGATGCTCGGCAAGGGCATGTTGGCGATGACGCTTTGGGTCGTCGCGGTCTTCGCCGGCGCGGGGCGGCTCGATTGGGTGCGCGGCTGGGTCTTCTTGGTCGTCTATGCGCTCGTAATGATGACGATGGGCACACTGCTAAAGCGGCTCAATCCCGAGTTGGCAGAGGCGCGCGCAAGATTCATGCACAAGGATACCGCGCCGTTTGACCGGATTTTTCTGTGGATCTACTTTCCTCTGACGTTCATTCAGATATCCGCTGCCGGGCTAGATGCGGTCCGACTCCATGCGTTGCCGCTGCCCGAGTGGACGCTGCTTGCCGGCATCGTGCTGTTTGTGGCGGCGATGGCGATGATTGCCTGGAGCCTTCTGGCCAACCCTTTTGCGGAGGCTACGGTTCGCATTCAACCGGATCGTGGCCAAACGGTAGTGAGTACCGGACCGTACCACGTCGTGCGCCACCCCATGTACGTGGGGTTCATCCTGATGTCTCCGGCGACTGCACTGATGTTGGGCTCAGGATGGGCCATGGCGGTAGCGGCGCTGATGCTGATTCTGGTCGTTTGGCGCACGGCAAAGGAGGACAGTTTTCTCCGGCGCGAGTTGCCCGGCTATCAAGAATACTCTGCCCTGACGCGATTCCGGCTTGTGCCCGGGCTCTGGTAACGAAACAAAAACTTCAGTCCACGCCGTGCTCATTGAGCCACGGACCATACTCCTGATCCATGTACTCGATGTGCTCGGTGTACGATTCGCGCAGCATGGTGAGCAGCGACCGCGTCTGTATCTTCTCGCCGTGTTGCAGGCGATGAGAGGACTGGAGAATCAGAGCCAGAATGCGCTGGTGCGCGACACAGTGTGTGGCCAGGTCGGGATAGGAATAAGTCTGCATCAATTGTTCTTCACTGACAAAATGCATCCGCGTGAATTCGATCAGCCGGTCCAGCACCTCGCTGATCTGTTCCCGGCAATCGCCATGCGCTACTGCCTGGCGAAGCTCGACCATCGTATCCATCAGAATGCCGTGTTGGTCATCCATTGCTCTTACGCCAACGCTGCCGATTTGGTTCAAAGATAATAGGGCCATAAGAGCCTCCGTAAATCGCTTGGGAAGCATATCGGTCACGACCAGCCGAATTTTCAATCGGTCTGCGTGGCCCAGTGACGAAGGTTTGGCCTGGCACGCCCGCGCGGGCAGTTTCTTGCCTGGGCAAGCGGGCTTTTCCTTTACCGGGAAGTCCTGTGCGTCTGCTGATTTTTCGCAATAGAGGCGCAAAATGGAAGTGGCCGCTATGATTACTCCGGCAAATCTCATCGCCGTCCTGCTTACGCTCGCGCCGTTTCTGGCCGCGGCATTCTTTCCTCGCTGGGCAGTTGGGCGAGTGCGCGCGCTTCCGGTGTGGGCGCAACTCGTCTCTCCTGCCGCGTTGTGCGTGCCCTATCTACTAGTGGCTGTCGCCGGCGGCATCTTCCGTTGGAGCTGGCTCGCGTTGTACGCGTTGTTGCCGGTGGCCATCGCGAGCTTGCTTTGGCCGGCGGAGAAAATTGATCGCAAACAGCACGGCAACTGGCGCGATTTTTTGGTTCTCGCAGTGCTGGGTCTGGCGGTCGATCTGCGCTGGTTCGAGGGCGCATGGCCGGCTCATCTGGCCATCTTCAACAAAGTGCTGTTGCTCGATGCCGGAATTTACGGCTTCGTTGCGCTGCGCCAACTGGAGGGAACAGGTTTCGACCTGCGCCTGCGTTTGCGCGACGCAGCCATCGGTTTGCGAGAGTTGGCGTGGTGCATGCCCATTGGGCTGGCGCTTGGCCTGGGTTTGGGATTTTTGCATCTTCACGCAAAGTGGCCGGGGTTTATGCCAATTGCCGGTGCGTGGATTTTCACATTCTTTTTCATTGCCGTTCCCGAAGAACTCTTCTTTCGCGGATGGCTTCAGAATCTCCTCGAGCGCCGCGTGGGCCGCAATGCCGCGCTGTTTCTGACGGCGATTCTCTTTGGCCTTGCGCACTTCAACAAGCGCGCGGTCTATTTCAACTGGCGCTACGTTCTGCTGGCCGCCATAGCAGGCATATTCTATGGCCGAGCATGGCGCAGCCAGCGCCGCGTGGGAGCCTCGGCCATCACCCACGCCTCGGTGGACGCAATCTGGTCCTTATGGCTGCGCTGAGGTCGCCGCTCTGTGCGTGCGCGCGTAAGTCAGGTAGCCCAGCCCCACGCGCATATTATGGTCCACTGGTCCGGGAACGGTGAGGCCAATGGTGATACCCAGAATGGCGTGCGCTATGGCCAGCGTATAGAGGTTGCGGTATTGGAGAAAAACAAGGCAAGCGGCGAAACCCCAAAACAAAGTAACGGGCACGAGAATAGGGTTAGGAAGATGCGCCATCGCAAAGACGACAGCCGCCACAGCCGCCCCGAGTCTCGCGTTTGGAAACAGGCGCAGGAATCGCGGCAGGAAAAAGCACTGCAGCAGGAACTGTTGCCCGAAGGCCCAGAGGGCATAGCCCGCATAGGATTTGACAAAAAGAACCGGGGTGCCGGGTACGTGCAACGTGTGTCGCGCGGCAGCAATGGCGACGGCCACAGCGGTTCCGAGCAGCGCTAGTCCGACAACCCAGAGCGAGCGAAAAAAGTTTTCCGTGCTTAGCCCCATCGACTTCAGGCCCTCGAACGATCTCGCAACGATGACCGCAATCGAGATGGCCGCGACCCACCAGAGCATTTTTTGCCACGGGCGCGGCGCCCACACGACGAGCAAGATGAGTCCATAGCCAACGGCAATCTCTACTATCTCGCGCCGCCGGCTCCTCGCCGCGGTAAGGTCGCCTCTTTCCGGAATGGAAGCCATGTTGCCCGCCATTTAGGATGTTAGACGCATCTCAAATGCTTATTCGAGCAGAATTGCCGGTTCTGCAACGGATCCAGGTGGTTGGCCGCGCGTCGTCAAGGTGACCGCCGCCACAAGAATAAGTCCGCCGCCTGCCCACGCGAAGGGTCCAAGGTGCTCGCCGAGAAGCCTGACGCCCAGATAGGAACCGAGCGCGGGCTCGATATTCAGGAAGACTCCGGCGCGCGAGGCCGGCACATGGTGGATGCCCCAATTCCACAAGAGCGTAGTGGTGGCCGTGCACAGCACACCGCTGATTGCAAGCGCTATCCACGCGGTAATGCTCACATGGGCAATGGGCAGCGGCGCGACTTTGGCGTGAGTGAGCGGACTCAACACCCACGGACCCAGCACCCAGACTGCCAGCATCATGGTTCCTGAAAAAATGGTGTAAGCCGTCACCACAATCGGACTGTGCGTCTCCATCAGTTTCTTGCTAAGCAGAATCCATGCCAGCGCGGTGAAGAGCGAGGCCACAATCAGCAGGTCTCCGGTGAGTGTCGCTTCTCCTTGTATTACCGAGCCCCGGTTGCCCCCCAAAGTGATGAGTGCCGCGCCCACAGTGGAGCCGAAAAGGGCCAGCCAGGCGAAGCGGTCAAGCCGTTCCTCGGCCGCCCGCGCGCCGGCAAAGAGCGGGGCCGCCGCGGCCAGCAGCACCGGCATGGCGCCAACCATCAGCGATGCGTGGCTGACCGTGGTTCGCGCCAGCCCGTGAAACTGGATCAGAAACTGAACCGGCACGCCGAGAAACGCGCAAATCAGCAGCAGGCGCACCTCGCTGCCGGTGAGCCGCACTCGCCTGCGATGCATCAGAGCCACCGGCAACATGCCCAGGCAGGCAAACAGAAAGCGATAAAGCACCATGTGCTCCACGCTCATCTCATTCAGCGCCAACCTGCCAAAGTAGAAGCCCGTGCCCCACAGGCACCCGGCCACAAAGCATGCGCCGTAACCGAGAAAACTGATGCGCCGGCTTGTTGCTGCGTTCTCTCTCATCCTTCTCCTACTGTCGCACACGCGCCGGGAGCCCCGCATCACTGCCAAGGACCAGCCACATCGGCGAGAATAATGGTCAATGACAAAGTGGCTGGCTGGATCGGGATATGGTGTGGTTGCGCGGTTGCGCGCGGGCCTGTTGATGGCCGCGGCCGGAATGGCGCTCGGCGCGCTTCCATCGGCGCTGGCGCAGGGGAGTCTGCTCGACGCGCCGAAACCCTCCCGCGAGATCCGCGCGCCTGAGTTGCCCGGCCGGCTCCCCGACAGACCTTCTCAGCCCCCTGCGTTCAAAATTCCAGTCGAGCCTCTGGGCTTTTCCGCGCCGGGACCACTTTATCTGGGCCAGCGCAACAGCTTCGTTTCGCTCGACTTCCTCGATGAAGACCGGCTCCTATTCACATTTCGCGTGCCCGGACTAATCCGCCGCGAAGCTGGCGAGGAAGACGCGCGCCAGATTCGTGCCGTGGTCCTGGCTTTACCTTCAGGCGTGGTCCAGGCCGAGAGCCTTTGGACAGTTCACGACCGTCAGCGTTACCTGTGGATGCTCGCCGGCGGCCGCTTTTTGCTGCGCGACCGCGACAACCTCGAAATGGGTGACGCCACGCTGGAACTGAAACCCTTCCTGCGCTTTCCAGGGCCATTGCTTTGGCTCGAGATGGACCCCGCGCAAAAGTTTCTGGTGACCGACTCGCGCGAACCCGCGGCTTCGGCCGACAAAGAGCTGGACGGGGGAAAACCTGCCGGCTCCGATTTGTCGGTGCGCGTCCTGCGCCGCGACTCAGGCCAGGTGATGCTGGTCAGCCGTGCTCCATCGACCGTTCATCTCCCCATCAACTCCGACGGCTACCTCGGAAGCCTGCGCTCGAGCGCAGACGCCTGGCTGCTGGATCTGAACTACTTCAGCGGTGGCAGTAGAATTCTTGGCCGGATAGACTCCACCTGTTCGCCGCTCTTCGATTTTCTTTCCGAGCGGGAGGTGCTGGTGACCACCTGCACTGACTCGGGCGCCGGCAAACTGGTGGCTTTGACGACCGATGGCCACCGTCTCTGGGAGGCGCAGACCTCCGATGAGTCGTTCTGGCCGCTGGTGGTCAGGTCGCCGGATGGTTCGCGGCTGGTTCGGGAGGCTCTTTCAATTAATCATCCGGTCAGCGCCCGCGAGCCCGTCAGCCAGGACGACATCAAAGGACAACTGGTCGAGGTTCTGGATGCTGTTGACGGCAGGATCGCGTTGCAAGCGTCAGCCACCCCGGTCCTCGATGCGGGCGGAAACGTGGCCATTTCGCCTTCAGCTCGCCGCGTGGCCGTGCTCAGTGGCGGCGCAATCCAGGTTTTCGAACTTCCTCCGCCTCCGCCACTTGCCGACACCGCCGCTCACCCGCCTGCCCGTTGAACGCCGAAGCTGCTCAAGTCCCGCAACACCCCTGATTCTGCTACACTGATTCAAGCGTAATCAAGGGGTCAAACGCGCCAGGCCGCGCCCCAGAGATACGCTCCTGCAACCCATGTTCGGGGAGTGGCTCAGCCTGGTAGAGCACCTGGTTCGGGACCAGGGGGTCGGAGGTTCAAATCCTCTCTCCCCGACCATTCGTTTCAATCATTTGCAAATCAGCGAGTCCAGCTATCTGATACTAGCCCAGGTGCTTTAGTGCCGGAAGGTGCGTCAGTATTAGGTTTCTCGCCGAATCTTGGATGCAACAACATCTAAAAAAATCTACAGTCGGAAGATATGATCCAGCTTTACACCCAAACACCCAAGCTCGATACGGTGCCCATCTGTTTGATTTAACATCAGGTCGGAATTTTTTGACAAGGACAGCTGGCTGATTCCTTCGACCGTGGAATATCACCGTCGAAGCGGGCGCAAGATAGGCGGGCGGCTGCCCTTTTAAGGCTGTTATGTGATACAAATCACCGCAAAGTGCGGAATGAATGGTAGGCTGTGTCTATGGTGCGATGTGTCTTCCAATGGGCGGCAGTGGCCATCATATTGATGGGTTCATTGCTTGCGCCTTCTGGAATGTGCCTGCAATCAACCCCCAAGGTCGCACACAGTTGCTGCTTACATAGATCCGGGTGCGACCAATCGGTCCGGACGAATTGCTGCGCCGGCAGCATCCCTCTGACCGCAGTCGTGGTTACGCCGGTCCTTTCCGGTTCTGCGCCATTGACCGCTTTGCACGCGTTCATCCCAGTGAGTGAATCTTCCGCGCGGGGTGAATTCGCAGTGCATGCAGTAATTCCTCCGCTCTCTCCGCCGACCGGCTCATTTAACTTAAGAATCTAAAACTTCGCTTCCGCCGTGGCCGCTCAGGGTGTGCATTTTTACGCCTTGAAGTATTTCCTTTGCCCAAACTCGCGGAGTTTAAGAGTGAAACCAATTTATGTTGTTGCGTCGCTTATCTTAGCGGCGTCTGTACTCTGCCTGGGACAGACTGAGTCGCCTGCCAGCTCAATGCCAGTTCCGGCCGGTCGGCCTCTGTCGGTGGATGAGGCCGTCACAGAGGCTCTTGAGGCCAATCCTGAAATTCATGCGTTGGTGCGTCGGCTCTCGCTGGCTCAACTCAAAACCACAACCGCTCGCAGCCTCGATGATCCGATGTTTATGATGCGCGACTGGGATACTCCGTTGCGCAAGCCGTGGGATATGAACCAGGCGCAACTCATGCTCAGCGTGCAACAAACTTTCCTGAGCAGAGAGAAGCGGGACGCGCGAGCCAGGATCGCGGGCGACGATGTGGAAGTGGCATCGAGCGAGTTGGAAACGCTGCGGCAGGAAGTTTCAGCAGACGTGCGTGAAGTATGTGCTGATCTGAAGCTCAACGCGGGCGAAATGAAGCTGCATGACCGGCAGGCGGCGCTGCTGAAAGAGGCCCTGGCCGCGGTGCTTGCGCAATACACTACGGGCAAGGTTCCCGAGGCGGATGTGCTTCGCGCGCAAATGGCGCTGACGCGGCTAAGCGAACACCTTATTGAACTTGAAGAAGAACGGGACAGCACTCGTGCGCGGTTGAATACACTTCTTGGACAGTCCCCTGACGAGCCAGTAGAGATTACGGGCGAGTACGCAATACTTACGGACCTTCCGCCCATTGAAGAACTGGAGCGACTGGCAATCGAACACCGCCCGGAACTTACGGCACAGCGCAAACTGCTGGCGAAATCGCGTGACCAGGGGCAGTTGACGCGGCTAGCGATGAAGCCTGACTTCACGGCAGGCGCCGGCTATATGGTGATGCCTTCCGGCTCCGCATCGCGCAACGCGTATATGGCGGAGCTGACGATGAACCTTCCCTGGCTGAATCGTGACCGCCATGAAGGTGAGGCGAAACAGGCTGATGCGGCAACCGCGGTGTCACAAGCTGAACTCGACGCGAAAGCCTCTGCCGTGTTCCTCGAAGTGCGGCAAGCGCAGATTGAGACTCTCGCCGCCGAGAAGCGAGTGAAAGTGTATCGCGACACGCTGCTGCCGCAGGCCGAGACCGCATTCAAGGCTTCAACGGCCGCTTACCAAAACAATCGCGCAGACTTTCAGATGCTTATCGACAGCCAGAACCTGTTGCTCGAGATTCAGACCGCTTATTACAAAGCGTTGTCGGCCACGGATGCCGGCATCGCGGGATTGGAACGCGCCATCGGAACACAACTTCCCGGAACAGAGAGGACAAGCAAATGACTGCAAAAGAAGCAAAATTGATCGCGTTTGGAGTTGGGACAGGAGTGCTGGCTGCCGCGCTGGTTGTCGGATTGTTCGACGCCCGGGGAACGCATACATTTGCGGCCCAGCCGACATCGGCGGCCACACATTCCAACCCAGGCGCACAGCCTGAGGTCAGTGCAGCCAAAAACTCGGGGACGCAGCCTGGCACAATTGTTGAACTGACTCCCGCTGAGATTACCGCCGCGGGAGTGCAGCTTGCCGAGGTTCGCGCCGTAGCGCTGAAGACAGATATTACAGCCTTTGGCAGAGTGGCGCAGCCTGAGGCGCAACTTGCCGCAGTGAGCGCGCGCATCGGCGGCCGCGTGGACAGGCTCTATGTGCAATTCACCGGCGAACACGTGCGGCGCGGCCAGGCGGTGGCCGACCTATATAGCCCGGAAGTGGCGACGGCTGTCGAAGAATATCGCCTGGCCGCGGAAAACAGCAAGCAACTGCATCAATCGGATGATGCCTTTCAGCGCCAGCAGGCTGACGCGCTTGTCGAAGCGAGCGAGCACAAGCTGGAGCTATGGGGCATTTCAGCCAAACAGATCAATGCGCCGGAAACGAGCGGCATCCCGCACGTGACGATTTACGCATATGCGGGCGGAACGGTTGTGGAGCGCAAGGTGACGCAGGGGCAGTATGTGAACGCAGGCGACACGCTGTTCACGCTAGCCGACCTCAGCGAGGTTTGGGTGATGGCGGATGTGTATGAAGAACAGTTGCCGCAGATTCGCGCCGGGCAGGAAGTGGAAATCACGGCAGAGGCGCTTCCGGGGCGCACCCTGCATGGGCACGTGGACCTCATTGAACCCTCCGCGAACCCGCAGACGCGCACTGTGCCCGTGCATGTACATGTTGCCAATCCGGGGATGAGGCTGCTACCGGGAATGTTTGTGAGCGCCACATTCGTGAGCCGTGCAGCGACACCGACTATCGTGGTTCCGCGCTCTGCGGTGCTCGATACCGGAACGCGCAAGATCGTGTATCTGTCCAGGCCCAACGGCGTCTTCGAGGCGCGCGAGGTGCAGGTGGGCGCGCCCAATGAAGATTTGTACCCGGTTACAAGCGGTTTGGCGATGGGTGACAAGGTGGTGCTCAATGGCAACTTCCTCATCGATTCGCAAGCGCACTTGAGTTCGGGAATGTCGGGTCTCTATGGCGGATCGAAAGAGTTCGGCGCCGGCCAGCCAGCTTCCTCATCCGCTTCCAACCAGAACACGGAGGCGGCTGCGGCGAAGATCGAATTCCATGCAGACTCCGAACCGCTGAAAGCAGGCGCGGACAATCTGTTCCACGTGAAGCTGACCGATGCTAGTGGAAAACCGATCCCCGATGCGCGCGTGACGGTTTCGCTCATCATGCCCGCGATGCCTTCGATGGGTATGCCAGAGATGAAAAATTCGTTTGACTTGCCGTGGATGGCAGCCCACCAGATGTATATGGGCAAAGGCCAGCCACCGATGGCTGGATCGTGGAGCGTGCTGGTTGAGGCGCGCAGAAACGGCAACGTGATTGCTTCCTTTCACACTCATTTGAGCGCGAGGTAGAAGACGACATGATCAACCGCATTATCGAATTTTCGATGAAAAACCGCTGGCTGATTCTGACCGTCTATGCCGCGCTGGCTGTGTGGGGATATTGGGCGATGATGCACACGCCCATCGACGCAATCCCCGACCTGAGCGAAAACCAGGTGATTGTGTTTACCGAGTGGCAGGGTCGCAGTCCGCAGGAAGTGGAAGACCAGATTACTTATCCGCTGACAGTGAACCTGCAAGGGCTGCCGCACGTGCGCACTGTCCGCTCGGCTTCCGCGTTTGGCTTCTCGATGGTGAACGTGATCTTCGAGGATTCGGTGGACATCTATTTCGCGCGCACACGCGTGCTGGAACGGCTGAGTCTTGCGAGCAGTTTTTTGCCAGCCGGAGTGACGCCGATGATGGGTCCTGATGCGACCGGAGTGGGCCAGGTCTTCTGGTATACGGTCGAGGGTCCGTACGACAGTGGCACGCTTCATTCCATTCAGGAATGGTTCGTTAAGTACCAGTTGAACTCAGTGCCCGGCGTAGCTGAAGTAGCCAGCGTGGGAGGATTCGAAAAACAGTACCAGATCGATTTAGATCCGATCAAGCTGCGCGCTTACAATGTTCCGCTCAAGGACGTTATTTCCGCGGTGGAGCGGAGCAACAACAATGTCGGCGCAAAAGTGATGGAGGTTGGCGACACCGAGGAAATGGTGCGCGGCATCGGCCTGGTTCGCGGCTTGAAGGACATCGATGACATTTCGCTTGGCGCATATAACGGCACACCTGTCACGGTTGGCAATGTTGCCAGTGTGCAGCTTGGCCCGGAATTTCGCCGCGGCGTTCTCGACAAAGACGGAAAGGAAGCAGTGGGCGGAGTGGTCGTAATCCGCTATGGGGCCAATGCGCGAGAAGTGATCGAGGCAGTCAAGAAGAAGATCGGCGAGATTCAACCAGGCCTTCCGGCGGGCGTGACAATTGTTCCGTTCTATGACCGTAGTATTCTCATCGAACATGCAGTAGGCACGCTGCGCCATGCATTGATTGAAGAACTGATATTGGTCACGCTGGCGCACGTGCTGTTTCTGTGGCACTTTCGCAGCATACTGGTCGTCACTGTTCCGTTGCCCCTCGCGGTGCTCGGCGCGTTCCTGTTGATGAAGGGCGCGGGCATCTCATCGAACATTATGTCGCTGGGCGGAATCGCCATCGCCATCGGCGTGTTGGTAGACGCCGGAATTGTGATGACCGAAAACGTAATTCGCCAGGCGGAGCGGTACGAGGAGGAGCACGGCAACTATCGCGAACACATCTGGGAAATCACGTTCAGCGCGGCGCGGCTTGTGGGCCGCCCGATTTCGTTTGCCATGGTCATCATCATTCTTGCATTTGTTCCGGTCTTCGCACTGACCGGCATGGAAGGCAAGATGTTTCATCCGCTGGCCTTCACCAAAACTTTTGCCATGGCCTGTTCCACCATTCTTGCGATTACGCTTGTGCCTGTGCTGTGCACGTTTTTGATTCGCGGAAAACTGCATCGCGAAGAAGAGAACCCCGTGATGCGGGCGCTGCGGGCCATCTACAAACCGGTACTGGCGTGGGCGCTGCGGCACAGGGCGATTACGCTCGGCGTTGCGCTGGCCCTATTCTGCGCTGCTATTTATACGGCGACTACTATCGGCTCCGAGTTCATGCCGCCGCTGGACGAAGAGACAGCGCTCTTCATGCCTATTACCGATCCGCGCATCTCGCTCACCGAGGCCACGAAGCTGCTTCGCCAACAGGACCAAATAATCTCCGCGGATCCGGCCGTAGCCATGGTGGTTGGAAAAGTGGGCCGCGCCGATACATCTACCGATCCGGCTCCGGTGAACATGAGTGAGACCACGATCACCTTCAAGCCGCGAGAGCAGTGGCCCAAAGGCCTGACTAAGGATGCGATTCTGGCTCGACTCGACGAGAAGTTGCAGATACCGGGCGTGACGAACATCTGGACGCAGCCGATTCGTAACCGCATCGATATGCTCTCGACCGGAATCCGTACACAAATCGGCATCAAGGTCTTCGGGCCCGATCTGCGTGTTATCGAACAGAAGTCGGAAGAGATCAAGCAGGTGGTTGGCCAGGTTCCCGGCGCGGTGGATCTCTATGCTGAGCGAACGACCGGTTCGCCCTATCTGGAGATGACCGTCGATCGCGCAGCCGCGGACCGGTACGGCCTGAATGTCGCCGATGTGGAGGACGCAATAGAAACAGCGATTGGGGGGAAGGACCTGACGACAACCATCGAGGGAAGGCAACGATTTCCGGTGCGCGTGCGTTATGCGCGAGATTTCCGCGAGAACCCGGAGCAGCTTGGCGAGGTACTGGTAGCGGGAAGCAACGGCGCTGAGGTGCCGCTGAGCAAAGTTGTGAACATCAAGACAACGATGGGGCCATCCATGATCAGCAGCGAGAATGGGCTGCTGCGTGGCTCGGTGTTGCTGAATGTGCGAGGCCGCGACGTGGGAGGTTTCGTCGAACAGGCACAAAGAACGGTAGCCCAGCAGGTGAAGATGCCGCCGGGCTATTACGTCGAGTGGAGCGGCCAATATGAAAATCAAATCAGCGCGCGGAAGCGACTGGAGCTGGTGATTCCGCTTGTATTGCTGGTGATATTTGCCCTGCTCTATCGCACCTACGGTTCCGCGAAAGAAGCCGCGCATGTGCTGCTGGCTGTGCCCTTTGCGCTGACCGGCGGCGTCTTCATGGTGAAGGCTCTGGGGCTGAACTTTTCCGTTGCCGTCTGGGTCGGCTTCATTGCGCTGTTTGGAACCGCGGTCCAGACCGCTGTGGTGATGGTGATCTACCTGGAAGAAGCCGTTGCACGGCGCAAGGCCGCAGATGGCCTCCTTACCCGCGCCAGCCTGCATGCAGCGGTGATGGAAGGCGCGCTCTTGCGGCTTCGCCCGAAGGTGATGACCGTGGCTACTGTGGTTGCCGGCCTTTTGCCATTGATGTGGTCCACACGTACCGGCGCGGAGTTCATGAGGCCGCTGGCCGCCCCGGTTCTGGGAGGAATGGTCAGCTCTCTTCTCCTCGTTTTGATTGTGACCCCGGTCATCTTCACATGGCTGCGCGAGCGGGAACTGCAACGTGAGTAGTCGAAATGCAGAAGACGAAAACTGGTTCGGGACCAGGGGGTCGGAGGTTCAAATCCTCTCTCCACGACCATTAACTTCAATAACTTACACTGATTTATGGCCAGGCAAAACAGCCTGGGTTCCCCAAGTGGGTTCCCACTCTTTGCCAATTCCGCTCGCTGATAACGTTCCTGCTGCGCCACGGTCCTCCTTCCTTGGTGCTTCAATCGCGGTTTCTTTGTAGCATCAAAGGCCATCACTGCACAGCCTCCGAGCCCGCGAGGAACCGGTGGATGACTGCCGGGCGAAATCGCACGTATCGGCCCAGGCGGAGCACGCCGGGGATCTCATCGGCGTTGGAGTACACCCAGGATTCTGGAACCTTCAAAAGCTCTGCAACCCGCACCGCATCGAAGAGTGGATCAAGGCTGCCGAGCCATTGGCGAGCAGGTCGTCCGGGTACACCGCAAGGTGCGACCGGTTGAATGCCCCCGCGCCTATGTGCACAAGCCCTGGCACCACGTGGCAGCGGCCGTACGATGGCCGAGCAATCGACCCATCAAAGTGAGAGAGAGTGGAGTTGCTGAGAGCAATGCCTTTTCGTTCGCTTTGGTATGTCATGGTGACCATTTGGAGAATGCACCGGCGCGTCGCAGCGGTTCCTCTCAGGAAAAGGTAAATTAATAACGGCATCTCGGCGCGTGGCAAGGGTGGCGCTGAAGGGGATGCTGAGAAATGTTCGACTCCTTCTCTGCCTATCGAGCACCATTTCGCTCCCCGCAAAGAGTAAGAAATGATGAGGTGAAAGTCAACGACCTGGCCTCGAAACTCTAACAGTGGAAACTGGAGTTCTCTCGGGAATTGAAAGGGAGCACTTGATGAAGAGAAACCGGTACGCGGAAGGCGATTCTGTTGGTGGTGGGTTTGATAATCACATGTAAAGTTTGTGTTCGTGGTGTGTTTCGCGTGTTAACTCCTTGCCAGATTCCGGCATTCGCGTGAAGACTTAGATTTTGTTCATCTTGGTACGGTTTATTGGTGCGTCTTTTGCCGGTTGACTGACAGGATTTCTGAATTGAGGTGGAGTGGATGCAAAGGGTAAAGATAATCAAGGAGAGCGGGATAATCAGTGAGGGCTGGCGGCCAAGCCGTCGTGAGTTTCTCGCGGGAATGGCGGCCCTGGGGCTGGCCGGTTGGACAGAGCACGCGATCGGCGCGCCTGCGGGGCCATACAGTTGGAGCGGGCTGCCGGATAGGCCTGAAGAGCGGCCGCTGGATTTTCATGCGCTGGCCAATGCATTTGACGCCTATGTCATGAATCCTGTTCATGGGGTGAATCTGCGCGCAAAGGACGGCCGGCAGGTGTTTCCTTCGGCACTGGAGGGCGTGGAAGACGGGGGACTGACAACCTACGGGCCGATGGCGCTCGGCAAGGAATTGCGCGGAGAGGGGCTGGAGGAGCTGGCAGCATCGCTCAAGGGCTACTTCAGTGAGCCCTATGGGCTGTTTCTTGACAGCGCCGGCGGAACACTGTGCGAGTACTGGTACTTGATGAATGTAACCGCGCTGGCCTACGCGCTGATCCGGCTGCGCTTCCCTCAGGATGGGGAGTGGCTGGCGCGAGTGGAGAAGAGCGCGGCGCGATTGAAACAGATGGCATGGCAGATTCGCTACGACTTCAACAGCCAGGGCTACGACTTCGAGAAAGCGGCGGCCTTCACTAATCAGGATATCTACCGGCAGCCCGATGCAGTGGGCGGATATAGTTACGTGATGCTGCTGGCGTGGAAGTTGACCGGAAAGGAGTTTTGCCTGGCAGAAGCCAAGATCGGAATCGATCGCTACATGGATTTCGCCAGCAATCCATGGTACGAAGTTCCAAGCGGAGCCATGGGTGTGATGGCGGCGGCGCAACTGGAGGCGATGGGGTATCCGGTGAACGCAAGAAAGGCGCTGGGATTTGTATTTGACTCCAAGGTCGGGCTAATGGCGACGGGGCGATGGGGTGGGCGCGAGGTGAACGGATTGCTGGCCGGTTTCCGCACCGAGCCCACCGGCCAGGTTTACAGCATGGAATCGATGGTGGCGCTGCCATATCTTTTGCCGGCAGTTCGATTCCGCCCTGACTTGGCAGGCGAGGTAGCGCGGTATGCGCTGAATGCTGCGGCGAACCTGCGCTGGTTCTATCCGGAGTATTTGCCGCGCGGGGACCAGAGTCGCCCGGATCTGCCATCGATGATTCCCTACGAGCGGTTGAGCCGGGAAGAAAAGGGCCACAGTCCTTATGCGACGGGTGACTTCGCGGGACACCGCTCAATCTATGGCGGCGCGTACGTTATGTGGCTGGACAAGATGATTCAGCCGCAAGGAGATCCGTGGCTGTTGCGGTGGGATCTGGCCCGGACGAATTTTCTGAATCGCGACCTGCCTCCGGCATTCCTCTATTACAATCCGTGGCCGGTAGAGAAGCGCATCTTGGTTGAGACCGGGGCGGGCAAAGGAAGTGTCCACGATTTGACGCGAAAACAAATGCTCGAACCCCGGGAGGGGAAGCTGGAGTTGACGCTGGGCTCGCAAGAGTCGCGCGTGATCGAGATCCGGGAGTAAGCCAAACGCGGTTCCCCTCAATCCAAATGATTCATTGAAGGAAGGTGTCGATGACGATAATTGCAGGCTCCATGAAACGTCCATCAGCTCAGGCTATTTCCCGGCGTTCCTTTGTCGTGGCGGCGGCCGCGGCAGCTACTTGCGCTCCCCTTGCCGGTGCTTCTCAGCAAGCGCCTGACGCGAGTAAGAGGCTCAACAATCCGCAGGACGCGAAAGGTATGTTTGCGTGGCAGTTTCCGAGTGCCGACAATGAAGCTACCTGGCGCAATCAGTCCTTCAGCATCGACAGGTGGTGGGGGGACTTTCCCCATGACCTGCCCGATCAGATGGATATGTTCGCGGATAACCCGTGGGCAATCGGCCCCTTCACAAAACACAAGGGGAATCCGGTGCTGGCGCCGACTCCGGGCGCATGGGACTCGGGACATTTCTCGGGAGGCGTGCATAACGGCTCGATCATCGTGAAAGACGGCATCTTCTACTACCTGTACCGCGGAGAAAGACCGATCGACATCAAGCAGAACAGTGAGATCGACTATATCTGCGATATAGGAGTAGCAACGAGCAAGGATGGAATTCATTTTACGAAGGACGACGCGCATAGTCCCTTTTTCAGAAAGGGTGCCGACCGGGTCTACAGCTACGAAGATGTGAATGTGGTGCGCAGCGGGGATACGTACTATCTCTATTGCAACCAGTGGCTCTGGGAGCGGCAGGGCGACACAAGCGTCAACGGGATAACTGTCTCTACTTCCACCGACCTGTTGAGTTGGACCAAGCACGGCATTCTATTTCCCAACTCGAAGCGTATTCATCGCAATGGCGTCGTCCTGCAAAGCCCGGAAAATGAAGCCATCAAGGTGAACGGGAAATATGTAATGTACATAGACGATGGGCTGATTGCATATTCAGAAGACTTGCTTCATTGGGAGTCGGCAGAGAATTCAAATGCGATGCCGGGCGGTGAATGCTGCTTCGCTCTCGGCGATTACGATGCTGCAAATCCCGACAATCTTGTTCTGTTCACAGGAGGAGCGCACACCGGACATTTCTATGGGGTGGGAGAGATCCTGATTTCAAAAGCCGATGTAACCAAGTCTGTCCGCTATCTTCCCCGCTCCCCGCTCTTTGCGGAAGTCAAGTATCCGTTTGAAAATGGATTTGCCGCGGAGGCGCCGCACAAACCGGTGTCCAGTTTTGCGGATTGCATATTCTTCAATGGCCTCACGCGCCACGACGGCAAGTGGTGGGTGTACTACGGCGGAAGCGAGTATTACACCTGTCTTGCGACTGCTCCGGCGGCCAGATGAGGCGCGCAAAGTTCCTTGTCCTTGCGTCAGAAAAAGAACGCATGGCTTGAGGACCAGGACGTTGTGGGTTATCTGAGCGAGCTTCATTGCCGTGTAACTCACCGCGCCAGGCTAGGGGCGAACGACACGCGTGGCGACGATGGAAGTGGCATTGGGTGCGCCGGCGACGGCCTGGGTGCGGATGAGCGCCTCGAAGTAGACAGGCTGGCCGGGCTTGTCGGAGATGCCCAGAGCCTGCTGCAGCTTTTGCCGGCTGCTGGCGTCGGCCAGGAAGAGTCCGGCAGCCTCGGTGCCTTCCTGTTGCAGCCCCTGCAGGATAAGAACGCTGCCGCGGCCGTTGCCGAGCGGCAGAAGTGAGATAGTGGCATAGTCCTCACCGGAGCTGCCGGTGAATGCCAGCCCGTGGTAAGTCTCCTGTTCGCCCACCCTGGGATGAAGGTTCTGAAAGAACTTGAGGCTTTCGCCGACTACGCCCTCGCGTTCCTGAAAACTGAGTTTGGCCTGAAAGTAAGAGACCCAGGGGTTGGAGCTTGGACTGCCGACAAAGACGAAAGTTCCTTCTTCAAGGTCCCTGGGGCGCAACTCCCGCGCCGAGCGAATGGCAAGCCGGTCGCTCGAATTCCCGCTCAAGCGCAGGAGCGTTTCGACCACCACCAGGTCGGCATACGAGGTCAGCAGCGAGCCGGATAAGTATTTCATCACCCGCGCTTCGCGGACCGTGGGATGAGCATTTGCGAGTGTCCCACCGCTTCGGTAGGAAGGGCTAAGATACTGCTCAAGCGTCACCGGTTGCTCGTCTACAAGCCGCGTCATGCCGTAGTTGATGTCGGCGACCACCACATAAACAGGTCTGTTGCCCGCGTCGAAGAGCGTGGCAAGAGGCCAGGGCGGCGGAGGTGGCAATGGGACCGCTGGACGGCGAAACCAGGCTGCAAGGGTCGTTAACAAAAAGAGCGCGGCCAGCGCCCAGGGCAGCGCCTGAAGACGGAATTTGAGGCCGTGGCGTACGGCAGCCAGCACTGGTATCCCGGCAGATCTCGGCTCTGCGGGGCGAAAGACTGTGGTGTAGGCACCTTTCGGAATTTCTACGATGGAAGTTTCGTCGCGCCCTTCGGCGTCGAAGTACTCATGCAGTTTGAGCCGAAGCTGCCGCACATGCACGCGAACTGAGCTGTCCTCGACGACACTGTAATCCTGGGCCTTGCCGAAGACGGCGCTGCCGATGCTGTGTTCACTCAGATCGTGGGTTTGGCCGTGCAGCGTTCTCTCCGCCAGAAAGCGTAAGAGATCCCTGAGCCTGGCCGACTTTTGGAAGGAACTGCTGGCTGTGATCCTTTCGATCAACTGCCACCTTGGGTCTGTCCGAAGATCCGAATCCGCTTCCATCATCCGCGTGTAATTCCATTCCGTTTGACTCAGTTCCGATTGCGCGCAGTTAAGTACACAGCCCGGAAGGCAACGTCTTCTCGACGCATACTAGCACATCGCACGCACCATGGAAAGGTCTCTCCGAGATAGCAAATCTCTCCGGCAATTACTAACAATCTTCAAAAATGCTGGAGCGGACCTCTTGCGCGCCGGCCTCTCATGGCGCTCGCCCCAAGGGAATCCCGACCAGGCGTCCCGCGCCTTGCATTTATGGCCTCTTTCTGTATGTTTTGACGCGAATCACATGTAAATCGCACGGGCTATCAAAGATTTTCGCAGTAAGTCCCTTTTCCTTGGCACCTGCTTTCCAAGAGGCTTATCAACGGCTTTCAAAGTCCGGCTCGTTATGTCGCAAAACCCAGGCGAGATAACCCGGTCTTCCCGAATTGCGAAGGGCTTATTATGAACGATCTTGCGCAGCGCTTCGGCCAGAACCCCATTCTCTCACCGCGGGATTTGCATCCGAGCGTAGAGGGCATGGAAGTGACATGCCTGCTGAATCCTGGCGTCTTTCGCTACCAGGGAAAGACCTGGCTGCTGGTGAGGGTGGCGGAGCGCCCGGCGCAGGTCCCAGGCAAAACATCCTTCCCCATCCTGAGTCCTGGCGGCCGGCTTGAGGTGCTTGAATTTAACTCTGGCGATCCACGGCTCGACTTGAGCGATCCCCGTGTCATCCATTTTGACGGGCGGGACTATCTCACCACTCTCTCCCACCTTCGCCTGTTGGCCAGCGACGACGGCATCCACTTCGCCGAGCCGCAGCAGAGCCAGCCAATGATGGGAGCCGGGGAACTGGAAACCTACGGCATCGAGGACTGCCGCGTGGCTAAGATCGGCGAAACCTACTATCTGACTTATACGCAGGTTTCCTGCCATGGCGTCGGCGTGGGTCTGCGGACCACGCGCGACTGGAAGAACTTTGTGCACGAGGGTATGATCTTTCCTCCGCACAACAAGGATTGCGCGCTCTTCGAGGAACAAATTGGAGGCGAATACTATGCGCTGCATCGGCCCAGCAGCCCGGAGCTGGGCGGCAACTACATTTGGCTGGCCGAATCGCCTGACCTGGTTCACTGGGGCCGGCACCGTTGTCTGGCGCACAGCCGCGAGGGGCATTGGGACAGCGCACGGGTTGGCGCGGGAGCGGCGCCGATCCGGACCACCGCGGGGTGGCTGGAGATTTATCACGGCGCGACAAAAGAGAATCGTTACTGCCTTGGCGCGTTGCTGCTCGACCTCGAAAAGCCTTGGCGGGTACTCGCCCGCTCAGAGACTCCCATTATGGAGCCGCTGGCTCCCTACGAACGGGAGGGCTTCTTCGGCGAGGTCATCTTTACAAATGGCCACCTGGTCGATGGCGACCGCGTAACGCTCTACTATGGCGCGGCCGACAGCGTGATCTGTGCCGCTTATCTCTCCATCAGGGACATTCTTGCCGGTTTGGTTCCGGTGCAGGGAGGGATGGCATGAACCGACTGCGCAAAGAGTTTGAAGTCTTCTTTCACTGCCCCCACTCCATGCAGGTATTGATGGTTTCCAACATGATCTATGGCCTTGTGCTGCCTGTGATCGAGATCTTCGTGGCTGCCTATGTCATGCGGAACTCGCACGCGGTCGCCAAGGTGGTCACCTATCAGTTGTCAATTTACGCGGCCACGCCGCTGGCCTTCTATTTGAATGGCAAACTGCTGGGCCGTGTCAGTGCCAAGCATCTGTACGCCGCCGGCATGATTTTGTCGGGACTGGCAATGATGCTGATGATGCAACTGAGCATCCTAACTCCCATCGGCGTTGCGACCTCGGGATTCACCATGGGGCTCGCTACTGGCATCTTCTGGGCCAACCGTGGATTCCTGGCGCTGACCGCCACCAACGACGCCAACCGCAACTACTACTACGGCCTGGAGAATTTTGTTGCCACTTTAGACGCCGTCGCGGTTCCCGCACTCATCGGCTGGTTTATCAGCGGCACTACTTTGTACGGCTGGCTCGGAGGGATTCCCGACCGGGCGTACCGCATCATCGCGATGGCGGTTTTTGGCCTCACGGTGCTGGCCGCCGGCATCCTTGAACGCGGCGCGTTCCGCAATCCAGAGCATACCCGTTTCGTGTTCTTCCGGTTTCATCCTTTGTGGCGGCGAATGCTCGAACTGGCACTTCTAAAGGGTTTGGCCCAGGGATACATAGTCACCGCGCCTGCCATGCTCATCATGCTGCTGGTCGGCCAAGAGGGAACCCTGGGCGCCACGCAGGCCATCGGCGGTGTCTTCTCCGCCTGCCTCATGTATACGGTTGGCCGCATGACAGCACCTCGGCATCGCATCATGGTCTTTTCTGTCGGGCTGCTGTTGTTCCTTCTCGGCGCGGTCACCAACACACTGCTCTTCAACGCCGTGGGCGTGCTCATCTTCATCGGATGTCTTTTGCTGGCCAAACCCCTGCTGGATCTTGCCTATTATCCGATCCAGTTGCAGGTGATCGATGTAGTCTCCCGCCTGGAGGGCCGGAAGGAGTACGCCTATATCTTCAACCACGAATTCGGACTCTTTACGGGTCGCTGCCTGGGTTGCGGTCTATTTCTGGGCATCGCTTACGGATGGTCTGGAAATGCAGCGCTCAAGTACGCATTGCCAGTGATAGCGCTGGTGCAGTTGTTGTCTATCCGGGTGGCTGGCCAGATCTCTCGGGGTCTGGACGCGGCGGGTACCACCTCCCCCGCCGCCGGTTTCCCCGGACACATTTTGGAGGCATGAAAACAATGATTTTCAGGAGACACACTATGATCCACACAAATCGAACCGCGCAAAGAACGTGGTGCCATGCAGTCTGGCTGTTGGCAGTGTTCTGGTTATTCGCCGGCATTCCAAGCCTGGCCCAATCGAACAGAGGTACTTTAACCGGTACCGTGACGGACGCAAATGGAGCCGTCCTACCAGGAGCCGCACTCGATCTGAAGGAGACAAATACAGGCAGCGCCTTTTCGAGTGTATCGGGCCCGGAAGGCCTGTTTACCTTTCCCGAACTTCAACCAGGGAGTTACATTTTGACCGTAACCTCGCAAGGGTTTGAGACCTTCATTCAGAGCGGGATTGTCGTGGAGGTTGGCAGCTCCACAACTGTCACTGCCACCATGAAGGTAGGCTCGACCACGACGACCGAATCCGTCTTCGCCGATGCGTCGCACTTGCAGACCGAGTCTACCGACGTCGGCTTCACGATGGCGCCTCAGGTACTGGAATCGCTTCCGCTGCAATTCAACGGTGAGATCCGCAACCCGCTCGCGTTTACGGCACTCGCGCCCGGATTCGCCGGCACCATGTCCAACAACCCCTCCTCGCCGCCCGCCGGAGCCTTCAAGCTCAGCGGCGGACAACAGGGCGGTATCGACATCCTGCTCGACGGCGCCACCACCGAGCTTGCCTCGGCCAACATGCAGGTCACATATAACTTCAGCGTCGAGGCCGTCTCCGAGTTCAAGGTGATGACCAACACCTTCGACGCCCAGTTTGGAAGCGCCAGCGGCGGCGTGGTCAATCTCGTCTCCAAGCAGGGAACGAACACCTTTCACGGCACGGCTTACGACTTGCTCAAGAATCGCGTTCTGGATGCCAACAACTGGCTCGCCGACCTCGCTAACGCGAAAGCCGGCAAGATCCTAGACACGAAGCAGATCGACACCCAGAACGACTTCGGCGCAAGCGCCGGAGGGCCGGTGCGTGTTCCCTGGCTTTACAACGGCAAAGACAAGACCTTCTTCTTCTTCAATTACGAGGGCTTCCGGCAAGAAAGCGGAGGCACCTCGCTGCAGTCGGCCCCCACGCAGGCTATGCTCGGCGGCGACTTCTCTGCATTGCTGACTCCGACAATAGTTCAGAACCAGACCTTCCCGGCGCACATCCTTTACGATTACTCGACCTGCACAGGAGCCAACCAGGGACAGACCTGCCAGGCTTATCCGGGAAACAAAATCACCGAGGCTGCTGATCCGGTCTTTGCCGCCGCTTCCAAGGTGATGCCCTCCGCCCCCTCCAGCGCCACTAGCCCTTACTTCAACATCGAAAACTCCAGTTCCAACCACCAGCAAGCCGACATGTGGTCCATACGCGTGGACGAGAACATCAACGCGCACAATAAGATCTCAGCCAGTTACTTCACCGGCAACATGCCTTATATCAGCACCGAAAGCCTCGGGCCGCTTTACACCGGCGGCAACATTCAGGGCAACAAATATCTGCGTCTGGGCTATGACTTTATCATTTCGCCCACGATGCTCAACCACTTCAACGCCGGCTTCACTCGCCGCCATCGCCTTGAAACCTCGGGCGAGGGAGGATTTGGCGGTGACTGGGCAACCAAATTCGGACTCAAGGGCGTAGGCGACGCGGTTTTTCCTAAATTCACCTACAACTACCCCGGCAGTGGCATCAACAGCCCCAGCGATGGCGACAGCGTCTTCGACGACAACGTCTTTCAATACGACGACGCGGTCTCGTGGCAGAAGGGCCGTCATAGCTTCAAGTTCGGCGGCGAATTCCGCGCCGCGCAATTCAACCTCGGTATTCTGACCGGCAGCGCCGGCCAGTTCACATTTGCCCCGGGCCCCACCAGCACTCCGACTGACGGCAACTCAGGCTTCGGCTTCGCCAGCTTCTATCGCGGCGCAGCCTCCAATGCATATATTGACATTCCTCAGATCAACGGATGGCGCGCCAAGTATGTCGCCTTCTTTGGCTCTGACGACTGGAAGCTCAACGACAAGCTCACCGTCAACCTTGGCCTGCGTTACGACATGCCAATCCCGGTGACCGAGGCGCACGACCGAATGTCCTATGTGGATCCAACCCTGCCGAACCCGGGTGCGGGCAACCTTCCCGGCGCTTACGTCTTCGAAGGCGGCGGCACGGGACGTCTCGGCGGCAGCTCTCCGCAGTCGATCTTCAAAAAGGCCTTCGGTCCTCGCGTCGGCCTCGCATATACGGTCGATCCCAACACTGTCATTCGTGCCGGCTACGGCATTTACTTCTCCACCCAGCGCGTCGGAGGCTTCGCCGAGAACGACAGCCAGGGCTTCTTCTCCAGCTACACGTACCCCACCCCGGCCAGCCCCCAGACCCCGGTCGTTGTGCTCTCGCAGATCACAGCCTATCCGGGCGCCCCGCCGCCCTTCATTGACCCTACGGTCATGAACGGCCAGGGCAACGCCCTCTTCCTCGAGTCGAAGGTCGATCGTCCGGGCACCATCCAAAACTGGACCCTCGATGTGCAGCGCCAGTTGCCTTTCCAGACCATTGTTGACGTGGCCTATGTCGGCGCTCATGGCGACCACTTGCAGGCCTTCATGCATGATCCCAATCAGGGACTTCCCGCCAACATGTCGCGCGGCGCATGTCTACAGCAAAACATCAACGCGCAAGGCCTCGGAACACCATGCGCAGGCTTCCCGACCGTGGCGGCGCCTTATGCGGGATTCAGCGGCACCGTCTCTCAGGCCCTGCGTCCTTACCCGCAGTATGGAACCGTCACGGTTGATTCAGCGACCATGGACGATCCCTTCGGCGATTACACCTACCATGCCCTTCAGGCTCAGGTAACCAAGCGGATCAGCAGCGGACTGACCGTTTTGGCCAGCTACAGCTGGTCAAAGAACATCACCAATGCCGACTCGGAGTATCCGACCGAGGCCGCCTGGGAAGGCAACGACACTTCCGGCGCGCTCAACACTTACAATCTGAAGGTCGAGAAGGCCCTCAGCCAGTTCGACACTCCGCAGCGCGTCGTCCTGGCTTGGACTTACGATCTGCCCTTCGGAAAGGGCAAAAAGTTCGCCAGTCACGGCGGACCCGTCAATGTGCTGGCCGGGGGATGGAAGATTGCCGCCGTCCAGAAGTACCAAAGCGGCACCCCACTCGCCGTAACTTCGTCGGGCTGGACCTCGGGCATCTTCGCCGGCGGCGAGGGCGCAACCGGTTCAGGCAGTCGTCCCAACGTCGTTCCGGGGGTGAATCCGAATGGTGTGGGCAGTAACGGTAAATTCGTCTATGGGACAAGCCTACGATTCAACCCGGCGGCGTTTACGCCCGCGCCGAATTTCACCTTTGGCGATGCGCCTCGCGCCCTCGGCAACATACGCGAGCTCTTTAACACGAGCGAGGACTTCAACGTCGCCAAGGCCATCCCCATGTTTACCGAACGGGTCCACACCGACTTCCGCGTGGAGTTCTTCGACGTCTTCAACCGGCACCGCTTCACCGGCTTTAACACGTCAATCACTTGTAACCCGGCGGCGGGAAACTGCGACGCCTCAGGAGAGGGGCAGGCCTCGGGCCTTGCATATGGCCCGAGAAACATCCAGGGCTCATTGCGAATCAAGTTCTGACGCCACTGGGCGAACCTGCCCTGTTACGTCGGACGTTTGAAAACAACCCAACTCTCCCGGACCTCTTCGTCGAGGTCCGGGAGAATTGTGCATTTGCGCGCGACACAATCCAGACAGCAATTGATCGGCCTATTACAAACAACACCATACAGGATCGCGCAATGACATTCAGCGACGTGAAAATACGCTACTATCAAACCATGTTTCGCATCCGCAGACGGCGATTTCTGATTTTCGCTTCAGTGATTCCGATTGCGGGCGTGCTCTCGTTAGGCGGCGCCGCGCAGGTTGTCAGTTTACAAATCCAGGATCAAGTTGAGAAACACTTTCTCGCTGCACGGGAGGCACAGCAGCAGGGTCGGCTTGATGATGCGGCCAGTGAATACCAGGCTGTCGTGAAGCTTCAACCGGGGATAGCCGAGGTGTACGTGAACCTCGGGCTGGTTTATTATGCGCAGTCAAAATTTGACGATTCCGCGCGGGCGCTATCGACAGCCGCCAAGCTGAGACCCGGCATGCGCGGTGTAAGTCTTTGGCTTGGAATCGACGATGTGAAGTTGCGTCAGCCGGCGCAGGGTGCAGTGCTATTGCGCGAGGCGATCAGGCAGAATCCTACAGAAAAGTTAGCGCAAAGCTGGCTGGGAACGGCGCTCTGGGATGCGGGGCAAATGGATGCAGCTTTACTTCAACTGCGGAAAGTCGCTGCACAGTTTCCAGACGACCCCGATTTGCTGTTTTCTCTCGCTGAAGCGTACGGCAAGGCGGCAAAACAACAGAAGGACCAGCTTGTTGAAGACTCTTCGGGAACTGCCCTCTCTGATCGGATTTACGGAAGCCTGTATTCCGCAGAGCGTAATTGGATAAAAGCCGAAGGCCATCTTCGCCGCGCTCTTCAACGCGATCCGCATTCTGTCGACGCGCATTTGGAACTGGCTGATGTTTTTCTAGAGCAAGCCAAGATACCCGCAGCGCAAGAGCAGCTTGACCAGGCTGCGGCGCTCATGCCGCGCTCCGCCGCCGTCCTGGCCCGCAACGGAGAGTTGCTGATTATCGAGGGACAGTTGGAGGAGGGCCTTTCCCGCATTCAGCAAGCCCTAGATGCAGACCGGTACGAAGCGCTCGATGCATTGGGACTTCCTGTTGAGATTGGGGTTGACCGCAGAGAAACAGACGCCGCCCTGCTTCCGATCTGTCGTGAAGCTATTGCCAGGCTGGAAGAGGACCAGACTTCGAGCCCTGCGAAAGACACCGCTCTCGCGGCCTTGTATGCGCGGGTGGGGGACGATGATGCTGCACTGCGAAGCTACCAGAGACTGGCCGCTGTCCCGCAAAGCCCGAGGCCGGCTGCGAATTCTCTTGCCCAGGCGATGCGATCCATTCACCAGCATCACTATTACGACGCTGAGGCGGCGCTCCTTCGCTGGCTGACAATTCATCCTGGCGATCTCTCCGCGCGTTATGAGTTGATTCGGTCGCGCCGCCAAATCGCGATAGCGCAGATTAACCGTTTGCTCGCAATCGCGCCCGATTCCTACCATATCCACCAGCTTCTCGGCCAGCTTTATGCCGACCGCGAGGAGGATTACAAAGCTTTGGCCGAATATCAAGCCGTGGCTGCAGCCCGTCCGAATCTTCCCGACGTACACTTCTGGCTTGGTCACCTTTACTGGAAGCACGGTGACGCAGATCATGCGCTCGCTGAATTGACACGCCAATTGGAACTCGATCCCGAACATCCCGAGGCCAACGGGGAACTCGGCGCCGTACTGGTGGACGAAGATCGCTCCGCGGAGGCAATTCCGCATCTTGAGTCGGCAATCCGCAGCAAGCCGGATCTTTGGCCTGCCTATCAGCAACTGGGACGTGCCTACGCGGCACAGAAGAACTACACGCGCGCTGAGGAGGTGCTAAGGCGTGTTCTCGCGCACGACCATAACGGCTCCGCGCACTTTCAGCTTGGGAAGGTCCTTCGCGCCGAAGGCAAAACCGCGGAAGCGGCTCAGGTCTTTGCACAGGTAAAGGCCATCAACAACGAAAGAATGGCCACACCTTCCGCCGCTGACGCCCGTGACCAGGGAGCAACACAATGAAATGGCGTTGGGTGATTGTGTCTCCGCTTGCATTCGTTGCTTTCGCTCTCTCGTTGAGCGCGCAACCTGCGGTGCTGGACGAGGGCGTTCGACTCATTCGCGAAGGGCGGTTCGATAAAGCGCTGGTCAAGCTCGAAGAGGCGCATCGCATTGCGCCCCGCAACGCCACTATTGAAAACCTGCTGGGCATTACAGAGACCCGGCTCGGCCACATCGAAATTGCGAATAGCCACTATCGCAATGCAATCCGTCTTGATTCCTCGCAAGCGGCGCCGCACAGAAATCTCGGCTTCAATCTGCTTAACTCGAAGGATTTTGTCCGCGCTGAGCCTGAGTTGCGCGAAGCATCGCGCCTGGATTCCAACGATCAATTTGCCCATTACTATCTCATGTTGCTGGCGCTCGCCACGGGCCACGATACCGATGCGCTGGTGGAGGCATCGGGTGCCGGCCAGTTAGTCGACAACGACCCGGAAGCTGGCGCCGGATTGATCGAAGCGGAGATCCGTACGGGCCATGTGGATGAGGCATCCAGCGGCATCGAGCGCCTGGAGGAAGCCAACCAACTCCCAACTACACGCGAGTATTCGATCGCCGTGCTTCTTAGCCAACACTCGCTCTATCGCCAGGAGGTCCACTGTTTCCGCCGAATTGCCACGCTCGATCCTTCCTGGGAGAACCGCTATAACCTGGCGCTGGCGTTGCTGTATGACAACCAGCCGGCCGAAGCATCCACGCTTTTGACAGGGTTGCACGCCGAGCGGCCCGCGCATGCCGACACACTCATGTTCCTCGGCTCGGCATTCGAGATGCAGCAAAAAATGCCCGAGGCATTGGAAGCCTATCGCGCCGCTCTGGTTGCCGATCCCTCCAACCCCGACCGAACGCTTGATTACACGCGTCTGTTGATGGACATGGATCGTTACGACGAAGCGATCCAGATTGTGAGGACCGGCATGGGGGAGACCTCCGCGACCGCGCCCCTTCAGTTGCGTCTGGGAGCCGTTGAGATGATCAAGGGCAACTACGACGCGGCACGTGATGCCTTCCGCGCCGCGCTCGCCGCGGATCCGCAACTCGATGCCGCTTATGTCGGCATGGCGCAGACCTATGCCCGCCAGAGAAATGACGTCGAGGCCATTCGCATCCTTGAAACCGCGCGCGAGAAACTCCCCAGCCATTACCTGCTGGAGTATTACTTTGGCCTATTGGCCAGTCGCTTGGGCCGCGAGCAAGAGGCGATCCTTGCGCTTGAAAAGGCAGCGCAGCTGGAACCCAACTCGCCGGATCCATTTTTTGAACTGGGTAAGCTCTACGGGACGGAACAGAATTGGCCGCGAGCTCGGCAGGCGCTCGAGCATGTCATTGAGCTGAATCCGAAATCCTCGTCGGCCCACTATCAGTTGAGCAGGGTTTATGCGCATCTAGGCCTGAACTCCAAAGCCGAACAAGAAGCCAGGCAAACACACACACTGTTGGATGCGCAACGCGACCAAGCGCTCCGCGAGCAACGCCAGCGGGCCGCCAGTTTCCAGCCGCAGGCCCCTGCAACGCCTTCACATCTGCCGTGAACTGGAACCGATCCTTTTTTCTACAAAGGCTTCGGCGTGGAATAGAGAGCCCCAAACAATTGATCGGGAGGACAACCAGTGAGGCGCCAGAGGGCTTCCACAGTGGGGTTCCCAATCGAGAATGACTGAAAGCTATCTGCAAGAATCAGAAGGACCTATGCGATTGACGCGCCACGATTACGATTTGCAAGTTGTTGATTATAAATGACATTTTCAGTTCGGGACCAGGGGGTCGGAGGTTCAAATCCTCTCTCCCCGACCATTGAAATCAATACTTTATGGAATTGTCCGGGATCGCTAGGAGACTCGATCAACGGATCCGCCAGCGAGTCGTTCATATCGAACGAACACTAATGCGACGCGAAGGGGAAGCTTGGGCCGGCTGCTCGAACCTCTCCTTCAAAATACGCTCTGTGCAATCGAGATGTGGCTGCCTGCGTCATGCTTGTCACTGATGAGCACTTCTCGACCGTCCTGGAGCAGGCTCAAACCCGAATACAGCGGCGGAAGCCGATTCAGCTTTGAGAATACGGTAATCTTCTGCGTGACCGGGTTGAAGACTTTGATCGAAGGCGTCTGCTGTTTGGAGCTGAGAAAATAGATTCCACTGTGGGTCACTGCCCAGTAAGCCCAATAGCCCGCAGCAGGCTCATCGAGAATGCGGACTGCGTGACCGCCAGAAGCGGGCATGCGCCAGATGCCATCCTCGCCTCCACGCGCGAAGTAAAGCCATTTGCCGTCAGACGACTCCTGGCCAACAATTCCGTCATCGGTGGTGACAGGCTGCGGTGTTCCGCCCGCCGCCGGCTTCTTCCAAAGTTGCCAGCGCCCGCCGCGGTTGGAGCGGAAGTATATGGAGTGGCCGTCAGCCGACCAACGCGGAACGATATCGTTGACCTCGCCAAAGGTGATTTGTTGCGGCTTGCCGCCGGTGGCTGCAATCGCGAAGATGTGCGAATGGCCGTCTATCCTCGAATCGAAAAGAATTAGATCCCCTTCGGGAGACCACGACGGACTGCCCGTGACGGATAATCTGTCGTCAAGAGGCGTTAATTGCCTTAGCGATTGACCGTCGATGGAAGACACCCAGATTTGCTGACTGCCGGAACGCCAGGACTGAAACGCAAACTGCGCGCCATCTGGAGAGATGCTTGGAGCTGAATCTTGTGCGGTCGAGGAGACAATCAGTGGCTCTCTCGTCTCATGCGATTCGTCTTTTGACGCCGAGACGCGCATGATGCCAAAGATGGCGGAACCCTCTACAAACGCGAGATTGCTTCCGTTGAGCGAGATGGCGGGCTGGGTGGCACCCTCGGTTCCCACCGGCATGCGCTGCGGAGTGCCGCCGTCCAGTGCGACCTTCCAAAGAGCAAATTGGCCGGCTCGATTGGAGGAAAAGACAATGGATCGACTATCGGAGGACCACGTGATTCCATTGATCGTCTTGTCGTCACGCGTGATCTGGCGGGGCTCTCCGCCGCTCGTCGGAATCCAATACAGGTCGACGACCCAGCTCTCGCTGGCCCGCAGGAATGCAATCTTCTTTCCATCGGGAGAGTAGACCGGGTTCAGATCTCCTTCCCAACCGGGCGGAGAGCTGGTGAGGGTGTGGGCACGCATGCTCTCTACATCGATCAGGTAGATTGACGAGCTCGGCTGGGCCCCCATGTGATCGACGAGCACAAAGCTTTTGCCATCGGGAGACCAGGAGAGCGCGCCCTGGTCCCAGCGCGTGGTTTCTTCGGGGATGTACACTTTGCGCACGGAATGCGGAGCTGCCAGTGAAGCAATGTAGAGCCCGAGGCCAGCCTCCGATGACGAAAGAAAGGCAATCTGTTTCCCGTCAGGCGACCAGGTGGGACTGTACTCGTCGTCAGAAAGGTCGGTCAGGCGAAGCAGCGACTCATTACCCAGCTCCTTAATATAGATATGCTGGCGCCCGCCGTCCTCCTTGGCCCAGACGAAGGCAAGTTTTTTCCCGTCCGGGGACAATGCCGGCCTGCTTTGTTCCCCCGCATTCGTGGTCAACTGAAAGGTTCGAATTGGGGCTGGAACAGGCTTCGGAAACGTCGCATGAATAGCCCAGAAAACTAATCCGCCGGCCAACGCCAGACAAAGCACCACAGCTCCGATGCGGATTCCGGCCCATCGTTTGTCGGCTACCTGCTCGGAAGGCGGGACAGTGGGCATGGCCCCTTGACGAAGCTCCTGTGGTGCCGGGCGCTCCTTCCCCTCTTGCATTTCCAGCGCATCTCGGCGAGGAATATCTTCGGGTAGAGGTTCTGGGGGGTGCCCTACCACCAGCAAGCAGTATCCGACCTTGGAAACCGTCTTGATGTACCGCGGATTGTGGGGGTCGTCCTCTAAAATGTGGCGCAATACTGAAATGCAACGCGTTAGGGCATCCTCGCCCACGAATGTGTCCGGCCAAACAGCGCTTAGAATTTCTTCCTTTGAGACGACGCGCGGAGCCTGGTCCGCCAGCTCGAGCAAAACGCTCATCACCTTAGGTTCGATCCGGTGGCTGGTATTCCCTTTTGACAGTTGATTGAACTCGGGTTCTACGGTCCAGTCGTCCAGCACGAACGGCGATTTGCTGTTCATCTGTCTCATAGTCTATCTGATAAATCCCCTAGAACCTACAGTTTGATTTCCATCAGATTAACATCGGAAATCCATCAGAACAACCTCATGACCTTCGAATTGGTGCAAGCCTACCTTCTCAACAGCTTTTCAAGTTGTCAAGAGACTGTGCAGCGCAAGAGGGGCCACTTCCCTCAATAAGTGAAGAGCGGATCGGTGAAAGCACTTGAAGCTATTGATCATGCACCAAGGCTTGCGTTGGGAGAGTAGCGGACGCTCTAGGTCCACCGAGGCGCGCTCGGGTTTCGGTTTGAGGCGGGAATTCACGTTCTGGTCAGAGCTCGTTCGGCAATGGCTATTGGGGCACGCGCGGCAAGGCGGGGAGAGCCGGATTGTCAGGCACGGAGGAATTCCTTTGATTGTCCTGGCTATGCTTAGCGTCACCGGCTGCAGCGGATGCGGCGGCGGGGGCACACAACCGGTAACTCCAACCGCTGCTTCGCCGGCCTTCAACCCTACTCCTGGAACATACTCCGCGGCCCAAACCGTGACCCTTACTGATACCACGCCCGGTGCATCGATTTACTACACGACGAATGGAACCACGCCCTCGAGCGCTTCGACTCTGTTTTCATCGGCGGCGCCGATCGCCGTGAGTTCCACGACCACGATCGAGGCGATAGCTGTTGCGTCGGGGTATTCGAATAGCCCAGTTGGTTCGGCCACCTACACGATCAATTTGCCGGCAGCCGCTACGCCGACCTTCCTGCCCGCTCCAGGGATCTACACTTCTGCCCAGTCGGTGAGTCTGGCGGATACCACAACGGGAGCGGTGATCCATTATACGTTGAATGGATCGACTCCGACTGCGAATTCCGCAGTGTTTACGCCGGGGACGCCCATTGCGGTGACCTCGACGACAACGATCAACGCGATTGCCGTTGCTGCGGGATACTCAAACAGCGCGGATGCTGCCGGCACCTATACCATCAACCTGCCGTCCGCCGCGACGCCGACCTTTTCGCCGTTGCCAGGTTCGTACACAACGGCGCAGTCGGTTTCACTGAGCGATCTTACGCCTGATGCCGCGATCTACTACACGACAAATGGAACAACACCGAGCGCGAGTTCGACGCTCTTCACGGCGGGGACGCCTATCGCCGTCTCGACTACTACGACGATCAACGCGATCGCAATCGCGACCGGGTTTTCAAACAGTGCAGTTGCCACCGGGGCATACACATTTCCAGGGTCGGCTTCGGCAGTGTCGGTGGTGTTGAGCGCGAATGACCAGTCGCAACTTCTTACGGCGCAGCCCAACGTGAACTTCACCACGAGCACGGCAGACGCGGGAACAAACACCATTGTGGTCGATCCGACGCAGCAATATCAGTCTATCGACGGATTCGGAGCGGCGTTTACCGATTCAGCCGCGTTTTTGCTGATGAAAGTCGAGCCTTCTGCCGATCTGCCGGGAACGCTCAACGACTTGTTTACGCGAAACGGCGATGGAATCGGCCTGAGTTTCATGCGTATTCCCATGGGCGCGACGGATATCGCGCTGTCTGTTTACTCGTATGACGATCAGCCGGTGGGCACGACCGATTTGAATCTGACCAACTTCTCGATTGCGCACGACCAAGCTTACATTCTGCCGCTGATTGTGCAGGCCAAGACGCTTAATCCGCAGATGAAGCTGATGGCGAATCCATGGAGTCCGCCGGGATGGATGAAGGATCCTGCGTCGATGAGCCCCGTGTCGATGCTTGGCGGCGATTTGCTGATGACTTCGGCCAACGAGACGGCCTTCGCGAACTACGTTGTCAAATTCCTCCAGGCGTACCAAGCAGCGGACGCGCCGATCGATTACCTCTCGATCCAGAATGAGCCGGAAAATGTGACCACGGCTTATCCAAGCATGCTGATGCCGGATACGACGCAGCTGGCCTTACTGCAGGGCTATGTGCTTCCCGCGCTGTCGACGGCAAAGCTTTCCACCAAGGTGTTCGTGTGGGATCACAACTGGGATACACCGTCATATCCGGAGTATGTGTTGAGTGGATTGACACCTCAGCAATTGACTCAGGTTGCAGGCACTGCCTGGCATGGATATGGAGGTACGCCGGGCGCGCAGCAGGTTGTCCAGAACGAATTTCCGACACTGGGCACCTGGGAGACGGAACACTCCGGCGGTACGTGGGAGAGCGATCAGTTCACGACCGACATGCTGGAGATCACGCAGGTTCTACGCAACTCCGCCAAGTCGTTTGTGAAGTGGAGCCTTGCATTGAATGAGAACCTTGGGCCGGACTTGACGCAGAACGCTGGACTGGGTGGGTGCAATACGTGCACTCCGATTGTGACGGTGAATAGCTCGACGGGCGCGGTGACCAAGGACATCGAGTACTACACGCTTGGCCACTTCAGCAAATACGTGTTGCAGGGTGCGGTGCGCGTGTACTCAAGCAACACGCCTGCGATTGCCAGCGTGGCCTTCGAGAATCCGGATGGTTCGATGGCATTGATTGCATACAATAGTTTCACTTCGAGCCAAACCTTCCAGGTTCAGTGGGGAACGCAGTCGTTCTCGTACACCCTCCCGGCTACTTCCGCCGCTACGTTTACCTGGACAGGAACGCCGAGCGGCAGCGTACCACCTGTTGCGGCTACCGCACAGATCCAGGCCTCCAGCTACAGCAGCGAAAACGGACTCGAAACGGAGAACACCGGTGACTCTACCGGCGAATACGATCTGGGCTACGTGACCGTGGGCGCCGATGCCGTCTACAACAATGTCGACTTCGGCGACGGTTCTCCTACATCGGTGAGTGTTCGCGAAGCGAGCGGCGGCGGCGGCGGTACGCTCGCTTTCTACCTTGATAGTCCAACTGGCACACCAATTTCCTCAGTCACGCTTCCTGTCACAGGCGGTTGGGAAAATTGGGAAACCGTCACCGGCACAGTCTCTGGGGCAACGGGAGTGCATAACCTGTACATCGTATTCACGGGATCGCCCAGCGGCATCGCCAATTTGAATTGGTTCCGATTTCAATAACGAGGTGATCGAAGAACTGGATGAGTGAAGGTTTCACCCTAAGATGTTCGGTTGATTCCTTTCAATAATCACGCACGAAAACTTGCGCAAAGCTTTTCTGACTCGAAAAGATCTGCAATGCTAACCAATTTCAGGAGGCAGTTCATGAAAAATACGATGCGATGGATTTTTCCCATTTTTCTGGCGATACTTGGAAGTGGGGCATGTCTCGCACAAAGCATCAATGCTGGAGACATTCGAGGTATCGTGACCGACGCGACGGGGGCGTTGATTCCCGGAGTCAAGGTAACGGTGCTGAATGTCGATACAAAGGTTGCAAAAGAGTTCACCACCAACCGGGAAGGCCTGTATGACACCAATTCGATCATTCAGGGCACTTATACCATCACCTTTGCGCAGAGCGGCTTTGAGAAGCTGGTTCGCGGTCCCATCACGTTGCAGGTGGGTTTCACCACCGTCAACGCGCAATTGAAGGTCGGCTCGGCGGATGTGCAGATCACGGTGACCTCGGACGTGCCGCTGCTGACCACCGAAAGCGGCAGCCAGTCTACAATCCTGGATGCCAAGTCAATGGACGAGTTGCCGCAGGTAACTCCGGACTGGCAGGGATTCGTGATTCTGTTGCCGGGCGCGGCAGGAACTGGAAGCTCGAGTCCCGGTCAGGAAGCGGCCATCAACGGCAATCTGCCGTACAGTAACATTCTTTCCGATGGCGCCTCGACCACCCTGGGCCAGAGTATGAATGCCAACACGACCACCTTCGAAGACGTGGCCGAAGTGCAAATCAACACTTCTTCGTTTTCGGCGCAGTACGGCATTGGTGGTGTCGTTTTCAACCAGGTCACCAAGAGCGGAACCAACTCCTTCCACGGCACCGGCTACGACCTCATTCAGAACGGCGCATACGATGCGGCGCCTTATACCGTCGGCGGCGGGGGAGTACGCTCCAAGCTGCGCTACAACAACTTCGGCGCCGCGCTGGGCGGCCCGGTGTTGAAGATGAAGAAGATGTTCTTCTACTTCAACTACGATCACATCATCAACGACGGATTCGCCGGCGGCCTGAACAAGTACACCGTTCCAACCCCGTCCATGATGACCGGCGACTTTAGCGAGATAGCCGGCACGACGACCCTCTACGATCCGACCACGCAGACCATCGCTATCGATTCGAACGGCAACCCCTACCCCGTCCGCCAGGCCTATACGAACAACAAGATCCCCTCTCCCGAGTTGGATTCGGTGGCCTCAAAATTCATTCAGTGGTATCCGACGCCGACCAATCACATCGCCGGCGGCGAGTTCCTTTGCGGAACCGCGGCACAGGCGCCAGCGCTTCCTATTTGCACCTCCTTTGGTCCGCACGGCGAACCCTATCAGAACTTTGGCTCCGACTTGTCGTCTCCTAATCCGACCGTTCGATACTTTGGGCGCCTGGATTACGATCTCTCCGCCAAGCACAAGCTGACAATGTCCGACGTCCAGACCGACAATCCATCGGTTGCGAATGGCAGCGGTGTGGAAGCCTGCCCGGTGGGCTGCGGTTCCTCGGACTATGACAACAACAACGCGCAGATCACCGATGTATGGACCATCAGCTCGCGCATCGTCAACGAAGCGCGTATGGGCTATACCTATCAGTACAGCCAGCAAGGCGACGACAGCGCGGACCATGGATTGCCCACTCAGCTGGGCTGGAAGTTTGCGAAAACGGACGATTTCCCTGACGTCGATTTCGAGGACGGCGACTGGGATCCGGCCTGGATCAACAAGCAGGGCAGCGGCAGCAATCTTTTCAAGGAGCATGTCTTCGATCCATCCGACGTGGTGACAATGATCGTGGGCAAGCACATTCTCCACTTCGGCGGCGAGCTGCTGATGTACCGCAACGATTCGCAGGTCTGGGGCTCCAGCCAGCAGTCAGGCGTATTGGCTTTTGGCGGAACCTGCGGCTGCAACCACGACTACACAGCGAATTGGACGACCAACGGCAATGGTGCAGCCAGCCTCTCTGGCGGCGGCTGGGCGATGGCCGACTTCATGCTGGGCTACGCCTCGGGCTGGAGCGCGTCCGTGACTCCGGAGTACGGCTCGCGCCTGAAGTCTCCGCAGATGTTCATTCAGGACGACTACAAGATCCGTCCCAACCTGACGGTCAACTTGGGACTTCGCTATCAGATCAATCATGGGTGGAACGAGATCTATGGAGATCTGGACACATTCGATCCGACGGTGACCAATTCGGCCGACGGCACCCTGGGCGGGATGTGGTTCGGCCAAACCCGTGCCAACGGACGCAAATCGATGGAAGCGAATGTATTCGATACCATCCTTCCGCGTGTCGGCTTCTCATGGACACCCAATGCCAAAACCACGCTGCGCGGCGGCTATGGCATCTACGCCTATAACTGGAGCACGGATAACTATGGACAGGGTCTCGGTGCGCCATTTGGCGGCTCGGGCAGCGCCAATGACGGCACTGGCGGCATTACTCCGATCACCAAGTTTGATGGCGCGGGAACAAATTTTGTCACACATGCGGCGTTGCCCTATATCTCGGACAACACCTCTTCCGCTGCATACAACGGTCAAAATGTCAGCTATACGGCTTATCACACTCCGGTTCCAAAGATCATGCAATGGAATCTGGCCGTGCAGCGGCAGTTGACTTCCGACATCGTAGCCGAAGTCTCTTACGTGGCCAGCCACGCGAGTGACCTGATATTCGGCGGTAATGGCGGCGTTGTGTTGACCCAGATTCCCGAGAGCGAACTGTTGTCTACGGGCACTAACTGGTCGGCTGTTCCGTATCCCAATTACTCCTCGCCTTCGGCAAACGGGTCCATCACGGGTTATACCAATAACGCAGTGTCCAACTACAACTCGTTCCAGGCGCAGATCACGAAGCGCTATCGCTCCGGCGTAAGCTTCAACTTCAACTACGTTTGGTCGCATATGCTGGATTCAAGCGATTCTTCCGGTTGGGGCAGCCACGCCGGACCGCTTGAGTACCAGAACTCCTACGATCCGGACGCCAACTACGCCAGCTCCAACTTCGATATTCGCCACAGCTTTAAGGGATACGCGGTCTACCAGTTGCCGTTCGGCAAAGGCAAACCGTTCTTGAGCCATAGCGCGATTCTCGACGAAGCCGTTGGAGGCTGGCAGATCTCCGGTACGGTCATCCTTTCCACAGGTAATCCTTTCAATTTAAGTACTCAAGGCAGTAACCCACAAAACTACACCAATGCCAACGGCGGCGGATCATTTCCGAACTGGAACAAAAACGTCAGCCCCAAGGCGAACCATAACCCCCGCGCCGGCACCTGGTATAACCCCCAGGCCTTCCAGCAGCCTGCCAACGGAACCTTTGGCAACGTGGGTAGAAACGTTTTGTATGGTCCCGGAATCAACGATTTTGGTATGGCTGCGCACAAGGAGTTCACGCTGCTGCATGCCTGGGATCACACGATCAAGATGCAGGTTCGCATCGACACAACCAACGTCTTCAACCATGCCAGCTTTGGCGAGCCCAGTGGGAATCTGACTGGCTCAAGCGGCGCCGGTACACCTTACACGGCAACCCAGATCGGCTCCGCTAGCCACGAGTTTAACAGCGTGGTCGTGGGCGGACGCGATGTCCAATTCACAGGACGTATCAACTTCTAACCTGGCAATGCAATGAAACGAACTGGAGAGGCAACCGATTGGTTGTCTCTCCAGTTACTATTTAGATGGGCGAGAAAATGGGTGTGGAATTGAAGCGTGCGACAAGATGGATCGGAGCGGCGCTGCTGTTGAGCATGGGCCTGTGCAGAGCGCAGGCAGGCGACACCGAGCGGCAGATTGCCGAGCACAATCGCAAGATTCAGCAATACATGCGGGAGAATAAGCCCGACTTGGCTCTGGCGGAGTCACAAGCCCTGGTGACGCTCGATCCAAATAATCCGGAGGCCCGCGCAAATCTTGGAGTGATGTACTTTTTCAAGGGAGACTGCGCTGCGGCCGTGCCGCAGTTGCACGCCGCTACCACGCAGCGTGCCGGACTCTGGCGGATTCAGGTTCTGCTTGGAATATGCGAGCGGAAGCAAGGCGATACCGCCAGCGCCCGTACCGACCTGGAGAGCGCTTTTCCACATTTGGATGAAGACAAGATTCGCATGGAAGCAGGCATGGAACTGATCGATCTGGCGATGACGCAAGGCGATCTGGCACAGGCCGCGTCGCTTGTGGAAACATTGCGCGCCCACAGCCCGACCGATGCTCGCGTGCTTTACATGGCCTATCGAATCCATACCGAATTGGCTGGCGAATCGATTCTGAGTCTTGCGATGGCCGAACCAGACTCGGCCGAAATGCATCAGGCGATGGCGCATGAGACATTGCGCTATGGCGATCCGGCGGGCGCCATCGTTCAGTTTCGCAAGGCGATCGCGATCAACCCAAAACTTCCGGAGGTTCATTTCGAACTGGCCGAGGTCCTGATCGAATCCACTGACCAGGCCGTCAAGCGCCAGGCGGAAGACGAATATCAATTGGCGTTGAAGTTCGACAGCCACGAAGAAAAAGCCGAGTGCCGCTTGGGCGAGTTTGCCGCCGAGCGCGGCGACGTGCAGGCTGCGTATGACCACTATCAGCGCGCCATCGCCCTGGCGCCTGCCGATGCCGATGCAGCGCTGGGACTGGCCAAGGCGTTGGCCGCATTGAAGCAGCCAGACAAGGCGTTGGCGCTGTTGAAGCAAGTTGTAGAGCGCGATCCGACCGACGACGTGGCGCACTTTCGGCTGAGCGCTCTCTACCGGCAGATGGGAAAGCCCGAAGATTCCCGACGGGAATTGGAGTTATACAGAAAATACAAAGAAATCAAGGATCGTTTGAAAGAAACCTATAGGCAATTGCGCATGGAGCCGGGCCATGAAGAGGGCAACAATGGCGATGCGCGGTAGTAGTCGAGGTAACTTGCAGCTAAAGCTTCTCGGAATTGCGCAACTGCTTGTCTTGTGTCTGTGCGGCGGAAGGCATTCCCTCGGCCAGGAGACTCGGCAGGCAATGGGTGACGGAGACGCTCATCGCGCCTCGACGGTTTCCAGCGCGGCGAAAGACCGCAACGCCTCCTCTCCTCTGCCGCAACTCATCGACATTACTGCTTCAACCGGGATCGATTTCCAGCATACGACCTCGGCGGATCAGCGCTATCTTGTCGAGTCGATGAGCGGTGGCGTGGCCATCATCGATTACGATCGTGATGGCTGGCCAGATCTTTACTTTACCAACTCGCAGACCGTTGAGTCGGCGCTCGCGGGAAAGGTTCCACGCAGCGCGCTCTATCACAACAATCGAGACGGCACCTTTACTGACGTGACGGATAAGGCAGGAGTCGGCTATCCCTGCTGGGCGATGGGTGCTGTGGTGGGAGACTACAACAACGACGGATGGCCCGATCTGCTGGTAACTTGTTTTGGCGGCGTCGTGCTCTACCGCAACAATGGCGATGGCACTTTTACCGATGTCACCAAAAGTGCTGGCCTGGGCGGAGACACAATGTGGGCCACAGGCGCCGCCTTCGGCGACTACGACAACGACGGCTGGCTCGACCTGTTCATCTCGCATTACGTCGATTTCAATTTGCACGATCTTCCCGTCTTTGGGTCAAGCAAGAGTTGCAAATATCATGGCGTGGACGTGCAATGCGGGCCGCGCGGCCTCAAGGGGTCGCCTAACAGCCTCTATCACAACAATCAAGACGGAACCTTTACCGATGTTTCCAAACAAGCAGGCGTGGACAACCCGCAGCACTATTTTGGCTTGACCGCCCTCTGGTCGGACTTTGACAATGACGGGCGGTTGGATCTGTTTGTCGCCAATGACGGCGGGCCGAATGTTCTTTTTCGCAACCAAGGCAATGGAAACTTCTCCGAGGTTGCGCTTCTTGCCGGAGTAGCCTTCAGTGAGGACGGGGCCGAGCAGTCGAATATGGGCGTTGCCAGCGGCGATTACCTTCATACCGGGCGTACCTCACTCGGCATCAGCCATTTCAACGAGCAATATGCGTCGCTCTACCAGAATGACGGAGCGATGAGTTTCACCGATGTTTCCGACATCTCCGGAATTGCGCGCGCCACCACGCCGTATGTCGGCTGGGGAGACGGCTTCTTTGATTTCGACAACGATGGATGGCCTGATCTGTTCATTGCCAACGGTCATGTCTATCCGCAGGTGGACGAGGCCAACCTGGGCGTTAAGTACCGGGAGCCGAAGCTGTTGTTCTTGAATAACGGCGACGGCACATTTACAGACATCAGCAAGCAGGTGGGATCCGCATTGCAGATTCCGCAATGCAGCCGCGGCGTGGCGATGGGCGACCTCTTCAACGAGGGAACGATTGACATCGTCGTGGAAAACCTGCAGGGCAAGCCGATGATACTGCGGCCGCGCGGCGTCAAGGGTCATTGGATCGAATTTGAATTGGAAGGCGTGCAATCCAATCGAATGGCGCTAAATGCGCAGGTGCGTGTTTACAGTGGAACAATGGTTCAGTCCGATGAGGTTCACAGTGGCGGAAGCTATCTCTCGCAAAATGATTTGCGGCTCCATTTTGGACTCGGTGCATCGGATCGCATCGACAAGGCGGAGATAATCTGGCCCTCGGGAAAGGTTGATACGATCGGCAGCCTGCCCGCCGATCGTATCTATGGTGTTGAGGAAGGGAAAGGGATTATTCCGGCAGCCCAGCTTAGGCCGAGTGCCGCCACGCAGCGGTGAAAAACGAAGTGCAGCATGCGCGTAAGAGCCGCCACTGTGCTTTGAACTGGAGAGAAGTATGCTTCAAGCTATGCGCACACTGTCTTTGCTTTTTCGCAGGAAGCTGTGCAGATTGAAGTTGATCTGCCTTGGCCTTGTAACAGTCGCGTTCATCGCTGGATTGCCGCTTGCTTCTGACGCGCAAAAGACCGCGTCCCAGTCTGATGCCCCGTTGTGGGCGCGGTTGCATCGAGCGCTCAGTATTTCCGAGCATGGGGATATAGAGCAAGCTTTGATATTGACCAATCAAGTGGTCGAGCAACATCCGGAATTTGTGCCCGCGCTGAAGTTGCAGGGAATGCTGCTCGAAGAGACAGGGCAACCGGAAAAGGCTGCGCTGTCTTATCGGCGCGGCTTGAAGCTGGCGCCCAACGATGCCGACCTGCTCTTCAAGGTGGGTGTGGAGCGGCTCGTTGCCGGAGACAAATCCCAGGCCGTTACACTGCTGCTCCGCCACTTGCGCTATGAGCCGCGAGACGGAGACGCATTCTATTATCTTGCTCAGGCCTATCACCTGAGTGGACAAAACGACCTGGCTCTCGATGCAATCCAAAAGTGTGTGAAATATTTGCCGGCCAATCCGTCGGCATTGCAGAAATTTGGGGAGCTACTATGCAGTACCGGAGATAGCGAGACTGGGATTGGATGGCTGCTGAAAGCTCAGCAAGTCGATCCGAAACTCGAACAAATCGACCTCGATCTTGGAATAGCCAGTCTGAGTAATATGGATCTGCCGAACGCGGAGAAATATGCTCAGGCAGCAATCGGAAAATATCCGGGCAGCTTTGATGCCTGGGAATTGCTGGCATCCGTCGAAGTCAAACTTGCTCAATGGCAAAGGGCGAAGGATGCTTTCCAGCAAGTGCTGTTGCTGAAACCAGAGGAGCCTGATGCGTTGCTGGGATTCGGCCATTGCGAACTTGAGTTGAAGCAATACCAAAACGCCATCGATACGTTGAACCGGCTGTTGCAGCGCGATCCGACAAAGATTCTCGCGCACTTCTATCTATCCAGAGCCTATGCGGGCCAAGGCGATCGGGCTGAGGCGCAGCACCAAGCCGAACTCCATCATACGATGATGGAGCAGATTTCCTTTGCAGCTTCCGCGCTCGGATCGGAGGCGGACAAAGCGGCTTGGGCCCAGGCCCGGCAGCTTCTAATCGATCACCACGAGGAGCAGGCGTTGCAATTATTCGTAGAGAATGCGAAAAGAACATCCGCAACTCCTGGTCATCCTTACTTTTTGATAGGGGCGCTTTACCTATACATCGGAGACTCGACGAACGGTCTGCGCTATCTGAATCGTGCTTTGCAGATTGAGCCGACGGTGCGAGGCGCTCGGACATATCTGGGAATCTACGATATGCAGCAGGGAAAGTTGGCCGAGGCAGAAAAGGAGTTCCAGGCGGAGATTGCCAACGATCCGAATTATGAAACAGCCGTTGCCGAATTGGGCGTGGTTCGCTATAAGCAGCAGCGATGGGCAGAGGCCGCCGACCAGCTGGCGAGATCCCATACACGCACGCCCGCTCTTCTGCTTCCGCTCTGTGACGCCTATTTTCATCTGAACAAAGTCAAAGATGCAAATCTGACAGCGGAGATAGCGGCGGCCTATGCGCGCGACGATCCGCAGTTCCTGGAAAGCTTGATCGCCCTTCTGAACCGCAATGGACAAACCGACTTGGCGCAGAGGCTGGCGGGAAGACCGAAACCTTGAGAGCCACAGGTGCATGCATTACTGAACAGGATGCTGTTGAATCTCATACCTTCAAGCCCGCATAATCATCTGAACGCAATATCCTAGCCTAAACTCAACCATAAATTGTTTCTTTTGCATTGATCATTTCGGGCTCTCAGTTACGGTAAGAATCTGGTCTGCCTTCACGTTGGACAGCACTTGTTTGATGCCGCTTGGCCAGGATAGCTCGATCCTGTCGATCACTGTCGCATCACCTAGTCCGAAATGAACTCGCTTGTCGCTCGAAGAGTTATAGCCCACGGCGGTCGTGGCGTAGTTGAATTGGCTGCCGTGCGATGTTGTGATCTTGACCTTCGTGCCGAGTCCGTCGCGATTCGATTTTGTTCCAACTAAATTAAGAATGATCCAGTGGTTGAGCGTCCGGGTGCGATTCATCAGCAACTGAGGGGTGTCGTTGAGAGCTGCCACGACAATATCGATCTTTCCGTCGTTGTTCAGGTCTCCGAAGGCGGCGCCACGATGAGCCGCCGGAAGGGAAAAACCTTTTCCTGCCGTGCCACTAACATCTTCGAAGGTAAGATCTCCCCGGTTGCGGAACAAGCCATTGGAAAGGGTATAGGGGCGGTGAGCGATTTCCATTGAGTTATCGTTAATTTCCGAGTTAGCTGTAAAAATGTCTTTGTTCCCATCATTATCGAAGTCGAATATTCCCGTGCTCCATGCAGTCAAGCGACTGGAGATGCGGGTGATTCCAGAGGCTCCCGAAATATCCTGGAACTGTCCGTCTCCGCTGTTGTGATAGAGTTGAAAACTATCGCCGAACATGGCGGTATGGAAAACATCTGGCCTGCCGTCGTTATCGATGTCCCGGAAATCCACCCCCATTCCAGCTACGGTCTTTCCGCTCTCGTTGTATTGAACGCCGGCCCACATTGCGACGTCTGTGAAGGTTCCATCGCCGTTGTTGTGAAGTAGATAATTTTGAAAGGTGTCATTGGTAATAAAAATGTCGGTAAATCCATCGTCGTCGTAGTCGGCAAATGCCAGGCCCATGCCCTTGCCAATGTACTGCGAGATATGAGACTGTTCGGAGACATCGGTAAAAGTTCCGTCGCCATTGTTGCGATAGAGAATATTGGCGGTTCCTTGAAACTCATTGGGCGAGCAGTAAGACGGCACTCCGTTGGAGGGACAACTCTTGGCCGTTTTTATGTCGTAGTTCAGGTAATTCACGACAAATAGATCGAGATATCCGTCATTGTTATAGTCGAACCATCCGGCGGCCACCGACAGTGCTTTTCCCTGCTTGGGGATAAAGCCACCTACGCCAGCCTTATCCGTGACATCGGTGAACGTGCCGTCGCCATTGTTATGAAAGAGTTGGTTCCTGTTGACGCCGGCAACGTAGAGATCGACAAGTCCGTCGTTGTCGTAATCCCCGGCCGCGACTCCCATCGAATAGCCGATCCCATTCAACCCGGCGCTTTCGGTCACGTCAGTAAACGTGCCGTCGCCGTTATTGCGAAAAAGGCGGTTCCAGTAACTGGGATTGGTTTTTTCCAGCGAGGGAATCTCCGCGCCATTGGTGAAGAAAATGTCCAGCAGGCCGTCGTTGTTGTAATCGAAAACAGCTACGCCTCCCATCATGGTCTCGATAGAGTAATGCTGAGGTGAAACGCTATTTTTGAGCTTGAACTTGATCTTCGAAGATTCAATAATGTTTTCAAATTCAATTGCGGATTTGGCGGGAACTAAAGCATCCGCAGCCTTCTTGCCGGCGGCGGACTGCTGCTGCTGCGATAAACGCATTGCCGGGGGAACCTGAGCTCGGGTAACAATCATGGTGGGACCAGCCAGAAGCACCGCAACGGTTAGAAAGCTCAATGCGCATCTTGTGACAGAGCTTATGAGGGGAGCGGGAATTCCTGGTTGGGCGCGGAGAGGACATGGCGCATCAATTCTGCGTACAAACAGGAAGCGATGGCAGGGCTTTCGTCTCATTGTCAGCATGAAGCAAGAATTTCAGGGCTCTCGTCATACTTATTATCTCATGGGCGAATATCTCAACGCGCCTGATTGCTGGGCCGTTTTGGCGTGATTGGAATGAACGTAGTCTTATCAAAATCGTGGTGTCAGAGCAATGGATCCGCTTTCCGATGTGTTGTCGTTGCTCAAGCCACAAAGTTATATGTTGGGCGGCATTGACGCTGATGGAGATTGGTCTTTCCAGGTTGAGCCGCCGTATGACTGCACGAAGTGCGTTGCCTCGGTTTCTGTTCATTGTTGGCTGGCGATGGACGGCGAAGTTGACGCTGCGTCTTTCGAACCGGAGGCTACTTCGTGCAGGCGGCCGTTCCGGTTTGAGAGCGGTCTGACGTTGACTCCAGTCGGCTTGCAGACCGTGCAGGCGACTGAGATCGATAAGTAGCCAGGCAGTGCACACTTAAAGGGCGTACGCTTTTCCTTCGCGCAGAGTTAAATTCTTTGGCCGACCTGCCGATAAGAACTTTCAGGGGCCAGACAACACGAGTTTTGCTGGGTCATTTCGATGAAGAGGCCGATTCTAGAGGTTGCGATCATTCTCGGATGGGCCTCGACTGCTTGGGCAGGCGCGCCCGCTCCGCTGACAACTCTCCGCGCCATTCATGCGCTGGGCAACGCTGAGGCCGCCCAGCATCTCCCTGTCGCTTTCGAGGCCACCGTCTCCTTCATTCGCGCGTCCGAACAACTGCTATTTGTGCAAGACGATAATGTTGCCGTCTTTGTGTTCATCCCCACAAATACCCGGTTGGCTTTAGGCGATCGTATCCTGGTGCGGGGAACCATGCGGCCGAGCTTCCGCCCGATTGTACTCAGCGACAATATTTTACTGTTGCATCATGGTGTCCGGCCCGCCCCCGTTACCGCCACTTACGGCGAGATGATACACAACCAGCGCGACTGCATGACGGTCAATGTGCGCGTTACGGTGCACACCGCCGATCCGATGCGAAGCCGAAACAGTCACGGAGCGCTTCTGAAACTGTTCACTGACACGGGTGAATTCGACGCTGAAATTGAAAGTGCCGATCCAGGAGCATTGGACGATTTATTGGATGCCGAGGTAGAAATCACCGGAGTAACTTCGGGACTATTCGACAGCAAGATGGAACAGGTTGGCGTCCTGCTTCACGCTTCCACCATGGCCGATGTGAAGATTCTCAAGCGAGCGAAAAGCAGTCCGTGGACCCTCCCATTGCAGCCCATGGATGAGATTATCTCCGGTTATCAGGTGCGCAATCTCTCTGCCAGGGTCCGCGTTCATGGAACGATCACCTATTACCAGCCAGCCACTGCCGTTGTGCTTCAGGACGGGAAAAGGAGTTTGTGGGTCCAGACAGCGACTACCAAACCGCTAAGGATCGGCGATCAGGCGGACGCAACCGGCTTTCCCGATGTGCATGACGGCATGTTGAACCTCGCCGGTGGAGAAGTGCAAGATAGCGAAGTATACTCGCCCATCACACCACATCAGGCGACGTGGCGAGACCTTTCATACAGGAGCAACATTGATTTCGGGCACAGTTACGACCTGGTTTCCATCGAAGGACAAGTAGTGACCGAGGCGCGGGAGGCCACGCAGGACGTGTATGTTCTGTCCACTGATGGCCACATGTTTTCGGCGATTTTTCGCCACTCGGACCTGGAGCCTCCGCCCCTGCGAGAGATTCCAGTAGGTTCCGGGGTTCGTGTGACCGGCATCTGTGTAGCCGAGGTCTCCAATCGCTCCAGGGATAACCCGCCCTTCAATATTCTGCTCCGCTCATACGACGATATTATGGTCGTCGCCAAACCTTCTCTGCTGAATGTTCGCAACCTCATGATCCTCGTAGGCTTGCTGCTCGCAGTCATCGTCGCGGTGGCAGCCAGAGGTTGGGCCATTGAGCGCAAGGTTCGTCGTCAAGTAGCTGCGTTGGCGCTCATCGAGCAGCGGCGCGGCCGCATCCTCGAGGACATCAACGGCTCCCGCCCACTCACCGAGATCATTGATGAGATCACGGAACTCGTTTCCTTCAAATTGAGCGGCGCACCTTGCTGGTGCAAGATCGCCGATGGAGCTCTGCTGGGAAACTGCCCGCCAAAGCTGACCGGCCTTCGCGTAGTCCAGAATGAGATTCCTTCCCGCTCGGGACCGACGCTCGGCACGATGTTTGTCGCGCTCGATCCGCTTGCCAAACCCGCAGCCAACGAGTCGGAGGCTATGTCCATGGCCAGCGCTCTTTCCGCTCTAGCCATTGAAACGCGACGCCTCTACACCGAACTTCATCACCGTTCGGAGTTCGACCTGCTCACTGACACTCACAACCGATTCTCGCTCGACAAGCATCTTGATCGGCAAATCGCAGAAACAAGTCAGAATGCCGACATCTTCGGTCTGATCTACATCGATCTCGATAAGTTCAAGCAGATCAATGACGCTTACGGCCACCAGTTTGGAGATCTGTACCTGCAGGCAGTGGCGCTGCGCATGAAGCGCCAATTACGCAGTGTCGATTTATTGGCCCGGATCGGCGGCGACGAATTTGCCGTAATGCTGCCGCTGGTTCACAACCGCGCCAAGGTCGAGGAGATCGCTGAGCGACTCGAACGCTCTTTTGAAGAACCATTCATGATTAAGGGTCAAGCCCTATATAGCGCGGCGAGCTTCGGGATTGCCATCTATCCCGAGGACGGCGATGCCAGAGACGATCTTCTCACCTCCGCCGACGCCGCCATGTACGTGGCCAAAAACGCCAAACACGCAGTCCGGTAAATGCCGAGGCAGACACCGCAATCCCGATCTGACTCCCAAAGGACCCTACGATTTCGCGGCGCCCTGTGTCCAAACCGTGATGACCGTCAGCGCCAGGGAAGGCCATTCGCATTGTCAATGACAAATTCGATTCCCCCAACCGGCCCATTCCTCCAAAGGATTGTTTGGCTGCTCGCCGCTGATGGCTTACGGATCCCGCCATAGGACTTATTCGACCCCGCGCTCCTGCTCGGGTTGATATCGATTGCCGAAACGGCAATCTTCATGTTAGAAGCGCTGAAGTATACAATCGATAGAGACAGCGAGCCGCGCGGCAAGCGGACGATTTGTCCATTTAATTGATTAACAAATAACTCGCTAGATTCTGACAAGGAATTAACTGCAAAAGCTTATACTTATAACTTCCTAATATAAGTCTCACGTCTTGCTTATAACTTTCTTCAAGGACACTTACGGGCTCTTTATGGACTCCACAGTAATGTCTACCTAATCCATCCCCGCTCGAAACCGGAGGGGA